>JAUWJD010000055.1 GCA_030607875.1 Chloroflexota bacterium
ACCTCCAGCACGAGCCTGGCCTTCAACTCTGGCTTGAACGTTCGTCGCCTTACCATCCTGTCTCCCCCCTCTTGGACTAAGTCTATTTGAACTAACGTAGGTGTCCAAATCTAGGGGGTCACTACACCGGTGTTCACTTTGGTTTGGTGCAACATGAACTCGGCGACTAGGATGGCGTAGGGATCCTGCGTCCTCCGCCAGGGCAGATTCCTCCGGTGGCGCTGGTACCAGGTGAGAAGCTGCTGGGCAAGGAGGCGGCTTGTAACTCTACCAGTCATCAAAGTCGTCCTCTTCCGCCAGGCGGCCCATCTTGCGCAGTGCCTTCCACAGGTGCTCTTCCCAGATGCTGCCGTGCAATAGCTCGCTGATCTCATGAGCTACTTGCAGGCGTTCCCAGTGGGTAACGATGAAGGCGATGCGCCGCCATTTGCGGCTGACGATGGGATGCGGCAGCAGGCGCAGTTCACCCAGATGCACTTTGTAGTAGCGTTCATTGGCCCTGGGATGCTGTGATTCCTCAGGGAGAAGGTCGATGCGCCGCACGACTTCCCAGGCCGTGGTGTGTGCGTAGTAGTTGATCGACCATTTCTGTTCGTCGAATGCTTTGGTTTGATAAAAGGCCAGAATGGGGGCATTCACGCCGCGCTGGGGCACCTTGTCCAGCGGGATGCGGTACCAGTGCTGGGCGCGAGCGATGGCCAAGTCGCGCGGATTGTTCATGATCGCCACCAAGACTGTGGTGTAGCGGTTGGGCTGCATCGTTCACTCCTTGTCCACTCGGCGCACGCTCTTGCCCGAACAGTGTTGCAGTATGTTGAACTGTAATGCAAATGCCTGTCCTTGTCAAAGAAACGCCCGGCACTCCCTCAGTGGTAGCCAGTTCTTACAGCCACATGGTGCAGCACGGCATGTGCGCCGTGAGGCTGTGTGGCCAGCATGCAAGGAAACGTCTCAGGCAGTCGTTTTTGACAACAATGGGCAATCTCGGTAATATATGCCCATCTTGAATCTCAGTGATGAGGCAGTGTCCCAATGGAGAATTCCTTAGCAACGTCGTTCACCACGCCAGAGTGGGTCAAAGATGCCATATTCTATCAGATCTTCCCCGATCGCTTCGCTCGCAGCGATGCGATACCCAAACCTCGAAATCTCGAACCGTGGGACAGTCCCCCTACTGAGTACGGCTTCAAAGGCGGCGATCTGCTGGGCCTCGTTGAGCATCTCGATTATCTTCAGGACCTGGGCATTACGGCTATCTACCTGAATCCCATCTTTCAGTCAGCGGCGAATCACCGCTATCACACCCATGATTACTATCGCGTCGATCCCTTGCTCGGTGGTGATGCGGCTTTTCGCACCTTACTCGATGAGGCGCATCGGCGTAGTATGCGCATCGTGCTGGATGGCGTTTTCAACCACGCCAGCCGAGGCTTTTTCCAGTTCAACCACATTCTGGAGAACGGCGCAGCCTCGCCTTATCTGGACTGGTTCATTGTCAACGGTTGGCCGTTGTACGCTTACGATTCGCAACGAAAACCCAATTATGCTGCCTGGTGGGGATTGCGGGCGTTGCCCGAGTTCAACACCGATTCGCCAGCCGTACGTGAGTTTCTCCTCGGTGTGGCGTGCCACTGGATCGAGCAGGGTGTTGACGGTTGGCGGCTTGACGTCCCAGGAGAGATCAAGGACGATAGCTTCTGGCGCGAGTTCCGCTCGCGGGTCAAGGCAGCCAATCCGGAAGCCTACATCGTCGGCGAGATCTGGCAGGATGGCCGGCATTGGCTGCAGGGTGATCAGTTTGATGCGGTGATGAACTATCTGTTCACCAAAGCTTGTCTGGCCTTCTTCATCGGGCGTAATCTGAACAGGGTGCTGAGCTCCGGTGTTGGCTATTCCCCGATCGGGCCCGTGGCTGCTGAGGGATTCGCCTCTGCCATCGACGATTTGCTGGTCATGTATCTTCCGCAGGTAACGCAAGTGCAACTGAACGTGCTCGGCAGTCATGACACAGCCCGTTTTCTGAGCCTGGCGCGAGGCGATGAGTCCGCGCTGCGCATGGCAATGTTGTTCATGATGTGCTATCCCGGGGCGCCTTGCATCTACTACGGTGATGAGGTCGGTATGGTAGGAGGCAAGGACCCCGATTGTCGCCGTGCTTTCCAATGGGACGAGCGCCGGTGGAACACGGATTTGTTGGCCTACATCAAGCGCTGCATAACGCTGCGCAAAGCGCACCCCGCCCTGCGCCGTGGTGAGTACAAATCCTTATTCGCTCACGGCCAGATCCATGCTTTCGGGCGCAGGCTCGATAGCGAGACCTTGCTTGGTGTGTTCAACACCGGCGCAGAGCCGTGGCAACTGGGTGTATCAGTGGGGGGCTATCTGGAGAATGGAGCGGCGCTGAACGGTGTGTGGGAGGAGGGCACAGCTACAGTCCAGGAAGGGCGGCTGACTGGGCTTGCTGTGCCAGCGCGTACTGGCATCGTGTTGCAGGTTGTGACGTAGCCTACGTCCGAGACTGCGAGGCCCTACTCGTCGCCATTGACCCTCACAACTAGCAGCGCCATGTCATCGTGCTGAACAGCCTGCGCCTGGAAGCGGTCGACACGATCAAAGATACAGTCGCACAGGAACTGTGCGCTCACTCCGCCTGCGGCGCAAACCGTCTCGCGCAGGCGCTCCACGCCGAAGAACTCTCCCGCAGGTGAATCTGCTTCGGTGATCCCATCGCTGTAGAGTACCAATAGGTCGCCGGGGCGCAGATCCACACCAGCTTCCTCCAGGCTCACTTCCTCCCAGCAGCCAAGCAACATCCCGTTAGCTCCCCAGAATCGGCACTCACCGGTGCTGGAGCTGAAGAGCAGCGGACGGTCATGTCCGGCCCGGGCGTAGCGCAGAGTACCCTCTGCCGGGTTGAGCACACCGTAGAAAGCGGTGACGAACATGTCTGCCTGGCTCATCTCCATCAGCAGACGGTGAACGCTTAACAGCACCTTTCGGGGTGAGGAACTGCGCTTGGCTTCCGCGTGGATCAGGCTACGCGAGAGAGCCATGTACAGGGCGGCGGGCATGCCTTTGTCCGACACGTCAGCCATGACCAGACCTACACGTCCCTTGGGCAACGAGATGACGTCGTAGAAATCCCCCCCAACCTGCCGGGCAGGCCTGTTTCGCGCCGCGCAACTGAATCCCGGCACCTGCGGAAACTCCTGCGGGAGGATGCTCTGCTGCAGCTCGCGGGCCAGCTCCAGTTCGCGCTCGAGCCTTTCCTTCTCGACCAGCGCAGCCTGGGCTTGCTGCAGCTCACGATAGGCCCGTGCCAGCTCCTGGTTCTTCTGCTGCAGGTCGGCGATCATCTTCAGGTCAGCTTCGCGCAGCCGGGCCATGACGATGCGGATGGTCTGATACAACAGTGCCGGCTGCTGAGCCAATACGCCACGCAAGCCCTGTTCGGAGAACTCTGGCAGGCGGGTGGGTTGCAGGGCACGAATGGTAGCGAAACGAGGCCTGGCCTCGATCGGCGCCATCTCCCCGATAAACTCGCCTGGCCCACGTGTGGCGAGCACCATCTCTTGCGCGCCGTGTCCCTTGACCACCTCCACGGCCCCTTCGAGGATCACGTACAGCTCACGGCCGCTAGAGCCCTTCCGGAAGATGACCTGGCCTGGCTTGAGGCTCCTCTCTACTGCTGCCTCGGCCAGTCCATTCAGCACCTCAGAGCCAGCTCCTCTGAGAAAGGACAGATTGCGCAACATCTTGATACTTACAGTGCTCGTTACTTGCGCCTCCGTATCAAGACCTGACAGTTTTGGGAAACTTGTCAGGTCTCACGGTTAATGCGGCTCGATGATCACGTTCTTCCACAACCACCAGCCAACCGGCACCGTGGCCTTGTTCTTCCCCTTCAACCTCGTTGGGCTGAACTGGAATGCGTGGAGCAGGTGCTTGCTAACACGTGCCCCAGGCGAAAGCGTTGCTCCAGCAGTGGGATGATAGAGCCAAGGTCACCATCTTCAATGACAAAGTGTGCTGCGCGGCGGACACGCTCGTCGCGAGGGCAGACGGCAACCGCCAGAGCGGCCTGAGCGAAGAGATCCACGTCCGCAAGGCCGTCCCCCGCGGCCAGGCATTGCTCTGGAGGTACCCCTGCCTCCTCACGGAACCGGGTCATGGCCTGGCCTTTGGTGTGCTCGGTGACGTGGGTGATGACTTTTCCTGTCAGTCGCCCGTCCTGCACCAGCAGTTCGTTGGTAACGGTGCGCCACACGCCTAGCTCTGCTGCCACCTGCCGCGCGTGCACGTCCAGGCCCGTGCTGATGATGGCCGTGCGAACGCCACTGCGCTGCAGCAGAGCGAACAAGGCATGGACGCCCGGACGGTAAGCATTGGATCGGAAAATGGCTTCGACTCGTGACAGTTCGGTACCCTTCCACAGGGCGGCGTCCAGGTGTGCCCATTCCAGGTAATCGATCTCCCCGGCCAGAAAGCGCGTTCGGTGGAGGGTTGCTTGTTCCTCCACCCGCAGGGCCTGATGAAGATAGCGCCAGGGGCTGACTGCTTCTTTCAGCGTGCCGTCCAGGTCAAACACGGCCAGCCGCAGAGGGTGAAGCGGGGCAGAGTATCTTTCTGTAGTGGTTTGCAAATCGCCGGTCTTGGACATGATGCAAAGGTAGCACAGAAGCTGCTGGCTGTCAATCTGGCGTCGAACACGGGATTTCGAAGTGGTGCGGAGTGATGGCTTTCAGTTGACATCTCTGCTTCGGAATCCCAGCCTGGTCTCAATTTGACAGCACTCGGATGCTGGCTATAATTGAGGGGTGTTATCTGCGCCGCAGGGCGCTTTTTTGCTTGTTACTATCAGAGCTGGAGGAAAAGACTGTTAATGGCTTACAAACCGACCTATCTTACTGCCGCAGGCAAGCGCAAGCTGGAAGCGGAACTGGACTACCTGCGTACAGTGCGTCGATCTGAGGTGGCCCAACACATTCACGAAGCCAAAGAAGGCGGCGATATCACGGAGAATGCTGGATACGATGAGGCCAAGAATGAACAGGCCTTTGTCGAAGGGCGTATCATGACCCTGGAGGCGCTGCTGTCGAAAGTGGAAATCATCGCAGAGTTCCAGTCGGGGGACATCATCCATCTCGGAAGCAGGGTGACGGTGGTAGAGAAAGGTGGCGCTCCGGAGGGTTTCCTCATTGTTGGATCGGCCGAGGCCGACCCCAGCGACGGCCGCATATCGGATGAATCGCCCCTGGGGCGCTCCCTGTTGGGACACCGCGCGGGCGACCGGGTAGTCGTGCAGGCTCCTGATGGGCCCATGGAGTTTGAGATTCTGGAAGTTGCCTAGTGTAGGAGACAGGTTGTGACTGACACCAGCGACCAGAGAGAGCAAAGACTGCAGAAGCTGACAACTTTGCGCGCCGCAGGGGTTGAACCGTATCCGGCGCGCTTCTCATGTACGCACTCTGCGGCAGAGGCGTTGGCGGCTTTTGTCGCCAGTGAAGGCCAGGAAGAACCGCCAGTGGTGCGTACTGCTGGCCGGCTCATGGCCATCCGGGTGATGGGCAGGGCCAGTTTCGCTCATATCATGGATGGTACAAGCCGCATTCAGATTTACCTGCGTCAGGACGAGGTGGGCAAGGAAGCTTACCGTTTCTTCCGAGAGGGCTTTGACCTCGGTGATTTCATCGGGGTAGAAGGGTCGCTGTTCCGCACCCGGACGGGCGAAGTTACCATCCTAGTTCAGTCCTTTGAGATGCTGGCAAAGACACTGCGTCCCCTTCCGGAGAAGTGGCATGGCTTGACTGACGTTGAGACACGCTACCGGCAACGCTATCTGGATCTGCTGGTGAACGAGCCCGTGCGGCGAACCTTCATCACACGGACGCGCATGGTAACAGCCATGCGGCGTTTCCTCGATGAGCGGGGCTTCCTGGAAGTGGAAACGCCAGTGCTACAACCAGTCTACGGAGGTGCGGCGGCACGGCCATTTGTGACCCATCACAATGTTCTGGACGCTGACCTTTACCTGCGCATTTCTGACGAGTTGTATCTCAAGCGCCTGATCATCGGCGGCTTGGACCGTGTCTATGAGATTGGGCGTGACTTTCGCAATGAGGGCATATCCACCAAGCACAACCCCGAGTTCACTCAGATGGAGGTATATCAGGCCTACGCAGATTACAACGACATGATGTGCCTGGTCGAAGAGCTCTGGCATGCGGTGGCCGAACAGGTGCTGGGAACGTCCAGGCTTACTTATCAGGGCCACGAGGTGAATTTGATGCCACCCTGGAGACGGGTGACAATGCACGCTGCCATCCTCGAAGCGACCGCAATCGATATCGAGGAGTATCCCGATGTGAATTCGCTGCATCAGCGGATCAAGGAGCTGAGCCTGGAAGTCAATGCCAAGCCAGCTTGGGGCAAACAGGTTGAGGAGCTCTTTGATGAATACGTACAACCGAAATTGATACAGCCGACGTTTGTGCTGGACTATCCTCTGGACATCTCGCCATTGGCGAAGAAGAAGCCAGATGCCCCGCGGCTGGTGGAACGCTTCGAGTTCTTTGTTGGCGGACTGGAATGCGGCAATGCGTTCAGCGAGCTGAACGACCCACTCGATCAGCGGGAACGTTTTGAGATGCAGCGGAAGCAATTGCAGGATGGCGACGAAGAGGCACATCCCATGGACGAGGATTGGATACGCGCACTTGAGTATGGCATGCCGCCCACAGGTGGGCTCGGTTTTGGCATTGACCGCATGGCGATGCTCTTCACGGACAGCTCCTCAATCCGCGAGGTCATCCTCTTTCCCACGCTGAGGCCCAAGCCAGGGCGCTAGCCTCTGGGGCCGCCCACGTATTTTGCGCCAACCTGGACGATTCTTATCCGTTGTTCTGGCCGTGTTGTACGACGTCGGCGAATGTGGTGTTATCGAGGATGTCTGCGATGGCATCCCGCACTTCTTGCCAGACCCATTTCAGCCCACAGACGGATTCGCGCGGGCACTGTTCATACGCGCTCACGCTGACGCAATGAATGGGAGCCAGCGGGCCATCCATCGCTCGGATTACCTCGCCTACGGTGATAGCCTCAGGAGGCCGCGCGAGGTAATATCCCCCTCGCGGACCGCGCTTGCTGCGGGCTATGCCGGCTCTTTGCAAGGTCAGCAGAATGTTCTCCAGGTACTTTAGCGGTATTTCTTGCCGAGCCGCAATCTCTCGGATTTTCACTGGCTCCTCATGCTGGTGCAAGGCAAGATCCAGGATTGCCTGGGAAGCATACTCACCACGCGTAGAGAGTTTCATACGCCGTTCCTCCCGGAATAGTTGGTCATTCCTAGCGATCTATTAGATTTTACCCGTGGTATGGCCCCCTGCCAAACGTGGTGATTGTCACTCTTCTTCTTTCATGGTACAATCTGCTTCGGATGAAGTGAAGGGAGCACCTCGACTAGGTTGATGGCATCACATATGAAGGATGGATTACCGAGAGCCTTTGCGCTGCTAACGCTGGCGGTGTTGGCCTCACTCGTTTGTTCTGGCACCGGCTGTAGTGTTGCGAACTTGTTATTGCTTCAGCCCACACCGACTGCCACGGCCACACTTGTACCCACTCCCACCGCTACATACACACCTACGCATACAGCGACGCTCACTGCTACGGCGACCCCTACGCCCACTGCTACGGCAACCCCTACGCCAACCTGCACGCCCACACCGACTGTCGAACCACTGCGCCTGGCGGTGAACTTGCACCCGCCGCAGGTCAGCCAGGGGCACACCTTGTGGATCGAAGTGCTGTCCAATCGAGGGATCATGGTCACCGGTGCCCTGGATGAGCGGTCCCTGTTCTTCGCTAGCGAGCCGGATCGTACATGGGCCGTGGTGGGGGTGTCGGTTCTAGCCGAACCTGGCGCTCATTCCGTCCAACTCTCCATCGCCGACCGTCTTGGCGTGAGCATCTCGACCACGGTGCCGGTTATGGTTGTGCCTACCGATTTCGGCAGCGAGCAGATTGATATCCCTTCTGATCGGCTGAACCTGCTGGACCCAGAGGTGCTGCGGGTGGAAGCGCAGCGCCTGGATCGGGTATTTGCGCAAATCACGCCGCAACGGCTCTGGCAAGGGCCTTTTATCTGGCCTCACAATGGGCGTATAACCTCTCCATTTGGTGTGTTCCGCACCTACAACAGCGGCCAAACGAGTTATCATGGCGGCATCGACATCGCTGGAGAAGTTGGTGCTCCCATCGTGGCCGCCAACGGTGGTCATGTGGCTTTGGCCTCACCATTGCAGGTCCGTGGCCGTGCGGTGATCCTGGATCACGGCTGGGGGGTGTATTCGGGCTACTACCACTTATCAGACGTCCTCGTCAGCGAGGGCCAAGAGGTGGCCCAAGGGGAATGCATAGGTCATCTGGGAGACACCGGCCTCTCGACTGGTGCACATCTGCACTGGGAGATGCGTGTAGGGGGCATTCTCGTTGATCCTCTCGAATGGACGAGCAGGCAGATTCCTGAGTAGGTCGGAGATGGCGTCAGCAGGATTTCCCTACAAAGATCGTCCTCTGAACTTTGGGCATCGCGGTGCACCTACCGTTGCACCGGAGAACACCCTGGCCTCTTTTCAGAAGGCACGCGAGATGGGCGCAGACGGCATAGAGCTTGACGTCATGCTCTGCGCAGATGGTAAAGTGGTAGTGAGCCACGATTTCAGCGTAGAGCGTACGACGGATGGCCAGGGACGTGTTGCCGAGATTACACAGGCTCAATTAAGGGCCCTGGACGCGGGAGCCTGGTTCGCCGCTCAGTTCGCGGGTCAGCGCATACCCACACTGCGCGAGGTTGTCCAATGGGCGGGGAAGGATATGCTGCTCAATATCGAGCTGAAGAGTATGAGCTTGCGCACCGATGGCCTGGAGGAGAAGGTCATCGCCATCGTACGAGAGTACCACTTGGAATCTCGCGTGGTCTTGTCGTCATTCAATCCCTTCGCCATCAGGCGGGTGAAGCAGATGGCTCCCGACCTGCACACGGGCTTGCTTTATGCAGGCAAACTGCCCATCTATCTGCGGCGTGCCTGGCTGCGCCCCTTTGCCCACCCTGATGCGCTGCACCCTCAGTACGGGCTGGTGAACGATGCCTATCTGCTCTGGGCCAGGGGCAAAGGGTGTCGCGTCAATGTGTGGGCTCCGGATGAGCTCAATGATTTGCAGCGCCTGGTTGCGCAGGGGGTCGATATGATCATCACTGACAGGCCAGACCTGCTGGCGGCCGTGTTTAAACGTCGGTAGAACTCTGACAACTCTGGAAGGGGAAAGACTGATGGAGAAAGAACATCATCCCTTGGTCAAATTGGCCAGGGAGACGATTGAACACTATGTGCGGGCGCGAAAGGCAATCTCTCCACCTGAGGAACTGACACCGGAGATGAAGCTGCGAGCCGGGGCTTTTGTCTCGTTGCACAAGCGTGGCGCTTTGCGGGGCTGTATAGGCACGATTCAGCCGACAAGCTCAAACGTAGCGCAGGAAGTCATCCAGAACGCAATCAGCGCAGCCACACACGACCCCCGTTTTCCACCGGTGCAGGCCAGCGAGTTGGAAGATCTTGAGATATCAGTGGATGTCCTCTACCCACCTGAGCCGATCGAGTCGATTGATGAACTCGATCCCAAGCGCTATGGAGTGATTGTCGAATCAGGTCGGCGGCGAGGCTTGCTGCTGCCTGACTTGGAAGGGGTAGACACCGCCGAGTATCAGGTGAAGATTGCGCGGCGCAAAGCCGGCGTCAGCCCGCACGAGCCAGTACAGCTCTATCGCTTCGAGGTCAAGCGTTACCACTGATCAGTTGACAGTTGACAGTTGCCGGTTACCGGTTGGCAGTATTCCCTGGCCGTCCAAGAGTCTGCGGTCCAGCGCCCTTTGCGACGTGCTCTACGCCTTGGTACCGGGCACCCGCCACCTGCTACCCGCCACCCGTCACCCACTACCCGCCACTCGTGACCCGCTACTCCGCTTCCAGTATCTCCACTGGCACCTGGCACTGGGCGCGAAAAGCCTCCGCGTCAGCGCGTGAACCGACGACGTCGCCCCAGTGCATTGGCACCGCCACTGCGGGTTTGATCATGTTGGCCACTTGCGCTGCTTCGCTGGCGTTCATGGTGTACGTGCCGCCCACAGGCAAGAGAGCCACGTCGGCCTTGATGTCCGCCATTTCTGGAATGGCGTCTGTGTCGCCTGCGTGGTAGATCCGCCGTCCACCTGCTGTGACGATGTAGCCAACCCCCCCTGCTGCTTCAGGATGGAACGGTTTGGCTGCGTTGTAGGCAGGGACCACCTCGATCTCTACGCCCATGATAGTCAGTGTCTCGCCTGCTTTGACGGTCTTGACGTCGCCTTTGAGTTGGGCGGTGACGTCGGCAACACTGATGATGGCGGTGTTCGCTGTGCGGATCTTTTTCACATCTTCCAGTGAGAAGTGATCGTGGTGGCCGTGTGTAATCAGGATGAGGTCAGCAGGCTCACCGTCGTGAAGCTTCCAGGGGTCGATGTAGATCACACCCTCTGGAGTCTTGATCCTGAAACTGGCATGACCCAGCCAGGCAATACCTTGCAACAAATCAGCCATGTTCCATTACCTCCTGCGCGTTCTTTTCTGCAGTTCATCCGCAGTACTTCTTTCAGATATTATACTCTCCATCTGGTGCTGCAGCCAAAAAACAAGTGCGTGTGGTCCCCTCATGCACCTGACGCAGCATCTTGATGACAGAATGCGAGTGGTTGACTGTCAGTGCAAGAGAAGGATATAATGCAGGCCAGGCAGCTACTGGGCTTGGTAAGCGAGGGGAAGGGCGAATGATGAGTAAGGCAAGTGCCCATTGCAAGTGGACGCGCCGTCAGTTCTTGGCAAAGGGATGTGCGACCGCCATAGTGGCAACCCTTGGTCTACCTGTGGCGACAGGATGCTCTCCTGCAGCGGAAAAGGGCGAAGCAGAGCACGTCGTTCAGACTCCTGCGCCGTCAGAGCTGCGCGAGGCCATGCACTACCGGCGTCTGGACGACGGTCGGGTGCAGTGCCAGACTTGCTTCAGGCGATGCATCGTGTCCGACGGCCGGCTAGGCTTTTGCCACAACAGGAAGAACATCGGCGGTACCTTCTATTCACTGATCCACGGCCGGCCCTGTGCACTGCAGATCGATCCGATTGAAAAAGAGCCGGTCTTTCACATGCTGCCTGGGTGTACCATCTTCTGCGTCGGAACAGCCTCATGCAACAGCCGCTGCAAGTTCTGCCAGAACTGGGAGATGTCGCAGCACACAATGTGGGAGACAGTCAACTATCAGGCCACTCCAGCCGAGGTGGTCGAACAGGCGCAGGCCGGGGGTTGTACCGCAATCTCCTTTACTTACAATGAGCCCACCGTCTTCTATGAGTACATGTATGACATCGCCTCCCTGGCCAAAGATCAGGGTCTGCGTGTTGTGTGCCACACCAATGGCACCATGTTGGCCGCTCCCATGCAGCAGTTGCTCGAACGCCTGGACGCCATCACGGTAGACCTGAAGGCGTTTGTGCCGGACTTTTATCACAGGGTCTGCTCGCTGGAGCTAGAACCGGTGCTGGAGACTCTGCAGCGAATTGCCAAGTCAGGAGTGCATCTTGAGATCGTCAACCTGCTCATTCCCAAGCTGAACGATGACCCCGAGGACATCCGCAGCATGTGCACCTGGATTGCGCAGACCTTAGGAGTCAAAGTGCCGGTGCACTTTACCCGTTTCTTTCCCTCGTACAGAATGCAACATGTGCCGCCTACACCCATTGAAACGCTGGAAATGGCGGTTACCATGGGCGATGAGGTCGGCCTGCACTATGTGTACCTGGGCAATGCCCCTGGGCACAAGCGCAACAGCACCTTCTGCCCAGCGTGTGGAGAACGGATCATCCATCGCCTGCACTTTACGGTGGTGTCTCTAGACATCGTGGACGGCAAATGTCGTTTCTGTGGTCATCCTGCAGCGGGGATCTGGGATTCGTAAGTGTTTGGTGCAGCTAGAAACAGTGCTAGGCTGCACACCTTCAGCACCACAACGAAAAGGCAGGTACCTGTTGTCCCCAGGACCGGCAGCAGAGCGATGCCGACGGCGATGGCTCCAAGAAAGGCACCCACCAGGTCTGCCGCATAGAGCACGCCAGCGGTGTAGGATACCTCACCCCGTATGGCCAAGTGCAATTGGCTGGACAGCGGAAACTGCAGCCCCACAAGCCATCCTCCCAATACATTCAGCAGCAACAAGCCCGGTGTCACCCATGGGGTCGTCATCTCAGACGCAAGCGCGGTGAGCAGTAGCGGGAAGGCAGCCCAGAAAGCGATGAGGGCAATTTCGGACCCGATGAGCGCCTGTCGTCTGCCTCTGGCCGCCACTATCCCTCGCGTCGTTGTCCATGCCCCCAAGGCCAGTCCAGCCATGAAAGCAGCGATGATCAAGCCGATGTGCTGGTACACGTATCCGTAGAGAATCTGGAAAACAAGCACCACCGTCAGGTCGCATACCATGCCCGCGAAACCGGTGGTGGCAACGACGACCGGAATGGCCAAGCCGTTCCACTTGTGACGTGCTCTGCCGGAGAGCCCTATGGCCATGCTAAAGAGGATGGGAAGCATGCACCACTGCCACAGGGTGGTACGGCTCAAACCGGTCAACAAGCGGTGGGTGGCTGGTGCGAGTATCTCGCTCCAGTAGGCAAGCCCGTACAGCACTCCTGCAGGGCGGAGATCATGGTTGGGGAGGATTTGTTCCTGCGACTGCAGTGCACTCTGAAACCAGGCCAAGCGTTGCGGGTCAAAGCGCACTCGCAGGTGCTGCTCGGTGATAAACAGCGTGGGCAGTGTCCTTTGCTGCCAGGTGGCAGTGAGCTCTTCTAATGTTGTGGAGGTGATGGGCAATGCGGGAGAAGCCAACCAGAAAGCAGTATCTCCAGGAATTGGGCGTACGTTGGCAAAGACTGACTGCAATCCGTTTCGTAGCATGAGGTGCAGGTTACGCATGCCTGGTCCCACGTAGGTCAGTGAACCAGGCAGAGTGAATACTGCCAGCCCTCTTTCACTCAATAGCTGCTGCACCAACTGGAAGAATTCCTCGGTGTAGAAGCGATTCAGCTCCAACGTTGAAGGATACGGCAGGTTCACCAGCATGAGGTCATAGCTATGCGCGGCGGTCTTTTGTTGGCGCATCTGGTTCAGGAGCAGGCGTCCGTCCACGCTGTGCACGTGGAGCCTGTGGTCTTGCAGTTCTTGTTGGGTCAACTCAGTAGGAAAAGCACGCACCGCTTCGATCACCACGGGATCCAACTCGGCATAGTCCACGCTCTCTGGTGCATACTTGAGCAACTCCGATGACACGCCCCCCAACCCGCCGCCGATCACCAATATGCGGCGGGGATCCGGCTGAAAGAGCAATGGCAGATGGACCGTCTCTTCCACCGTCACGACATCGGGGAAGGGGGTGGTCAAGATCGGAACGCCATTTGCCAGGAATGTGTACTGCTCGAGGAGCTGAGTCACAGCGATATTGCCATACGGTGAGTCCCGCTCATAGACGACATCATATATGCCTCCCCAGCGCCGTTCTACCAGCGAGCGATGCAAGGCCAGAGCTTGGGGGGGTAGAAAAAGATAGAGACACAGGCCAGATGCTAGGCCGATGACCGTGGTCCATCCCCATCCACGGCGCACGCGCCGCTCCGACCGAAGGAGAAGCAATGCGGTTGTCAAACCGAGGAAGGCCAGCAGCAGGCTGGTTTGAATGGGCTTGAGATTGGGGATAAGCAGGAAGGTCAGGAGCACTCCACCACACACGGCACCGAGCGCCTCGTAGACATAGAGCCGGCCTACGATCGCCTGATCCTGTTTTGCCGTTGCCCCATAGGTTGCCGAGCCAACGCTGAACATGGCGCCGTGGATCGCACTCAGTGGTGAGATAAGCACCAGAGATGTCCACAGTATGGCCACCAGGTCCAGCGCTTCTCCGGGGGCCGCTCCTGCTAGCCTGCGAACCAGATAGCAGGCGCCAACGACTAATGGGAGCACGATGGCGAATCCCACCTGCAGCGAGATGAAGGATCTGGATGCGTCTTTGAGTCTGCGTGCGACACGGCCACCCAGATTGCTGCCCAACGCTTCTGCGAGCATCCAATTGCCCAGGATGAGCCCGATGGATAGCTCATTGCCGGAGAAACTCACCAGCAACAGGCGGATGAGCAGCCCTTGCACGGCGGCAATGCTCAGGCCCATGGAGAAGAAAGCCCAATATGGCGTTCGCTTGCCCATCTCTCCCCTTTGCTCGTCCTCGTTGTAGCTATTATACACGAGGTGAGAGTGCGGAAAAAGCAGGTTCAGCCCGGCATTGTGCTGACCGTAGGCTGGGTTGACCCCTCTCTACATTTAGGGCTATGAGGGGCTTTGAGCGACGTGCAGTTGACAGGCCTTTGTGAGTCAATATAATGGGTTCACGGCTGAACGTGCTTGCCCGCGTTCGCGAGCAGCTTTGCCATCATTTCGTTCGCGCATCGGCTTGTGTAGGACAGAGCATGGGCTTTCGCGGGTCTGGAAGGGTTGGTTGCCTTCTTGAGAGCCAGGAGGGGAGAGCAATGAGTAAATCTGACCGCACGGGGGGAAACGCTGTGCCCCTGAACATCCAGGAGCCGACGCTGCTGCTGGATAGGCGAAAAGCAATCCGCAATATCGCGAAGATGGCCGGGAAGGCGCAAAAGAGCGGTGTCCGATTCAGACCCCACTTCAAAACCCACCGCTCTGCTCGGGTTGGGGAATGGTTCCGAGATTTCGGCGTTGAAGCCATTACCGTCTCATCGGTGGACATGGCGATTTACTTCGCAAGACATGGATGGACGGACATCACCATTGCCTTCCCCGTGAACGTTCTGCAGATCCACAAGATCAATGACCTGGCGAGAGAGATCGAGCTAGGTCTTTTGGTCGAGTCGCCGGAAGTAGTCCACTTCTTGAGCAAGAACCTGGCCTTTAAGGCAAATGTGTGGATCAAGATTGACGTTGGCTATGGGAGAACAGGGATACCCTGGGACCGGGCGGCTGCAGTGGAGGCACTGGCAAGAGAAGTCGAGAGAACCGGCAATCTCGGTCTCAGGGGGCTTTTGACTCACGCAGGGCACTCGTACCAAACGACGTCGAAGGAAGAAATCAGAGCCATTCATGAGGACTCAATCTTCAGGCTGAGGCAAGCGCGGGATGCCCTGAAGCAGGGAGGGTTTCCGCCTGTTGAACTCTCTACCGGCGATACACCCACTTGCAGTATTGTGGGTGATTTCAGCGCTGTGGACGAGATCAGGCCGGGCAACTTTGTCTTCTACGATCTGAAGCAGCTCAGGCTCGGCTCCTGCTCCGAGGAAGAGATTGCGGTTGCCGTCGCCTGCCCAATAGTCGCCAAACACCCGGAAAGGAATGAGTTGGTCCTCTACGGTGGGGCAGTTCACCTGTCCAAGGAGTCGTTGGCGATGGCAGACGGGACCAGGGTCTTTGGGCGCGTGTCTTTCTTGGAAAGGGATGGCTGGGGCCCTATGCTTCCGGACACCTATGTTTCGTCGTTGTCCCAGGAACATGGGATTGTGAGGACCACGGCGGATGTCGTGGATCGAGTTCGTATTGGAGACATACTGATCGTGCTGCCTGTCCACTCCTGTCTGCTCGCCTACCTGTTGAAAGAGTACCACACTCTGGACGGAACAATCCTGCCCTCGGAGAGCTCGGTGTGTGCTCCGACGTCACAGGCACGCTGTTGAGTGGAAATGAGAGCACCGGGGCTCGTGATTCTCACAGACAAAGAGATTTTGCCACTGTTAAGCCTCTCTGATTGTATCGGTGCGGTGGAAGAAGCCTTCAGGATGTACGCCGGGGCAAAAGCCCCGATCCTGGGCGGACGGAGATGAGGTGATTATACTCGGTTGTGCGCGGAAAGCACGGCTGGCTATGCTCAAGAACTGGCGGAGGAACTGGCCGTGCCAGTTCTTGAGCCCGGTGCAGTGGCCTTGAAAGGGACACACGGCTTTTCCATAATCGAAATCGTCAAGTTGAGTCTCCACTCTGAGCGAAACTGAAGGGGCAACGAAACACCTCAGCGCGCCACAGAGCGACCTGGATTGCGCCCAGCACAGCACACCCGAGGCCCATCAAGCGATTTTCAAAAAAAGCCCTGAGGGGCGGAGGCCATGGGGCGCGAGTTGGTTCATTGGCGTTTCTGCTATACAATCACTACACAGTGGGGAAACTGCTACAGAGATTCTGCAAAGTCCCATGTTGGCTACTGTAGCTAGAGCTCTGCATAATGCTACTCTTGGAGTGTGTTTTGCCGACAGGTTTCTGTATAACACATCATGGCGATTACAGCGAACCAGTTGGGCAGAATAAGTACTTGGGCTGCCTAGGGCAAATGCCATGCTTGTGGATATGAGGAGAGAACATGCCTTTCCCATCCAAGGTTAAGAAAGAAGCTCTGGTGAGATCAAGGCGTTGTTGCTGCATTTGCCACGAGTTCGCTGGTCTGTATACCAATGTACACCACATAGTGCCGGAGGCTGAGGGTGGTCCTAATGACCTGGGAAATGCCATCGTCCTTTGCCTACGATGTCATGGCGAAGTAGGGCATTACAATGTCCGACATCCCATTGGGAACAAATACTCCCCAGAAGAACAGCGCAGACATCGCGATGAATGGTGGAAGTGGTGTAAGAAAAACCCCGCTGCCCCTCTTCCAAAAGATCCCATTCCTGTTTCACCAGGAATTATCAACCTGGGAAAAGGAGAATGGAAGGCACGCTCTCCGATCAAAATCTACAACAAAACAGACGAAGTGTACTATCAAATCGTTGTCAAGATTGTCATTGACGCACCAACAATCCTCACCCGGCATATAGGTATTGATCTGACAGAGATAAGATCCACCCCTGAGTTGGAAGTAGATTCCGGCGCGTTCACAGTGAGCACTGACGTGTTGAGAGTCGATGGTACGGACGAAGCAGGCAACAAGGCAATCTTCCTCTGGCTGGCAAGTTTGAACCCGAGAAGTGCATGCACCTTGATATTAACCAACAAATCTCCCTACATACCACCTGCGTCAGAGCAGCCCAAAGCCTTTGTCAGTGTCTGTAGCTTTGAACGAGAACCTGGATCGGTGTTACAATCAGACGGAAAAGTTGCGATTTCCTTCAAGCCGCCGGAAAACATCACCGTGGCAAGTATCACTCCCTTGATGAAGCGTACCGACTGAGGCAAATGTGCAGCGGCAGCCTAACCACTCGCTGGTGTGTCCTGAAAAGCTGTCATCTGCTAACCGGTGCAAGTCCGGTCGTGGTAACTGCCAGGAGGCCACGTAGCAGGCAACCAGTGCTATCGGGTGACTGATGGTGCTGCATGTCCTGGCGGTCAGGCCAGGGAAGCGTTGTAACCTCCTGAGAAAGGAGAGCAAAGCCGCAGCCCGCAACAAAGTGAATCCTGCAGCGTCGAAAGGTTGGCCCCGGAAGGGGAACCAGGGAAAGCGCTGAAGAGGGCTCGCTGCTTAGTGAATTCAGTGGCCTCAGAGTCTCAGTGATTCAGGCGAGCATTGACTCCTCCTGATGCGGTTGCCCACGACAACGCCCAGCAGTCCAGCGAGGAAGATGCCGATGACGGCCCCTGAGGAGTTTGACAACAACAAGAGCAAGCTGTACGATAGGGTGAGAAGAGCCGCGTGACTGCGGCAGCGTCCCAGGGCACAGTCACGGCGCTGCTTTCCACACGACGTCAAGAGACTACGCAGTGACCATCACAGCATGCATAGCCTCTCCAGATCTACGGGAGAGACGTCTCGCAGCAGGCCGCTCACTGCACAACAGTCGGCGGGCTTTGGTGCTTGGTTGAGGCATATACGTATCCCAGCGGTGCACGCGAGGCATACCAAAAGGAGCACCAGTCGCATGGCCGATTGAGCACACGGGGGTAATTCTGAAAGTGCGGTTCATCGCTCAAGCCCATCATACGCAAAACGGATGTCACGGTGCGCTTGCGTCGAACCAGAATCTCTCCTGTAACCAACACCTGAACATGATGCCAGATGCGCTTGCAGAAGATTGGCGCAAATCGCATTATCAGTGTAAGATGTTCTTGCGGCAGGGTAGGCATTGGCGCTCCTTTCGGCGAAGTGATGCCACAGCTTCCCCTGCTACTTCGCCAGATCACAAATGGACAAAGTCCATCTTACTGCTTCGTGCACCGGTGGCTAAACGTATCTCACCGAATCATCGTATGAGAAGGAGCATTTGAGTTTAGCAACTCACGCAGTACTCTGTAGTACATGGCTGCCCATCAGATCACGTAGTAGGAGTGCAGAAGAGGAACGCTATGACGCACCTGGGCTAGATAGGGAATGGCGGTTGCCTATCGGCTGGTGCCTCTTATTCTCCGAGGCATGTCATGAAGATTGTCTTGATCTCTCCCAAGGGGCCTCTATACCGGTACCGTGGCGGCATTTTCACCAAACCTCTCCGCTATGCTCCTCTAACTCTGACTACGCTGGCCGCACTCGTGCCAAAGCAACTTGGAGCCTCGGTTGCTATTTTCGACGAGGGAATAGAGGACATTGACCCTGGTTTGGAGGCAGATCTGGTAGGCATGACTGTGATTACTGGCACAGCGCCGCGAGCGTATGAGTTGGCAGACCACTTTCAAAGTCGCGGTACCCCTGTAGTGCTGGGGGGCCCACATGTCAAATTGATGCCCGAGGAGGCCCAACGCCATGCCGATGCCGTCGTGACAGGTTATGCCGAGCAGACCTGGCCGCAGCTCCTAAATGACTTCTCCAATGGGCGGATGAAACCACGCTACGACCAGGATCCTGAACTTTCGCTGGCCGGTCAACCAGTCCCGCGACGAGATTTGCTCCGTCGTTTTTCATATTCAACGATTCACACCTTTGAAGCGACCCGGGGTTGTATCCACCAGTGCGAATTCTGTATCGTTCCGGTGGCCTGGGGCACTCGCCTCTACCAGAAGCCAGTTGAGGAGGTCGTGCAGGATATTCGTCAGCTGGGATCAAAACGCGTGTTTTTTCTGGACCTCAACCTGATTGCTGACACCGACTATGCTGCAGACCTATTTGAAGCCTTGATACCGCTCCGAGTGAAATGGTTTGGCCTGACAACAGTTCTGCTGGCAGACCGCGAGGAACTCTTGTCACTGGCTGCTGTGAGTGGCTGTCGCGGTTTACTCGTCGGCTTTGAATCCCTGTCCACAAAGAGTCTCCGCTCGTCCAAGAAAGGGTTCGGTGACTGCAGACGCTACGGGGACATTATTGGCAAGTTTCATAGCTATGACATCGCACTGATGGGATGTTTCGTTTTTGGAATGGACCATGACACTCCAGACGTTTTTGTGGATACGGCGAGCTTCGTCGTCGAAGCAAAGATTGATCTCCCCCGTTTCGCAATCTTGACTCCCTTCCCGGGCACGCCGCTCTTTGACCGCTTGAAAGCTGAAGGCCGTATTATGACTGAGGATTGGAGCCTTTACGACGGCCAGCACGTGGTTTTCAGACCGGCCAACATGACCGTCAAACAGCTTTACGAGGGCACCGAAATGGCCTGGAAATATGCGTATAGTTTCCAATCCATCTGGCGGAGACTGGCTGGCTCACGCCGAGAACCGCTGATAGCCATCGCCGCCAACATGGGCTACCGATTCTACGCCCATAACCTCCAGAAGTTCTATACCTGCGACGTCCGACTTTAGTAGGATAAGCTCGATGAA
>JAUWJD010000019.1 GCA_030607875.1 Chloroflexota bacterium
CAACAATCCTGCTTTTAGCAGTCCGGAGGTCAACGCCGTTACTCCCACTGAAGAGCCATTGTACACCCTCACCACGCCCCTGGCGCCGGGCACCTACCACTGGCGCGTCAGAGCGCTCAGCGACTGCGGCCCAGGCCCCTGGTCTCTGTCGCGCAGTTTCTCCGTCGATGCCGCACCCTCAGCGCCCACGCTCCGGTCTCCTCCTGATGCCAGCCACACCTGCGACGACACGCCTACCTTCGAGTGGGGGGGCGTTGCAGGGGCCACGTCCTACCGCATCCAGGTGGACAACAATCCTGCTTTTAGCAGTCCGGAGGTCAACGCCGTTACTCCGACTGAAGAGCCAGCGTACACCCTGACCACGCCCTTGGCGCCGGGCACCTACCACTGGCGCGTCAGAGCGCTCAGCGACTGCGGCCCAGGCCCCTGGTCTGCGTCGCGCAGTTTCTCCGTCGATGCCCCGCCTGATCCGCCCGTTCTGTTTTCTCCTGCCGGAGGCGTCCACACCTGTGATACGAGCCCTGAATTCTCCTGGGACGTGTCGTTCGGAGCGACCTCTTACCGCATCCAGGTGGACAATCACGCGTCCTTCTCGTCACCAGAGATCAACGCGACTACTGCAGAGCTGCACTACACGGCCCCATCGGCGCTTGCCCCCGGCACCTACCACTGGAGGGTCAGGGCCATCAACGGCTGCGGAAGCGGTCCGTGGTCCGTGGTGTGGGATTTCGTCATCGACGCGGCGCCCGGCACGCCAAGCGGCCCCTCTCCCGCCGACGGCGCCACGGGCGTGGCCCTCAACGCCGACCTGGATTGGGCCAACGCCGCCGGTGCCACTTCCTATGACGTCTACTTCGGCATCGGCACCACGCCGCCATTCGTCACCAACGTCGTCACCAGTCAGTACGACCCCGGCACTTTGACCGCCGATACGCGCTACCACTGGAAGATCGTGGCCAAGAATGCCTGCGGCGAGACGGCAGGTCCGGTGTGGGACTTTACCACGGGCGCAGGGGGCACCAATCACGCGCCAACCAACGGCACGATAACGCCCAACAGCGGCGGTCAGCCTGCAGGGAAGATTGTCTACTTCACCAGCACCTACTTTGACCCAGATGGCAACGGCGACCTCAGGGCCTGCCGCTTGCATATCGGTCGTGTTGCTGCCCCCAAGTCGCTCAGGGGCAATGCAGTGCTGCTTTATCAGGCGCCCACCAACAAGCTGATGATCCGCAATGACAGAGGCACGCGGTGGTGGGGCGGCAAGCTGGTGGGCAGTGCCAACGTGATCCAGAACAGCCAGGCCAAGCTGCACTGCAACCTGACGACGGTGACGCGTACCGGCAACAGGATAGAGGTGCGCTGGGCGGTAGAGTTCAAGACGGCCTTCCGCGGTAGGACCAAGATGTACCTCAAAGCTCGCGATAAGGGCGGGCTGACCTCGGCCTTGCAGAAAAAAGGGACCTGGACCGTTCAGTAGGGGCGACACCCCCTGCCCCGCCTTCCACGGCAAGGTGTCACGCCATGGGTCGGGCGCTGCTGGGCCCCACTTCGTGGAGCCTGCCGCTGGACACGCGACATCTGCTGGTTGTTGCTTACAGAGTACTGCGCCGAAGGTCGCTAAACTCGAACAGCACTTTCATATCGTTCATCCCGCCGAAGGTCTCGCCGCAGGCGATGGCTTGACGGGACGATGATTCGGTGAAATGCGTTTAGCAACCTTCGGTGCACGAAGCAGTAGGATGCCTGTAGACCTGACAGGTCTAGAACTCGGCAAGCTCGCGCGCTTGACACGCGACAGTTATCGTGCTATAATGGAATTGTAACCAAGGAATGCCGTCGTGCCTGTGGCGGCGTCTCCTCAGACCATGACTCCGTCTGCCCAGACGCCAGCCAAGGCACCACCGTCGGCCACGGCTGGCGTTTTTCGTCACCCAGGACCTGCTCGGGAGCAGACTCTGACCTCTGGCATTCGCCGCCCGACCGCGCACCAGGTGCTGCGCCTTGCCACATCGGAAAGGAGTCCCGCCATGTTGTTTCGGTTGGCTCGCAGTCCCGAATTTTCGGCTGGCCACTCTGGGTCAGAGTGCCGCCTGGTTGCCTCACGCAGTATGTGTAGGATAGTCTGCCCCCGCCCGAATGTGTATCGCCTCGCCCGATTCCCACCTGCTGGAACTCTCGCCGCATTTCGCGCCGCATTCTGCCATGCGGTCTTTATCTCGCTCCCAAATCAGGCACCACAGGACTTATTCAACTACGGAAAGGAGGTGTGCCCGGCCAAGATGATGCCCGTCTGTTTTCTGCGCCCCGTGCACCTGGTCTCAGGTGCACACCCGAAACGGGATTGGAGGTATAGGGATGAAGCTGTTAGGAAACACACATGGCGTATTGAGACCCAAGAAGCTGTCGCGTAGTATGCGCTTCTCGCTGCTGTTGCTGCTCCTGGCGCTGGCGCTCACGACTACCGTGAGCTTCGCCCAGGATGGCGGCCAGGCGCCCCACAATGAGGTGAATCTGGAGGTGGAGCAGCCACCGCCCAATCCTGAGCCTGAGCCGCCAGAGATCACGCTGCCACCCACTCAGCCAGGCGAGGAGCTATACATCGCAGAAGTGGCCATCGAGTCCGCTGAGCAGCTGGCCACATTGCAGCAGCTCGGCTACTCGTGCGCTGAGGCCCAGGCCTGCGAAATCGTGGCTACTGAGGCGCAACTATCGGTGCTTCAGGAAGCCGGGTTCAAAGTGGACGTGGTGGGCATCGTGGTGGAGTCGTCACCCCAAGATGGGCTGGGCGAATCGAGTCGCTATGGCTCTAACTACATTGACTACACCATCCCCGATTGGGGGAGCGCCTCTTCACCGATCGGCATCACCGGTGCTCCTGCGGGGGCCAGGGTTACCAGGGTGAAGTATGACTGCATGGTCGTTCGCACCGGCATACTGGGGGGGCCCGGACAATACACCCTGGAGATCCGGCCCGCGTCGATGCTCGTCGGCTGCACGATATGGAACCGGCTCGGTGGCGCGACCGATGAAGGCCATGACGACGACACAGCCGACGACACGGACATCTACCTCAACGGCCGCTGGGTCAACGCTCACTTCGATGGACAACCGGTCAACCAGACCTGGTATTTGCAGGCCATAGACCACACCCTCACCTATTTTGGGGCGGGCAAGATCGACTACTGGAGGCTCTGGGGCTACTACTGCACCAGCGGGCCCAGCGCACCGACGCTGCAATGGCCTGCCAACGCCCACCACACCTGTGACACCACCCCGGCGTTCGACTGGTCGAGCGTCACCGGGGCGGACCGCTACAACATCCAGGTGGACGACAGCTCGACCTTCGCCTCGCCAGCAATCAACATCAGCCCGACCCCGTCCAACTACACGCCCACGGCGGCGCTCACGCGAAAGGGGTGGTACTGGCGCGTGCGCGCACACAACGAATGCGGCTACGGACCCTGGTCCTCGACCAACACGTTCTTCGTTGACAGCTTTCCTGCTGTGCCGGTGCTGCAGTTGCCCGCCAATGGCAGCCACACCTGCGACACTACTCCGTACTTCAACTGGGCCAATGCCGCTGGTGCCACGTCCTACCGCATCCAGGTAGACGACAGTCCCACCTTCTTGTCTCCGGCAATCAACATCGTCAGGACTGTGTCCAACTACCCGACTGCTTCTGCGCTCGCGCCGGGCCACTACTACTGGCGGGTGAGAGGCCAGAGCGCTTGCGGCAACAGCGCCCCGTCGTCGGTGCGCAACTTCACCATCGATCCCACGCCAGCGACGCCCAGCAATCCGCTGCCCGCCAATAACGCCACCGGGGTGCCGACCAACGCAGACCTGGATTGGGCCAATGCCGCAGGAGCTACCGGGTACGCCGTCTACTTCGGCACGTCGCCGATACCTCCCTATGTCGGTACCGTTGCCGCCAGCCAGTACAACCTGCCTACCCTGGCCGCTAACACCATGTACTACTGGAAGATCGTGGCCAGGAACGCAGGGTGCCAGACGTCTGGTCCCCTCTGGCGCTTCAGGACTGTGGCGCCCGCCATCAACTATGCGCCGACCAACGGCACCATCACGCCCAACAGCGGCGCTGCGCCGGCAGGGAACATCGTCTACTTCACCAGCACCTACTTTGACCTAAATGGCAACGGCGACCTCAAGGCCTGCCGCTTGCATATCGGTCGTGTTGCTGCCCCCAAGTCGCTGGCCGGGAACGCCGTGCTCAACTACCACGCACCCAGCAACACGCTGCGCATCCGCAACAATGCCGGAACCAAGTGGTGGGGCGGGAAGGCGGTTGGCAGCGCCAATGTGATCCAGAACAACCAGGCCAAGGTGTACTGCAACCTGACCACCGTGACCAAGGTTGGCAACATGATCCAGGTGCGCTGGGCGGTACAGTTCAAGCCGGCCTTCCGGGGTAGGACCAAGATGTACCTCAAAGCTCGCGATATGGCCGGGCTGACCTCGGCCTTGCAGCAGAAAGGGACCTGGACCGTTCAGTAGGGGCGACACCCCCCAAGGTGTCACGCCATGGGTCGCGCGGTGCTGGGCCCCACTTGGTGCAGCCTGCCGCTGGACGCGCGACATCTGGTGGTTGTTGCTTAGGATGTCTCAAGACCTGTCAGGTCTTGAACATGGCAAGTTCGCGCGCTTGACAGGCGCCAGTTATGAGGGTGTTGAAAAAGTCCAACGCTGTTTACATTTGCCGCAGAATGTGGCACGCACTATCTATCTATGGTACAACCTGTAGTATGGCCTTCAAGTAACTGCTATGCTTTTCAACACCTTCTGTCAGGGGACTTTTGCCCACGTTGGGTTTTCGTGATACACTGTAACTACAGGTTCCTCATCGTCCAGTCGACAGGAGAATAGTCTTCATTCTCGTGCGCCATAGCGGAGGAGATCAATGCAGTCTTCGAAGCAGCCGCCGACCGTGCCCTGGCATAGCCAGGGTTTGGGGCGGCTGTTTTGTTTCACGGAGAAAGGAGGCCAAGCAAGGACTGTTACTGTCAACCCTCAACTGATAAGCATTACCAGAAAGGAGAGCAGAGATGAAAGCGCGACTGTTTTTGGCCATGGTGGTTTGTTGTGGATTGTTATTGGTGGTAACGGTAATGCTGACCCAGGCGCAGGAAGGCGCCGCACAGGACCAGAACATGACTCTGGTACCGCTGGGCAGTGGCTTCACCTATCAGGGGCGTTTGCTGCTGAGCGGCAATCCGGTCAGTGGCACCTGCGACTTGCAGTTCAGTCTGTGGGATGCCGCGACGGGCGGCACACAAGTGGGCATCACTGAAACCAAGACTGGGGTCGGCGTCAGCAATGGCTTGTTTACGGTGTTGCTGGACTTTGGCGCTGCGGCCTTTGGCGGGGACGCGCGCTGGCTGGAGGTCAGCGTGCGCAGTCCGGCGGGGAGGGGGGATTACACGACTCTCAGCCCGCGCCAGGCGTTGACAGCAGTCCCTTATGCTCTCTATGCCCGCAATGCCTGGGCTCTGACCGGCAATGCCGGCACGACCCGCGGCACCAACTTCCTGGGCACCACGGACAACGAGGTGCTGGAGTTGAAGGTAAACAACGCCCGCGCGCTGCGCCTGGAGCCCAATGCCACCAGCCCCAACGTCATCGGTGGTTATCGGGGCAACTACGTCACGCTTGAAGCAGTTGGAGCCACCATCGGCGGTGGGGGGGCAAGTGACTTTGCCGATGACTATAGCAACACTGTGAACGGGAACTTTGGCACAGTCAGCGGAGGCATTGACAACGGCGCCGGCAGTGGCGCCTGGGCCACCGTCGGTGGGGGCAACGGCAACAGGGCCATCGGCCCTGGGACCGCCATCGGCGGGGGGCACGACAACGATGCCTGGGGCTCCTGCGCCACCGTTCCTGGAGGCTGCTCGAACACTGCCGGGGGCGAGGCCAGCACTGTTGGCGGGGGTTCGCTCAATACTGCCCATGCCGCTGGCTCCACTGTCGGCGGGGGCTTAACCAACAGCGCTAGCGGTGACTCTGCCGCCATCGGCGGCGGCGAGGGGAACACCGCCAGCGGCGAGAAGGCGACCATCGGTGGCGGGGAGTACATCAGTGTGACGGGCAGGGCAGGCACCGTGGCTGGCGGCTCCCACATCACTGTCACGGGCGACTACGCCTCCGTCGGTGGAGGCGAGTACAACACCGCCGTCTACACCTACACTACTGTCGGCGGAGGCTTTGGCAACACTGCGGATGGCTATGGTGCCACCGTTGGCGGTGGCGGCGGCCACTACGTAATGAACTGGGAGGAACCTGCCTCCACTTCCGGGCTCGGCAACAATGCCGCAGGCACATGGAGCACCGTCGGCGGCGGCGCTGGCAACATCGCTAGCAGGTACGGAGCCACCGTCGGGGGAGGAGGTGGCGTGGCGTATCACAGGGGATCGGCATATGAGGTCGCTAACAGGGCCGAGGGGACGTGGAGCACCGTTGGTGGCGGTGCTGATAATGTCGCGAGCGGCCTGGGCGCGACTGTCGGGGGGGGGGGCGTGGACTTTGACCCCATCCGTGGCGAACAGTACGTCTCGGGCAATAGGGCCATGGGTACGAGCAGCACGGTGGGTGGCGGTGTGAGCAATCTGGCATCGGGATATTGCGCCACAGTGGCCGGTGGCGGTCACAACACCGCCAGAGGTTTGGCAGCTGTGGTTGGCGGCGGCGGTTGCTTCTGGGAAGAGGGGCCGGTTATGCATAGCAACACAGCCAGTGGTGATCTAAGCACTGTGAGCGGTGGCGCAGGGAATGCCGCTGGCGGCTTCGCCGCCACGGTCGGCGGGGGCTACGACAACAGCGCTGATGCTATCACCGCCACCATCGGCGGCGGTCAGTACATCAGCGTGACGGGGAAGGCTGCCACGGTGGCTGGCGGCTCCCACATCACCGTCAACGGTGATTACGGCACAGTGGGAGGCGGCTCCAACAACCGCATCAACGGCGGTGAGGGCACGCTTTGGAGTTATGCCACCATTGGCGGCGGCATGCGCAACACGGCCAGTGGAGCTGCCGCCACGGTGGGTGGTGGCTGGGACAACCAGGCGAGTGCCGGCCAGGCGACGGTTGGAGGAGGCTATGGCAACCATGCCAGCGGCGACTATGCAACTGTGGGGGGCGGCGACCGCAACACGGCCTTGGACTTTGACGCCACGGTCGGTGGGGGCGCCGTCAACACCGCGAACGGGGAGTTTGCGACTGTCGCAGGAGGCGGTGAGAATACGGCTATGGGCTCGAATACCACAGTCGGCGGCGGCTATCGCAACACTGCCGGCGCAGCGTCTGCCACCGTCGGCGGAGGGGTCGAAAACAATGCCAGTGGTGGTGCTGCCACCGTGGGCGGAGGGGCCCACAATGTCGCGGGCGGTAGCGGAGCTATTGCCGGCGGCGGCGAACTCAACAGCGCCAGCGGCGACTGGGCCACCGTTGGTGGGGGCTCGGGCAATGCCGCTAGCGATGTGTACGCCACCGTCGGCGGAGGGCACGCCAACAGCGCCACTGGCCCAGAGGCCACCGTGCCTGGTGGCGGAAGCAATCTTGCTCAGGGTGCTTTCAGCTTCGCAGCCGGCCGCGACGCCCAGGCCCTGAACGACGGTGCGTTCGTCTGGGCCGACTCCACCGGGGCGGTCTTTGCTTCCTACAGAGACGACCAGTTCCGGGTACGAGCCACCGGCGGCGCTCGCTTCGACTACAACAACAACCGCTGGGTTGAGTTCTACGACACCGGCACTCGGGTCATCGGCACACACACCGGCGCTTACTTGAGCACCGGCGGCGTCTGGACCAACCGCTCCGACCGCCGTCTCAAGGAGAACTTTTCTCCTGTGGATGGGAAAGCAGTCCTGGACCGCCTGACAGGAATCCCTATCACTACCTGGAACTACAAGGCAGAAGACCGCTCCGTCCGCCACATGGGGCCGAGCGCGCAGGACTTGTACGCGGCCTTTGGCCTGGGGGACGACGATACCCACATCAGCACGGTCGACGCCGACGGTGTGTCTCTGGCTGCCATTCAAGCACTCTACGAACTGTCGCAGGAGCGAGCTGGGCGCATCCAGGAGTTGGAGAGCAAGAACGCTTCTTTGGAGCAGCGGCTTGCGGCACTGGAAGTTCTGGTGGCCAAGCTGCTTCGGGAGCAAACAAGGGGTGGGCAATGAAGAGGGCAACGGTTCTGCTGACGCTCGTCTTCCTCTTGCTGGCTGGCGTCGTGTTGGCCGCGGATGGCTACGACCTGTCGTGGCACGTCATCAGCGGCGGGGGCGGGCATAGCGCAGCTGGGGCCTATGCACTGGAGGGCGCCGTCGTCCAGCCGGTCGGGGCGATGAGCGGAGGCGACTATGAGCTCCAAAGCGGCTTCTGGTATGGCGTATCCGTGCCGCCGGCCGTGACCGGGTGGGCGTACCTGCCAGTGATTGTGAAGAGCTTCTTGCTGCCATAGGGAAGTAGCCAAGACGTCGGACAGGCATTCAGATGCTGCGGTATGACAGCTCAGACTTGAGAGGGATTGTATTTGGGCTGGCAAGAAAGCCGCAAATGCATCGTGCTATGATCGCAATGACCCAGGTCTGATTCGTTTTTCGCCTTGGAGAAGTAGAAAAGCAAAGAGAATGGCGCTTGTTGGGAGACACGACCCACAAATCTTGCAGGCTCCGTGCGGATTTGCTATAATGTCACCAGCAAACAGCAAAGTCCTGCGCCGCGGGAGACAGCAGCCAGGGGACGACCACGACGTAGTGGAGCCGCCACAGACACACATCAGCCCGTTCACTGCGAGTCGGTGGGCGGGTTTTTGTCTTACCCGTTCAGAATACCTAGCCGTGCAAAGGGGGGATCTAAATGCACTCTAGGGCGGACGAATTATCACCAGAAGAGGTTTCAGCACGAGAGCCTTCCTACTTCGAATTCCAAGCTATATTTGGCGCGACAAAACATGGAGGGGGTTCAAAGGCCACAAGAGAGCTCATTGAGTTGTGCCATATAGACGAAAGCAAGTACGTCTTGGATGTTGGTTGCGGCGTTGGAATGACTCCTTGCTACATTGCAAAAAGGCTTGGCTGTAGAGTGGTCGGTGTGGACATTCGTGAGAGTATGATCGATAGGGCAAATGAAAGGGCGCAAAGACAGAGTGTAGAGCATAGGGTTGAGTTTAGGGTAGTAGACGCGCAAAACCTCCCTTTCGAGGATGCCCTTTTCGACGTAGTCATTGGCGAGTCCATAACCGCATTCCTAGAAGATAAACAAAGAGGGGTAAGCGAGTATGTGAGAGTGACAAAGCTAGGAGGATACGTCGGGCTTAATGAGGCGACTTGGCTAAAGGCACCCCCTCCGACAGGATTGGTCGACTATTATTTCCGAACCACCGGTACTAAACCGGAAACCTCCGATGGATGGGAAGAACTGTTGGAAGGCTCTGGATTGGCAGATAGGGTAGTGAGAACCTACAGAATGAAGGTTTTGAGCGAGTACATTGATGGACTTAGGCGGTTCGGATTTAGAGATCTTCTGAGTACAGGGCATAGATTTTTGTCTCTGGCGATCACAAGTCCAGCTTTCAGGAGATTCGCGAAAGGAACATTGCCTACTGCAACTATCATCAGGGGCATTTTCGAATACTTGGGATACGGAATTTACGTCGGCAGGAAATAGGGCATCTACCGGTACAAAGAGGATGAGGTAGAATAGCACGAAGAAAAGCCGGTGCGACTTCTGGCAAAGTCAGAGCAGGCCCACGACGCAGGGGAGCCATCACAGACACATATCAGCCCGTTCGCTGCAAGTCAGTGGGCGGGCTGTTGCGTTTTGACCCACTGGTAACCACCCGCTGCAATGCTGACCACACCGCGGGCCGCAGCATGTTTCGGATGCCTCGCTGGCGCGAGCAGCATCGCTTCATTCGCACACCCGCACCGCGGCAGGCTGCTGGGATTCGGGACGGGCACTGGCTGACCAGGGTGTGGTCTCGACGGCGGTGAGAATGCGTGAGGGCTACCAGTGGGGTGAACTCACTTCGCTCATTCTAGTGCTTCGCACTCTGCGAAGGGTGGGGGCATTGGTCGAAACGGTCCGACCCCCCAGACGAGGGCGGAACCTTCTCGGCCATCAAGACGTCTGCAAGACGGCAAAGCCAACCTGCAGGATCGCCAAGAAAAGGAAAGGGAACAAGGAATGAAAAGCAAATCGTGTACTTTGGTTCTGTTACTCACTGTGGGCGCGTTGAACTTCAGCGGCTGCGGGCCGGCCACGCCCCAGCCCACGGAAATCCCAACGGCTACTCCGACGCAGGCCGCCGTGGAGGCGCCGGATCCGGTCCGTGCCCGCGATGCGGCCCTGGCCCACGTCAGCGAACGCTACGGCGAGCAGGCTCCTGCGCTGGGATTGGCCTGGACGGAGGAACTCACTACTCCAGAAGGGCTGGTTGGCTTGACGACCTACCAGTACACGGCCGAGGACTGGGTGGTCACGGTATCCTATCCGATCGTGCGGCCCGATCTGACGGTGTATCAGGTGGTGGTGGCGAACGACGCTACTGGGTTCCACTGGGAGGGACAGGTCGATGCCGCGGGGCGCGTGACACAGGCACTCGAAGGAGTGCTGGCCGCGCGGGATGCGGCCCTGACTTACGTCATCGAACACTATGGCGCTGAGGCCCCTACCTCAGGGCTGAGCTGGATGGAGGAGAACATCACTCCAGGGTGGCCGGACGCGCCTGTCCCCGGCTGGGTAGAATACCAGTACACCGCCGAGGGCTGGGTGGTCACGGTCGGCCATGCGGTCCTCCCGCTCGAATGGATCGTCTATCAGATCACGGTATCCAACCAGACCACTAGGTTCCAGTGGGAGGGCGAGGTAGACGCAGGGGGGCGAGTGACCGAGACGACCGCTCCGACAGCAGCCGCCGAAGACGAGTACGTGGGATGGCAGACCTACACGAGTGCGAAGTTCGGCTACACACTCAAGCACCCCCGCGATGTCACGATGATGGGGGCTGATCTCGATGAATCGGTACAGTTTGTGGGACCGGTAGCCAACAACGAACACTGGCCCTGGTTCTCTGTGGATCACTTTGACAGCAATTTCTATCACCCACCCGCTGGCACCGATGTCCACCAGTGGATCGCCGATTCCTCCGTTTCCTACGACGAAATGGGTCCCAAAGTGCAAGTGGCGGGTCTTCCGACAGTCCATCTCATATACCAGGGAGGCCCGGGGATCTACGCCTCTGACGACTATTACTTCATCAGAGGTGACCAACTGTTCCGGATCACGATACTTCACGCCGGCGGAAAGCAGGACTGGGACCTGTACGACAAGTTCTTGCAGAGCTTCACATTTCCCTGACGTGCAGCGAAAGCCTGGTCTGGTACCACTCACTTGCACGCCAGTACAAGCGGCAGGCGATAGGGCGGGCGTCTCGTCTGCGTACGGTCCGGGGCTCCATGGCCAGTGGCGGCATCCAACAGTTGGGGGCGAACCAGGCAGTGAGCACAGGATGCGGGTGAGAAGTGCCCATCGGGTCGAGGGACGCATGCTTTCGCAAAAGTCACCCCTTGGGGTGCAACAAGGAGGCACAGCGCTACCCTCCCTGGGCCAGCCCCCAGGATGCCAGAGATTCCTGGGCAAGTCAAGTAGGCGGTGGGCTGGCACCGCCTCCACTACTACGAACATATAATACGAGGGAGGCAAGGTATGAAAAGCAAACTGTCAACTTTGGGATTGGTAATCATTCTGAGCGCGTTGACCTTCAGCGGCTGCGGGCCGGCCACGCCTCAGCCCACGGAAATCCCAACGGCTACTCCGACGCAGGCCGCCGTGGAGGCGCCGGATCCGGTCCGTGCCCGCGATGCGGCCCTGGCCTACGTCAGCGAACGCTACGGCGAGCAGGCTCCTGCGCTGGGACTGGCCTGGACGGAGGAACTCACTACTCCAGAAGGGCTGGTTGGCTCGACGACCTACCAGTACACGGCCGAGGACTGGGTGGTCACGGTATCCTATCCGATCGTGCGGCCCGATCTGACGGTGTATCAGGTGGGGGTGGCGAACGACGCTACTGGGTTCCACTGGGAGGGACAGGTCGATGCCGCGGGGCGCGTGACACAGGCACCCGAAGGAGTGCTGGCCGCGCGGGATGCGGCCCTGACTTACGTCATCGAACACTACGGGGATCAGGCCCCTGCCTCAGGGCTGAGCTGGATGGAGGAGAACATCACTCCAGGGTGGCCGGACGCGCCCGTCCCCGGCTGGGTAGAATACGAGTACACTGCCGAGGGCTGGGTGGTCACGGTCGGCCATGCGGTCCTCCCGCTCGAATGGATCGTCTATCAGATCACGGTATCCAACCAGACCACTGGTTTCCAGTGGGAGGGAGAGGTAGACGCCTCCGGGCGGGTGACGGAGCGACTCGCTCCTGAAGAGGTCCGTGCGGCCCGCGGTGCGGCCCAGGCCTATGTCCTCTACAATTACGGCGAAGAGACCGCCCCTGCACGTGGCCTGACTTGGACAGAGGAACGCACCACTCCAGAGGGGCTCGTCGGCTCGGAAACCTACGAGTTCACCACAGGAGACTGGGTCGTCAGCATCTCCTATCCGGTGGTGGCCCCCGAAGCGGTTATCTATCAGGTCAAGGTGGCCAACCAGACCACTGGGTTCTGGTGGGAGGGAGAGGTGGACGCAGCCGGAGAGGTGACGGAGTCATCCGCTTCGAGGGAGCCCACGGTGGATGTATCCGACCCGGGCCGCGCCCTCGATGTGGCCCTGGCTTACGTCGCGGAACGTTACGGGGAACAGGCCCCAGCGCCGGGGCTGACCTGGACGGGGGACCGCCCCCCTCCAGAAGAGTTCGTCGGTTCCGAAATCTTCGAGTTCACCACTGAGGACTGGGTGGCTACGGTATCCTGTGGAGTCGTGGCGCCCGATATCTTGATGTGGCGAGTCGTGGTGTCTAACCAGATCACTGGGTTCCAGTGGGAGGGGGAGGTAGACGCAGAGGGGCACGTGACGGAGAGACTTGCTCACACCAGTGGGCAGGCTGTTGTGGGCTGGTATGGCCTGGTCGTCAGCCTGCCCTCCGAGGCGCAGTTCGATGACTATCTCTCCTTGGCACCAGAAGGGACCGGCGAGGTCGGACTGAGCGGTGCCAATGCTGGCGTGGAGGCCGAAATCGAGGACCTCCGCGACGGCGGAACCCGCGCCCACTTCTGGGGTACCCTGGCCCGTGACGTGCCCGACTATGGCCGGTACCAGCTGGTTGTGACCCGCCTGCGCCCCGACAGGCAGGGCACCTTCTTCGACCCTGACCCGATCGAGGGCTGGGAGGGAACAGTTGTCAGCACCCCGGCCATGGCGCAGTACGACGACTATTTTGTCCTGTCCGGTGACTTTGCGGTGCGGTATGGCATTGATAGCACCGATCCCACGTTTGCCGCTCAGTTGGAACAACTGCGTGATACCGGGACCACCATCCGCGTGTGGGGGCGTCTGACTTGTGGCATCATGGACGTGAACGCCTCGCGGATCGATGTGATCGCGCTTCAGATTGTTGGAGCGCCCCCAGCGCCTGCGCCTACGTCGGTTGACGGCTGGGTGGGCACCATTGTCAAGCTCGAGCATGGCGCGCAGCACGACGACTACTTTGAGCGTGAGGACGGACAGCGTTTTGGCATCGAATCCACAGACGAGGACATGCAGAAGCGGATCGAAGGGCTCCGAACGGTGGGTGCGCGGGTGCGGGTATGGGGGCAGTTGTTCATCAATGTCCTGGATTATGACGCCCGGCAGATCATTGTAGAGCGCTACGAGTTGGCGCCTGTGACCGAGAGCGTAGATGGTTGGGTAGGCACGATCGTCAAGCTCGCACATGGCTCACAGTACGGCGAGTACTTTGAGCGTAGCGACGGGCAGCGCTTTGGTATCGATGGCCTAACACATGCTGTGGTAGGGCAGATCGACGGGTTCAGGTGGACGGGTGCGCAGGTGCAGGTATGGGGCCAGTTGCTGCTTGACGTCCCCGCTTACGAGGTCCGGCTGATCAACGTGGAACGCATCCAGGCCGTATCAGGGCCGGCAGCGGAGGCCAGGAATCTCTCGCTTTTTGCCTCCGCCAGCGCGTCTTCTGTCTTCCCGTCAGATCGCTGGGGAACGTATCATGCCCTCTCCGTTATCGATGGCATGCTGAGCCAACCCTGGGTGGAGGGGGTTGTTGGGCCCGGCCTGGGTGAATGGATCCTGCTCACTTTCCCCGGAATGATAGAGGTGGAGCGCATTGGCTTCGATGTCGGATACGACCGTGACGATGACATCTTTTTCGCCAACAACCGGCTGAAGAAAGCAACCATCATCTTCTCCAACGGTGAGCAAGTTGAGCTGACCTTCTCCGACGCCCGGGGAGTGCAGATGATCCCCTTGGTCCGCGCTCCCGGCCCCCCGATCCAAACCACCTTTGTCAAAGTGGTCATCGAGGAGGTCTATCCCGGCTCCAAGTATGACGACACCTGCGTGGGCGAAATCGAGGTGTGGGGAAGGACAAAGTGATGGACCAGCATCTACTGACCCAAGTGGCACAGAGAGGTGGTTGAGTTATCGGAGGCGGAAGGGTAGCCTACGCCACCTGGCCCAGAGTCGGATACGGTGACACCACATCCGCTGGAGGAGGCAATCCGGACTCGGCTGCAAAGTGTGTTGGTCGGCTTGTGTGGCAGGATCACTCACTTCAGGTAGTGGTGACAAAGGCGGCCCGCACACTAATCCTGGTACCACGGAATCAGCGCCAGGGGCATCAACACAGTTTGGAACCGAGGCGAGGAAGCAGAGCCATCGAAGGCCGCTCTGCTCCCTCTGCTCCCTCTGTACCATCTGTTCCCTGTGCAGCCTCTGGGGGGCGCGGGGTCTGTGGTATCGGACGTGGGCCAAGCCGTGACCACACGGCGCCAGCTCCCTGCAGGATGCGCGCGGAGTGACCAAAGCACCGCCGGACGGCGCAACGAAGACGCAATCCGCCTCTGGTCTGCACTGCAGACTCCGTGCCTGTGCGCCGCCCAACATCAGGCGCAGTTGAGGAACGCCGCAACAGGTACCACTGCAGTATCACTTTGGAGTACTGGAGAGCCACATGCCCACCAAGCCAAGAAGCACACTGTTGAACCGTCAGTTAGCGCTGGCCGAAGCGGAGGACCTGATCTCCCTCGCATGCCCGCTGCTGCAGGAGATCGTCAACTACAGTACTACTGTGTTTAGAGCATGCGCGGCTTCGGCCAGCGGTGAGGAAAACGAAGACTTTGCTTCTCTGATGCTGTATCTTCACATGATCGAGTTCTCGGACGGCATTGAATTGCTCCTTGCTAGCAGCTGTGCTGTACCTGCGATACCGCTCGTGAGGAGCTGCTTCGAAGTTCTGCTGAAACTGGAGTACATTCTGCAAGAGAGTGAGCACTACGTTGACAGGGCACTTTCGTGGCTTGCCCACGAGTACGCACGGGTCAGAATCAGGAGTCGAGCTTTCCTAGATGATACTAGCGGTGTCGGCAAGCCTATCCGGAAGCTGCTTAGGGCGGACAAACATGTGGGCAACATCGCCTGGCCAACCCCGAGAGAGCTGCAGAATGACAGCGAGCCGATGTGCCGGTTACTCCGCCGGCCTCAGTTCAAGGGCCTTGAGGCTTTCCCAAGCATTGAGGAACTTGCCAAGCGAACCCGTTGCTACGGCCAGTACACGGTGTTCTACCGACGTTGGTCCTCTGTGTCGCACGGCCAGGACGTGTCGCGGTATGTCACGACCACCTCAGGCGGCGAGCAGGCCGTGTGGTCCCTGCGAAACGCAAGATACTTCCAGCAGGTGGCTGAGTTCGCAGCCTTTTTCCTCCTTGAAGGCACAAGGATGATGCTCGAGCGCTTCTGTCCCACCCACCTGCCGGATCGCGAGATGTGGCTTACGCAGGAAGTCGACGAGCGCTTTCGCAAACTCTCGCAGCTGGAGATCACGGTTACAGAAGCATCGGCATGAGTGCGGACTCGTGGTGATCGAGCCCACGCTTGCAGCGACAGCCCAGGGCTCGAGTCAAGCCCAACGCGTGCAAGTAACTGGAGACCAGCTTGAAGAACGCGGGGCCGCGCCCAGCAGACTCTTGCCGGCGCAGTCCAGCGGGCAGTAGTGGCACACCTCCGCGGGGCTCATGCGTGCATTGCACAGCAATGGCAAAGACCAACCCGCTGCCAGATGCATGCCCCGTTGGACCAGGATCAGCCTGCATTCTTCACCGTCGTGCATGCTTCAGTAGTCGCATTCATCACTCAATTGTGCTCAGACGGTGAGATGCTGATCCCCCTTGTTCGTTCACTCGGCACCAGCATCGCCATCGTCAATGTCATGCCATGAGGACACTGAAAACCACCCATGCTTCGCAGCCACGTTGGCTAGATGTACCACACCTCAGCCCCCGCTCCTTCAAATTCACGTAGCGCTGGCGCCCAATGCTCAGATGGTGGAGCACCTTGATGTCGTAGAGCTTCCAAATGAAAGCTACTGCATCACCTGAAGTGACGAGGATTACAACCAGCTTTGCAGGCAGTGAAAGCAGGTTTCCTCGCCAGGTCAGTGCCAGCCGATCAGGCCCGAAGCTTTGGTCAGAGTTCGTGAGATGGTGAATCGCCCCTATGGATGTCGGTGAGCTACCATCTCTAGTACACCCTCTGTGCAACAACCATGCGATAGGTTTTCACCCGTCAGAACAGGGAGAATCATCGTGGAGTTCGAGATAGATCGAGGCGTCTTTGGATCTAGCGCTTTCGACCTGAGCGGGCCCGCACAGCTCCCTCAATTGGTTTTGGTGCCGCTGGCAGGGTCCGCCCCCGCCAGTTGTTGGGTAGCGTTGCCGTTGGCAAATTCAGTGCAGACCCTCTCACTTCCGATTGCGCTTATCATCAAACGCTCCTTAGAGTTGCTAAGAAGCTTCTGGGTCCAGTCTACTGAACCACCATCAACGAGCTCGATCCAACGACCCGAAAGAGCCAGGGCGTAAATGTGAAAACATAGGTCAAGGTAGTAGCCCCGACCGCTCGTACGCTGGCTGTCAAAATGGCAGTCAGTGCCGCTGAGTTCGTCTTGAATGGGATAGATAAGCTGAGAAGTGATGACTGCCTCACGGGCCTGGGGTGCAAAGTCACTTACAGAAAGCCGTAACGGCACCCCCGAACCAAGGAAGGCTCGCAACGAACGGAGATAGAACCGCATGTGAAGGGAAAGGGACTCTAGCTCAAACTGAAGTCTTCCTAGATCTCGTCCCGCACTGCAGAGCGCCAGAGCGCTAAAGTGGGACAAGAGCTTGGGGTCTTCATAGCGCTGTGCACGCAGAAGCCGGTGGCTTGCAGCCAAGTGAACTTGTGCCGTGGATTTGGGCTGGCTACGTAGGAAGTGTCGACGTCGGACTGCACATTCCAGGGCAAGGACATTCGACGAATCCGAGACTACCTCCGTATTGCGGGTGGTGGAAACCGCCCAGTTTTGGTCGACCGGCGCCACTACGGAATTCGTGCCGAGGGGACAGACCGGGGACAACGCCAGCAATTGGAATTCAGGAGGCAGTTGCGAGAAGGCAACTCGCTCCCAGTCATGTAAGCGGGAGGGAGGTATTGCCGAGGGCCGTACGAAACGGTTGGTTTCGTAGTTCGATAGCACATCCGACGGCCTCCTCCGGAGCGCACGTTCACGATAGACCTCGAGAAGGACAGATTGAAGATCTGTGGGCTCGATGCGCTCCGCCAGGAGTGAAACCAGACCTGGAACTCTCAATTCACGCTCAATTCGCTCAATGATCTTACTCATATGTTCACCAACGCCACCTACCTGCAGTTGTGCCAAATGGCAGGTACCTTACGATATAGAATAGGATACCTACTCGGAAAGGGGCCTTGCCTGATGATCCGACAACCAAAACGCGAGCAAAACCTTTGAGGAGGCTGCGCTTTGCCGAAATGATCAGGGATTTGCCCCAGCAGCCTCGAGTATCTGTTTCGCCCAGACCGCAGCCTTGTCCAGCTCACCTTCGGCCAGCGGCCCCTCCCAGCCGAGAACGAGGAAGCCTGTAGCCGGGGCGACAATCGTGCAGCCCTGCTTGCGCAGCGCTTTCTCGATGTTGGCGGCAGCGGCTCCGGCCAAGCGCGGACCAAACCGGGTGTCGAAGGCAGCGGCTTGAACACCAGATAAGGCATTCGGCTGTAGGCCGTCTAGGAAGGCCTGCATCTTCTTTGTTGGCCGCCAGGCGTGTACGGGACTACCCACGACGACCACGTCGAGATCCTTCAGATCCTGCGCGGCAACCGCGTCCACCTTCACCGTGCGGACGCTTTCCTCTGCTCCCAGGGCGGCGGCGATGGCGTGGGCTACCTGCTCCGTGTTACCGAACTTGGAATCGTATACGACCAGTCCTTTCACGTCGGGTACCTCCTATCCAGTTTGTGGCATGCGATCGCTGAGCCTCCGTCGTGGCGAATCTCACCAGTAGTGTACGGCCAGACTCTTGCTCTGTCAACACGCACCAAAAGCGGGTAGTGTATCCCTGTTTCAGGAGATTCCACGCCACTGAGATGGTCGCCTTCAACGACGAGTGTCCGAGCCGCAATCGCCTTCAGCACACTCAGGATACAGTGGTAGGCCTTGGCGCTCATGCCCAGTTCGGTCATGGCCGCGCTGGAGGCCCTTGACTGTGTTGTTCATCACTGTCACGGCGCTCACGAGAACCCCAACCCACGCTCCTTTAAGCTCACATAGCGCTGGCGCCCAATAATCAGGTGGTCAAGCACCTCGATATCCAGCAGCTTGCCGGCCTGCACAATCTGTTCGGTCACCCGCACGTCGTCGGGCGAAGGCGTTGGGTCGCCGGAAGGGTGGTTGTGGACCACGATGAGCGCCACACAGTTGACCCGCACTGCTTCCCGGAAGAGCTCACCCACGCGGATCACCGAAGTGTTCACATTCCCCTTGTAGACGGTTGGTGAGTCCAGCACGTGATGCTTGGTGTCCAGCAGCACCGTGCGCAGCTCTTCCTGCTCCAGCAGCCCCATCTCTGGCATCAGCAGATTGGCGGCATCGGCTGGCGAGGTGATCTGTGGACGTTCGTCGGGGGAAACGACAAGCAGGCGCCTTCCCAATTCGAAGGCGGCCTGCAACTGCGCCGTCTTGGCCACCCCCAGCCCATGCTCCTGTGTCAGTTGGCCAAAGCTGGCGCGGGCCAGGCCTCCCAGCCCCTCATAGGCCACGAGCAGGCGCTTGGCCATGTCGAGCACGCTCTCCCCACCCACGCCCGTGCGCAGGATGATGGCCAGCAGTTCGCTGTTGGAGAGCGCATGCGCCCCATGATGCTGCAGCCGTTCTCGCGGGCGCTCTGAGGCAGGCAATTCGCGGATCGTATAGCGGGGGGGGACTCGATTCTGCTCCGGCATGTTCGTCTCCTCTACTACCACTCACTAGGTGCAAACAGTCCGTGTTTCCGTGCTCACAATCCGTGTTCTGCCTGCAGTGCTCGTTCTCGCTCGGCGCGCTCGCGCAATTGGCGGCGCAGGGTGGCGATGTCGTCTGGGAGAAGGTAAGCAACTCCGACGAAGAAGACTGCGCACAGCAGCCAGGTGGATACGCAGATCCAAAGGATGGCATCGTGGAGCGAGTAGCGCACAGCGATCAGGCCAGCCAGCCAGGGGGCCAGGGCCGCCCCCGCGGATTCGATAAAGTACTGCACGGCTACGGCCGTGCTGCGCACCTCGGGCAGGGTGATGTCATAGACCGTGGCGAGCACGTTGGCCGAAGCCAGGGGGATAAACAGGGCGGTGATGCTGAGCAGCGCCAGGAATAGGGCCTGGTTCTCCACCGGAGTGCTCAGTGTGACGGCCAGCAGAACCGCCCCGGCGAGCACTCCGGTCATGGCCACCAACACCCGCCCGCGAACGGTGCGCTTGAAGAAGAAATCGCCCAGCGCCCCGCCTACGAAGTAGCCAGCGGAGAGCACCACAACGGCTACCGCCATGGTGACGAACACAGCATCGCTGGAATAGCCGCGTTCGGTCTCCAGATAGCGGAAGAACCAGTAGGTGATCACGTTCCAGGGAAAGACGCCGAAGAATCCCTGTATGAACAAGAGGATCAGGCTGCGCTTCTTGAACAGCCCCAGCGCGGTCTGCAGGTCGAAGCGGTAGACTCCCATCTGCTCCAGGTCGCGCAGCTCTGGTTCGCACTTCCCGCGCGGTACGTCACGCACCCCGAAGAAGATCACCGCTGCCAGGACGATGCCGATCGCGCCGGTGAGGTAGTAGATGCCGCGCCAGCCCAGGGCACCGCTGAGGAACAGGCCCAGCAGCATGCCCAGCATATAGCCCATGGGCTGGGCGAGTTGCAGTAGCCCGTAGACTCTGCCGCGCATCTCTGGCCCAAAGTAGTCGGAGATCAGGCTGTACAGTCCCGGATAGCTAGAGTCATCAATGCCGGTGGTCGCCCGCGTAGCCCGAAACGTGCTGAACGTGGGTGCAATGGCGCTTAGCCAGGTGGTGGCGCCCCAGACAAAGGAGGCCAGAGCGAGCAGCTTGTTCCGCGCGTAGCGGTCGTAGAGGTAGCCCCAGATGGGGTACAGTACTGCACTGACGATCAGCGCGCCAGTGACGACCGCACCCATCTGAGCCTCGTTGATGCCGAAGGCTTCCATGATCGGCGTGGTCAGCGGACCGATGAGCAGCTTGTCGGCTTGGTGCAGCAGCATAAAGGCGAAGAACACCGCAACTACGAACCAGCGACGCTTTGATGGTGCGTTCATGAGGGTGCCCCCTTGTCTTGTGCGATGTGTGACGGGCTGCTACAAGAATGGACTCATCTGTGAAAAGTATAGCCAGGACGAGCCGCGCAGGCAAATGAGGCTTGGCCTCTGGACGGGGCAGGTAATCTATGCATTTTGGGGTGGGTCAGTGGCTGAGGGAGGGAACTCCTGGGCGAAAGGTCGGTTCGTTGGCGGCCATTGGGCGCGGTACATTGCACGTATCATGTCACTCAGAGCGTGTCTGAGATTAGCCAGAGCGCCGACTACGGGATGCCGCCCAGAGAAAGACGAGCACGAGGCCGCCGAATAGCTTGCTGCGGAGACTGACTCCAATGGGTCTCTCCTAGTTGCCGTATCGTTCTTCTTCCCACGGATCACCGTGGTTATGGTAGCCGTAGGATTCCCAGAACCCCGGCCGATCTGTAGCCGTGAATTCAAGGCCGATGACCCATTTAGCGCTTTTCCAGAAGTAGAGGCGTGGCACGACGAGCCTGACCGGGTAGCCATGATCAGGGGTGAGGGGTTCGCTGTTGTGCTGTGTGGCTAGGAGGACATCGAACTGGAGGAAATCCTCCAGCGCCAGGTTGGCAGTGAAACCACCCTGACTGCGAACGATGACGAATCTGGCCTCTGGCAGGATGTTGACCAGTTCCTTGATAGTATCGGTACTCACGCCCTCCCATAGATTGTCCAGCCTCGACCACCCCGTGACGCAGTGGATGTCAGACAGTACCCTCACTCGGGGAAGGGCCAAAAACTCCTCATAGTCGAGCACACGCTCCTTCTCGACCAGCCCAGAGATGGTGAGCGTCCACTGCGCAGTGTCGATGTCAGGCATGGCGCCATGATGGAGCACTGGCCATTTGTTGGTGAGTCTCTGTCCTGGGGGTATACGATTCTCCCTTCGTGTGTCTGGGCTGATGATGGTTGGCATGTCCCTCATGTTCTAGTCCTTCATGGATTGGCATGCTCACGCGGTAGCGGGCGCAGGTGGATGTGATAACGAACGAATCGCGAGTAAGGGCCTGGCACATAGTATAGCTCAAGCCGCTGGTTCGTTCAACGTACCTCCCTCCGCAGATCCTTAGCGTGGTCACGATCGTGTTCTGCCAAGACATAGAACCAATCGTATGCCGTTGCGCTTGGCCGCCAGGGCATGGGAAGAGCTCGGCCGAGGTCGGCCTCGCTCAGCGCGTCGAGGCATCTGAGCAGTGCCTGACGTGCGGCATGAACGTCGTCCCACACGGCCTTCCAAGTCTGTTCACGGCGCGCCTCGGCGTGAGCCTGGTTCCAGGCCTCAATGTCCTCGGCCTCTTCTATCCCCGGTGCGTCTGGTGTAGTCAACTGGCGTAGCCCTTTCAAGAAGCACCACTCCCAGTCCGCTACGTGTCCGATCACGTCTTTCAGCGTCCACTCTCCGCACACGCGCCGCGATGCTCGCTCCTCAGCGGGCACCAGCGCAGCGGCTGACAGCAGTTCTTCACGTGTTGAAGCCAGGACCGCCAACAGGACCGATTTGGGATGGACTCTGCTCCTCGACATCATCGCCTCCATCAACCACTGGTGTCCAGTTTCGCTGCCCGCGTATTAGCGAACATCGGTCTCACGACGCTGCAGCTCCCATTTCATACAGCTCCTGCTCCCGTTGTAGCTCCTGGCGAAACTGCTGTACGTACAACCGGTAGTACCGGCCCCTGGTGCGCAGCAACTCAGCGTGGCTGCCCATCTCCACAATGCGGCCATCGTCAATGAACAGGATACGCCCAGCACGCTTGATCGTGGAAAGGCGGTGGGCGATGACAAAGCTAGTGCGGCCTTCCATCAACGCTTCCATGCCCTTCTGGATGAGGGCTTCGGTCAGCGTGTCCACTGAACTGGTGGCCTCGTCCATGACAAAGATATCGGGCTGGGCCAACAGTGCCCGTGCCAAGCTGATCAGTTGCTTCTGCCCAACGGATAGCAACTGTCCCCCTTCGCCTACTCCGGAGTCATAGCCCTTTCCCAGCTTGACGATAAAGTCATGCGCTCCAGCCACCCTGGCTGCCTCTTCGACCTGCTCATCCGTGGCCTCGAGGCGGCCATAGCGGATGTTCTCGCGGACAGTGCCCGAGAACAGGTGCGGGGTTTGCAGCACTATGCCAATACGGGACTGGATGGCGTGCAGTGATAGCTCGGTGTAGTCATGCTCGGCCATGCGGATCACGCCCTTGCGTGGCTCGTAGAATCGACAGAGCAGGTTGACAATGGTTGACTTGCCGCCGCCAGTAGGCCCAACCAGGGCAATGGTCTCGCCCTGTTTCACCTGCAGGTTAAAATCCGCCAGTACGGGTGTGTCTGGATCATAGTCAAAGTACACGTGCTCAAAGGAGACGTCGCCGCGGACCGTGCCAGGATCCATCGCACCTGGACGATCGGAGATGCTGGGAACGGTGTCCAGCAGGGAGAAGATGCGCTCGGCGGAGGCAACCGCGTGCTGCAGCTCGGCATAGACGCGAGCCAGGTCCTGAATCGGCCACATGATGAAGGTCAGGTAGGAGACAAAGGCCTGGATGCTGCCGATGGTCATCCCACCCCATTGTGCCTGCCGGCCGCTGTACCAGATAATGCTGCCCAGAGCGAGGGCGGTGATCATCTGCACTACCGGCAGGAACAGCGCCGAGAGCCAGGCTGCGTGGTAGGATGCGCGATACATGTCACCCGAGAACTGGCTGAACTCGCGCAGGTTCTCCTTCTCCCGGCAGAGGGCCTTGACTACACGGACGCCAGTGATGTTCTCGTTGTACGCGCCAACAATCTTGGAGTTGAAGCGACGAACGCGGCGGTATTCAGCGAGGATCCTCTTTTGGAACTGCGCAGCTACCACCAACAGGATGGGAAGTATGGTCAGGACAATCAGAGCCAATCGCCAATTGATGATGAACATAAAGAACGCGGAGGTGGCGATGTTGAACACTCCCCAGGTGATATCCAACAGGCCCCAGGTCAGCAGGTTGGAAACGCGTTCCGTATCCGAGGTCACGCGGGCCATGATCCAGCCCACTGGGGTGCGGTTGAAGTAGGCGAAAGACAGCTCCTGCAGGTGGTTGAACATCGCCTGTCGCAGGTCGTACAGGATGCGCTGTCCCAGGATGCCGGTGAGGTAGATGAAGCCGAACACGCCGAGGGCCTGCACTAGAACGGTGGCGGCATAGGCAATCAGCGCCTGGCGGAAGACGGCTTGGCTGCCGGCCAGAATGGCCTGGTCAACGATCTCCTTGCGCAGGTACGTGTACACCGAATCCAATACGGAGACAATGGCGATGGTGACCAGAAAGCCGACTATCCACCTCCAGTGGGGCCTGGTTTGAGCCAGGGTGCGGCGGATGGTCTTTAGGTTGTCCTGAGTTTTCAGTTCCTCTTCGTCGTCATAGTAGTTGGACACTGGCGATCTCTTTCTCCAGTTCGATATCCAGGCGGGTCTGCAGGTCGTGGATGCGGCGGTAGATGCCATCCTGCTGCATCAGTTCAGCGTGAGCGCCCATCTGTACAACTTTGCCCTTGTCAAAGACCAGAATCAGGTCAGCGTTCATCACGCTCTGAATGCGGTGGGCGATGATAAAGGTGGTGCGCCCCTTCATCAGGCCCTGCAAAGCCTGGCGGATCAAGTGCTCGGTTTCGGTGTCCACCGACGAAGTAGAGTCGTCGAGGATCAGAATACGCGGGTCCTTGAGCAGGGTACGCGCGATGGCTACACGCTGTTTCTGGCCTCCGGAGAGCATCACCCCGCGTTCGCCCACTAGCGTGTCATAGCCCTGGGGAAACTCGATGATGTCCTGGTGGATCGCGGCTGCCTTTGCTGCTGCCTCAATCTCAGCGTCGGACACTTCCCGCCGCACGCCGTAGGTCATGTTCTCTCGGATAGTGCGCGAGAACAGAAAGGGCTCCTGCTCGACAATGCCGATCTGTTGCCGTAGGAAGCTGCGCGGGTAGTGGTTCAGCTCCACCCCATCCAGGGTCAAGCTGCCGTCGCTGTATTCGTAAAAGCGCGGCAACAGGTTGACCAGGGTGGTCTTGCCAGAGCCGGTCGAACCGAGCAAGGCAATGGCCTGCCCTGGCTTGCAGCGGAAGCAGACACTATCCAGCGCCCGGTAGCCAGAGGGATAGACGAAACCAACCTCGTCAAAAACGATCTCTCCGCGCACATCGCCATCCGGCCGACAAGTGCCTGCGGCCAATGGCTCGCGCTTTTCGCCGATCACTTTGGCCACGCGTTGGTATGAGACCAGGCCGCTGGACATCTGGACGATGAACCGCCCCAGGTTGCGCATCGGCCATATAACCCAGATGAGCAGACCGGTATAGGCCAGATAGGTACCTATGGAGATCGTGCCGTTCATGGTCATCAGCGCGCCGGTGGAGACACCGACCAGCATCTGGGCGCCACAGAGCACGTCGGACAGGGGCCAATACAGTGAATGCAGTTTCATAAAGCGCTTGCCGCGCTCGAACTTTTCCCAGTTGTCCCGCTCAAACTTCTCCCGTTCAAACTCCTGGCGCGCAAAGGCTTTGACCACCCGTACCCCGGGCAGATTCTCCTGGAGGGTAGTGGACAGAATGGCCTCCTGCTCTTGCATGGCTTCGTAAGCCTTGGAGACCTTTCGGAAAAAGAAGAGCGACATGACCACTAGCACCGGCACGACGACAATCGAGGTCAGCGCCAGGCGGACGTTCAAACGCAGCAGTGCGATCACGCTGACTCCAAACAACGAGAGTATGCGCCCCACGCCGATGGCCTGATCGGCAAAGAAGCGGCGCACTGCATCAACATCGGAGGTACAACGCTCGAGCAGTTCGCCGGTCGGCGTGCGGTCGTGATAGGTGAACGACAGACGCTGGATGTGGTCAAAGAGGTAGTCGCGCAGGCGCAGAGTGATCCCCTCGGCCGTCCGCGCTGCCAGGCTGCGACTGAGGAAAGTAAAAGTGCCTTCAAAGAGTGCCAGCCCGACAAAGGCCAAGGCGATGCGCGGCACGATGTGCGCCATGTTGTCCTGGCCCAGAATGCCATCCACAAAGTAGCGCAGCAGCAAGAAAGTAGCCACCTTGGAAGTCGCGGCCAGTGCCAGGCCGAGCGTGGCCCCAAGGTAGGTGAGCCGAAAGCCGGTCATCAACCGCCACAGGCCCAGCAGCCGGTTGGGGGTGACCGCGTTCTTCAGATCGTATTCGCTTGTTGTGGCAGAGAGAGACATGGTGAATGAACCTCAAGCAGGGTTGACGGTTGCAGTGACCGGGTGCCAGTTGAGCGGATCGGCGGATTTACGCCGTGTGAATACAAACCAACTTTTTATTTTACTACCGTAACGGCCTTTGCGCCAAACCCAGCTCTTTGCCCGGACGTGGGGCGCGGTGGCGTATTGCCGCATCCGCTCCACAAGCGTAGATCAAAGCTAGTCGCGTGGATTCCGTGTAATCCGTGAGAAATCCGTGTCGTGTGATCTCGTGGGAAGGGTCACGACACGGATTCGGTACGCGCGTACGCGCATGCACGGATTTGTGGAGAAGGAGAGCTTGGCGCTGTGTTCTCAGTGAACAGCACCGATTGCCTGGGCATCGTCCGCATGCCCAGAGCGGGCCAGGCATCTCACGTGTGCGGGGACGCCCGACTAGACAGGTCGACTGCGTTTCAGGGCTCGGACCGTGGCAGCCGGATTGTCGGTCAGCACCGCGTCGCAGCGCAGCGCGCGGTAGAGCCACAGGCGTGAATCGGGTGTCGGATCGAGCGGCGCCACGAGCTGTCCGGCGCGGTGCGCAAGCCACACGTACAGTGGGTTGACTAGCAGCATGGGCCACAGTGGCCCCTGAAGCTGTACCCCGCGCAGTGGCCAGGCTCGGAACAGGGCGATCCAGCCTATGGGGATGTCCGGCGCGATGGCCTGCACTGCCTGAAGACGGGGCAGGGAGAAGGACAGCACTATTGTGCGCTGGCGGACACCGCTCTCGTCCAGTTCACTTGCCAACTGGCGGCAGACGTCTGCTTCCAGGAAGCGGTCAGTCTTGAGTTCCAAGGCCACGGCTACGTCTGCGGGCAGGATGGCGGTCAACTCGGCCAGTGTGGGCACGGTTTCGGCCTGGAACTCGGGGCGGCCGTAGGACGCGCTGAGCGCCTTGATCTCGCGCAGCGTTTTCTCTGCCACTGCGCCGTGGCTGTCAGTGGTGCGGTCCACGGTCCCGTCGTGGATGCAGACGAATACGCCATCAGCGGTGAGGTGCAGGTCAGTCTCGAGGATGTCAGCGCCATCGGCCAGGGCCTGGCGGAAGGCGGCCAGGGTGTTCTCCGGGCAGGCCACGCGGTTGCCGCGATGGGCCATGACGTAGGGTTTGGACTTGCCAGGGAGGCTCAGGAAGTCAGCCCTGTCTGACGACGGACAGGATGCCTCGGTCCTGTCATCCCCTCGGTCCTGTCGTCCCGAGACAGGGCGAGACAGGGCAAGCACGGATTGAGCAGATGTTGTCATGGGTCTTGTCCTCGTTGCGTATGGGTATTCGGTGTAGGTACTGGAGTAGCTCGCATCTGGTAGTGCGTCTCCGTCTCGCCTGTGGTGACGAATCCGAGGCGTTCGTACAGCCTGCGGGCAGGGTTGACTTTGAGCACTTGCAGGGCGACCGGCATGCCCTTACGATGTGCTTCCCTCAGAACGGACTGGATGATAGATGTCCCGATGCCTCTGCCCTGATACTCGGGTAGCACTTTGAGTATACTCAGAAACACATCCTCTTCGCGTTCCACCTGGCATACGACGCCGACGTCTTGGCCCTCAGAGACGATCACCTGGCAGGCGTCAGGATGAAAGTGCTGACGAAAGTGCTGTCGCTGCCATTCCTCGTCCCACTTGCCGTAGGTTTGCTCGACGTACTCTTTCAGGCTAGCGCGATGCAGGTGATAGAGAAAGTCGGCGTCTTCCCACGTGGCCGGTCTGAGCGTTATGCTGTGCATGCTGCTATTGTAGCACCGTGGAGCTGACAGGGGAAATGGATGCCCTCAAGTGGGACGGGGCGGGGGGAGGTGTGCTGGTTTTACAGCGCGTATGTTTAGGAAGCCTGGTTCTCTGCACAGCTTTTCGTATCTTTCTGGATCTTGCTGTCGGAATTGCTCTGTGGGCAGTGGCTCCAGGAAACGTTCGAGCACGAAACCTGCCTGCAGAAGCGGGTTGATCACGGCACCCAGCGGCCGCCGGTAGAACGGCATGCGCACTGGTGTGCCAAAGCCTTTCCACGTATAGTGAACGAGTTCGGTATCAAAGTAGTTCGCCTCGGGGTACAGCAGGTAATCAGCCAGAGGATGGCCTACAGAGAATACCAGGTGCCCAGGCCGCCGCAGCACTCTGTGGAACTCGCGGAACACTTGGTCCCAATCTCGGACATAGTCTAACGCCAACGCGCTCAGCACCAGGTCAAAGGAGCCATCGGCAAAGTGCAGCGGCTGGGCCAAGTCGGCCTGGACGACGCGGGCTTTGGCTCCGAGCCTCTGCTTGGCCAAGTGCACCATCTTTGGGCTGACGTCCAGGGCCACCACCTCAGCGCCGTGGTCGGCGAGCCACTCGGCGTACACCCCGGGTCCGCAGCCGGCGGCCAGGACTCGCTTGCCCGCCACTTCGGGCAGCAGGGACAGCGTCGCCGGGCGTTCGTAGTAGGCGTTGTGCGGCTTGGTATCGACTCGCGCGGCGTAGGCTTCGGCGAGGGCTTCGTAGGCATCTAGAGCAATCGGCTTTTCGCTAATTGTCGACTCCTGGCGATGCTCGAAGGATAGTTGTTTCCACGGAATGGCCAGCGGCCAGTGCTCACGATGTAGCACTGGCCGCTGGTAGTGCAGAGCTCAAGGGGTTTTCCCTGTTGTGTTTACGGGCTGATGGCCTGGTTCACAATACAGGGCAAGTACATCATGTACACCGGGATCTCGGTAGCCCGCGGTTGATCGTCGATCAAGGGATCAATGGGGCTATCCACGGATGTGTTCTGAGCCTTTGTCCAGTCGATGACCGGCTGTCTCCACTGGATACCGGTGTCATAGGCCTCGGGATCCTGCGTTTCGAACAGATAGCCATCGCCTCCAGCATACATAAAGTCGTTGACTAGTACGTGGTAGATCGCGTCCATGTCCAACGGCGAACTGTCGGGAAGCGTTACCGAATCAACGATGGTCTGTTCACCCACCGTGTGGTAGGTGTAAGTGAAGCCAGCGACGGCACCGCCGCAGCACTCGAGGTTCTCGACCAGTTGGGCGCCGGTGATGGCACAGTCGACGATGCGGTTCTCGAAAGGCAGCACGCCGACGATGTCGCCGACGGTGATGTCTCCGGCGTCGATGTCAGCGCGGAAGCCGCCCCAGTTGGAGATGGCAAAGTCAGCGGTACCATAGGCCCACAGCCAAGAGTCGAGGACGTAGTTGACCTGTGTCCAAGAGCGCCTGGGCAGGCCTGTTTCGGTGTAGCCGACGACCTCGCCCATGACGGCGTCGGCCTCATCCTGCCAGTAGTCCACAATGGCCTCGATCTCAGGATCGGGGGTGACGGGGTTGCCCTCGTCAGTAATGTACTCATTGAGGATCACCTCGTGGACATAGGCAAGCACCTCATGGGTCGTCGGATGTAGGTACAGCTCCGTCTTGCCATAGGCACGCCAGGCCCAGTGGGATTCGATGATCAGGGTGCCGTTGACCTCCTCCACGACGGTATCGTGGCAGTGGCCGCCCTGCATCACGGCGATGTCGAGGTCGCTGACCGCTTCGGCCAAGGGCGCCAGTTCACTGGAACAGACATGGCCGACGACGATGATCAGGTCAGCGCCTTCGGCGCGCATGTTGGGCACCTCGCGGCGCAGGGCCTCCTCATAGTCTCCGAAGGTGAGGTCGGTGATGTTCTTGGGATGGGTGGTCCACGGGGTGCTGGTGGTAGTGAGGCCAACGAGTCCCACGTCCACGCCGTTGACTTCCTTGATGATGTAAGGCGTGGCAAAGTCGGCCAGGGTGGTGGTGTCGGTGTAGTAGATGTTGGCCGAGAGGAAGGGGAAGTCAGCCTCAGCGATGCGCTGGTTGAGGACGTCACGGCCAAAGTCGAACTCGTGATTGCCGATGACAGAAACGTCATAGCCCATGGCGTTCATGACCTCGACGACAGGCTCGCCCTCGAACCAGGTGGAGATAGATGGGCCAGTCCAGTTATCACCGCTGCTGAGCAGGAGGAAGCTGTCCGGGGCATCGGGGTCATAGCCCTCGATCTCGCGGAAGCGGCTCATGAGGTTGGCCACGCCACCCTCGGTGATGGGCGATCCGTAGGCCATGTAGGGCTGCAGCCAGCCATGCTCATCGTTGGTGTGCAGGATGGTCACCTCGTCCAGCTTGACGATGCGTCCCTCTACTGCGGGGCTCACTGGGGAATTGATCGCGATGTACTCGGCCACTGCGTCGGCCAGCACCGCACCAGAGTCATAGGGGTCAATGGCGTTGTCGGCAAACACATCGTAGCCATCGCCACCGCCGCGCATAAAGTCGTTGGAGGTGAGCTTGTAGACTGCCTCTGGGTCGATGGGGTCATAGCCGCCGGTCGCGTTCTTGACCTCCACACTGACTATGCGCGAGCCCACCTCTAGGCCCGGAACAAAGACGTACGTCAGTCCACCAACCTGCGGGAAGCGGCCACTCTGATCCTCGTAGCGGCTGACGCCGTTCTCCAGAGCGGCCCATACATCGGCTCCAGTGAGACCGAAGGTGGCAATCTGGTTGTCAAAGGGCAGCACCTCCAGCACCTGGCCCATGGTCACGTCGCCAGGGGGGATGCTGGCCCGGATGCCGCCGCCGTTGGTGATGCAGATCTGGGTGTTTTCGCCAGCCGTTTCCCACAGCATGGCGTCGCAGATCAGGTTACCCAGGTTGGTCTCCTGGCTGCGCACCAAGGCTCGCGTGCCCTCCAGGAGCACTGCTGACTGGCCGATGACGGTGTTCCTCAGGTCCTCGATGGGCTCGGCGAATGTGGCCACGTCAGCGGCGATGGTGGGATCCTCGGCAAAGCTCTCGTCGATGAAGATGGGCTCGCCAGAGTAGCTTACTACCTTGCCATCACCGGTGAAGGTGACGTCGATGCGGCCCAAGTACTTGCCCCACTCGTGGGCGCTGACGATCAGCACCGTGTCACCAGCAGGAGAAGTAACTTCCGTGGGATAGGGCCCTGCGGCCCCCTCCATACTGCCCAGCAGGGTGTGGGAGTGGCCGCCGACGATAACGTCGATGCCGTCCACTGCTGCCGCCAGGGCCTGGTCTGCGTTGTAACCACAGTGGCTCAGGGCGACAATCTTGTTGATCCCCAGTCCCTCCAGCTCGGCCACGGTTGCCTGGGCCGATGCGACACTGTCGTTGAAGACAACATCGGGCCCGGGATTGGAGATGAAGGACGTCTCCTCGGTAGTGAGGCCAAAGACGCCAATCTGCTCGCCAGACACGTCCAGGACGGTGTAGGCTGGGATGAGCCCGGCCAGAGTGGGCTCGGCAGAAGCGTCTATGTTGGCGCTCAACACCGGGAAATCGGTCATGGTGATAAAAGTGGCTAACGTAGCTGGGCCGGCGTCGAACTCGTGGTTGCCCACGGCCATGGCCTGGTAACCCAGAGCGTTCATGAAGTATGCCTCTTCTTCGCCTTGCCACACGTTGAAGAAGAGGGTTCCTTGAAAGGCATCGCCGGCGTCTACCAGGATGACGTTGCCGCCCTCAGCCTTGACCTGCTGAATGGCGGTGTAGCGCCGCGCCACGCCACCCTGCAGGACATCCCCCCACGGCTGGAAGGATTCCAGGTGGGCGTGGGTATCGTTGGTGTGCAGGATGGTGATCTGTGTCTGCACATTGGCTTCGCCACGTGCGGTCAGTGCGGCATTGGACAGGACCACCAGCGTGGCCAAAACGAGCAAAACACAAAGTCTTCTTCTGTTTGAGCGTAACACTTTGTTCCTCCTTTGGAACTTTCTCTTACACTGAGTATGGTGTCAAGTCTGTGGAGTCGTCCTGAGCCTATAGGAATTGCGTGTCAACAAGCGATCGGCATCACCTCCTTTGCCAGCATTGATTCGAACTCACACTTTCGCCTTGCGTGCTGCGCGCGGCCAACGGTTGGCTCCTCTCAAGCTCAAGACGCTACCTTGGGCCTGTGGAGTGCCAACGACGCTATATCACGGCCTCTCGGACCTTTGCGCTTACATAATCCATGATGGCCACCACAACGGCGATGGCCCACACTGCCGCACCGGCGTCCTTGTACCTCAACAGGCGGATCCACTGCTGCAGCAGGAAACCAATGCCACCGCCACCGACAAAGCCAATGATGGTGGACATGCGCACGTTGATGTCCCAGCGGTAGATGGTAAAGGCCAGGTACGGGGGTACGATCTGGGGGATGACGGCGTACGCGATCATTTGCCACAGGTTGGCTCCCGTAGCATTGACGGCCTCAATCGGCCCAGGGTCGATGGATTCCACCGCCTCGGAATACAGCTTACCCAGAGCGGCGATGGAGTGTACCGCCAGAGCCAGCACGCCAGCGAATGGGCCCAGGCCAACCCAGACCACGAAAATGATGGCCATAATCAGTGGCTCGATGGATCGCAGGATGTTGAGTACAGTGCGCGTCGCATAGTACATGGCCATGCCCGCTGGGTTGCCGCCCATGATATTGCGGGCGGCCATGAAGCTCAGTGGAACAGCGACGAAAATACCCAGAGTGGTAGCCATCAGCGCCAGGAAGATCGTCTCGGTCATCTTTTCCAGCACCAGGTGGAAGGTCTCGCTGAGGTGGGGCGAGCCCACTTCATGCTGGACGCGGGCTTCGATATGGTATGGCCGAGGGCCTTTGCCCCTGGCTTCAGGCATCGGCTCTGTAGCAATGATCACCATGCGCCGGATGTTGCCCTGATCGTCTGTGTAAAAGGTAATGTAGCGACCTTCCTGACGAACGCGCCACTCCATGCCAATCTCGTCCACCCACCACAGGCTGCCGAACGTATCGGGCCGGAAGTTGCGGCCCTCGACAACAAAGCGCCCCTCCAACGGATCGCCGCAAGTTGAATTGCTGATCAGCATGAGGTGCGGCCCTTCCGCCGGTGGCGCTTCCTTGGCAGGCGGATCCTCGGAGCAGGGAATCTGCACGGCCACGCGTCCCACCTCAGTCTCGATATCGCGTTCCAACAGCCTGGGCTTCAGGAGACTGGTGACCAGTGGCTTGATGTCCCCCACATCCTCGACCAGGCGGTCCAGCCTGATGCCCGTAGCGCTCCAACCCATGGTGTATATCACCAGCGCCAGGGCCACAATGCCCACAACTGCCGGCGCCCGTTTCTCTTGTGCCAACTGGTAGGCGTCCCAGATATTCCACAACCAGAACACGAGGATGCCTGCGTAGAGCCTAGTTTCGCCCTTCCATGCGATGAGAGGCACGAGCAGGATCACGGCAACAAAGAACATGAATCCGCGGGTCATCTGCCCGTTGTACACCTGACCCAAACCGGGGATAATGGATAGCAATGCACTGAGAATGGGTGATCTCTTCTTCTTCATTTTCGCTCCCTATACTACCCCAAGTCGCTCGGCTTCCTGGCCGTAGATCTCCTTGAAGCGTTCATCGGTGATCTCATCCGCCAGGCCCTCGAACACCACCCGTCCATCCTTCAGACCTACCACGCGGCTTGCGTAGCGCCGTACCAGGTCCATGTAGTGCAGACTGCAGATGACGGTAATGCCGTCTTCTTTGTTGAGCTGTTCCAGGTAGCGGAGAATGGAGTGGGCCAGAACAGGGTCCAGGCTGGCCACCGGCTCGTCAGCCAGCATGAGCTCAGGCTCCTGCATCAGAGCGCGGGCGATGCCAACACGCTGACGCTGTCCGCCGCTCAAGTCATCGGCTCGCTTGTGCGCCAACTCCAAGATGCCAACGCGTTCCAGGTTGCGCGTAGCCATGTCAAGGTCGGCCTGTGGGAAGCGCTGCAGCAAGCTTCTCCAGGTGGACACATAGCCCAGCCTGCCGGACATGACATTGGTCAATACCGATGACCGCTCTACCAGGTTAAAGGCCTGGAAGATCATGCCGATGCGGCGGCGAATCTTGCGCAATTCCTCTCCGGAAGCAGCCGTGATGTCTGTGTCATTCCAGATGATCTTGCCCTCGGTTGGCTCAACGAGGCGATTGATGCAGCGAAGCAGCGTGGATTTCCCCGCCCCGCTCAGCCCGAGGATGACCAGGAACTCGCCCTCCTCTACATCGAAGGTGACGTCCTCCAGGGCCTCGGTGCCGTCGTCGTAGACTTTGGTTAGATTTCGGATTTTCAGCAAGTCTGCACCTCCTTTGGCAGATTGGGAGAGGGTACCCTCTCCTGATCAATGTGTATGAGGATTGCTCGTCTGTTCTGTGCCCGGCTCAACTGCGCTCATGTACAAGGTATTGAGCGCTGCGCGGAAGCTACTACAGAGGGTCCTGTCTATCACAGTGGCTGTGGACTCTGGGCAGAGTCCCGTGATGGCTGTGTGCGTTTGGGTGACCATGGTGTCCTTGGAAAGAGCAGTTCAGCAATTTAGCACGTGACCGACAATTGTGAGTGACGCCAGCATTGTACGCGCAATTGTTGATTTGGCAAAATCGCGTTTTGGCGCATGACTATTTGACAGGGTGAGTAGGTTCGGATATACTGGCGCTGTTCTGCCGATGTGCCAAATGGTACTGTTACCGGAGAGCAGCGAGCCGCCGGGCCTTGCGCTACGTCCTGCCGGGCATGCTGTGCGGAGTTGTCACAGCTTTAGCCCTCCACTCTCTCACTTATCCCATCCATGAGGTACAGATCATGCCAAAGAGATTCGTTGTTTTCGGATTGGTCGTTATCCTGGCCTGGCATCTCGCGGCCGCCCTGCCCTCTGCCTCCCGTGGCGGTGGCGAGCAGGCTCAGGCCAGCCGCACTCCCTGGTCTGGTTGGTGGTGGCCGCTGCTTGACAGCCGCGACCCCAACCTCTACGACGATGGTGGCCCTTTGGAGAAGTACGATGCCTACGTTAATAAGGTGACTCGGAGGACATAACATGAGTGATCTACCTGCTGTCTATGAACGGCTGGCGGACAGGCTGGCCAATACGCCCAGCGGTTTCCTGCGCAGCAAAAAAGGCACCGAACTCAAACTGCTGGCCAAGATGTTCACGCCGGAAGAAGCTGCCCTGGCTGGGGTGATGCATCTGTACCAGGAGGGCGTGGCGGACATTGCCGCTCGCGCTGGAGTGGACGAGAAAGTGGCACACAAAACGCTAAAGGGCATGGCCCGCAAGGGGTTGGTCAGAGCGGGACGGGGAAAGAAGGGCCTGGCCTTTGGATTGCTACCATTTGTGGTGGGCTCCTACGAGGAGTCGCTGCCGTACTTTGACCAAGAGATGGCACAACTCTTCGAAGATCTGATGCAGGAGACGCAGGGCGAGGGCCTGTTGGGTCCGGGACCTGCATTCCAGAGGGTCATTCCGGTGGAGCAGAGCGTGGATGCGAGTATCGATGTGTTGCCCTACGAGGGAGTCTCGGCGCTGCTGGACAATGCCAAGGCATTCGGCGTCAGGGAGTGCATCTGCCGCAAGCAGAAGGCTCTCCTGGGTGAAGGTTGTGATTACCCACGCGACAACTGCATCAGCTTTGCTCCGGTGGAAGGTGTCTTTGACGGTGCGGAACACATCCGTCCGGTAGACAAGGAAGAGGCCCTGCGCTTGCTGCGTGAGGCGGAAGAAGCCGGGCTGGTGCACACGGTGTACAACCAGCAGGCGGATGTCTACTACATTTGTAACTGCTGTCCGTGCTGCTGTGGCATCATGCGCGGCATGGTGGAGTTCGGCCAGGCACATGCCCTGGCCCGTTCCGCGTTTCTGGCTGTGGTAGATGCCGATGAGTGCACGGGCTGCGAAGCCTGCGTGGAACGCTGCCACTTTGAGGCGCTTTCGGTGCCTGAGGATGTTTGCGTCGTCGATCTCATGCGCTGCATGGGGTGTGGTCTGTGCGTCAGTGAATGTCCCAGCGATGCACTACGCCTTGTGCGCCGGCCACTTGAAGAACAGGCCCCACCACCTGAAGATCATCGCACATGGCAAGCCGAACGCGCGGCAGCGCGCGGGGTACCGTTGGAGGAGCTTCTCTAGACACGGCTTCCGCGGGGATTGTGACCCTGGCTGCACCCTGCGAATTGCCCGAGAGGGATAATGAACTACTGGGATACGGTCGCTCAAGCTTGGCAAGGAGCAGACCGCCAGAGGCTGTGGCGCAAGCACAGCGATGCAGTGAACAGTGCGCTGTGCTCCCGCTGGCTGCCCAGTCAGGAAATGGGGTGCCTGCTAAAGACGGACCTGTTCGATGAGATGTGCAGCGAGGGGTTATACCCTGTGCTGGCGTCGCGAGCGCAAGCGGTGGTTGGCACCGACGCATCCTTCTTGGCCGTGCAGGGCGCACGATCTCGCCACTCCGGTCTCCGAGCTACGACGGCGGATGTGCGTCGTCTGCCCTTTGCCAACGACGCCTTCGACGCCATCGTCTCCAATTCGACGCTGGATCATTTCGAGTCCATCCACGACATCGTGGTCAGCCTGCACGAACTGCATCGAGTGCTTCGACCGGGTGGACATCTGCTGCTGACTCTCGATAACCTCGCCAATCCCATGATCGCCCTGCGGAACTCATTGCCCATCTCACTGCTCAATCGCCTGTGCATCGTGCACTTTTATGTTGGTGCTACGTGTGGCCCACGTCGTCTGCGGCGGATGCTGCAGCAGACCGGTTTCGAGGTGCTGGAGCTGGATGCCATCATGCACCATCCCAGCGTATTGGCGGTGGCAATGGCAGGGCTGCTGCAGCGGCGTGCTGGCCCCAACACCCAGCAGCGCTACCTGCGAGCTCTGATGGCTCTAGAGCGCCTTTCGCGCTGGCCGACGCGCTACTTGACCGCTCACTTCGTGGCCGTCCATGCGCTGAAGAGTTAAGGCTGGCGAGAGAATGGCTTCGTATCGGGGCCTCTACTGTTGGATCTGTGAGACAGTTGTGGCAACGGCGGGCGACAATGATCTCAGCAGATGAAAAAGGAACGTCGGCAGGCTGGAAGCTCGGCGATGATTCCACGTTATAAGCCGTACCTGGGCCTAGAAGAGCTGCGCGCTGCATTCTCGAGGGGACAGCACGCTGTTGAAGCCTTCGAGGAAGCCTTTGCCCGGTCCTTCGAAGCACGCTACGCCGTCGCCTTCCGCTACGGCCGCAGTGGCTTGTGGGCGCTGCTCAGGGCGCTGAGCATCAAAGGGGCAGAAGTCATTCTGCCGGCCTACACCTGCACCACAGTGAGCAACGCCATAGTGCTCAGTCACAACGCGCCACACTTTGTGGACATAACACTACACGACTACAACATGGACTTGGAGCAGGTGGAAGTCGCAATCAGTGAACGAACGCGTGCGATCATCGCCACCCACGTATTCGGCTATCCCTTGGACATTGATCGACTGCGTGAGGTAGTCCGTGCGGCCGAGGCCCGCTGGGGTCAGAAAATCTGGGTCGTCCACGACTGCGCCCACGCCCCGTCTCCTCGTTGGCAGGGAGGGCTGGTGAACAACGCCGGGGATGCAGCGCTGTTCAGCCTGCATGTTAGCAAGTCTCTGAGCTCTGTCGCTGGTGGCATGATCACTACCAATGACACGGAAGTATACCGGAAGCTGCGGAGCTTTCGAGACGAGTGTGTTGGCCAGCCAGGAATGGTGGACCAAATCCGCGCTTTGTGGCGCCTGCTGAAGGCATATCCACGCTACAACGAGCAAGTGTACGGATGTGTGGACTGGCTGAAAGAACACGTGCGTTTGCTGGAGAGACTGAAGGCAGGTCCGCGGCCTGGCGAACCGATCGCATTTCCCTCAGACTACCTTGTACAATTGACCGAGACGGAAGCGCGAATCGGGCTGGTGCAACTGAGAAGATGCCCAGAAATCATTGCCCGTCAGCGGCAGAACGCTCGGTATTACCACGAGCATCTGCACGACATATGCGGAGTGCAGCTGCCACCACTGGTTGAGGGCGCGACGTATTCGCACTTTGTAGTGCGTGTTCGGGATAGGAAAGCCCTACTGGCCGAGGCTCGGCGGAGCGGCATTCATCTCGGGCCTTGGCTCGACTACTGTCTGCCGACGCTGACCGCGTATGGCGACTATGCTAGGGGTGAGGAGTTTCCGAATGCCGAGTTGTGTAGCAGTCACACCATTAGCTTGCCGACCTACGCGGCCTTGGCGGAAGACCAGCGAGCAGAGGTTGTGGCCTTCATGTCCTCGATCGATTGGGCGGGGCTCAGCTCTCTCTGAGCGCGCCTGACCCACGCAGGATTGAGCGGCCGTTTGGACAGAAGGAGATAGATGAGAGGGACGAGCGGGAGTTGAACTCAGTGAATTGGCTGCAGCATTGGGCCTCAGAGCTGGACCTGAGAGTACCTCCAACTGTGAAGCGCCCTGGCCACCTGCTCCTGCGCCTGCTAAAGAACTGGGTTCTGCCCGTTCCAGTGACCATTCTGAGTGGCGAGGCGCGGGGAAGCGGACGGCAAGTGACTGCTGTTACGGCCGGAGCTCAACCGTGGGTAGAGTACCTAACAGATCTCTTCTTCGATGGTTCGCCACAGCAGAGGCCGATGGGCAGAGTACCACAGTGCGTCCTGCCACGTGTCTTGGATGGCCTTGCACCATCGGTTGATCTGGTAGTTGCCCGGACAGACACGCTATCGGCGCGTCTGCTGTTCTCACGGGGCTATCTGCTGGTACCGGAATGGGTGGATCTTTGGGTGAACGTACCGGACGACCTCGCTGCGCTGCAGCGTGGTCCTCACAAGCGCGACGTAAGAAACGATCTTCGCCGCATCCGCAAGAGCGGTCTGACATACAAAGTCTCCCATGCCGAGGCCGATTTCATGGTCTTCTATCAGGACTACTACTTGCCACTGATCCGCGTGCGTCACGAGAAGTACGGGAGAGTTTCCAGCCTCAGCACGCTTCATGCTCGCTTCCGACGGGGTGGGTTGATCTGGGTGCTCCACGAAGGACGGCGAGTTGCGGCGGCCTTGTTTGACCGTTGGGAAGGAACGCTGCATGGCTTTGCCCTGGGCGTTCTCGACGGAGATGATCGTTTTGTGAAGCTGGGTGGTCTTGTGGCGGCCTACTACTCTGAGTTCAGGCACGCTCACGCTCTTGCCTGCAGCGAACTGAACCTGGGCGCGTGCAGGCCGGTACTCACCGACGGCATGTTCCGCTACAAACGCAAATGGGGAGCCAGGGTGGTTGAGAGGAGTGGGAGTTACTATGACTACCTGGTTCGCTGGCGACAGTCAAGTGAATCAGTGCATGCTTTCCTCGCTCACTCTCCATTGATCTTTCGCCATCGCGGTGGGCTATCAGCCGTCACGGCTGCAGTGTGCGACGGACAAACCACAGAGGAGGATGCCCGGCGGGTGCACCGCAGACTGTGGACACCTGGATTGCACCGGTTGTACCTTTTGTCTCCTTCGGGCTGGGAGGCCGCGTGCCAGGCGCCGCCACAATCCATCCTGGTTGATTTGACGGCCGGTCACGACCCGTTCACTCCTGCGCTGGTCACTTCGGGAGGGAGGCCCGGTCCGGCGAGCGCGTGCTGAGAGGGCAGGGCGTTCTCTGGAACGGTGCGAGCTGGCCTCGAGGTCTGGTTGGTGTTCTTCGATGCCGAAGACCAGGTCAACATCGCTGACTGGCCGCTCTGCGTAGGTGCATCCTATATGGCTCAGCGCCTGGTTGTAGAGCCGCGTGCTGTGGTTGTGCTCGACATGGTTGGCTCTGCCGAGCAGAGGGTCTTCTGGGATCGACATTCGGACGGCCAGCTGACGCGCCTGCTGTGGGCGATTGCTTCCGACCTTGGCTATGAGACGCAGTTTGTCCCACAGTACAAATACGCAGCGCTGGATGATCATGTTCCGTTTAGCCATCGGGGTTTGGTCACCGTGAGTGTGATGGATCTTGACTATTCCTACTGGCATACGACAGAGGACACGCCAGACAAGGTTGACCCGGAGAGCTTGCAGCGGATCGGCCGGGTGCTGCAGGTTTGGCTTGAAGGCGGCGGGTAAGGGGAGCACCGATCTGTGGGCTTGGCTTGGTTGCTGCGTCTCGGGAGTGATTGCACGTGCTTTGTGCGCCGCGGGCTAGAGTTTCCTAAGCACAGAAATCCAAGTTCGATCCTGGATTCTCGTCAGCATTAGCATCGTGAGGGCTGATTTGTCGTGCAAAACGAGGCCATGAAACGGATTTCTCACAGAGCAACTCGGAACGCATTTATGCAGCGGTGTACCAAGGGCGATGCGTGGAGCAGCGCCGTCAGCCTGCCGTTGTATGCGATGCTGCGCGCACGACAGCGTGCCCGCGTCGTAAAGTCCCAAACAGGCAGACATCAGTGGGACATTACGGTACCTCACTGGAACCATGGGCGATGAATCGGACAGCGGAGCGGATCTGGGAACTCTACGACGCAGCGCCATCATCCCTTAGGCTGGGTGGCCAACGGATCCTGCGTTTCTTGAAGGGGTTGGCTTCGCCAGTGCCGTTGACCCTTCTGCGTGGCCAGGCGCGCCTCAGTGGGCAGCCAGGAACGGTCATCGCTGCCGGCAGTGAACCGTGGATAGACTATCTCCCGGAGCGCTTCTTCGAGGGCACACCTCAACGGCAATCACTGGGCAAGGTGCCATTGTGGGCTCTGCAGCGCGCTTTGCAGCGCCTTTGGGCTTCCGCCGATTTGGTCATCGCCCGTGTGGACAAGCTTTCGGCAGGGCTGCTGTTCGGTGCCGATTATCTGTCGGTGCCGGAGTGGGTGGACCTGTGGCTGAGCGTGCCTGAGGATCTTGACTCGCTGCAGCGCGGCAGGACAAAGGGTGACGTAAGGACCGACCTGCGGCGTGTGCGGCAACATGGTCTCACCTGTGAGGTTTCGCATGCCGAGGCCGACCTGCATCAGTTCTACAACGACTTTTACGTTCCATTTGTCCGCAAGCGCTTCGGAAGGTATGCCTTCGTTCGCAACCTGAACCTGTTTCGACGCCGCTTTCGAGAAGGTGCTCTCATCTGGGTGCTGCACGATGGCCAGCGCATTGCCGGTTCTCTGTTCTACCAGCGAGGTGGGGTGCTCTACGCATCAGGCCTTGGTACCATGCATGGGGAGTATGACGTTGCCGAGCTTGGTGCTATCATTGCGACTTACTGGTACAAGATCCAGTATGCTCATGCCCTGGACTGCAAAGAGATCAACTTTGGCGGATGCCGCCCCGTGCTCACCGACGGGCTGCTGCGCTACAAACGCAAGTGGGGAATGCGGCTGGTGGAGCAGGCCCAGAGTGCATATCAGTTTCTTGTGTACTGGACTTGTCTGAATGATGTTGTGGCTGCCTTCCTGGCGCACACGCCGTTGATCTTTCACGACCAAGGAGGCTTGTCGGCGGTCACAGCGATGGTCTGCGATGGCGCAGTGACGGAGGAGGACGCCCAGCGGGCGCATCGCTTCCTGTGGACACCGGGCTTGCACAAGCTGTACCTGCTGTCGGCATCGGGCTGGGAGGCTGGTTGCAAACCACCGCCGCAGACGTGCCTGGTCGACCTGGCCGGTGCCGAGGATGATAGCCCTGCTACACTATTCACTTCGTGATGGTGACACATGTCTGTGAGAACGCGCGCGACCAGAGCGCCGTATCAGGAGACAATCCGTTTGTAATTGAGGCGTGGGGATCATGCTATCTTATGAGAGGCTAATTGGGTGAAGCGGATATCAAACTTGGCCTGGGAGCTGCACGATGCACTGCCGCCGCAAGTCACGCTGCGCGGCCCCCAGGCGTTTCGCCTGCTCAGAAGCCTGGTACATCCCGTGACAGTGACCGTTCTACGGGGATCTGCACGGCAGAGCGAAAGGCCAGGGACTGTTGTCACGGCAGGCGCCGAGCCATGGGCCGAGTATCTCGCGGAATCCTTCCTTGAGGGCAGGGTACAGCGGGAACTAGTGGGCCGTGTACCCCTTTGGACCCTGCCGAGCATACTGCGGAGCCTATGGCCCTCGGTCGATTTGGTCACCGCTCGCGTGGACAGGCTTAGTGCGCGGCTGCTGTTCCGCGTTGGCTACCTTCTCGTTCCAGAGTGGGTAGATCTAAGACTCGGGGTGCCCGAGGATGTAGGTGCACTGACCCGTGGCAACAGCAGCTTGAAGAGTGACCTGAGAAAAATACGCCGCAACGGTCTCAGCTTTGAGGTGTCCCCTGCCGGCGCCGATCTGGAGACGTTCTACGGGAGGTACTACCTCCCATATGCCCGCAAACACTATGGCAAGTACGCATACATCCGCCGCTTGGACGCGTTGCGCCGCTATTATCACCACGGTGCGCTTCTATGGGTGTTGCACCGTGGTGAGCGCGTTGCCGGATGTTTGGTCAGCCCTCGAGACAAGATGCTGCGCGCAGTGGCGCTGGGCACGCTTCGAGGAGATCAGCAACATGTAGAGATGGGTGCCATCTCTGCAATCTACTACTATGTCTTGGAATACGCTCGCACCCTGGGCTGTGAGGAGATCAACTATGGTGGGACTCGGCCTATTCTGACCGATGGAGCGCTGCGTTTCAAGCGCAAGTGGCGGATGAGAATGGTCGAGCAGCCAAATTGTGGATATGAATTCCTGATCCACTGGAGGCGCATCGGCGAAGACGTACTCGATCTCCTATCGCACACGCCGCTGGTTTTCCGCGATGACGATGGGCTTTCCGCTGTGGCGGCTATTGCTGCTCAAGGGCCCGTTACGCAGCGACAAGCTCAGCGGGCATACCGCTTCTTGCGCATATCCGGACTCCAGACGCTCTACCTTCTATCTGCGACGGGTTGGGAGGCTGCTTGCGAAGCGCCACCGCACACTTGTCTGATCGATCTGAGGGCAGGAGGATCAGACCAACTGCCGATGTCTCTGGACCTGGACGTTGCTTTGCACAGCTCAGCGTGAGCTGTATAATCGAAGCAACATGGTGCTGGCATGAATGACAACTGGCGACAAGGTGGAATCGAGCAAACCATCGGGGGCATTCTTGTCTCAGGGCTAGGGGTGAGTCCCATCGCTCTCGCGCAGAGCGATTCGCACACCCCGTTGCTGGGACGTGGCATTGGGCTCGACTCGGTGGAGGCACTGGCGCTGGTTGTGGGGATTGACCAGTTTCTGCTTATCCAAGAGAGCCGCGATCATTCTGTGCTTCAACTTGCGCTGCCCGAACGCCCGGATCAGCATGTACTGTCAGCGATGCGGGCTCAGGGCAAAGGGGACGTGGCATGACTGCAACTCTGAAGAAGGCGTACGGGACGGTTGTCTCTGCCGCGAGCCTGATTGGGCAGAGCCGCGTGCCCTATCTTCCTCGCGAACATCTCCATCAAATGCGCGACAGGCGTTTGAGGGACATCGTACGATACGCGACGGAGACCGTGCCCTACTACCGTGACCTATTCAGGCGTGAAGGAATTGACCCAAGGGACATTCGCACTGCACAGGATCTGGATCGTTTGCCCCTGTTGGACAAGGATACTGTGCGGAGGAACCCGAAGCTGTTCGTTTCCGAGGCGAAACCGGGCCAGACGGCAGTGCCCTTCGTCACCAGCGGTACCACAGGTGCTCCTCTGCAGATCTTTCACGACCGTCACTCGATGCTGATCAATACTGGCTTCAACGAGCGGGAAAAAGACGTGGTGCGGAGTTTGCTGGGCGGCAGACGAAGCTATACAGAAGCCGGTATTGGCTATCAGGGTGGCACACGGACCGTGTTCCGGAAGTTTCTGGATGACTATCGATTCGGTTTGGGTCAGGCAGTTTGGACCGACCTTTACGTATCGGATCCGGTGAAGAGCGTGGCTGCGGCGCTCAGCCGGCTGCAGCCGGATCTTGTCAGTTCGTACGGCTCCTATCTCGAGGCTATTTTCCGCATGGCGGCTGCAGGTCGGATTCACTTTCACGCGCCGCACGTGGTGTGTTACGGTGCTGATTCCATGACCGATGCTGGCAAGCGTCTGATCGAAAGGGATTTTGGCATCCCCATTGTCTCGCTCTACAACGCAGTGGAGGCGTTCAAGATCGGCTTCACTTGCGAACACGGCTCAGGATTCCATCTGCGTGAGGATCTCATCTACGTCAAGATCGTCGACGGGGACGGATTCGGCCTAGGTACTGGTCAGAAAGGTGAAGTGGTCGTCACCAATCTCGTGAACCGCGGCACCGTGCTGCTCAACTACCGACTGGGGGACATCGCGTCCCTCTCGGAGGAGCGCTGTCCCTGCGGCCGTACCTTTGTCCTGCTGTCAGAGCTGGAGGGGCGCCTTGAGGATGTCGTGTACCTTGCGGACGGCGGGTTCGCGCATCCCAGACTGGTCTGGAAGGTGTTCAAACACCGGCCGGGCGTTGTGCGCTATCAGTTGATCCAACATGCGCTGGATACGTTCGAGCTGCGGCTGGCGACGGTTGATCGCGCAGCATTTGAGCGTGTGATTGACGGCGTGATTGAGGAGTTGCACCGTCTCTTGGGGGCATCCGTCGTGATAGAAGCCACTTACCAGGCCGAGTTTCAGCCCTATGTCGGTGGCAAGTTCAGGCCCGTGCTTTCGCTGCTGAGGGACAGGGGTTCGCACCAGGGCGAGGGGACGTAGCCTGCTAGCAGATTGGCGCGTTCGCTTGGCGATCCGACCTCGGTTCAAGGCCTCGAAGGCGGTGGATCCCACGTGCCGCTGTTGGAGAAGGGGAGGTTGGTGCCTGCGCTGCGAAGTTGGGGTGTGATGCGTTGATACCGGGCCGGACAGGGGAAGACCATGCTTGGCAAGATCGTTGAACTACATCGATTGCTTCGGAACCGCCACCTGTCTGCCGACCATCTTCGGGCGCTTCAGGAGGAGAAGCTGCGAGCGGTGATCCGGCACGCTTACGAATATGTGCCCTACTACCGTTCGCTGTTTCGCTCGGCTGGCTTGTCACCTGAGGATATTCGTACCGCGCAGGACTTGAGGAAGATACCGGTCACGACGAAGGATGACCTGAGAACTGCTGGTTTGCAGAACATCGTTGCTCGGGGCACGGACCTGTCTCTGTGCAGCAGCGCTCGGACGAGCGGAACCACAGGAAAACCCTTTCGGGCGTATTTCAGCCACAGCGAGGCTACGACACGGCATCTGCTCCAATTCCGCGCCGTGTATTCAGTTGGGTTCCGCGTGCGGGATCGGCTGGTGATCCTTGGCCCGGAGAGGGCTCCTCCCTCGCGACTACGTTATCGCCTTGGCATTTTCCGCACCACGGGCATAGATCCATATCTCCCAGCGGACGTTCGGGTCCGACGACTGCGGGAGATGCAGCCGACGGTCCTTTGGGCCTACCCTACACACCTTCAAGCGCTTTTGCATGCGGTCGACTATCGCCTGCGCAAGGTGGTCCGGCCCAGGATCCTGATCACCTCAGCAGAAGTCCTTGCTCCGGGCCTCAGGCGGGCAGTTCACGACGACCTGGGTGTCGAGATGTTCAACCTGTACGGAACCAATGAAATCGGGCGGCTCGCTGTGGAGTGCACGGCGCACGAGGGACTGCACGTCAATGCAGACCACGTGATCCTGGAATGCGTGGACGGCGACCAGCCGGTCGCGCCAGGGGAGCTGGGGGAGGTTGTGGTTACCAGCCTGAACTGCTCTGTCATGCCCTTTATCCGCTACCACCTGGGAGATCGCTGCACGTTGCTGGCAACGCGCTGTTCGTGCGGCTGCTCCTTTCCGCTGATCAACCCGCCTCTCGGCCGGAACTGGGACATGATTCGGCTACCCAGCGGGAGACTGCTGTCTCCGTCGTTCTCCATGCGCGTGCTGAGGCAGTATGACTGGATCGACCGATTCCTGTTCATCCAGGAGGACCTGGATCATTTTCGGTTGCAGCTTGCGTTGCGCTCAAGTCCTGGCGAGCAGGTGTTGTCCGAGATCCGGACTCAGTATGTCCAGTTCCTCCGCGACCCGGTGCGGCTCGACATCGAGATTGTGCCGTCCATTCGAGAGAATATGACCAAAGTCGGCAGTTTCGTTTCCAGGCTTGCGGGATCCAATGCTCTGTAGACATGTGGCGGTCCAATGACTGACGAAGCCCAGATTACCGTTCGCAATGCTGGGTTGATGCTTGTCCAGCAGGCTGCACATGTTGTAGCCGGTCTCGTCTTTGCCGCACTGGTGCCCCGCCTGATGGGCCCCAGCGTTTACGGTCGATACACACTGGTGGTCTCTCTGTACACCTGGTTCGTGCTGTTGAGTGGATTGGGGCTCACCCAGGTGTTGAGCCGCTACGTGCCAGAGTTCACCGCAAGACAGGACAGGCGAGGCCTGCAAGAGCTCTTCGAGAACCTCCTGACCGCCCGTGTGATCAGCAGTGCGGTGGCTGCTAGCCTCTATCTTGCTTTCACTGCGTTATGGTTGCGTGATGTTGACCCATTGGTGCTGGCCATTGCTGCCTGCGCGGCATTCGTGTGGGGCGTGGTTCACCCCGTTTTCGCCTTGTTCCTGGGCCTCAATCGGGCGGCTCGCTGGGGGATGAGAGATATCTTGCACCGCTGGGTTTCGCTAGCTTTTCTGCTGCCGGGCTTTTGCCTGCTTGGCCTGCGCGGGGCATTGTTCGGTCTGCTGTTTACCAATGTGGCAGTGCTGTGCATTGGCCTGTGGTGGGCCAGACACTACATCTCCTGGCCGCGCCTGCACCTGCGGGCTCAGTACGTCGCTCCATATGTGCGCTTTGGGCTGAGCTTTTTCGCCAGCAGCTTGCTGGGGACGGCGTATTCATACAGTGGCCAGATGCTCGTGCGCGCTGTCTCTGCCAACTACGAGCAGGTCGCCTACTTCGGGCTCTCGCACCGGCTGTACACCACCGGTGCCGGGGCTCTTCACCTGTTGACGCTGGCTTTCGCCCCGCTGTTGGTGGTCTTGCTGGCTCAAGGTGACTTCCAGGCAATCAGGCGATGGATCGAGCGCCTGCTCAAGTGGCTGGCGGCCGCCGGGGTCTTGATCGTGTATGGAGTTTTGATCCTCGCAGAGGACGTGGTGCCGTCAGTCCTCGGTCTGGCCTACAGTTCAGTGGCCGTGAATCTACTGCCCCTTGGCCTGGCGCTGCTGGTGGGTGCACTGGGCAGCATCGCCTATCTGCTCGCCTTGACGCACGATCGACCGGGGCCAGCGGTCGCGGCTTCGGCCCTGCGGTTGGTCGTCTTCTGGGTGGTGGGGCTGCCCCTCGTCACCAGGCTGGGCAGCCTTGGCGCGTGTTTGGCCGTGCTGGTGGCCAGGCTGCTCCACTCGGTCTACCTTACCTGGCGCATGCGGCGGGTGGTGAGCTACTCTGTGCTGAGCTGGGGGCTGCCAGTCGGGATAGGGCTGCTATTCCTGCCATTTGTTTGGCTGCGATCCTCTGGTGTGGCCAACCTGGTTCTATATGCGACCCTGGCCCTGGGGTACGGCAGCGCGCTCCTACTGTTGAAGGTGGTCACACCTGATGAGGTATCCGCTGCGTGGCGGGCGATCCGGTCCAGAAGCCAGTCGCCTCCAACGTCGGTTGGGGAGCACTGACCGTGTAGTGAGGGAATGGGCATTGGGCTCGCCTTATGGGACCGCTGAAGCCGAGCGCGGCCTGCTGAACTGAGTCGGGTCACCGCACTTGCCGAGCCCGCTCGTTTGTGCCGATCTCCTGGTAAGGGTATAATCTGCCGCTGACGAGGCAGAGATAGACTATGAGCATCCTGGCTGACTTGAGAACCTATGCACGATTCGCCTGGGGACTGCGCGGCTTCCTCTCCCACAGCATCACGTTGGAGGAAGCGCGGGCCATCGTACAGCGCCGTCTGGCAGAGCGCGAAAACAACTTCCTGCGGTTGGTGGAGAAGGGCATCTTTGGCTATCCGCGCAGCCCTTATCTGCCACTGCTGAAGCAGGCCGGCTGTGAGCTAGGAGACATTCAGAACATGGTGCGGGCCAGAGGACTGGAACCCACACTGTACGTGCTGCGTGAGGCTGGTGTCCATGTCACCTTTGAGGAGTTCAAGGGCCGTCAGCCTATAGTGCGGGGTGGCCAGGTGATCCGTGTGCAAGCCCACGACTTTGACAATCCATACCTAAGCCACTACTACCAGGCCGAGAGCGGTGCCACTACCGGCGCGGGGACCCGCGTGTCCATAGACCTGGATCACATGGCGGCCCAGGCGCCGCTGCTGATGCTGTCGTACGCCGCGCACGGCGTGCTCGGTGTCCCCACAGCCATGTGGCGCAGCCCCTTGCCAGCCAACAGCGGCTTCAGCAACGTCCTACGCCACGCGCGCTTCGGGCAGCCTCCCCCACACTGGTTCTCGCCCATCACCGTCGAGGACTGGCGGCTGCCGCTCAAGTGGCGCCTGGCGACTCAATATATCATCACCGCTGGACGGGTGTTCGGCCTGGCCATCCCATCACCACAGCCTGTGCGGCTGGATCAGGCGACGGTCGTGGCGCGCTGGATGGCCGAAGTGCTGAAAGCTCGCGGGGCCTGTCTAATGCGTGCCCACGTCAGTACGTCGGTGCGTGTTTGCGTTGCTGCGCGCGGAGAGGGGATCGACCTTCGCGGGGCGACCTTCATGGGGGCGGGGGAGCCGCCGACGCCTGCCAAGGTGCGGGAGATCACACGCACGGGTGCTCGTTATGTGCCTAACTACAACTTATCGGAGATCGGTTTCGTGGGCACTGGCTGCGTTTGCCCCGCCGATCAGAACGATGTTCATCTGTTCCGGGATGCCGTAGCCCTGATTCAGTACCCACGGCGTGTGCCTGGCACAGATGTCCGTGTTGATGCCTTCCATTTCACCTCACTATTACCTACCGCACCGAAATTGATGCTGAACGTGGAGAGCGATGACTACGGGGTGATTGAAGAGCGTCGCTGTGGATGCGTGTTGGAACACCTGGGCTATCCGCAGCATCTGCGTCACATCCGGAGCTTTCGCAAGTTGACTGGTGAAGGCATGACCCTGATTGGCAGTGATATGGTGCGCATACTGGAAGAAGTGCTGCCGGCGCGCTTTGGGGGCAGTCCTCAGGACTATCAGTTGATGGAGGAAGAGGACGAGCAGGGGCTGACGCGGCTGATTCTGTTGGTGAATCCGAGCGTCGAGATCGCTGACGAAGACCAAGTTGTGAACACGGTGTTGGAGGCTCTGAGGCGCAGTGACACCGCCGCCAATCTGGCACGGACCATCTGGAGCCAGGCGAAGACACTTCAGGTGCGGCGGAGCAAGCCCGTATGGACCAGGCGAGGAATACTGATGCCGTTGCACCTGGGTCGGCGGTTTCGCGGTTCGGGCCAAGCCTCGACAGACCAGAGGCTATAATGATCCTGATCCAATCCTGCGAAGGATGATCTACTAACGGCGGGAGAGCAAGATGAACTATCTTCACAAACTGGCGTATCCAGTGCTGGTCTTGGCGCTACTTCTGACGGCCTGTGCCCGCGGCGGAGCGTCGCCCACGCCTGAGCTGGCGCACCTCAAGGTGGTACACCTGCCGTATCTTACCTTCGCGCCGCTGTTCATCGCGGAAGAGGAAGGGTACTTTGCCGAACAGGCGCTCGAGGTGGAGTTCGTCAAGTTCGATCGGTCCTCAAAAGCCATTCCGGCGCTAGTTCAGGGCGACGTCGACGTGCTCGGGGGGACAATCAGCCTTGGCCTCTTCAATGCCATCGCCCGGGACGCCAACATCAAAATCGTGGCTGGCAAGGGCTATGTTACCACGGCGGGTTGTCCCTTCAATGGGTTGATGGCGCGCCGTGAATTGCTGGAAAGCGGCCAGCTTGATGAACCGGCCCACTTGGCGGGACGACGCGTTGCAGCCAATCCTTCCTCCTCGTCTGGCTACTACGTCGAGGTGCTTCTGGCTGGCAGCAGCCTGAGTCTCGACGACGTTGAGATCGTGGATATCATGAGCCCAGTGAAGCTCGATGCGCTGGAGAAGGGTACTGTGGATGTGGTATACGCCTCAGAACCTTGGGTGACACACATCCTCCGGGCAGGCCATGGAGAGATGTGGCTGCCCATCCAGGCAATCCTGCCAGGGTTTCAAACCGGCATCCTGGCCTACGGTCCCACACTTCTGGAGCAGAACTCGGATGCAGGCAGGCGGTTCATGGTTGCCTACCTCAAGGCGGTGCAGCAGTACATTATTGAAGGGAAGACGGAGCGCAACCTGGAGATTCTAGCTCAACACACGGGACTTGATCTTGAGCTGCTCAAAGAAGCCTGCTGGCCGACCTTCCACGACGACGGGCAGATCGATGTGCAGAGCATGGTCGACTTTCAGAACTGGGCGGTCGCCGAAGGGCTGATCGACAGCGCAGTAGCCACGAAGATGTTCTGGGATCCCGAGTTCATCGAATACGCCGTTCAGGTGCTGGAAGTGGATAAGCAGTAGGCTCAATTCTCTGCCCAGAAGTTGCTCGGAGGCATTCGATCGTGAAGCTCTTCAACAAGGTACACGGAAGCATCGTGTCAGCCGCAAGCATGATCGGGCAGAATCACGTTCCCTATCTACCGCAGGAACAAGTGTGGGAATTGCGCGACAAGCGCCTGAGGGGACTGGTGCGCTACGCGTCCAAGACGGTGCCCTACTACCGCGACCTCTTTCGGACACAGGACATTGACCCGGCGGACTTCCGAACGGCAGAGTATCTCGATCGCCTGCCTCTTCTGGACAAGGACACGGTACGGCGCAATCCGGAGCTTTTCCTTTCAGAGTCCGGGCATGGGCAGACGGCGGTGCCGTTCGTCACCGGTGGCACCACGGGTTCTCCACTCACAGTGTTCCATGACCGCCGCTCTTTGCTGCGCAACACGGGGTTCAACCGCCGAGAAAAGGACGTGATCAGGAACCTGCTGGGCGGCAAAGCGAGCTGGCGAACAGCGGCGATTGGATACCAGGGAGCTACCGGTGACACAGTGCGCCGGTTCCTGCGCCAGAATCGCTTCGGGCCCACCAGGTCCGGGCGGCTGCGATTTCGACTATCCGACCCAGTCGAAAGCATCATTGACGCGCTGAACGACAATCGGCCCGATGTCATCAGCGCTCATGGGTCCTACCTCGAAGCGCTGTTCCGCATGGTAGCAGTGCGCGGCATCCACCTCCACCTTCCGAAGGTCGTGTCCTACCGCTCGGACACCATGACCGACGCTGGCAAGCGTTTGATCGAGGAAGATTTCGGCGTGCCCGTTATCTCGCGTTACAACGCCGTGGAGGATTTCAAGATCGGCTTCACCTGCGAGCAGCGGTCGGGATTCCACCTGCACGAGGATCTCACTTACGTAAAGATCATCGACGGGGATGGACGTAGGGTGGGCCCTGGTGAGACAGGCGAGGTGGTGATTTCCAACCTGGTGAACCGCGGCACGGTGCTGCTCAATTATCGCCTGGGGGACATCGCTGCCCTGTCGGGGGAGCGCTGCCCCTGCGGCCGTAGCTTTGTCATGCTGTGCGACCTGGAGGGGCGAGTCGAAGACATTGTGTACCTGCCAGACGGCGAGTTCATGCATCCCAGACTGGTTTGGAAAGTATTCAAGCATCGGCCAGGCGTTCTGCGCTACCAGTTGATTCAGCACGCCCTGGACACATTCGAGCTGCGGCTGGCAACGCTCGATCGCGCTACGTTCGAGCGTGTGAGCGGCGAGGTGATCGTTGAGTTGCGCGCTCTCTTGGGGCCATCGGCCGTCATCGAGGCCGTGCACCAGGCCGAGTTCCAGCCCTACGCCGCTGGCAAGTTCAGGCCGGTGCTGTCGCTGCTCAAGGAGAGAGGTTCCTTCACATGATGATGTGCAGCCGGGGTAAGGGAATTCCGGTGTCGAGGGGAGGTTGGTCTGGCGCAAGATTGTGTATAATGTGACGCTAGGCTGGCCAGCTTCATCAGTGCAGCAAATCATACGGACGATCAACGGGACAGCGGATGAGATTTGAGTGCCACAATCTGTGCAAAGTATACCTGACGCGAGACGGGTCGGTGACCGCCCTCGATGGCGTGACCTTTGCCGCTGAGCAAGAGGAATTTGTCTGCATCGTCGGGCCCAGTGGGTGTGGCAAGACGACGCTGTTGAAACTGATTGCGGGACTGTTGGAACCTACTGTGGGACGGATCACCTTCGATTCAGACGCGGCGGACGGGCGTCTGCGCAGCGCCCTGGTATTTCAGGAGCACGGCGTCTTTCCCTGGATGACGGTGCTGGACAACGTGGCCTTTGGGCTGGAGATGCAGGGCGTGGGCCGGCAGGATCGCTACGCGCGGGCACGAGCTTTCATCCGCAAGGTGGGGCTGAGTGCCTTCGCCAACAACTATCCGCACGAGCTGTCCGTCGGAATGCGCCAGCGGGTGGGCATCGCACGTGCTTTTGTCGCTGACCCACAGGTGCTGCTGATGGATGAGCCATTCGGCTCCTTGGATGCACAGACCAAGCTGGTGCTCCAGGAAGAGCTGCTCCGCATCTGGAAGGATAACCGCAAGTTGGTGGTCTATGTCACCCACGACATCGAAGAGGCAGTGCTGCTGGCTGATCGGGTGCTGGTGATGAGCGGCCGCCCTGGGCGCATCCGAGAAGAGATTCAGGTCCCGCTTGGCAGACCGCGGAACCTGTCGGACCGGGAGCGGCCGGAGGTTGTGGAAGTCAAATTGCGCATCTGGGGAATGCTAGAGGACGAAGTACGCCAGGGACTGGAGATGCCAACATGAAGAAAACGATGCGCTTGGAGCGGTGGCTGCCGGTAGCGCTCGTGGCCGGGATCCTGGCGGTGTGGGAGTGGCAGGTCAGCGCTGGCAGGATGTCCGCGCTGTTTTTTCCTGCCCCTTCGACCATTGCGGCAACCTTTGCTCGATTGCTGACCACCTGCGTGCTGCCAGCCAACATTGTGGCCACTCTGTCACGGGTGTTCGTCGGTCTGGCGCTGGGTGCCATACCTGGCTTGATTCTGGGCCTGGCAATGGGTTCGTCGAGTCGCTTGCGGGCGGTCTTTGATCCGCTCATCGCTGCCCTGCATCCGCTGCCCAAGATTGCCGTGCTGCCGCTGATCATGATCATCTTTGGCATTGGCGAGACGTCCAAGGTGGTGGTGGTCGCCATTGCCTGTTTCTTTCCGATGCTGATCAGTACGGCAGCCGGCGTGCGACAGATCCACCCCATCTACTTCGAGGTGGCCGAGAACTACGGTGGGCGTCTGCTGCAGGTGTTCACCCGGGTGGTGCTGCCCGGCAGCCTGCCCCTGGTGCTGAGTGGCCTGCGGCTGGCCCTGAACACTGCGCTGCTGCTGGCCATTGCAGTGGAGTTAGTATCCGCACGGGAAGGACTGGGCTCGATGATCTGGTTTGCCTGGGAAACGCTGCGCACCGAGGAGCTCTACGCGACCTTGGCCACGACGGCTGCTCTGGGGATCAGTTTCAACATTGTCGTGCAGTATCTGACGGCCAAGCTGGTGCCTTGGCAGGTGGAGCGGGAGGGCTGAACGCAGTTACCGCTTGGCAGTCTACGGTTGGCAGTTTCTGGTCGACGCTCTACTCCTCACGTTTCACCACGTACCCTTTCTGTGGTACAATGCTGCGTCATGGGCAACATTGTAGCTTACTTTGACATGGATCGCACTATCCTTAGCGACAGCTCAGGCATACTCTACATGCGCTATCTGTGGCGGCAGGGGGATGTGAGTCGCCTGGCGATGCTGCGCGCCTATTGGTATGCTGTGTTGTACAAACTGGGCTATTTCAACTACCCTGCTGTGGCGGCCAAGCTGGCTGCGACTGCGGCCGATAACAGCGAAGAAGAGACTCGGGCTTTCTGCCAGCGCTGGTTCGAGGAGATGGCGGTGAACTATATCGCCGAAAAAGCGGTGCAGCGGATGGAAAAGCACCGCGCTCAGGGGCATCTGGTGACGATCATCTCGGCCTCTACGCCCTACGTGGTCGGACCGGTGGCCAGGCACTTGGGTGTTGGGGACTATTTGTGCACTCAGTTGGAAGTGGTCGATGGGCGTTTCACTGGGAGGATCATCGAACCAGCTTGCTACGGCCCAGGCAAAGTATACTGGGCTCAGGAGTTTGCCAGGCGACATAATGCCGAGCTCGCTCAAGCCTACGCCTATACCGATAGCCACTCGGATCGCGCCCTGCTCGAGCGGGTGGGGCATCCTGTCGCTGTGAACCCTGATCCGCGTTTAAAGGCACTGGCTGCCAGCCACGGCTGGCCAGTGGATTACTTCTACTAGGCGCGGGTTTCGCGGAGCCTGAGGCGGTTCCCAGGTTGTATCCGCGCGTTTGCTCAGGCTCAGCTCATATAGTCCTGCAGTTGGCGACTGCGGCTGGGGTGTCGCAGGCGACGGAGAGCCTTGCGTTCTATTTGCCGTATGCGCTCGCGGGTCAGGCCGAATTTGGCCCCCACCTCTTTGAGTGTGTAGGCACGGCCATCTTGCAGCCCGAAGCGTAGGCGGAGAATGCGCGCTTCTCGCGGCGTCAGGGTGGCCAGAACTTGTTCCATCTTCTCGGCCAGCAAGCTTTTCGTGGTTTCCTCTGTAGGCGTGAGGCTTTGCTTATCCTCGATAAAGTCGCCCAATTCGCTGTCCTGTTCCTCGCCGACAGGCTTCTCCAGGGACAACGGCCGGCGTGAGACGCGCATCAGCCAGCGCACCCGCGTGGGACTCATGCCCATTCGCTGACCGATTTCCTTTGGTGTGGGCCTTTGCGATCTGTGCTGCTCCAGGTACTGCGCAGTGCGATACAGTTTGCGAATGCGGTCGCCTACGTGAGCTGGCAAGCGGATGATACGGCCCTGCTGTCCCAAGGCTCGGGTGATGCTCTGGCGGATCCACCACGTGGCATAAGTGCTGAATTTGCACCCACGCAAGTAGTCGAATTTCTCAACGGCCTTGATCAATCCCAGGTTGCCTTCCTGGATCAGATCGAGGAAGGGCACGCCGTGCCCCATGTAGCGCTTGGCAATGCTGACGACGAGGCGCGTGTTGGCTTCGATCAGGTGACTTCGTGCCTGGTTTCCGATCTCAGCCTGGCGCAGGTACTTTTCGCGAAGTGAAGGACTCTGTCTTCCCTTGGTCAGCCTTCTTTGTGCGATTTTAGCGCGTTCGATCTGCTTGGCCAGCCGGATTTCTTCTTCGCGTGTTAGCAAGGGAACGCTGGCCATCTGCCTGAGGTACAGGCTGATAGAGTCGTGACTGCCGATGCCGCTGAGGTCAGCCGCGCGCGCGGCTTTTTCAGGTTCCTCACCCTCTTCGCCGGCAGCCTTTTGAGGTCCCCGTCGCTCGTTGTCTTCGCCAGGGGTGATGATCTCGATTCCCTGGTTATAGAGGAACATCATCAGCTCAGCGAGCTTGGGCAAGTCCTTGTCGGCCTCTGGAAACAGTTCCAGCACATCTTCTACGGTGAGGTAGCCCTGGTCTTCTGCCTTGTCTATCAGTGCTTCTGCTGCGGCCAGAGGATCTGTTTTGGATGAGATTGAGCTCATGCGCTTGTCTTGCCTCTGCCTTTTACTGCTTCGTGCACCGAAGGTTGCTAAACCCCTTTGGCTCGATTATCGCATGAGAACGACTGCCTGAGTTTAGCAACCTTCGGCGCAGTACTCTGTAGCTAGGAATGGACCTGCTTGAGGCTCAGCCTGGCGTGACATAACACAAAGTGAGGGCCCTCGTATCGCTGAGAAGGCCTGTCGGTGCGGTAGCTAGAATGCTGGGGCGTAGCTTGGACAAGCCAAAATGCCCAACGTGGAAGTGGGCGAACTGGGATATCCTGCTCCGCATCTACGCCTATTATACAAGATTTGAGGCATCATGTCAAACTTCACTATCTGGTTTACCTGTTACAGCGCAGTAGCCGGAGCATTCTGGATTCTCGCAGACTGGGAGAATCTTGGCGCAGTGCACTTGCTGGGAGCTGTGTGCCCACCTGCGAGTGCGTCAGCGCTCGGTGAGGGCGAAGGGGTTGCGCACGTACATGCCAGGCGGATAGGGCCTGATCACAGCTTGAATTGCTGTTGGGCCTGGCGGCTGATTGGGTTGCGAAGCCCACAAGAAGCGCCCCAGCCGCTCTGCCTCGGCGTGCAACGCGTCCTGCTGCGCATCATCCCACACTAGCAATTCCATGATGTGCTCTCGCTGCTGCCAGACGCCGACAATGCTGCCATTGGTCCAGACAGTGGCGAAAGGGTTGCCCGCCCGGTCAAAGACTTGGTCGTAGTGCTCCGGGTCCAGAAAGCGACGGCGATCGCGGTAGCCCATGATGTAAGGGTCCAGGCTGGGCAGCAGGTTCACATTCGGCTCGCTGCTGCGCTCTAGAGCCTCCAGCCGCTGTTGGTCCACGGCCAGCATCAAATGGTCCCCTGGCAGGCCCTCGATCTCAACCTCCACAAGCTCGCCACTCAAGGACGACAGGGCTTTTTTCGTCTCTCTCTTGGTGAAACCGCTCCACCAGGCGATGTCCTCGAACGTGGCTGGGCCAAGAGCGTCGAGATACCACCTCACTAGCTCAGCCTGGGCCACGTCTGGCGTTGTGGCGTTCAGATCCACATCGGGCAACCAGCTAGGCAGCAGGGCATACTGGTGCAGGTTGCTGCGCCAACTGCCGCGAGGTCGGGCTCTCACCAGCAGTCCGCGCACACAAAGTCCAGAGATCAGCCTGGTGCCGATGCTGAACTGGCCACCGTAGGCTTTTCCTGGAGCATATTCGAAGCGCGCCTTCAGTTCCGGGACGGACTCGCCCAACTCCGCCATCGTGGCGGACCCTCGTGCGGCCACAGCCGTGACAATGCGCTGCTGCAGGCCTTCCAGTGTCTGCGCCTGTTCCCCTTCTCCACAGATCCCAGCCCATACCAGGGCCCTGCTCATATCCCGCTGGAAGCGCCGCTCCAGGCGCTGCCGGGTGGCCTGAAAAAAGACGGGAAGGTGGGCAGATGGAATGATGTGCACCGTAGCTCGCATGCACATTCTGCGCACCAGCCGTCGTGTCTGGTACAGTTCGGTGTCGAGTTGTTGGCGTTGGAATCGCCTCAGCCTGCTCCACAGCGAGAGGTAGGGATTGGGTGCCCCTGTGGCGTGCAAGGCGCAGATGTCTTGCACAACCGATAGCACATCATCTCCACGCGTTTGTGGTGCAAGGTGCTGTTTGCACAGCAAGAATCGGTTAACCCGGTCGAGTTGGATTACAGGCATCTCTTGCCTCGGCTGTGATGGGACAGGTTTGGGAAGGAATCGGCCATCTCCTTCGATTGTCGGCAGTGCGGCAGGACGGTCATGCGGGTGTCCTACTGACGTTGAGGGACAACTCTGTGAACGGGCATCACGGGCAGTGTCCCCGGCCTCGCGGCTGGCTGGCGAGCGTTCCTGCCAGGGTCCTGCTGTGGATGCACGGCCCCGGAATGGGAGACGAACTTGCGCACGACGATGTCGTCCACGTAGGCGCCTTCTGCAGAGTTCCCGCCCGAGTCGCTTCTGAACTCGAACGCCAGCCACACGTTGGACTGTCCCGTCAGATCGCCCAAGTGAGGGACATCGGTCAGGTCAAGTTCCCCCTCCAACCATCCTGTGGAGTCCCCCCACCGCAAGTAGCCGTGAAACCGGACGCCATCCGTTGAGGCCATCCACAGGATTCGGTCGTATGTTCCGGCCGAGTTCAGCCAGAAGCGGAAGGATAGATGAGCCGCGGTTGCATCGGCCAGGCTGAAGGGGCCGTAGATCATCCAACTCGCCACGTCATCAGGGTAGTGACTGCCGCAGGTGAGGGGAGGGCCGTTCGCCGTGCCCCCCCACCGCCCAGCCGCTGTAGGAACCGCTGTAGGGCCGGCAGTCGCGCTGTCCCCAGTAGTATTGGCCGGCGCCGTGTGAAGCAAGCCGCCACGGTCCTGGAAAAGCGCCTTCGAAATCCTGTTCCACGATGGTCACCCACTGGCCAGGCACCGCTCGCTTCAACACAATGGGCAGCAGCACGCAGTACGACCGGGGAGGCCGCGTCAGCGTCGGCGTTTGGGTCGGTGTTGCCGTGAAGGTGAAAGGCGGAGTCAAAGTACGTGTGGGTGTGGAAGTGGCGGTCGATGTCGGCGTGGGCATCTCTGTGCCGGTGGTTGTAGGCGTTGGCGTGTCTGTCTGTGTAGCTGAAGGTACCGTCGTAGGCGATGCGGTCGCCGTTGGCGTCATTCCAGCAACGGATGTGGTAATCTGGTCTACGCAAAAGCCCCACAAGGACACCGAGTAGTCCGAAGTGAGCTGCACGCGGACAACACGACCCGGAATGGCGTCACTCCACAGACCAGCGTCAGAGAGCCCGTCG
>JAUWJD010000029.1 GCA_030607875.1 Chloroflexota bacterium
ATCCATTCGTCACTGGGCTATCTCACTCCAGCAGAGTTCGAGAGCCAGTGGCAGAACGCTCAACGTCTATCAGGGTTGTTCACTAAGAATCGCTCGAAAAGTGTCCAGTTTTAGGGGTGCACTACAGTTCGTTCATCACCATCTTGTGCATCGTGTACATCCCTGTTTCATTTCTGCCGTGAGGTCAGCGAGGTGGCCAGATTGCGCAAGTGTTCCTCGGCGGGCGGGCGCGCGCCAGCCGCATCGAGCGCCGCCAGGGCGTTGCGCTCGTACTGTGCGGCCTGCTGTTGCACGTACTGGCGAGCTCCGACGCTCTCCAAGATAGCCATTGCTTGGGCTACATCCTCGTTGCTGAGATGCTCCCGTCTGTATAGGTCAGCCAGCTTCTTGCCCTCGTGGCCCGCTTGCAGGGCAAAGATGACAGGAAGGGTCATCTTGCGACTCTTGATGTCGCTCGCAGCAGGCTTGCCTGTGGTCGCCGGGTCGCCCCAGATGCCCAGGATGTCGTCCACCATCTGAAAGGCCAGTCCCAGGTGCCAGCCGAACTGGCGGTAGGAATCTGTTTTGTCGCCAGCTCTGCCTATCAGGGCACCGAGTTGGGTGCTGGCTGCGATGAGTGCTGCCGTCTTGCCTCCGATCATTTTCAGGTACGACTCCTCAGTGGTGTCTACATCGCCCTCGCCTGCGATGTCCAGGTACTGTCCCTGACATAGCTGAAGCAGCGTTGCATCCAGTGCGACCGCGGCTGTCAGGACGGTGCCCAGCTCGACGCCAAGGTCTCTCAGGCGGGACAACGCCAGACGAGCTAGCACGAGCATGCTGTCACCAACGTTGATGCCGTGCGCCAGGCCCCACACCGTCCACACGGCGGGCCGGCCCCGCCGGGTGGGGCTGTTGTCCTCAATGTCGTCGTGGATGAGGGAAAAACTGTGGACCAGCTCCAACGCTGCGGCTGCGGGCAGTGCCTGATGCCAATCGCCCCCGGCCGCTTTGCAGGACAACAGACAGAGCAGCGGCCGCAAGCGCTTGCCGCTGTAGGCTTCGGCTGGGTTCAAGTCCTGATCGAGCCAGCCCAGGTGATAAGCCATGATGTTGTACAACGTCGCGACAGTGTCCTCAGGAGCGGAGACGATGGCGCGCAGCTCGTCCTCAATGGCTGTGAGGTATATGGTAAGATCCACGGTCATGATGTTGTCCTTCCAGATACCCTTTGCAGCGGCGCCATCTTGAGTGCCGGGATGTCCGGCAGGCCGGCGGCGAACATGGCGATACGCAAGCCCTCGATCAGTACCTGCAGCTCGTCCTGCACCGCTTCGGAGGAGACACTAGCTGGCACCAGCAGCGGGCGCGCCAGGCCCACCAGGTCTGCGCCGAGCGCCAGGGCGATTGCTGCTTCTGGACCGGTGCGGACGCCACCGCTGGCGATGACAGGCAGGGCAGCCGCACCACGGCTGGCCTGCAGTATGGCTTCTGCCGTGGGGATGCCCCAGCGGGCAAAGTGAGCCGCAATCCGGCGCTGGAGCTCATTGTGCGCGCGGTGTTTTTCCACCTCGCTCCAAGAAGTGCCGCCTGCGCCGGCAACGTCCAGCACCGCGACGCCAACGTCGGCGAGCTGACAGGCCACGGCTACGGATAGGCCCCAGCCTACCTCCTTGACGACGACCGGCACATCCAAATCGCGGCAGATTTCGCCAATCTTGTCCAGCAATCCGGCAAAGTTGGTATTTCCATCGGGCTGCAAGGCTTCCTGCAGCGGATTGAGGTGCAGGATGAGGGCATCTGCAGCGATCACTTCTACTGCCTGGCGGCATTCGGCCAGGCCATAGCCATAGTTCAATTGCACCGCGCCCAAGTTGGCAAACAACAGCACGTCTGGGGCTATGCTGCGCACCTGGTAGGTCGGAATCTGATCAGGATCTTCAATGGCTGCCCGCTGCGAACCCACGCTCATGGCAATGCCCAGGGCCTGGGCAGCCTCGGCCAGGTTGAGGTTGATCTGCCGGGCCTGAGCTGTACCACCCGTAATGGCGGAGATGAGCAAAGGGGCGTGCAGCTCTTTGCCCAGGAAGTGCGTGCTCAGATCGATTTCTCTCAGATCCAGCTCCGGCAGCGCACAATGTGTGAGCCGGTAGCGCTCAAAGCCAGCGGTGATGTTTCGCGCGCTGACGTCTTCTTCGCTGCAAATGCGCAGGTGATCTAGCTTGCGCCTGGTATGGGAATCGGGCATGTTCCCCTCCGTAACCTTCTCATGGGAAATGGTGTTTCATTTGAGTGGCGGGCATGTCATCGGAACCTTTGGTGCATGCACATACTACGCCGGGCGCCTTGGATTGTCAAGCGCAGTTGACGATTCAGAGCAAGGTGGCTATACTTGTGAGGTCATATTACTGCACAGAAGGAGGAAGGTAGCGTGACTACATTTGAGCGTGTGAAAAAGATCATTGTCGATCAATTGGGTGTGGACGCGGACACGGTGACGCTCGAAGCCCGCTTCAGGGAGGAGCTGGGCGCCGACTCGCTCGATCTCGTGGAGCTGATCATGGCTTTTGAGGAAGAGTTCGGAGGGGAGATTTCCGACGAGGAGGCCCAGGGCATCCGAACAGTGGGTGAAGCTGTCACCTATCTCGAGGCACACAGCGCAGCGTAGTTCTGGCCAAAGATCCAAAGAAACCATACGTTGTGCGCGATTCCCGCGCGTAACGTACTTCTTGTGAACAGGATGGGCAACGATGCGTGACTGGATGGCTCCAGTGAATGGCGAGCCGCTGCTGTGGTTGCTGGAGCATGATGCCCAGAATCCTGGCGTGCGCTACTTTGCGCTGCAGGAGCTGCTGGGGCACCCGGCGGATGACACCCAGGTGATGGAAGCACGGGCTGCTGTCATGTCGAGTGGCCCGGTACCGGCTATCCTGGCTGCTCAGCACCCCGATGGCTACTGGGTGAAACCTGGGCCGGGCTACCGCCCCAAGTACCGGAGTACGGTGTGGGCGCTGATCATGCTGGCGCAGCTTGGGGCAGATGGACGCGATCCTCGAGTGCGCAAGGCCGGCAACTATCTATTGGACAACGCCATAGCCAGCACTGGTGCCTTCTCCATCAACGGGACTCCATCGATGGCCATTCACTGTCTGAACGGCAACTTGATTGCCGCGTTGCTGGACCTGGGTTGGCTCAAAGATGAGCGCCTGAAGGGGGTGGTGGAGTGGGCGGCCCGCGTTATCACCGGTGAGGGCATAGCGCCAGCGACAGACCGCGATGCGGCGCTGCACTACTACCGGTCTGGGACCTGCGGGCCGGGTTTCTGCTGCTCGGGCAACAACCGCAAACCTTGTGCCTGGGGTGCAGTGAAGGCAATGCTGGCTCTCAGCAGGCTCCCTGAGCAGGCGCGCACCCCGCTCGTCCGTGATGCCATTCAGGTTGGTGTGGATTTCTTGTTTAGCCGTGATCCAGCCGTCGCCGATTACCCTACGCCCAAGGAGACCAAGCCCAGCCGCAGTTGGTTCCAGTTCGCTTTCCCCGTGTTCTACGTCACTGACGTCTTGCAGAACCTGGAGGCCTTGACTGCCCTCGGCTACGGTGCTGACCCGCGCTTGAGAAGGGCCGTCGAGTGGGTGTTGGGCAAGCAAGACGAGCTGGGGCGCTGGAAACTTGAGTACAGCTACAAGGGAAAAACCTGGGTGGACATCGAGCAGAAAGGCAAGCCCAGCAAGTGGGTCACGTTGCGTGCCCTGCGCATGCTGAGAAGGGTTGCCGCTTGACAGTTGTTCGGAGACGCCGGTCACCCGAAGCCTGAACGGAGGCTACCTTGATCTCTGTCGATACGATGCGCTGCAGTTATTGCGGTGCCTGTGTCAGCGTGTGTCCAGTGAATGCATTGGACCTGCAGGAGACGCGGCTGGTCGTTTCAGAGGATTGTTTCGAGTGCAACCTTTGTCTACCTGCCTGTCCGATGGGGGCGCTCGTGGCGGCAGGAGAGTCATCTCGCGATTTGCCCAAAGTCAAGGATCACTATGACGTGGTCGTGGTTGGCGCCGGTCCGGCAGGTTCAGTGGCCGCCTGGGAAGCAGCCGCTCGAGGGCTCTCGGTTCTGCTCATGGAGAAACGCCAGGAAATTGGCTCGCCGGTACGCTGTGCTGAAGGCCTCGGCCCTGGTGAACTGGATGGCCTTGTCGATCCTGATCCGCGCTGGATATGCGCGCACATACGCAAAGCAAGGATCACAGTGGTGCGAGATGGACAGGAGCATCCCTGGGAACCACCGGCCCAGTTGGAGGATGGCGAGGACGCGGGCGTGGGCTACATATTGGAGCGCCGAGTCTTTGATCGCGCCTTGGCGGAGAGAGCGGCACAGGGAGGGGCGCGCCTTTTGGTCAAGACGGCTGCTGTGGGATTGCTGCGCGATGGAGAAACCGTAGTGGGCGTACAAGCGCAAGGGGTGTGGGGACGCCGGGACATCTCTGCGCGCGTCGTCATTGGCGCGGATGGCGTGGAATCGCGCCTCGGGTTGTGGGCAGGGTTGGATACCACGCTGCTCCAACACGATTTGATGACCTGCGCCCAGTTTCTCCTCGCGGGAATCGATATCGATCCAGAGTGCACGTACTACTATTTGGATCGCGAGGCGGCTCCAGGCGGCTACGTGTGGATTTTCCCCAAGGGTGATGGGCGTGCCAACGTTGGTCTGGGAGTGCAGGCCGATTTGGTGGAAACAGCGCCGCTTGAGCTGCTGACACGCTTTGTGGAGAGCCGTCCCTTTCTGGCGCGCGGCAGTATCGTGACCCTGATTGCCGGCGGAGTGCCCACCGCTTTACCTCCGTCGCCTATGGTAACGGATGGTTGTATGTTAGTTGGCGATGCGGCACGTCAGGTGGATCCACTGACTGGTGGAGGGATTGCCAATGGGATGGCCGCAGGCCGGCTGGCCGCAAAGGTGGCAGCCGAGGCCATCAGTGCTGGGGACGTGTCACGGGCCTCACTGAATCGCTACGAACAGGAATGGGCTGCGGGTATCGGACGGCGGATGGCTCGTAACTACCGTCTGCGGGCCAGATTCCCTCCAGCCCAGCGCGCAGGCGAGCGTTTTATGCATCTCTTTGCCCTGACCATTGGTGCAGGGAAGTAGCTTGTCTAGCGAAAGGAGCAGGACATGTCACAGGTTGCTGTGGTCGCAGATGTTTGTGCCAGCCTTCCGGACGAATTCTATGAAAAGTACAATATCGCTATGGTTCCCTACTATGTCCACATTGGCAAAGAATCCTTTCGCGATCCGGTGGATATCAGCCGAGAGGAGTTTATCGAGCATTTGCGGCGGGCGGACCCTTTGCCCAAGTCAGCGAATCCGGGGGCAGCGGACTATATTGGGTTCTTCAGGGAGGCGGCCAGCCGGACGGAGGAGATTCTTGCCGTCTGCATGACGTCAATCGGCAGTGGGGCATATCAGGCGGCACTGTTGGCCAAGCAAATGGCCCTGCAGGAGCTGCCGGATGTACGGATTGAGGTGGTCGATACGCGTAACGTCTCTATGGGCTACGGCTGGATGGCGCTGGAGGCAGCTCGATCCGCGCAGGCGGGCGCGGCCTTGGATGACATCCTGGCTCTGATCCAACGCATGATTCCGGTGACACGCATGTTGCAGACGGCGGACACGTTGCGCTACCTGTATCTGGGCGGCCGGATCGGGCGAGCAAAGCATCTGTTCGGGTCGCTTCTGCGTATCAAGCCCATCATCAGCATGGAAGATGGGGTGATCGTGGCGCTGGGGCAGGAGCGGAGCCGTTCGGCTGCCTACCGGCGCATGGTGGAATTGATTGCCGAGAAGGTTGGCCCGCGAGGCAGGATCAAGGCTGCCATCGTGCATGCTGCCGATGAAGAAGCTGCGGGCATCCTGCGTCAGATGATCGCGGACAACTTTGAATGTGCGGAACTCCTGACGACCAACCTTGCTTCTGCCTTGGCAGTACACACTGGGCCTGGTACTGTGGGGGTCTGCTATTTCCCCGCAGACGTGCTCTGACAATAGCTGCCCCGTCGAGCCAGGACTCTGCGGGCTTGTGGTCTCGGGCCTATAACCACAGGGAGCTGAGGATCAGCAGCACGATCGGCGCTGACCCTCAGCTCCTGTTTTGTTATCATCCTCTCATGTGAGTTTGACCACTTCTGGCAGCATCTGCCCAGACGCCGGAAGCTAGACTGCTACAACGCTGGCGCTGTCAGCTTTCTCAACTTCTCTACGGTCTCGGCCCAGGTGATACGGGAGAGGCCCAGTTTGCGGCGCAGAGTATCTTCATCCAATCCTTGCTTCAAGTCGCGCGCAGCACAAGTCCAGCGCAGAGCTTGAAAAGACAGCGCTCTTGGGGGCAGCCCCGCTCGCCTTCCGCACTCGTCCAGCACGTACTCCAGGTTGCGCGCTGTGCATTCAAAAAGCCTGTTTTGTGGCTTGTGTTGTGTCAGGTACGCTGGCAGGGTAGCAGCGAACTGCGGAGAAAGGCGCAGCCTGCGTTCCTTGTGGCGCTGCTTCATGCTCTCGTAACGGATGAAAACGATGGCCTCACGGGGGGCTGCGGCATCAACATCGTTCAAGGCAATGTTCATGCACTCGCCCTTCTTGATGCCTGTGTCCAGCAGCAAGGTTACCAGCAGATGAGGGCGTGCATCTGGTTTGTCGGCATCATGGCGCCACTTTTGCGTGGCGGCAAGCAGTTGAGCGATCTCTGCTTCCGAGAGAACTCGGGGCAGCGGCGTTTTCACTCGGCGGTGCACCAGTGGTGCGGCCGGGTCTGCTGGGATCACTCCTTCCTCAGCCAGCCAGAAAAAAAAGACCTTTAGGGTGGTCAGACGCCGGGCCAGGGATTTGGGTTTGCAGGGCACGCCACGCTCGTAGCGCAGATAGTTGAGGAAATCCTCCAATCGGGTGGTGGAAATGTTGTCGATAGGTGTTCTGTGCGCCAGGAAGCGCGCCAGCAGCCGCAGGTCGCTGTCGAACGCCTTTATGGTGTATGGGCTCAGATCCTGTTGCAGCATGTGCCCGTGGAAAGCTTCCAGTGCCCTGTGCAGCGTGGAATTCGATGTCAGGGCAGAAGTTCGTCTGGGCGGTCTGTCTGTCTCTGAGGACGGCAGCAGCGTCAACTGTTCAGCCGGCATGTCGCACCTCCTTCGTATAGTACATTCGTGCGACATAATTCTAGCGGGATTGTGCAAGGTTGTCAAGTGGCGGGCTGCCCACTACAGTGACCGGTGCAGCCACGCCCTCGTGTTGTTGCTCCCTTATGACGTGCGGCTAGCCTTCCTGCCTTCTTGTGGTGCTTATCGCTGAGGTCAGTTGCGGGGAGGTGAGGGCACACAGTGAAAGGTTCGCTATCTGAAAAGAGTCCGCGAACCCGTGCGCCCGGTCAGTCAAGGATGGTGTCTTGCGGATTTGGGGTATGCATTGCCTTTGAGGTATGCAAAGGCAGTGTAGAAACTATGTTTCTTTCTCCTTGTAGACGGCTTTCTCAATACGCTGCGTGGCCTCAGTGAGGTCAATGCCAGTGACCAATGCCAGCTCACCAGCCAGCCTGCGTTTGGCATTGGTGAGATACGTTGATTCCAGGGTCGACATGGTCTTTTTCCTGCTCTTCAATCCAACCAAGTCGCGGATCACCTGGGCAAGGGCGGTGACGGTGCCCTTTTTCAGAGCTTCCGAGATAAGCGCACGGCGTTCCCGGTAGTCCTTTGGCAGATCTGCTGGTTGTTCAGAGAGCATATTCAGCGCACGCTTCATCTTGGTCTTGCTGGCCAGCTTGCGCAAATCCATGTCCTGATCCGAATTTACGGGCAGGTGCACTTTGAGTTCCCTGCTTGGGATATCGATAACGTAGTAGCTCTGGTATTCCTCGTCTTCGCTCCCTTTGCGCACCCGAACGACTGTTCCGGCTCCATAGCGGCGATGGACGAGTTTCTGACCAACCACCAATCGCTGTGTCATCTATTGCTTCCTTCTGTCTTCTGGCTTACCTGTCAATAGCCCCTGTACGGAGTGCGATCGCCGATACTACCCCCGGCCTTTCTTGTAGCGGTACACGATACGGCCTTTTTCCAGGTCATATGGTGAGAGTTCCACCTTGACTCTGTCGCCCAGCAGGACTTTGATGTAGTAGCGTCGCATTTTGCCACAAAGGTAGGCTAGAACTTGGTGACCGGTTTCCAGTTCGACTCGAAACATCGTGTTTGGCAAGGCTTCCACGACTGTGCCCATTACCTCCAGTCGTTGCCTCTTTTTCTGTTCTGTCAGAGGCTATCACCTCCTTCTGGTTGGTTTGCGTGCCGGATGACCGCAAGGAAGCTCGGCCTCTGGCGCATACGTTGACCGCAGCCTGCGCCACCAGGCGCGGTCTTGTGACACGTAATTATACGACATATTGGCGTGTGGGTCAAGTGCTACAACGCACAAAGCAGGCATCGTATATGCCTGTATACCGGGCAAGAGGAGGTAGACAGGTTGATCGAGGTGCAGGAGCAGAGATCTCAGCCACGGCTGTTGCAGAGTCCACTGCATTATCATTTTGAACCAAGTCACACCTGCATTCGCGAAGCATCCCGCCATCTCCTAGGCGGGGCTGCGCCGCAGGCCGTCTCGCCCTCGCGTAGCATCTTCCCCGTCAGGGAGTCTTCGCCCCCTGCGGGGCCCTCCGGCGGCGTAGCTCGCGACGAACGGCGGCGGGCTTGCCCTGTCTCGGGACGACAGGACCGAGGCGGCCAGAACGAGGTGCAGATGAGAATCTCCTTCCTGTGTGGCTGAGACTCTTCAGTGCGTTCAGGGTGACATATCGCGTTGCTTGTGGGTGACTTTGCTACAGCCCTGGGTCTCGGCCTGCACGCTTTGAAATGCCTGGGCAAAAGGGTATAATGGGCCCGTTACTTCGCATCAGCCGACTCTTCATCCGAGGCGTGATGGATCTGCACGATGTCTTGCCTCTGGTCGAGGCCTATCTGGAAGACGCCGACTTGAGCAGCGTGCGTGGTTGGCATAACAACGCGCCCTTTGCTGTGTCGCCGCTGGCGCAAGGGGAGTACAACATGAACTACCTTGTTCGCCAGGGAGGGGCGGCCTGGGTCTTTCGCGTCAACATGGGCACGCAGATCAACCGCGATGACCAAATCCTCTACGAATTCCGCACTCTCAAGCTGCTGGAGACAACGGGCGTTACGCCACGCCCGTTCTACGTGGACGACAGCCGGCAGCGGATGGAGTATGGCCTGTTGATCATGGAGTACCTGCCGGGTCAACCGCTCGACTATCGCCGTGATTTGGCGGCTGCAGCCCGGCTATTCGCTCGCATCCACACCCAGCCGGTGCCGTCAGAGCAGAACCACCTCATATACGAAGATCGTCCCTTGAGCATGACCTTTGAAGAGTGCGCACGTCTGCTGCCCACATACATGGAGTCCGAATTGGCCGATCCCGCACTGCGGGACTACCTGTCCGAGGTGTTGGCCTGGGCTGACGAGGCCCGCTATCGAGAAGTGTACTTTGTGCAGGATCCATGGTCCTGTACTATCAACACCGAGGTCAATTCGGGCAACTTTGTTGCCGACCGGGAACGTGGCACGCTGCACCTGTTGGACTGGGAGAAGGCGCTGTGGGGCGATCCCTCGCAGGATCTCTCACATTTCTGCGCACCGATGACCACGTTGTGGAAGACGGACTATCGCATGACCGCCGAGGACAAGCGGCACTTTCTTGATGCCTATCGTGAACACATCTGTGACGCGCATTGGAGGGATACCGTGGTGGACCGTGTGCGGCTGCGCGATCCATTCAACTACTTGCGTGGCATCTCCTGGTCGGCGATGGCCTGGGTAAAGTACCAAACCGGCGAGCACGCGCTGCGCAATCCAGATACGTTCATCAAAGTGAGCCAGTATCTGGATCTGGCCTTTTTGCGGGGCATGTTTGAACCCTATTTGCGGCCTGGAGCGTAACACATGTTGGTTTCGGTGATCATACCGGCACTGAACGAGGTCGAGAACATCCAGCAGTGCATCGCCGCGGCGCAGCGCGAATACTCCTCCGACGAGCTGGAGATCATCGTTGTGGACGGCGGAAGCAGCGATGGCACGCGGGCGTTGGTGCCACCCGGTGTGCCCGTGCTCACTGCTCCACGGGGACGGGCAGGGCAGATGAACCTGGGGGCAGGGGTTAGCAACAGCGAGATTCTGGTTTTCTGCCACGCTGACTCGCAGCTACCCGCAGGATGGCGTGAAGCAGTGATTGAAGCGCTGAGCCGTGCGGGTGTCAGTGGTGGTGCCTTTGAGACGCTGGTTCTCCCGGAGAAGGGACTGCTGTGCCTGGGGAATCGCATGAGGACTCCTGCCCACTGGACTTCGGTGTACGGTGATCAGGTGCAGTTCATGACCCGAAGTACGTTCGAGCGGGTTGGTGGCTTCCCAGAGATCCTGCTGATGGAGGACGTGGAGATGGCGCGGACATTGCACAAAGCGGGCAAGCTGGTGCGCATTCCACTGCGCGTGATCACCTCGAGCCGCCGCTTTGAGGAACGTGGGGTGCTGCGCCAGACTCTGCAGAATCTCTGGAACAAGATCAGCTATCTCTACTTGGGAGCAACACCTCAGGACATCGCCCGCAGGTATGTCTCCAGCAGGGAGAGGGCAGAGTGAAAAGAAAGCTCATCGTGTATGCCAAGCGCCCGCTCCCTGGTATTGCCAAAACGCGGCTGGGCGCTTCCATTGGCTTGGAAGAGGCTGCGGGCGTATACGCTCGGCTGCTGTACCAGTACTTGATGGAGCTCCTGCACGCGGACTTTCCAGACACTGAGATCGAACTGTCGCTGGCCTCTCCTGCCGATGTGCCCTTCTTCAAGGCCGCCTTTCCTGAGTGGACGGTGCAGGCGCAGGTCGAGGGCGATATTGGGGAACGGATGGCTGCGTCCTTTGCACAGGCTTTCTCCTCGGGAGCAGAGCGTGTGGTTCTGACCGGCAGCGACATCCCCAGCCTGAATCCCGCACTGGTAGAAGCGGCGTTCGAGGCACTGGAAGACGCGCCAATTGCACTGGGACCGGCTGCAGATGGCGGCTACTACCTGATTGGCATGCGTGCGCCTGGTGCAGACCTGTTCGCTGGTGTGCAGTGGAGCACCATGCAGGTGTTGGCCCAGACCACAGGACTGGCACATGCACAGGGCCTTGAGATTGCCTGTGTTGCCGTGTGCTCTGATCTGGATACGGTGACGGACTACCAGCGTTGGCAGCGGAGGCTTCTTTCGTCTGGGCCTGGGCTTGTGTGCTAGCAGCTCTCACCTGTGTACACGTGATGCGAGAGACGGACGGGAGATCGAGAAAACGCCGCATGGGCATCGGGCTGGTGGTGCTTGTCTTTTCGGCGGGCAGCAGGGCTGCTGTTTGGCACGACCCGGGGAACGCGGTATACTCTCGTCGTTACCACAGTGTCGGCGCTTGTGCCTTTTGCTTTGCCCCGTCGGATCGGGCGGGAGTGGGTAGAAGAGGAAGCTGCGCGGCAGTTCGTTGCTGCCTTCATCTAGAGAAGGTACGGCAAAAGGAAAGGGGTGGGTATGATGTTATGGGACGGTCAAGCGTTTGAGGCTAGTCTGCGGCGCATCGCCGAGTTTGGCCTTGAAGATTGTATCGGTGCCAACGACTGCATGAGAGCGTGCCCGGTCAACCGTTTGCACGTCAACCAGAACGAGCTGGACTCGGTGATGGCCTCGGGTGTCTGGACGGAGCGCGTCAAGACGTTTGTCACGGAATGCGTGCAGTGCGGTGACTGTACCTTAGCCTGCCCGGCACAGGCCCAGCGTGACCACATGATGCTTCTGCTCAAGTCCAGGCTACCAGACATTCCCAAGTCATGGAAAACCTACGTGAATCTCAAGGGGCGCCGTGACCGCGAATGGCTGATTTCGCTGTCCAACATCATGGCACGCAGGCGCATTGGGCCAATGGGCAAATACGTGGACAAGAGGTCCCTGGAGCAAAAGCCGTTGCTCTTTTACTTCGGCTGCTACATCTTCTCACCGTCCGGCTCCCCTCTTGCTACGCTGAAACTGGCTGACCGCATTGGGTTGGACTACGAGGTGCTGGCGGGGCTCCGCTCGTGCTGCGGGTGGCCACAGTACCTGATGGGGCGCATGGGCTTTGCTCAACAGATGCTGATTCACCTGGGGGAACTGATTGATCAGGTTCGGCCCGAAGTGATCGTCAGCGGATGTGCAGAGTGTTACGTGGCCCTGCTGCGGCTCAAGAAAAAGACCGCGGCCAAGTGGTTGCCACTGACCACTCCTGAGTGGTTGCTGCGCCATGCGGACAAACTGACCTGGAACCGCCTTGACCAGCCAATCGCTTACCATGACTCGTGTCATATTTCCAAGAAGGTCGGCCACCCGCAGCCGGCCCGCGATCTATTGGCACTCATGGCTGACATCGTGGAGCTGACCGAGTCCCCGCAGCAGAGTCTCTGTTGTGGGTATTACAACATCCATGCCAATCCTGAGTTGAATCACGAGTTACACCTGAAGAAGCTGCAGGCAGTGCAGGAGAAGGGGGCTGCGGGCATGGCCGTAGAATGCGTTACCTGTTGGGAATCGTTCATTGAGACTTTTGAGCAGGCGAATGTCCCAGTGTGGGATTTGATGGTGATGGCCGAACAGTTCACGCGCCCTGCGGGCCATCCCACGGAGGCGGAGGTGTAGAATGGCGGAGACCAAGTACCTGATCATTGGCAATGGTGTGGCGGCAATATCAGCACTGCAGGAAATCCGCCATGCCGATCCCAGCGGGTCTATCCTGTTGGTCTATGACGAAGGCGAGCCTTTCTACTACCGCGCCTCGCTGTCAGAGTGGATATCGGGCAAGAACAGCGATGACATGGTGGCCGGCCGCACGCCAGAGTTCTATGAGAACATGAAGATCACGCAGTTGCACGGCCGCGTCGAGCGTGTCGATGCGGAGAAGCACCAGGCCTTTCTGGCAGATGGTGAAACGATTGCCTACCAGAAGCTGCTTGTTGCCACTGGCGCACAGGCCAATCGTTTCCCCGTCAAGGGCTTGGGGGAAGTGTTGGTCTTTCGTACCCTGGCGGATGCACGAAGCCTGAAGGAGCGCGCTATGAGCTGCAGGCGAGCGCTGATTGTGGGTGGTGGAATCCTAGGGCTGGAGCTGGCTGGTGGTTTGCACCTCCTGGGGATTGAGCACGTAGCGATAGCTCACCTGGGTCCCTTTGTCGGGCCGCCGCTGTTGGACGAACCGGCAGCGGAATGGTTGCAGGAACGCATGCGAGCGGATAGGATTGTGCTGTACCTGGAGGATACTCTGGATCGCGTGGAAGGGCACATGACCTACCTCAGAAGCGGACGCACCTGGGAGTGTGACACCATCATACAGGCTATAGGTGTCACTCCAGTCTTTCCTGAGGTGTCTGGCCTGCTCACGGGCAGGGGGATCCGCATCGATGACCACTGTCGCACCAACTTGCCTGATGTCTATGCGGCGGGGGACTGTACTGAGAGGCAGGTTCCTGGCAGCGATGTGTGGCGCACGACGCGCATCTGGCTGGACTGCTCCTGGCAAGGAAATACGGTGGGGCGCAACATGGCCGGTGGGGACGATTCCCTGGAGGCCAAGCCCTTTTTCAATGCCTCTGTCCTATACACCTTCGACTACTCGTACATCGGTGAACCGCACGGAGAAGAGGGTGAAGCGTACCGGTGGCAGGGCAAGGACGGCTACTGCAAAGTGCGAGTTGTGGACGGCAAGTTCGCAGGCGCTCTGAAAATCACCGATCGCCACGGCGCTATGGCCATGAGGGAGGCGGTGGGCCTGCCTGTCGAGGCAGACCTGGCCACGAGAATGTCGCATCCAGATTTCCAGTTCAACAACGTCACCGGCCAAGACTGGGACTATTTATTCTACTGATGAAACACCGTGTAGTGTACGATTGCGACAACACGATGGGGTTGCCATGGCACGAAGTGGACGATGGCCTGACTCTGCTATACCTGCTGGGCCGGCCGGATATCGAGCTGTTGGGTGTCACCACTATCTTTGGCAATGGCACCATCGAGGAAATCTATGCACAGACCGAGAAACTGCTGCATCGACTTGGACGGTCGGACATCCCCCTCTGGCGTGGTGAAGGAGAGCGGGGCGAAGGACCCACCGAGGCGGCACGCTTTCTGGTCCAGACGGCGTCAGCACAGCCCGGCAAGGTCACGCTGCTGGCAACCGGGCCACTGGGTAACCTGCGTGCTGCTGCGGAGCTGGACTCCAGCTTCTTCTGCAACCTGAAGCAAATCGTGTGCATGGGTGGCGTGCTGCGCCCACTGCGCATCGGGTACCGCAACCTCGCCGAGCTGAACTTGTCCTGTGACCCGGAAGCAGCGTTTGCGGTGCTGAACGCGCCTTGTCCCGTCACGCTGATGCACGCACGGGTGTGCATGCAGGCTCTTTTCCGCTGGTGGGACCTGTTCAAGGTCAAGAGGTGGAGCGCTGAGATGTGCCGCCTGCTGCGGCACTGGCTGCTGGTGTTTGGTGTCTACTGTGGTGTGCTGGAGTTCTACCTGTGGGATCTGCTGCCAGCCGTCTACATCTCCTATCCCGAGTTGTTCGACGAGAATCCTGTGACGATTCGCTCCACGGTGGCCGACCTTGAGAGTGGGATGCTGGTGCTGGCAGGAGAAGGCGAGGGCACGATGATCAACATGCCCACACAAATCCTGGACAGGAAACGCTTCATGGCGATCCTCTATGAGGCATGGGCGCGGGTTGTGTATGAGTAACGCCAACTGTGCGTCTTTACTGTAGAACACTCAAAGGAGGTGATGTGTATCGAGCCATAAGTCAAGTCGAACGACTCCAGGGCAAGCTCTAGCCCATCTCTACAGCAAGGTGCCGTCGATGGGAAGAAGCTGCACCTCTCGGCAGGATTACCTTTCTCGATGAAAAGGATTGGAACGGCGGCGGCCCTGGAGAGCCGACAGCAGGCCGTACTGTCAGGGGCCGAGGGCGCAAGCATCAAATGCTCGCGCGCCTTGGATTTGACAAATAGATACATTGCGCCTATGATTCCGTCACGTTGGGCTCAGCAAGCCCGGCCAGCCTGCACTCATCATTCTCACTGCAGATTGAGGCAGGAAGAGAAGTGAACGGGAAAGGGGGTGATGGAAAGGGCAGAGCGGTCCGAAATGGCAAGGACTCAGACATGCACTGAGTCATCACACACTAAAGAGAGGAGAGTATCTAAATGAAGAGTAGAAAGAGATTGCTGCTCGTAGTGGCTGTCGTGTTGACCCTGGTGCTGGGGGCTGTTGGCATCAGCAACGCCATAACCGATGGCGAGCTGGATGGGGACGACCATCCGTCGGTAGTCCTCTTGGTAATGGACGTTGGTGGTGTGCCAAGGTATCGATGTAGTGCAACATTGCTATCTCCAACGGTTGCATTGACTGCTGGACATTGCACCAGCAACTATCCAGGCCCTGCGTATAGTGGCATGAGGGTCTTTACGGAATCAGCTGTTGATGGGGGTGACAATACCTATCCAACTTGTGATGGTGGTAACTGCGTGGAAGCGCTTGAGTGGTATGTCCATCCAGATTACGAGGCTGGGCCGTGGTTCGCCCATGATGTTGGCGTTGTGATCCTCAAAGAACCCATCTATGTGGACGAGTATGGTGTGCTTCCTACAGCAGATCAACTCGACGCAATGAAGAGACGGCGTGGTCTGCAAGACACAACATTCACTGCGGTTGGCTATGGACTTCAACGAATCAATCCAGTATTCGTCGAAGCTGATAGAGTGCGGATGGTGGCCAATCCCAACCTGATTCAGATCAATGTGCCCGGCTTCACAGGTGATTTCTCGCTACTGCTGTCAAACAACCACTCCACTGGCGGTACTTGCTTTGGCGACTCAGGTGGCCCCAATTTCCTGGGTGATAGCAATGTTGTTGCTGGCGTGACGTCTTTCGGTCTAAATGGCAATTGTGCCGGCACCGGCGGTGTGTTCCGTATGGACAGACAAGACGTCCTAGACTTCGTTAACGAGGTTCTTGCCTTGAATCCGTAGACTCGATTGCGTACAGCCGTGACCAACCACAATTGCTCGGGCGTCGGCTATTCGTCGCGCGTGGACATCCCCGAGATACTGGACTGGATCGAGGGGTGTCTCGACTAGCAGGCCGAGTACGCCGTTAGGTCTCCAAAACATCAGCCGCCCGCGGGATGTCTCCTGCGGGCGGCTCTGTACGTCTGCCAATCTCGGTGCAGCCCGAGACGAGGGTTAGACAGGTTCCCAGTCGTCGAACCAGCGAGTCCGCACGCCAGCGCCTTTGAAGCGGCTACCATATCAATGAGCAGAGTCCCTCGGCTTGGGTGACGGCTTCCCATGAGGAAACATGGGCATGAGGGGCACAGGATCGACATAAGATCCGTCCGCCCCGCACAACATGACGGACTCAGCTGCGTCGGTGTGATACTCATACGTACGCCCTTCCGCCTCCAGGACCACGCGGAACCCCGGCGTGATGACCTGAGCGTACATCATGCCTGGCTGCGGGCAGCCCAGGCTGGCATCGCGCCACTCCACCGCCTCAAGCGACACCAGCCGGATCGCCTCCTGTGCCAGGCCCAGCCTCAAGGCCAGGTCCTTCTGTGCTAGCCGGATGATCGGTTCGGCTTCAATCGCCACTTCCACGTCGACCGACTCGGGGCTGGGTGTAGGCGTCATGCTTTCCTGCTCGCTGCCAGGCGTGGCTGTTGGAACAGCGGTTACTGCTTCCATTGTCACTTGTGTCCCACTACCCTCTCCGGTGTGTACTTGAGTCGTGCTCAGTTCGCCACCAGGCACAGTCGGCGTTGATTTTGCACCGCATCCAAGCGCCAGGGTTGCCACGAGCGATACAAGGGCGATTGAGCGGAATACCTGCTGTTTTGCGGGGCTCATCTACTCTCCCAGTCTGCTTTCTGCCTATGAAGACGGTTCCTGCTGACGAGAAGTTCCTGGTTGCCAGGTAATGTTCCTTGCCTACGGGTACCTGGTTGATTGGAATGCATCGGCTGTTTCGCCCGAATGCTGCGCACATCAGCACTACACCGACAAAGCTGCTTCTCACGAAATGGAGTGCGCGGCGCTTTGACTTCACAGGCAAAATCTGTCATACTTGCTCGTGCTGACGGAACTCATCGCAAGGGAGAGGGGGCCAATGAGCCAAGCGAGTCAAAACACAAAATCTGCAGTGCTGGTGATCTTTGGCGCATCAGGCGATTTGACGCGGCGCAAGCTTGTGCCGGCGTTGTATCACCTGGCTTGCGCAGAGTTGCTGCCTCCAGGCGCACAGGTGCTCGGAGTGGCGATCGACGAGCTTACGGAGCAGGCTTTCCGCGATCGGCTTCGCGAGGGAATGGTCGAATACGCGGGGATTGAGCCCGACCTCCATGGGCTGTGGCCGCGTTTTGCACAGCGCCTGTCCTACATGATAGGCGATTTTAACGACCCGGATACTTATCGCCGCCTGCGAGAACGGCTGGCTCAACTCGACGCGGCCGGTGGCACAGGTGGCAATCACCTTTTCTACCTGGCCGTACCCCCCAGGTTCTTCCCAATGATCGTCCGGCACCTGGGAGAGGCCGGCCTGAATCACACGCAGAAGGGGTGGACGCGCATCGTCATTGAGAAACCCTTTGGCCGTGACCTGCAAAGTGCCCGAGAACTGAACGAGCAGGTTCACGCTGTGTTTGGCGAGGATGAGGTCTACCGCATTGACCACTACCTGGGCAAGGACACGGCGCAGAACATCCTGTTCTTGCGCTTTGCCAATGCCATCTTTGAGCCGGTGTGGAACCGCAACTACGTGGACAACGTGCAGATCAGCATGCTGGAGAGCGTAGACGTGGGTCACCGTGGCGCCTACTACGACCAGGCTGGTGTGCTGCGCGACATGTTCCAGAATCACATGATGCAGTTGCTAAGCCTCACGGCCATGGAGCCGCCCGCTGCTTTTGGCGCCAGGGCCTTGCGCGACGAGAAGGTGAAGGTGCTGAGTGCTATCCGCCCCGTTGACGTACGCGACACCGTTCGGGCTCAGTACCGGGGCTTTTGGGGCACTCCCGGAGTCGCGCCCGGTTCATCGACGCCTACCTACGCTGTGCTCAAGCTTTTCGTCGATAACTGGCGCTGGCAAGGTGTGCCCTTCTACCTACGCTCTGGAAAGGCGCTGACATCCAAGACAACCGACATCATCGTCGAGTTCCGGCGCCCTCCGCTCCAGATGTTCGACTTGCCCGCCGGTCAAGAGTACGTTCCCAACTCTATCTTGATAGGCATTCAGCCTGACGAAGGCATTCACGTCAAGTTCCAGGCCAAGGTGCCGGGTTCTGGCCGCGAGGGGAAGCCTGTGGACATGGCCTTCCACTACCGCTCCTCCTTTGGCATAGAGAAACTTCCGGACTCCTACGAGCACTTGTTGCTGGATGTGCTGCAAGGAGACGCTTCACTCTTTACCCGCAGCGATGAGATCGAGCTAGCCTGGCAGGTGATAGACCCAGTGATACAGGCATGGGAATCTCACGACGAGCCTCGGCTGGTCATCTATGAATCGGGCAGCCAGGGACCGGTAGAATCGGACGAGTTCATCAGCCGTGCTGACCGCATCTGGTGTCGCGGCTGCACCTGGCACGAAAGTGTCCAGTGACTACCGGCCACCACTCCTCAGTGTGAATCCGCTGCTGCTGAGCCTCGCTCACTCACGAACACAGCGCCGCCTCGCGAGCACCGAGTCTACCTGCCGCTCATTCTGCGCCTGGTCGGAGAACCATAGCGTTCTGCTTGTGTTCATAGAAAAGCCTGGTTTCTTCGTGAAACCAGGCTGTTGAGTATTCCTGTCCTTGAATCACCATCAACACACGAGGGATTGGTTGCAGAACCGCTGCTTCGCCGCCTTGCTGCAGGTCTCAGAGCTCTAGAACTCGGTCACACCGGTGAAGGCGAAGCGGTCAATGCACAGGGCCGGCGCGCGGATCCCGCCCAGGAAGTCACGGATCAGCTTGGTCTCTTCGCTGATCATTCGCACTTCTGAAAGTGCTTCCAGGACACCCTGCGTGAAGCGCAGGTTCTTCACTGCACCCTTGATCTCGCCATGCTCGATCCAGAAAGTGCCGTCGCGGGTCATTCCGGTCAGGATGGCCTTCAGTGGATGGACTGGATTGACATAGTGGAAGCGGGTTACCCACAGCCCACGTTCTACAGAGGCAAGCATTTCTTGCTTGGTGGCTTTTCCCGGCTTCATGAACAGGTTGGTCGGCTGCGGGCCATAGGTGTTCGGGGCAGGCAAGGCGTGGCCGGTGGATTCCTTACCCTCTTTGGCGGCGGCGTAGCTATCGTACACCACTGCTGTGGCTACACCGTTGCGGATAAGGTTCACTCGTTGCTTGGGCACTCCTTCAAAGTCGAAGGGTAGGGGCATGCCGGACTTGTCCAGGCCATCATCCCAAATGGAGATATTCTCGCCGGTGATGCGTTGGCCGAACCTGTTGGCCATGAAGCTGCGTCCTTCCTGTACTGCCAGAGCGCCAAAACCAAGATACGCCATGTACAGCAGCATTTCGGCTACGGCGTACTCTTCCAGGATCACTGGATACTCATCTGGCTTGATGGCCTTTGAACTGTGGCTGCGCAACGCCTTGTCAATTGCCTCTCGGCCAATCTGCTCTGCGTTGATGTCACTCACGTCTGGTGAGGACGCGCTGGCATAGCCTGAGCTGTCATCAGACATAATCACAACTGTGAGGTCGCTGACCGTGGTCGGCGCATGGGCAAAAACGCCGAGTGAGTTGTGGACACAGATTTCCAGGCTCGATGTTGTGAATGCGCCGGAAGCGATCAGCCTGTTCTCTGTGGACAGCTTGCAGATGGTGTGGATCTCTTGGGCCCGCTTCTCAGGACTATGGTCTGCAGTGGCTTGGAAAAACGACTCTACTTCTGGAAGAGGCCTTGGCCTGGGTAGTGACTGGAAGTCGGGGTTCTCTGGTTGCAGCAGCGCTATCTCCAAGGCTTGCTCGACCACCTCTTGCAGCGCACCATCGCTCAGGTCATTGATCGTAGCGACTCCAACCTTCTTGCCCGCCACTGCGCGCACGCGCACCTCTACGTTGCGTTCGGCCACATTCTGGTGGATGCGGGAGTTGGCGAAGCGGGTCAGTTGCGTGTCTTCACCTAGTAGCAGTACCTCGGTCTGCTCTGCCTTGGAGAGGGCAAGCACACGCTGCGCGATCTCCTTCATTCTTTCAGGACCTAACATAAGTGAATCCCTCCCCGGATGGTGTGTGGCTCCATTGGCGTTACATAAGCCCAACACGCACGTTGCGAAAACGTGCGGGTGCCGTGCCGTGTGCCACGTGCGCTGCTTGCACCGGCTCTCCTTTTCCGCAGTTCGGAAGGCCCCAGACCTGCCAATGCTTTTCGCTGCAAATGGCGTCGCAGGAGCCCCAGAACTCGGGCGTGATGCCTGTGTAGGTAGCATTTCTGAGCATCCGCCCGCGCTTGCCCTTCTTGATCTCATAGGCGAGCTGAGTGCCAAACTGGAAATTGAGGCGTTTGTCGTCTATGCTCCAGCTCTTGTTGGTGGCCATGTAGATGCCGTCGTCGGTGTCAGCGATCAGATCGTCGAGTTCCCAGGTGCCTGGTTCCAGGTTAATATTGGTCATACGGATAAGAGGGATGCGGTTCCAGCCATCGGCACGCATGGTGCCATTGCTGCGTTGTCCCAGCCATGCAGCCGTCTCTCGTGAGGTAAGATACCCGACAAAGATGCCGTCTTTGACGATGCGTGTACGCTGCGCGGGCACGCCCTCGTCATCGTAGCCGAAGGTTCCCAACGCACCGGGAATGGTAGCGTCAGCGTAGATGTTGACCAGAGGCGAACCGTAGCGGAATGAGCCCAGTTTGTCGCGCGTCAAGAAGCTGGTGCCAGCGAAACTGGCTTCCTCGCCCATTACGCGGTCCAACTCGATGGGATGGCCGCATGATTCATGCAGCTGCAGCGCCAGTTGCGTCGAGTCGAGGATGAGAGTAGTCACGCGGCTAGGGCATGGCGGGGCGCAGAGCAGGGCGACTGCTTCCTCGGCGGTACGCTGAGCATTCTCCACCAGTTCTTGGTTACCGATGTATTCATATCCTGCCTTTCCTTGCTGGCGACCAAAGCTGTTGGGGAAGGAACGCGTCTGGACTTCATCTTCACCCACAGCAATAGCCTCTATCCCCGCACCACTTTCCACAAACTCTTGCTCGATGTAACTGCCCTCAGTGCTGGCAAAGACCTCATTCTCCCGGACAAAGTCCATGTTGCCTTTCGCCACTGTGATTCCCTTGACGCGGCGCATTTCGGCGTCGGCAGCCAGCAGTAAATCAATCTTGTCCTGCAGCGGGACGGAGAAGGGGTCAATCTCCACAGAGGTGTGATAGTGGGCGACATGCACTTCAGGCGGGCCGAGGGCTACGTTGGAGGTCTTGACCAGAGCGCTGGCACGGGCGATTTGGGCGGCACGCGCACCCACGCGTTCTGCTTCCTTCACGCTGAGAATGGAGCTGCTGGCAAAGCCCCAGGAGCCGTTGACCACGACTCGAATGCCGACCCCTTGATTCTGGTTGTGGGAGAGTGCTTCGACGTGTCCGTTCTTGACCACAATTGACTGTGTTTGCTGATGGATGATGCGTACATCGGCGTAGCTGGCTCCCTGCAGTTGAGCCACGTTCAGTGCTCGTTGAGCGATATCTTTCATCCTTGCCTCCTTGACCTACCCAAAGTCATCGTGTACAATGCCATTATAGTGCTACAGAGTGCTGCGTCAATTGCCAAAGGGTCCAGCCAAAGGTCTTGGCGAAGACAAGGCCGCCGGCGACGGCCCCAAGGTCTAGCCGCACGTGATGGCTAGACGGGATCGCTGAAGCCCAGGCACCCCATTCTATGTGAAGATTCGATAATCTGAGTTTAGCAATCCGGGCACAGAGCAGTAGAATGCTGTGAGGTGAAAGCCATGCCTCTTTATGCGTACATCTGCGACCAGTGTGGCTGCAAATTCGAGTTGCTGCGCAGCTTCAGCCAGACGGATGATCCGGCAATATGCCCTGGCTGTGCACCGCCTGGAGCACGCCGTCTTCTTTCGACATTTGTTGCCATGAGCAAAAGTAGCGCTGGATCGAGCAGGAGCGTGACAGCAAGTAGCTCTTGCGCTTCTTGTAGCGCCAGTTCCTGTGCAGGCTGCAAACGGTAGTTGTCACAGGCAGAGTGGAGGTATCCTTCGTGCACGTCCTGGTGATCACTGCCGCCGAAGCAGGGGGCGCTCGGCGAGGCCGGCAACCCGTCAGGCTGCATCCCTTGGCCGCGACAGCCGCTCAGCCAGATTCATCGCCCAGTTCTCAAGTTGACTCCCGTAAGAGAGGAACAGCAGCGCCAGCAATGCTGATGCGGCAATCACCAATGCCCATTGCACAGGGCTGAGCCCGGCCGCATGAGCACCCAGCCAGGCAGAGACCAGGATGCCCGGCGGCCGCCCGGCCAGCACAGCGAGCATTAAGGCAGGAATGGGGATAGGGGTGAGCCCGGCTGCGAAGCAGGCGACGTCGTCAGGCAGAAACGGTACCAAGAAGACCAGGACGAAGAAGAACAATCCCCGTCGGCGTGCTCCGGCATCCAACCGTGCCAATGTATTGCCTGGTGCCAGGCGCTCCACGAGAGGGCGGCCGTATCTGCGCGATAGGGTGAAGGCAACAAGCGAACCCAGCGCTGTGCCTAATACGCTGTAGAGGGTGCCCCAAAGCACGCCGAAGAGATAGCCACTGGCCAGTCCTACCACGTGGCCGGGCACAGGTGCCAACAGCACTTGGGCCATCTGTAGCACGACAATGCCTACGGGTGACCAGACTCCCCAGCCACTTATCCACTCTTGTACACGTACTGGGTCTCTGAAGGCGTTCAGGAAGTCCCTATTGCATGCTAGCAGCAGCAAACCTGATAGCGCAATGAGGAGCACAAGTAAGATGAACGTCAAGGCGCGGGTATTCATGCTAGCCTAGCTGCCGCGTGAGGGTGCGACTGCTGGGTGAGAGATGATAGCAACTGACATTGGTCAAGGACCATCCCCTGGGCAGTCTGTGGTTGAAGAAGTATAACTTACATTCCCAATGGCGTCAAATCCTGCTGTGCGGGTTGCCTCTTCTGTGCCCCGTTACCAGGTGCACGTGCACGGATTTGACACAGTTCGCAATAATAGTACAATCAGTTCGAAAGCAAAACGAAAGCAAGAGCGTTTCGCTCTGTCTTTTTGCAGTGACTTTGATCGCAATGGGAGAGGCAGTTGGCATTCGAACCGAGCGAGAAACGGAAGCTGGCCATTCTAGAGGATCTGGCGAATGCTCGCAGGGTGCTCGTATCCGAGCTCAGCCAGAAGTTTGACGTCTCCGAGGTGTCGGTCCGCCGCGATTTGGCGCAATTGCAGGCACGTGGTCTCCTGCGTCGCGTGTGGGGCGGGGCGGTGAGCGTGCCCCAGACCATTCTCGAATGGTCGTTCAACGAGAAGCTGCTGATGCACAAGCAGCAAAAGGAACGAATCGGGCGGGCTGCAGCAGCGATGGTGGAGAATGGCGACGTCATCATCATGGATTCGGGAACGACTGTGATACACGTAGCCCGATGCATCCCCCGCGAGATTCTCGCTTCAGGTCACCTGACCGTCATCACCAGTTCGTTGCCCATTGTCCGCGAGCTGGGTCCCTGGAAGGGCGTCAATCTGATCTTGTTGGGGGGAATTTACTTGCCGCTGCAGGAGGTGGTCGTTGGGCCTCAGACTATCGCTACTCTGCAGGGGTTGCACGCCGACAAGATGTTCCTCGGCGCGGGAGGTCTGAGTCAGGAGGTGGGGGCGACCACAGCCACGGTGCTTGATGCTCAAGTGGACCGGGCCTCGGTAGGGGCTTCTGAACAAGTCATTGCCGTAATCGACTCTAGCAAAATCGGACGCAAGGGCCTCGCTGCTGTCGTACCACTGACGGCAATCGATACTCTCATTACCGATGATGGCGCCCCTGCTGATTTCGTGGCCCAGGCCCGCGAACTCGGCGTAGAAGTGAGGATTGTGTAGAAGCATCGCATGCAGCGCCTGGTTCTGATTTCGAACAGGATGCGCAGTGCCTGTAGTGATGACTTCAGTCGTTCGAAAGTGACTAAGATCGCCGTTACGAATACCATCGCCCTTGTGCTGTTGCGAATTCAGATGGAGGAAGGCGCACCGTGGACGTAATGGAGCAAGCACGGACCGTATTTCCGTCAGAGGCAAACGCGATTTCTGCCATGAGTGAGCATCTTGATGAGTGTCTTGTGCGCATTGTCGAAATGATCTCCGTCTGCTAGGGCCGCGTCGTTTTCTTTGGTGTGGGCAAATCGGGGCTTGTTGGGAAGAAAGTCGCGGCGACAATGGCCAGCCTGGGAATTTCTGCCTTCTTTGTGCATGCTGGAGAAAGCCATCATGGTGACATCGGAAGCATTGCTTAGGATGACGTAGTGATTATAGCCTCTTATGGGGGAGAAAGCGGCGAGATTCTAGCCATGCTGCCGATGCTCAGGCAGATTGGTGCCAGACTGGTAGCGATTACCGACAACCCTGATTCGACCGTCAGTCGCAGTGTTGACATAACCTCGGATACTGGCGCGGATAGGGGTGAGGGCATGGTCGGCTGGGCGCACCTTCCGAGCATTGCAGCGGGCATGGCCATGGGCGATGCGCTGGCTATTGCAGCAGGCATGGCTCGCGGTTTTACGAAGCAGAACTTTGCCCAGTATCATCCTGGGGGGAGCCACGGCAAGCAACTGCGCCTGGCGCAGGCGAAGTGAAGATTCAGTGGCATACAGAACGCGGTGAACGGGAGGCGAATAGGTTTGTGGTGAAGAGGAGTGCATCCGAGAAAGCGCTGAAGACGCTGATGCAGGAAGAAGGCTTGACCAGGGCTGATTTGCTGGGCTGTCTGCGCCAGATGCTGGAGATTCGCCATTTCGAAGACACCGTCTACGACCTGTTGAGTAAGAACGTAATCAAGGGGGCTTCGCATCTCTATGCGGGGCAGGAGGCAGTCGCGGTTGGCGCCATTTCTGTACTGCGCGATGATGATCTGATCACCAGTACGCACCGCGGCCACGGACATTGTCATGCCCGGGGCGACGGTCTGGCCAAGTCTGCAGAAGAGAAGCAGCAACATCTGAACAAGATGATGGCGGAGCTCTGTGGCCGGGAGACGGGGTATTGCAAAGGGCGTGGTGGCTCGATGCACATTGCTGACGTGGAGCGCGGCAACTTGGGCGCTACAGGGATTGTGGGTGGCAATATCCCTGTGGCCACAGGCGCTGCGCTGGCCGCGAAGATGCAGGGCCAGGAGCAGGTTGTGCTCTGCTTCTTTGGCGATGGTGCGTCCAATACCGGGAACTTTCACGAGTCTTTGAATATGGCCTCTATCTGGTCCTTGCCGGTTGTGTATGTTGTGGAGAATAACCTCTATGGCATGTCTGAACCCTTCGCCAAGGTCTCAAAAAAGCCAGACATCGCCTCGCGTGCCGTTGCTTATGGCATTCCTGCCGAGGTCGTCGACGGCATGGACTTTCTTTCTGTGCGCGCAGCGGTGCGAAAGGCGGTCGAGTGCGCGCGCCGGGGAGACGGGCCCACGCTCCTCGAATGCAAGACCTACCGCTGGTATGGTCACTCTCGTTCGGACCCGCGTGCCTACCGCACCCGTGAAGAGGAGCGGCAGTGGAAGGCGCGCGATCCCATCCCGCAGCTCGAAACACGCCTGATAGATGAGAGCGTGGCCACGGAGCAGGAGATTGCACAACTCAACACAGCAGCGGCGGCCGCGGTGCAGGCCGCGGCGGATTTTGCGCTGAACTCTCCATTTCCTTCTCCTGCTGAGCTGTATAATGATGTATATGCTCCGAGCAGGACGACCCTGGCGGATGTCCAGACTGAGCGCGAACTGCGGCATAGGGTGCGCAGTGACGCAAACATGCGCCAAATCGCATACTGGCAGGCTCTCAAGGAGGCCTTGCGGGAGGCGCTGGACCGGGACCCACGGGTCTTTCTCATGGGTGAGGACATCGGTCTCTACGGTGGAGCTTATGGTGTGACACGAGGTCTGCTCGAGGCATATGGTGCAGAACGGGTCCGCGACACACCGATCTCGGAGGCTGCTATCGGGGGTGCGGCGGTTGGCGCGGCCATGGCTGGTATGCGTCCTGTGGCTGAGATCATGTATATTGACTTTACACCTCTGGCTATGGATCAGCTTGCCAACCAGGGTGCCAAGAACCGCTACATGTTTGGAGGTAAGACAATCGTTCCGATGGTCATTCGCACGCAGGGCGGTGCAGGGCGTTCAATCGCTGCTCATCACTCACAGAGTTTGGAGGCTCTCTGGATACACTTCCCAGGCATCTACGTGGTGATGCCTGCCACTCCTTATGACGCCAAAGGATTGCTGAAGGCAGCGATCCGGGATGACAACCCGATTCTGTTTATTGAACATAAAATGCTGTACAAGCAGAAGGGGCCTGTTCCCGAAGATGAGTATATCATACCTCTCGGTGTTGCGGATGTGGTGAGAGAGGGCAGGGATGTGACAGTCGTCGCCTATTCGCGCATGCGTTATCGAGCTCTTGAGGCAGCGGAACTGCTGGCGAAAGAAGGAATCAGCGTCGAAGTAATCGATCCACGAACGTTAAGGCCCTTAGACCTGGAGACAATCGTTGACTCGGTAAAGAAAACGGGCCGCCTTGTGGGGGTGACGGAAGCGTACAAGACGGGGAGCTTTATCAGCGAGCTGTTCACCCTGATCATTGAGTCGGCCTTTGACTACCTGGATGCACCTATGGTCCGCGTTGCGGGGGCCGACGTCCCCGTTCCCATGAGTGAACCGTTGGAAGCAGCGGCAGTGCCCAGTACCGAGCAGATCGTGGCGGCGATACGCAGTGTACTGCAGGACAGAGGAGACCACATGCCTGTTGAAGTGATCTTGCCCATGTTGGGCGAAACGATGGATGACGGTAGAATAGTCAAGTGGTTCGCTGCTGTAGGACAACCCGTTCAGAAGGGAGAGTTGCTCTATCAGGTCGAGACGGACAAGGCCGTGCTGGATGTGGAAGCTCCGGCAACAGGCGTCTTACGTAAGATCTTTTGCGATGCAGGGAGCACTGTCCCTGTACTGGCAGTGGTCGCGCTGATTGCCGCGCCAGATGAGGACACTCAGGATTACGGGGTGTCCGAAGCCGCGCAGGTTGGAGGGCGGCCAAGCCTTTCGCTGGCCGAGCCTGCTGCGGAAGTGTCGCAAGAGATGTCCACCCCCCAGCGCATTTTTGCTTCGCCACGCGCACGAAAAACCGCCACGGCCCGAGGCGTGGATCGTGCACGGGTGACGGGCTCTGGGCCTAGCGGGCGCATCATTGAGCGGGATGTGCTGGCCTATCTTCAGGCCCAGCCAGCAGCGACTCCGGCGGCGCGCAAAGTAGCCACAGGCGCAGGCTTGGAGCTTGCTGGGGTGCAAGGCACGGGCCCAGGTGGGCGGATTACCCGGACTGACGTCGAAGCCATGCTAACCAGGAGCGCATCCGAGGGTGAAAAGCCTTCGGCTTCGCCAACTGTGGCAGGACGGGTGCCGTTGACCGGCGTGCGCCGCATCGTCGCCGAACGCGTGAGTACCAGTGCGCACACGACGGCGCGGGTGACATTGACTACCGAGGTGGACGCAACGGCCTTTGTGCAGCTTCGCACGCTGTTGAAGGAGCAGCTTGAGCCTGCGCTTGGCTTTGCCATTTCCTACACAGACATCCTTGTGGCAATCGCGGCGCGAGCGCTCTGTGAGTACCCATACATGAATGCTCGCCTTGTGGGCGCAGAGATCGAATTACTACCTCAGATCAATATTGGCGTGGCGGTCGATGCAGAGCGCGGTTTGCTGGTGCCCGTGATCCGTGATGCAGATGAGAAGGGAATTGCAGATATCGCCCGCGTGCTGCGTGAGTTAGTATCACGCGCACGGGCGGGGAAGACCGTGCCTGATGATCTGACGGGTGGGACGTTTACGCTCACCAATCTGGGCAGCTATGAAATTGATGCTTTCACGCCCATCATCAATCTCCCAGAGTGTGCCATCCTGGGCGTGGGGCGTTTGCGCGACACGCCCGCTGTACATCAGGGGGAGATCTGCGTCCGGAAGATGATGGTACTGAGCCTTACTTTTGACCATCGCCTTGTGGATGGCGCTCCGGCCGCTCGCTTCTTGCAGTGCATCAAGCAATTGATAGAACAGCCGCATTTGCTGCTGGCCTAGCCTGCCAGGTATGCGATATGCGATTCTTGGGAAAAACTTGCGAGGGGAAATACCATGACAATCCATTCTGACATTGCGATTGTGGGTGCTGGTCCCGGGGGATACGTAGCAGCACTGCGCGCTGCCCAGCTCGGAGCCCAGGTTGTGCTCGTTGAGAAAGATCGGGTTGGGGGAGTCTGTTTGAACCAGGGTTGTATCCCTACCAAGACTCTGCTGCGCACCGCCGAGGTCCTCAAGCTGGCGCAGGCTGCGTCCGGCTATGGTGTGACAGTCGGTGAGGTAACGCTCGACTGGCAGGCGGCACAGAAACGCAAGGACCGGCTGGTTCGCCGGGTGACCGGAGGAGTCAAGCTTCTGTTGGAGAAGGCCGGGGTCCATCTGCTCTCTGGGACAGCATGCTTCGTGTCGCCCTCTGCACTGGAGGTGGCAGGACAGGATGGAATAGAGCGCATTGAAGCCTCCAACTTTATCATTGCCACCGGAGCACGCGCTGCTTCCTTGCCCATACCAGGCCTGGAGGGGCCGGGTCTGCTGACCAGTGACGAGGCCGTCACTCTTGAGTCTCTGCCACGAAATATGTTGGTCATTGGGGCTGGGCCAGTCGGCGTGGAGTTCGCGACTCTGTTCCGTGCCTGCGGTGTCGAGGTGACGCTGGTGGAGATCCTGCCGCGAGTTCTTCCGGGACTTGATGCTGATCTCGGTTCAGAAATCGAGCGCGCACTGAAGAAGCTGAAGGTGAAAGTCTACACGTCGGGCAAGGTCACCCACGTGGAGCCTCGCGATGGTCTGTACGAGGGCATCATTGCGGGAGATTCACAAGAGATGACGTTCGAAGTGGAGAAAGTGCTTCTTGCCGTGGGGCGTCGTCCCAACGTGGAGGAACTCGGCCTGACATCTGCCAGAGTGCAGTTCGACAAGAAGGGTATCAAGGTAAATGACCGGCTGCAGACCAATGTGCCACACGTGTATGCAGTGGGAGATGTGACCGGCGGGATTCTCCTGGCTCATGTGGCGATGCATGAAGGAGTCGTGGCCGTTGAGAACGCATTGGGACATGCGCGCCGAATGAATTACGCTGCTGTGCCGAGTTGCGTCTTTAGCTGGCCGGAAGTAGCGACCGTCGGATTGAGCGAAGAAGAAGCACGGGAGCAGGGCTATGAGGTTCAGGTGGGCAAGTTCCCCTTCCGTGCCAATGGCAAGGCGCTCGCCCTGGGTGAGCGCAGCGGGTGGGTCAAAGTGGTTGCGGACAGCGAATACGGGCAAATCCTGGGAGTGCACATCGTTGGTCCGCACGCCAGCGACTTGATCCAGGAAGGCACGATGGCTCTTACGCTGGAGGCCACACTGGACGAGTTTGAGGCAACCATTCATCCCCATCCCACGCTGAGCGAAGTCGTGGCCGAAGCAGCTCTGGCAGCGCAGGGGCGTGCCTTGCACATGTAGGGATAGGAGGGCATTGGTCCATGCCTGAGATCGCAGTAATAGGCGGCGGGCTGGCAGGCAGTGAGGCTGCCTGGCAGGCAGCCCAGCGTGGAGTACAGGTTGCAATATATGAGATGCGGCCCAATCTGATGACGCCAGCTCATCGCACGCCATACCTTGCTGAGTTGGTTTGCAGCAATTCCTTGGGTTCGAACCTGCCAGACCGTGCCCCGGGACTGCTGAAAGAGGAACTTCGATACCTGGGGTCGGTGATCTTGGCGTGCGCTGACGAAAACGCAGTGCCTGCAGGTGGGGCTCTGGCCGTGGGGCGCGAAGCCTTCGCCAGGGCAGTCACCTCCAGGATTGGAGAGCATCCCCTCATCTCTCTGCGCCGGGAGGAGGCCAGGAGCATCCCGGAGCAGGGCATAGCAGTGATTGCTACTGGACCGCTCACGTCGGACTCCCTGGCGCAGCGGATTGCTGCTCTGGCCGGCCAGGACCACCTTTACTTCTACGATGCTATGGCTCCCATTGTCACATTAGAGTCCATTGATATGCAGCTCGCTTTTCGTGCCTCGCGCTATGGGCGTGGTGGGGATGACTATATCAACTGTCCCCTGACACGTGAGGAATACGAACACTTCGTGGATGAGTTGCTCCAGGCAGAGACCCTTCCCCTGCGTGACTTTGAGCGCGAAGATCAGCGTTTCTTCGAGGCTTGCCTGCCAGTCGAGGTCAGTGCCAGGCGTGGTCGTGAGGCCCTGGCCTTTGGTCCTATGAAGCCAGTAGGCTTGACTGAGCCGCACACTGGTCGGCGTCCTTACGCCGTGGTCCAGTTGCGGCAGGACAACTTGGCAGGCACGCTGTACAATCTGGTTGGTTTCCAAACCAATCTGAGGTGGGCCGAGCAGAAACGCGTTTTCTCTTTGATCCCTGGCCTAGAATATGCTGAGTTTGTGCGTTACGGACAAATGCATCGCAACACGTTCATCAATTCGCCCACCCTCCTGGAGCCCACTTTGCAGTGCCACTGTCGGTCAGGCCTGTTCTTCGGCGGCCAGATCACCGGTACTGAGGGGTACATTGGCTCTACCTGTAGTGGCTACGTGGCCGGCGTGAATGCTGCGCGCCTGGCCAAAAACATGCCTCTGCTCGTTTTCCCCCGCACGACCATGATTGGGGCTTTGTGCCACTATGTGTCCTCGGCAGAAGGCGCCTACTTCCAACCGATGAAACCCAACTTTGGCCTGGTTCCAGCTCTTCAGGTTCGACGCAGGCGCAAACGGGAGCGCTACCAGGCGTATGCCGAGCGTGCCCTGGCTGATCTGCGGGACTTTGTAGCCGCCAACTCGGTCGTTGTGCCGTGATATCCAAGTATGTATCCCCAACACCGCTGTTGCTTGCTCACCCCATTTTGACGATATCTGGCCTTTGGCTTATACTGCAGTCAGGCAGAGGGTAGACAGTCTACCTTCGTGTAGTCATTCCCCTGCCAATCTCACAACATGAATAAGATCCAACACAAAGGATAGAATACACTATGCGAAAGACTCGCCATCTGTGGTCTGTTGCAGTAGGTCTTTTGCTGCTTTGGCTGGCATTAGCTGGATGCGCATCGCCAGACAAACAGTTTGACGGCCAGGAGGCGTACAAGCACGTGCTCCAGCAGTGCGAGTTTGGCCCTCGTCCCGTGGGTTCGGAGGAAGGTCGCAAGACTGCCCAGTACATCGTTGGCACCGTAGACAAATGGGGTTGGGCGGCAGAGATGCAAGAATTCAGCTATCGCGGCATCCAGGGCAGGAACGTTATTGCCACAAAGGGCAGGGGACCGCTGGTCATCCTGGGCGCACACTATGATACGCGCTCGCTCGCTGACCACGATCCGACTGCCCCAACGAGCCCGGTCCTCGGAGCGAATGATGGAGCCAGTGGTGTGGCCGTGCTTCTGGAACTGGCGCGCACTTTGGACACCCAAAAAGCCGGCCTTGAGGTGTGGCTGGTCTTCTTTGACGCCGAGGATCAGGGCAATATCAACGGCTGGCCCTTCTCGGTTGGCGCATCCTATATGGCTGACCACCTGTCTGTGCACCCAGAGGCAGTGGTTGTTGTGGACATGATTGGCGATGCACAGCAGGAGATCTTTTACGAGCACAATTCGGATGCACAGCTTTTGAGCACGCTGTGGGCCATTGCCGCAGATCTGGGGTATGAGAATCAGTTTGTTCCCCAGTATCGCTATACGATAATGGACGATCACGTGCCTTTTCGCCAGCGAGGCCTGGTGGCAGTGGACATCATTGATTTTGACTATCCCTATTGGCACACTACGGAAGATACGCCCGACAAGGTGAGCCCCGACAGCCTGCAACGCGTAGGCCGAGTGTTGGAGACATGGCTTGAACAGGGTATGTAGACCGTGAGAAGCCTTCCAGAAGCCTGGCGGTCACAAATGTCCCTTTTTCTCTCACGTTCTTGACTTCCTGGTTGTTCTTGCCACTAATCTGGCCCTGTCTTTGGCTCGTGGCCTGGCTCCCAAAACCCAAAGACGACCCCAATATGCACTTTTCGGCTAGACTTTGGGCCGGATGTTGTAGACTTGTGGTGTGAGGAGGAAAGATTATCGCTAAACGTAGTTTTCCTACTGACGGTCGCGCAGAGCAAGCCTATTTGGTAGGGGCAGAACGAAAAGGAGTACGCCACCTGTGGTCTCTGCAGGATTCCATGGCTGAACTTGCTGAGCTGGCGAGGACCGCAGGCGTAGACGTAGTCGGCCAGGCTCGACAGCGTGTGAAAGCCATCAACCCAGCTACTTACATCGGCAAGGGCAAGGTTGAGGAGCTCAAGCTTCTGGCGCAGGAGCTGGGTCTGGATCTAGTCATCTTTGATGACGAACTCTCGCCCAATCAGCAGCGTAACCTCGAGGAAGAGCTGGGAGTCAAGGTGATTGACCGCACGGTTCTGATCCTGGACATCTTTGCCAGGCACGCACGAACGCGCGAGGGAGCGCTGCAGGTGGAGCTGGCCCAGTATCAGTACCGTTTACCCCGACTGACGCGGGCCTGGGCACACCTGGCCCGGCAGGCTGGCGGAGGCGCGGCTCGTGGCGGGGCAGGGGGCGTGGGGCTGCGCGGTCCGGGCGAAACCCAGCTTGAGACCGACCGCCGCATCGTCAGCAAGCGCATTGCTCAGCTCAAAAAGGAACTGGAACACGTGCGGCGTCACCGCGAGCAGTATCGGCGTCACCGACAGCAGCAGTGGCTTCCCGTGGTATCGCTGGTTGGCTATACCAATGCTGGCAAGTCTACTTTGCTCAACGCACTTACCGGCGCGGGCGTGCTGGCTACGAACATGCTGTTCGCAACGTTGGACCCGATCACTCGCCGTCTGGGTCTACCTGGCGGGAAAGAGGTGCTGATCACCGACACCGTTGGCTTCATCCAGAAGCTGCCTACCGAGCTGGTAGCCGCCTTTCGTGCCACGCTGGAAGAAATCAGCGATGCTGACCTGATACTGCATGTGGTCGACATAACGCACCCCAATGTCCAGGAGCAGGTCCGGACTGTAGGACAGGTGTTGGAGGACATCGGGGCAAGCGGAAGGCCCATGCTCGTAGCGTTGAACAAGGTTGACCTGCTCAACGATCCTGAGCAGGCTCGAGCAATCACCACACAATACGCGAATGCTGTAGCCATCTCGGCGCTCTCTGGAGAAGGGCTAGAGGATCTCCTCCACGCAATCGAGAGCACGCTGGCACAGCAAATGGTGTTTGTCAGGGCTCGTGTGCCCTATGCCGAAGGCGAACTGCTGGCCTTCTTCCACAAACACGGCCTGGTGGAGAGCGAACGTCATGGCCCGTCTGGAGTGCGGATTGAAGGGCAGCTTCCGCCTGGACTGGTGAGCCGCTTTGAACGCTATCTCGACTAGCTATGTGTGGTTAGGCGAGCCGAACTTGACACAACGATCGTATTGCTGTATGATGTAGACAAGCCTTCGGGGCAGGGTGAGGCATACGCCAATTCCCGATCGGTGGTGATGCGTCCGCAGCACGCGGGGACGCTAGCCCACGAGCCACGATCCCGCCTGGCGGGATGAGCAATAGTGTGGTTGACCTGGTGAGAAACCAGGGCCGACGGTACAGTCCGGATGGGAGAAGGTTGAAAGCTCAGCGGCTGCTGAGCTCTCATGGTGAGTGTCTCCGCCCCGAGGATATATCTCCTCGGGGTTCTTTGTTGCTACGAGCATTCGCACCTGAGCGCTTTGCTGGGAAGCAGGAGTGGTGATTGGCATCGTTGTAGTTACGCACGGCTCACTGGGCCACGCGCTGATCGAAACAGCAGAAATGATCATTGGTGAGCAAGAGAATGTGCATGCCCTTGCTCTGAATCCCGACAGCAACCTGGATACACTTCGGGACGAGGTGACACGGGCCACCCAGAAGGCGGATACGGGGCAGGGCGTGCTGTTGCTTGTGGACATGTTCGGTGGAACACCAGCCAATGCGGCTGCCACGAGCCGGTGCTCTCAGAGCTACCAGTGTCTGTGTGGGGTCAATCTGCCCATGTTGCTGGAGGCATTCTTGCGGCGGGAAGAGATGCCTCTGGATGAGTTGGCAGCACGCGTGGAATTGCTGGCTTGTGAGAGTATAGTCAATCTCAGAGCTGCATTGGAACGTGCATTACAGAATCCCGCATCGACTCGGGCTGGGCTCGGTGATAGACCTGACGCAAGAGAGAAGTGATTCATGACACAGGTCGCCTTGGTGCGCATAGACGATAGGCTCATACATGGCCAGGTTGTCGTAAAGTGGCTGCGACATCTGGAGTGTGACGAGATATGGATTGTGGATGACCAACTGTATGGCGACGATTTCATGCAGAGTGTATTGCGGCTGGCTGCTCCTCCCGAGGTGCGTGTGCAAGTGACCCCCGTGTGTGAAGCTACTCGGCGACTGGAGCAGCCTCTGAACAAGGGACACAGTGTGATGGTCTTGCTCAAGTCTCCCCAAGCTGCCCTTGCGCTGTTGGACGATGGCTTGCAATTCGAGGAACTTAATGTTGGTGGCTTGGCCGCTGGTGCAGGGACAACGCGGCTGTACAAGAGCGTGTCTGCCACAGACGAGCACATTGCTGCCCTGCGGGCCATACGCAACCGCGGCGTGCGCGTCTATTTTCAGATGGTGCCAGAAGAGCGCCCGGTAGAAATGGCAGCGGTATTGCCCTTGAAGCGGTTGGCCCACAACGTTGCAGTTCACTAGATGAAGGAAAGGCAGTTGGGGTGGACCAACTGCGGAGTAAGGAGGGTCACGCAAATGGACGTCAGTATCGTTCAGGCATTGTTGATTGCTCTGGCGGCGTATTTTGGCTCGAGTACCTGGTTCTTAGGAGTAGGCTACTTCACCGTCTACCGTCCGCTGATCGGCGGGACAGTTGTCGGGCTAATCCTCGGTGACGTCGTGACCGGCATGCAGCTCGGGGCGGCGATCAATGCCATCTACCTGGGCTTTATCTCTACCGGCGGTTCCCTGCCTGGAGATCTCATCTTTGCTGGATATATTGGTACGGCACTAGGCATGGTGGCTGGCCTGGACGCCGAAACTGCGCTCTCACTCGTGGTGCCCTTGGGCTTGCTCGGCAGCGGCATCTGGTTCTTCCGCATGTCTGCCGATTCACTATTTGTGCACTGGGCGGACTCCTTTGCTCGGCGTGGCAATACCCGTGCTGTGGCCGCCATCAACATTTGGCCCGGCCAGATCCTTTTGCTGTTGCTGTACGCCATCCCAGCATTTGTAATCGTCTACTATGGCTCCGATGTAGTGCAGTCTCTGCTCACGGCAGTACCACCAAAGTGGGTCGAGGGTCTAGCAATGGTTGGGGGCATGTTGCCTGCTGTCGGTATTGGCATGTTGCTCAACTATCTCGCCAAATGGCGGCTGATGCCGTTCTTCCTCCTCGGTTTCCTGATCGCGGTCTATCTGCAATTGCCGACCTTGGTCATCGCTCTCTTGGGCCTCGCTGCCGCGGTATTGCACGTGCAGTACAGCGGCACTCTGTCCACCTCCCCACTTCCGGAGGAACCATTGCTGACAGAGGTGCTATCCACACAGCAGCGCAAGCCACTCAGGCGCACTGACCTTTTGGGTGCGTGGTTTCGCTGGCTGACCTTCTCCCATTCTTGCTACAACTATGAGAGACTGCAGGGGTTGGGCTTTGCGCACGGCATGACGCCGATCATCACACGCCTGTACGATACAAAGGAAGAGATCAGCGCCGCACTCAAACGCCATCTGGTGTTCTTCAATACCGAGCCTAACGTAGGCGCTGTGGTGCACGGCGTGGCGGTAGCTATGGAGGAGGAGCGGGCCTCCGGCAGAACGGACATCACCGACGAGGCCATCAACAGCGTCAAGAGCGGCTTGATGGGGCCCCTTGCTGGCATTGGCGACTCCTTAACGCAGGGATTGATCACTCCCATCTTCCTAACTCTGGGCATTGGCCTGGCTCAACAGGGCAATCTCGCCGGCCCGATCCTCTACGTGCTCCTGGAATCGGTGACCATCATCGGGATTTCCTATTTCACGTGGATGCAGGGATACCGTTGGGGCAAGGTCGCTGTGGAACGTTTCCTCAAAGCTGGTCTGTTGCGGCCTCTGATGGAGGGCGCTACTGTAATGGCTCTCATGGTTGTTGGTGCACTGACAGCGACGACCGTTCAGCTTTCCACCAAGGCTGCGGTCACTATAGGGCCACAGACCGTAACCTTGCAGACGGACGTGCTGGATAAGATACTGAAGGGGCTGCTGCCACTCAGCCTGACCCTCTTGATCTGGTGGCTCCTAAAGAAGAAGAAATCTCCGCTGACGGTGATTGTGGTCGTGTTTGCTGTCGGGCTCATCGGCACCTGGCTTGGCCTGCTGGGCTGGGGCTGAGATGGCATGCGCCGGGTATAATCGCTGCTATCTTGCTACCGACGACCAGTGAGACATAAAACGACCTGCGCAGTGGACATAATGAAGGAGTACCGTGGGCTCGCTGCCTTTGCTGGCATCGCTGTTGGGCCAGCTCTGTTGTATATTCCAGTAGAGATACAAGCCGAACCTGAAAGACCTTCCTTGGAGCCTGTGGATGCTGCGAATGAGCTCGACCGTCTCCAGGCGGCGATGGCGGAAGCCGATAGGCAGCTTGGCAGTATCTACGAAAAGTCGCTGACCGAATTGGGGGAGGAGGCAGCTATCTTTCTGGCTCACCAGGAGTTTCTTTCCGATCCTGTTTTACTGGAGGAGGTCAACAGACAGATCCAAGAGCACCATCTGCGGGCCGAAAAGGCAGTTGAAACTGCTTTTGAGAGGTACGCGCAGCAGCTCGAAATGCTTGAGGACGACTACTACTGCGCACGCGCATTGGACTTGCGCTACGTCAGCCACCGGGCGCAGCGCATTCTGGCTGGTATGTGTGGAGAAATGGCTGGCGACCTGGAAGCCATTCCACTCCTCTTAGGCTTGGGTTTGGATGAGTTCAGCATGAATGCGGAATGCCCTCACTAAGAGGACCGCTGATGAGGTGAGAGACTACCTTCGGAGCCAAGGACTAGCGCGCCTGTAAGAGTTGTCGGCAGTTGATGACGCGAGGGATGCCTCGTCTCGCCGGGACGACGTCCCTGGCCTTCCTCATACGCATCACGTCTGCTACCCCTGTTCGCTTTCCGCGTCTCTTCTGTGTCACGTCGATTTCACTGTAGCGTATGTGTCCAGCAGGGTAGGGGGCTACACTGGGATGGCCAGATGCAGGCGCACTGTGACACCAGACCCAACCAAAGTGACATAACATATGATATATGCTCCTGCATTCTGTGAACAACAGACGCTTGTGCGGGGCGTCGGCCTTGGTTCAGAGTTGCGTAAAACGTTCAGGGGCGAGTCACTCTGGCACTGTAGCTGCAAAGACAGAAAGCCGGCTTGAGACAATTGCTCATTCCTTTTAGCGAACGAAAGCAACGAGAGTTGGTTTGGCACAGCGATGCAAGGGCAAGTCCACTCGCCGAGAGGGTTGGTACCGCAATGAATCGGTTGGTACCGCAATGAATCGGCGGTATGTGAACTTCGCACTATAGCTCTTATGTATATATCAGGCTGAGAACGGACGTAGAAGGCCCTGATTGGTTCCGCGTTGGTCGAGTTGGTCGGTCGGATTAGGCCTCCAAGCCATGCTTGGTCACGCTTGCTGCTGCTGGGCTCTTCCTTTGTATGATACGCGTGCTGCCCATTTGAGCATGGGCACGATACCGGTAACACGTGGCGGCCAGACGCCTTCCACCGTTTGCGATTGCTCCGAGTGTATGCTAGAATTGTGCTGCCTATGGATGACATATCCCGACATGTTATGTCACGTATAGATCCTGCCTACCCTCCCTTGGATGATACAGCACTTGGGCGCTGGAAATGGTTGTTCCTGCTGGCACCCGTGCTGATAGTGGCCTTGTTCACTGCTGGTTTCCTGGTTGGGCACGCCAGCGCATCTGGACGCTCTCATCTGACAGGCAGTCTACTTGCTGACAACGCTGAGCAGTTTCAGATATTCTGGGAGGCCTGGAAGCATGTAGAACAACAGTTCTGCTTCCCTACTCCAGTGGACGAACAGGCCATGACGTATGGTGCGATTCGGGGCCTGCTGGCATCTTTGCGTGATCCGCACACGGTTTTCGTCCAGCCAGCGCATCGCAGCCTTGAGAACGATGCGTTACAGGGGGAGTTTGGCGGTATCGGTGTGTTGATCATGCTGGAGGAGAATCGCTTGAAGATTGTGGAAGTAACCTCGGGCTCAGCCGCAGAGGAAGCTGGACTGCAGCCTGGTGATGCGCTTCTATCAGTCGATGGGACAGAGATCGCGGGGCTGGATATGGATGAAGTTGTGCTGCTTGTCCGTGGCGAGGTTGGCACTACGGTGCAGCTCACAGTGCAGCGCGGTGATCAGACGCTGTCCTTCCAGGTCGTGCGGCAGCAAGTCGAACTGCCAAGCCTCTCCTGGCAACTGCTGCCAGAGAGCGTTGCTTATATCCAGATGCAGTCGTTCACCGGGCGCACCGATGAAGAACTGTCGCAGGCCATAGAGTCCTTGCGTGCGCTGGGCGCTCAGGTGCTTGTCCTCGACCTGCGTGGCAATGGTGGTGGTGTGGTCGAGGGTGCCACCAATGTGCTGGGTCAATTGCTGGGACATGGTATTGCTTTCCGCGAGCTGCGCAAAGGGGAAAAGGAACGCCGCCATCCAATCCCCTTCGGTGCGCAGACGACGGACTGGCCACTGGCAGTTCTTGTCGACCAAGGCACGGCCAGTGCCGCGGAAATTGTTGCTGCTGCGGTTCGCGATTGCAATCGCGGCGTGTTGATAGGAGAACCTACCTACGGCAAGGGCTCGATGCAAGGCATCTTTGAGCTCAGTGACGGGTCGAGTGTGCATGTGACCATAGCCCATTGGCTGAGCTCCGATGGCCGTCCGATTGAGGGCGTGGGAGTACAGCCCGACATCATCTTGTCTCCGGCCAGGGATGAACAAGGGCAGGAGCAGATCCTACAAGCCGCGATAGAGTATCTAGTTGCTGGCATTGACAGTGCAATCGGGTCAAGCGCCTTGGATGTTATGTAGTTCTACACAGGTAAGGGGATGTATGGCTAACTGGCAAAAGTGGATTGCTGCGATCTTGTTAGTGCTTCTGGCCGCCAGTACGACGTTTGTCGCCGGTTTTGGCATCGGCCACTATGTTTTTCCTGGCTCCGAGGCAGCAGTGGCAGCCACCGCAGAGGAACATCAAGAGCAATTCCGGGTATTCTGGGAAGCATGGCGTACTGTCGAGGAGCGATTCTACACGGAGGAGCCCCTAGATCCCAAGAGCATGACCTACGGTGCCATTCGGGGCATGGTCGCCTCCCTGGGTGACCGGCACACGCTATTTCTGGAGCCAGAACAAGCTGATTTGTTCAAGGAGGATCTTAAGGGCGAGTTCAGTGGAATCGGAGCTACGGTCAGCATGACAGACGAGGGCGACCTTCGAATTGCCAAGCCGCTGCCGGGTTCCCCAGCCGAACAGGCGGGTCTCAAGACAGGAGACATCATCCTTGAGGTGGATGGCTATCCGATCCAGGGGATGGATCTGGTACAAGCCATCACGCTGATTCGCGGTCTTGAGAACACTGAAGTGCAGCTACTGGTACAGCATGTTGACGGAGGGACTTCCGAAGTGCTTGTCCGCCGAGCCGTGATCACCATACCGACAACGGAGACGCGAGTGCTGGAGGGTGGGATTGCCTATTTGGCGCTGTGGGAGTGCAATGGTCGGGCGCCTCGGGAAGTGCGTGACGGCCTGAGAACATTGATGAAGGACAAGCCACCTGCCCTGATCCTGGATCTGCGTGGCAATCCCGGCGGATACTTGTACGTGGCCAAGGAGGTTGCCAGCCAGTTCATCGACCGTGGTCTGCTGCTCTTTGAACGCGGCAGCGACGGCAGCGAAACGAGGCACGAAGCGCGTGCCGGCGGGCTGGCCACAGAGATCCCATTGGTCGTTCTGGTTAATGGTGCAAGTGCCAGTGCCGCCGAGATCATCGCCGGTGCCATCCAGGACCATGGACGTGGCATCCTGGTCGGTGAACAGACTTTAGGCAAGGGTTCGGTCCAGACTACGGAACGGCTGAGCGATGGCTCTGCCTTGCAGATTACCATAAGACGCTGGTACACACCCCACGACCGGCAGATTCAAGGGCAAGGTCTGACTCCGGATATTCAGGTCGAGATGACTGCCGAGGATCTGCTGGCACAGCGTGATCCCCAACTGGAGCGGGCCATCTCGTATTTGCTCTCGCAGTTGGCATCATGAGCCCCGCCAAGACAATAGCTAGAAACCGCAAAGCTTATCACGATTACTTCTTGTACGATACCTACGAAGCGGGTATCGTACTTACCGGCACGGAAATCAAGTCCATACGCGCCGGTCGTGTCAACCTGCGTGACAGTTATGTACAGATCAGGGCTGGTCAGGCTTGGCTGGTCAATGTGCATATCTCCCCCTACGCGGCCGGCAGCAGAGAGAACCCGGACCCGCGTCGTGACCGCAAGTTGCTGCTGCACCTTCGTGAGATCTACCGCCTGCAGAGCGCTGTCCAGGAAAAGGGCCTCACCATTGTTCCTCTGCGCTTGTACTTGAAGAACAACCGGGCCAAGGTCGAGATTGCCCTGGCGCGAGGCAAGAAACTTTATGACAAGCGGGCAGCGATTGAGAAGAAGGAGGCCCAGCGCGATATCGAACGGGAGATCAAAGCGCGACAGCGCTGATTTGCGGTTCGCTGTCAGATGTGGTATAATAACAACATGGGGATGACAGGCTTCGACGGGGAGGGCTGGCTCGAGACTGCAAGCTGAGGTGCCTCCACCTCGTAAAACAGGGGCAAAAACAAAAGTGCCAACACAGCACGAACACCGGCGTATGCCTACGCTGTAGCTGCATAAGCTAACTAGCGTAGGTGAACGCTCTGGCCACCAAGCGTGGCCACGTCCGTTCCGCTCTCACTCCGGCGGTGCGGGATTGGGCGTCATCGCAGCCGGAGTGCGGTCACCTCTACGCCGATAAAGGTGACCCAAGCCCCTCGGTGGAGGGGATCGGCTGGCACCGTGACAACTCCGTCGGTTGAGGTGACACGGGGCGAGACACAAAAAGCCGACTAAGCTTGTAGTAGGTCTCCAGTCGATCTCTTCGGACGCGGGTTCGATTCCCGCCATCTCCACTGCTCGATACGGGCCACAATCACATCCGTGGCCCGTTTTCTTTGCCCCTCATTGTGGGCTATAATAGGACGTCCTTTGGATAAGGCGTGTGAATCAGACAGGAGGTAGCGAATGGAAAGGGTAACCCTCGGTGTTATTGGCGGCAGCGGAGTCTATGACGTGCAAGCCCTGCGGGATGCAGAGGAGGTTCGGATCAAGACGCCATTTGGGGATCCGAGCGATGCGATTGTGGTGGGCACGCTCTCAAGCGTGCGCGTGGCTTTTCTGCCCCGGCATGGGCGTGGCCATCGTATCACGCCCAGCGAACTGAACGCCCGGGCCAATATCTACGCTCTCAAGTCCTTGGGAGTGCAGTACATCGTTTCCGTTAGTGCTTGTGGCAGCATGCGTGAGGACTATGCGCCCAGGGATATTGTCATCCCCGACCAGATCTTTGATCGCACCAAAGCCAGGCCTAGCACCTTCTTTGGCAATGGCTTGGTGGTCCATGTCAGCTTCGATGAGCCATTCTGCCCGCATTTCAGTGAGCTGGTATATCAAGCAGCGAAGAAGACTGGAACCACGGTGCACAAAGGCGGAACTTTCATTGTTATCGAGGGGCCGCAGTTCTCAACCAAGGCAGAATCGCGCATTTACCGCCAGTGGGGCGTGGACATCATTGGCATGACCGCCCTTCCAGAGGCCAAGCTGGCCCGTGAAGCTGAGATCTGCTACGCAACGATGGCTCACGTTACCGACTATGACGTGTGGCATGAAACTGAAGAGCCCGTAGCGCTCGCCATGTTGCTCGAGAACCTCATAGCAAATGCAGCGGTTACCAAGCAGGCACTCGCCTACCTTGCCCCACTGGTCGCACGGCAAGGCGAACGCACCTGCAATTGTGCGTCAGCGCTGGCCACGGCCATTATCACTCAACGCGATCTGATCCCAGAGGCAGTGAGCAGAGACCTCGGACTGCTAGTCAGCAAATACCTTGAATAACAAATAGGCTGGGGCCACAATTTCGCATAGCCTTCTTGCCCTCAAGATTGTCTTGTTCCATTACAGGTCTGGATTTGGTAATCGCTACACGAAGCCCAGCTGTCTGTCAGGCACTTTCCTAGCCCAACTTGTGCACAGCATCACCTCTTGCTCAGCACCCTTCGCAGGAACTGCCCAGTATACGAATGTGTCATCTCGGCAACTTGCTCCGGCGTGCCTTCAGCGATAACCCGTCCGCCGCCGTCCCCGCCTTCTGGGCCTAGGTCAACGATCCAGTCCGCGGACTTGATCACGTCCAAGTTGTGCTCAATGATCACCACTGTGTTGCCGGTATCAACCAGCCGGTTCAATACTTGCAGCAGGCGATCGATATCAGCAAAGTGCAAGCCGGTAGTGGGTTCGTCCAGCAAGTACAACGTCCGCCCCGTTGCCCGCCGCGACAACTCCTTCGAGAGTTTGACCCGCTGCGCCTCACCACCGGACAAGGTCGTAGCTGGCTGCCCCAAGCGGATATACCCCAAGCCCACGTCGTGCAACGTCTCCAGCTTACGGCGGATCTTGGGTATGTTCTCAAAGAAACGCAGCGCCTCGTCAACGGTCATACTCAGCACATCAGCAATACTGACGCCCTTGAACTTGATCTCCAGGGCCTCCCTGTTATAGCGAAGGCCGTGGCAGATTTCACATGGCACGTAAACGTCAGGCAGGAACTGCATCTCGATGCGTATGATCCCATCCCCTCGACAAGCCTCGCAGCGACCTCCTTTTACGTTGAATGAAAAGCGGCCTGGTCGGTAGCCTCGCATCTTGGCCTCTGGCAACGAGGCAAATAGCTCGCGAATCGGTGTGAAAACGTTGGTGTACGTAGCTGGATTGGAGCGTGGCGTTCGGCCAATAGGCGACTGGTCGATGTCAACAACCTTGTCCAACCACTCGACCCCGCGCAGTTCCTGATATGCTCCGGGCCTATCTTTGCTGCCATAGATCCGCTGGGCCAACGCTTTGTACAGCACCTCAATGATCAAACTCGATTTGCCAGAGCCCGATACGCCCGTCACACATACGAACTTGCCCAACGGAATGCGCACGTCGATCTGCCTCAGATTGTTCTCAGCCGCTCCAACGATTTCCAGGGCCTGGCCATTTCCATCACGCCGTTGTGCGGGCACGGGCACGCTTCTGTCGCCCCTCAGATACTGTCCAGTGATAGATCCCGGACACGAAACCACGTCCTCCAGCGCCCCAGCAACCACAACCTCTCCACCGTGCTCACCCGCTCCTGGCCCCAGATCAATGATATAATCGGCGGAGCGGATTGTCTCCTCATCGTGCTCGACAACAATGAGCGTGTTGCCCAGGTCTCGCATTTCCATCAGTGTCTCGATCAGGCGACGGTTATCCCGTTGGTGAAGGCCAACACTGGGCTCATCAAGGATATAGATTACGCCCATCAACTGCGAACCAATCTGCGTGGCAAGACGAATGCGCTGCGCCTCGCCCCCGGCAAGCGTCGCTGCAGTACGATCCAAAGTCAAATAGTCCAGGCCCACATCTACCATGAACTTTAGCCGAGCCCCCAGTTCCTTCAGCACTTGGTGGGCAATCACCTGTTCGCGCGCCGATAACATCTGGGACAAGCGCTCGACCCAGTCCAGTGCCTCCACGATGGAAAGCGCAGTCACTTCGACAATGGCCTGGCCAGCCACCGTGACGGCCAGACTTTCAGGCTTCAACCGCTTACCTCCGCAGGAAGGACAGGGCCGCGTGCTCATATAAGACTCGATCAGGGAACGGCTATAGTCAGAGTTGCTCTCCTGGTAGCGCCGCCGCAGATTGAGGATGACCCCCTCAAAGGTTGTCTCGTACTCTCGCAGATGACCAAAACGATTACGGTAGCGCAAGGTGATGACTTCATCTCCTGAGCCATAGAGCAGGACCCTCTGTTGCTCGGGAGTCAGATCCTGGATCGGTGTGCGAATGGAGAACTCATAACGCTCCGCCACAGCCTCCAACAACTGACGGATGTAACTGTCTTCGTCGCTATTCCGCCGCAGGTTCCATGGACTTGGAGCCAGAGCTCCTCGAGCCAATGATAGCGTCTTGTCTGGCATGACCAGGTCTGGGTCAAGCTCGAGAAGATTTCCTAGACCCATACAGTCTGGACACGCACCATGAGGACTGTTGAAGGAGAAACTACGCGGTTCAATCTCGGGCAAGCTGATGCCACAGTAGGCACAGGCTAGATGCTCGGAATAGAGGCGTTCGGTGCCATCTTCCAGCACTACCTTGGTCAAGCCACCACCCAGCTTGAGTGCCGTCTCCACCGAATCGGCAAGCCGTGAACGATCAGTGCCCCCTTCTCCATCCTCGGGATCCCGCACAATCAGGCGATCCACCACTGCCTCGATAGTGTGCATCTTGTACCGCTCCAGGACAATGTCCTCGTTGACATCGCGAACCTCACCGTCCACCCGCGCTCGCACGAGGCCCTGTCGCCGTATGTCCGCAAACATGCGACGGTGTTCTCCTTTGCGGTCCTTGATCAGCGGAGCCAGGATCATGATCCGGCTGTCTTGGGGCAAAGTCAAAACCGCATCAACGATCTCTTGCACCGTCTGGCTAGCCACAACACGGCCACACTGTGGACAGTGAGGGATGCCCACCCGCGCATAGAGCAAGCGCACGTAGTCATAGACTTCTGTGATGGTACCCACAGTGGAGCGAGGGTTGCGCCCTGTTCCCCGCTGGTCGATGCTGATCGCTGGCGACAGTCCCTCTATGAAATCCACATCTGGTTTGTCCATCTGGCCCAGGAATTGCCGAGCGTACGTCGACAGTGACTCGACGTACCGACGTTGCCCCTCGGCATAGATGGTATCGAATGCCAGTGAAGACTTGCCGGAGCCAGAGATGCCGGTGATGACCACAAACCTATCGCGGGGAATCTCGACATCTATGTTCTTGAGATTATGTTGACGCGCTCCACGGATGACAATCTTGTCTTGAGGCATTGCACTCTCCCTGGATACAGCGAGTGCCACGAACGTTTGTTCTATCCATAGCATAGCACAAATGTGCTAATCTGTCAAACCTTCCGGGCAAGGTACAGTATCTTTGGCTCAGGAAGTTGGGTCCCGAGAGCAGATGAGTATGTCGCGTCACGGACGGGGACAAGCCCCTATACTACATAAGAGAGCACACTGACACAGCAATCGAGCCATGTCAGTACTGATGCAGCCTTTCCTGAGCCCAGGACACACTACCCCGGGCGAAATGATATTCTACTCCAGAAACGGTTTGAGAGCAAGTGCGAGTCAGCAGAAGGATTTACGTCAGGCTGGGGGCCAGCTTCGGATTCGGAGACGAGCCCGTTTCAGAAACCGCGTGTCAGGGAGACTCGACGGCTAGACTAAACGACCACCGGATAAAGCCGGTGGGTTTGCAGGCCACTGAAAGTGGCAGTTCAGGCTAAAGCCTGCTGAAAGCCCTGGGGCTGAAACTCGCATTCACTCGATTCGAAAGTTCTCTGGTGGAGGCTCTTTATCATGTTTCTCAATGTACTCATGGATCTGCTCTTCCGTCACCGCTCCTACCGTGGCGCAGAAGTACCCGCGTGCCCACAGATGTCGTCCCCAATACCGCTTTTTCAGGTGCGGAAACTCATCTTGCAGCATCTTCGACGAGCGCCCCTTCAAGTACTGCATCACCTTGGCCGGACTCAACCCCGGCG
>JAUWJD010000040.1 GCA_030607875.1 Chloroflexota bacterium
ATGGATACCACCATGGTGGTGGTGTACGACCCCGAGGGAGGTTTCGTGACCGGCGGTGGCTGGATCATGTCGCCAGAGGGCGCCTGCCCGAACTTCTGCGGCGGTGCCACCGGCAAGGCCACCTTCGGCTTCGTGTCCAAGTACAAGAAGGGGGCGAACACGCCCACCGGCCAGACCGAGTTCCAGTTCAAAACCGGCGATCTGAACTTCCACTCCTCGAGCTACGAGTGGTTGGTCATCGCCGGGGCCAACGCCAAGTACAAGGGCGTGGGCACCATCAACGGCAGCGGCAACTATGGCTTCATGCTGACGGCCACGGACGCTGAGCTGACACCGAGCACGGACGTGGACCTGTTCCGCATCAAGATCTGGGACAAGGATACGGACGAGGTCGTCTATGACAACAAGATGGGCGCGGACGACGACGGGTATGACGGTACAGAGATCAGCGGTGGCAACATCAAGATCCATAATGAGTAGCCGCTGACGTCGATCCGGCAACGGCGGCGGGGCGCGTCGGGGAACCGATCCGCCCCTGGCCAACTTGGTTTGAACTGCCAGAAACCCGGTTTCCTCATCAAGAAGCCATCTTTCTCTGCTTGTGAGCGTTGAGGCGGACGGGTTTCATCGCGAGGGCTCAGCCGAAGGGCATGCCCTGCTGGTGCAGGATGCTCCGCGACCCCGCCTAACTGAGGGCGGGATGCTGCGCGAGGAGCTCGGCCCGCCAGAACCTCAGTCGTTTCCCCGTCCTTTGCTCAGGGCTTGAGATCGTATCCTACCAATGGCATTCAAAAGAGAGCCTGAATCCAAATCCGATTGCCCTGGGAGCAAGTGCCGGCCATTCCGGAGGTACTGGATGCCGCAGGTGTGCCATTGGCGGTGCGGGTAGACTGCGGCCACACCGGTACGCCAATGTGTACGCCGGTCTGTCGCTTGTGGGCAGGGAATAGCCGCGGAGTGTGACGGGTTTGGCGCTGTGACGGGTTGTGACAGGTTTCCCAGGACTTGCAGCTGTACCGGCCTATAGGGAGAGTTTCCTGCAAAACCCGTCACAACTTGTCACCCGTCACAGGTTCTGGGCCGGGCGTGGCAGTGCCGGCGTGGAGCCGGGCCCGCGAGCGATAGCGCAATGGGGCAACAGCCTGTATAGTTTGTGTGTACTGTATAGTTCTGTATAGTTTCCCAGGTTTTTGCAGCTGCACAGGGCTATAGGGAGAGTCTCCTGGCAAACTATACATGACTATACATCTATACATACCGACGGTAGCTGCGCACTTGAGGACTGGCAGTCCTGACAGGACTGCCAGTCCTGTCGAACTGCGTATGTGGCTGCGCTCCATACTCTCGCCAAGTGCTTGTGTCCTGTGCGGACAGACCATGGGGAAAAAAAGGAAACTGCCGATGGGCAGTTTCCTTGCCTGGCGGGAGAATGGAAATGTTGCCTAGGCCCGATTTCAAATGCCTGGTGCTCTGTCAACCTCGAACTTGGGGCTTGTGGTAGCGATTGCAATTGCCGCACAGGCGAGAAAAGCGACTGAAGTCACCACCACGAACGCTAGCGCATGGGTGCGAACTTGAGCACGCGGTGGTTGGCCGAGTCCAGCACGTAGATGTTGTCTGCATCATCTATCGCTATCCCGCAGGGCATGTTCATCGAGCTCAAGTCTGTTCCATACTGGCCCCACACCGCCAGCACCTTGCCACTGCCATCATACTTCACCACCCAATGGTAGTCCGGGCCTGTGACGTACACATTCTCCCCACTGTCGACCGCCAGATAGGGCTTGTTGCTCACCCCTTCCCCTTCCCAACCCACCACCGGCCACAACGAGACAAATCTCAAGTCAGCGTCGAGCTTTTGCACCCGCTGGTTCCACGTGTCGGCCACGTACACGTTCCCAGCGCCATCCACCGCCAGCCCAACCGGCTCGCGGAACTGCCCATCCAGCGTCCCGGCCCCACCGACTTGACCGGTAAAGAGCCCTTCCGAGGTGAACTTGAGTACACGCTTGTTCCCGGTGTCGCTGACCAACACGTTCCCTTCCCCGTCCACCATCACGCCGCGCGGCCCGTACAGCATCTCCGTGTCGCCCAGCACTCCTGTCGTGTCGCCAAAGACACCCCACTGCACCAGGAACCTTCCCAACACATCGAACTTTTGGATGCGGTGATTCCACGTGTCGGCCACGTACACGTTCCCTTCCCCATCCACCGCGATGCCCCACGGCTCCTGGAACTGACCAGGCGCGTTCCCCTGGCTGCCCCACTGCCGCACAAAGTCACCCAACTCATCGAACACCAACACGCGGTGGTTGGAAGTGTCCGCCACGTACACATTCCCAGCACCATCCACGGCGATGCCCTTGGGATAGTCCATCTGCCCCGGCCCGCTGCCATAGCTGCCCCAACTCGTTTGTGCGGTCACCTGGACGCGCACCTTCTCGTATTCATCTTCCGGCAGCTCGATACCGGGTCCAGCCACCTCTGGCCCATAGTCCCACAACTGGGCCGCAGCGTCCTTGCGCACGTACATGGCGAACTTTTGCACAAAGGGCCAGGCTGTGGTGGAGTATGGGTACTTGCGGAACCACAGGATGTCCCACCAATACGTGCGCCTGGCCGGGTCCCGCAGGTCACTCCACAGCTTGGCCGGGGTGAGGCCAGAATACACGCCCTGGTCTGGCCACCAGATGAGACGATAGTCCCGCCGCAGGTACTTTCCCGCGAGTTGGGACTTTATCTTGCTTTCGTTGTCCGGACCGACGAGGACGACCTGCGCATCGCCGGACGGGCCTGAGCCGCCCGCAAAGAAGCTGGTGTTCTTATAGTCGCGCAGGTACCAGACAAAGGGCCAACTGGATTCATCATCATAGGCCACTTTCAACTCTTTGTCGCCCGCAAGACGAAAAGACATCTTTTCCAAATCGCGCATCACCAAACCAGTGTCTGGCGTCGCTGCCGCGTAGATCAGAAACTCTCTGGCATAGTTTGGATTGAAGAAGCTGAGACTGAGGGCAGCGCGCACTGTAGCCGCACTCAAAACGAGAACAAGCGCCAACAACAACACCCGGGACCAGCCACCGCGGCCCAGTTTGCGGCCAAAACGGTACATCAAGGCCACAGCGCTACCGAACAACCCCAGCGACAACAGCCAGCGCAGCGTTGCCCGCAACTGATCAAGGGTTACACCGCTGAAGGGGCGAAGCGCACCGGAGGCGCTGCCCAGCAGGACAAGCAGCGAGAACAGTAGTACTGGCAGCAACACTGCCACCTGCCCCGCCCCCTGCTGCAGCAGCTTGCGCCAATCGGTACTCTCCCACACTCTGCCGACGAACCACCCTCCGAGCAGCCCCAGGGGTAGGACAATATGCTGCATCTGCCAGGGCATTTTCTCCGCCGTCCAGGCGAAGATGATGAAATTCATCAGCACCCAGTACAGCAGCAGGGAAACAAAACCCTGGCCAGTGGAATCTGTGTGCTCCACCTTTTCCGGGCCAGACGCGGGCGCCCTCGCTGTACGCCTGGTCGTCAGCACGTAGTACACTGCTCCCAGCCCAGAGAGAAGCAGGGGCAGGAACTCGTACACCGTCAGCAAGAAGAAGTAGTAGTACCACGGCTGGTCGCCACGTGCGACCCCTTGCTGCGCCAGCCAGTAGCCCAACATGCCCACGATTCCGGTCGCTGCGCCTTGCGCGTTGGTAAAGAGCGTCGTGTAGAGCAGGATAAAGATGGTGTAGTAGATGCCGGCCGACGCCAGCCACACTTTTGGCTTCCACCAGATGCCAATCGCTGCCGAAATGGCCAGCATAACCAACACCACAATCAGAGTGCGCACCAGTCCCGTCTGGCTGTAATCGAGCGGGTCAAAGCGGAGCGCCTTGACCAACACCGGGGAAAGCAGCGGCAGCGCGAGTGTGCCCAAGAGCATCACCAGGTCAAACGCAGGCAGCTCCTTCAGGGGCTTGCGAGTTTGCACCCATTGTACCAGCAGATAGAGCAGCCAGAAACTGCCGAAGATGGCACCGTTGATAAAGGCGTTGGCCTTGACGCAAAAGGCCACAGACAGTGCAGCGGCAATGACATACAGCCAGCGTTCCTGACAATCCTGCAGGTACTTGAAGAAGCAGATGACCATCACCATCGTAGGCACGATGAGAAAGATGTCATGGCGGATAAAGCGGCCTCGGAACATCAAAGCCGGCGAAATGGTCAGCAAGAGCATGGCGAAGACAGCACCTGCCCGCCCCAACCAGCGGCGGAGGGGCCAAACGAGCAGCACTGCGGCGATGGCGAACAACGCCGCACCCAGGCGAGCCGTGACATCGTTGACGCCGAACAGGGAATAGATCAATGCGGTCACGTGGTACAGGAAAGGACCGTGGTAGACAGGATCATGGACATAGCGCTGACCGCTGACCAACTTCCAGGACTCCCAGGCGTGGATAGCCTCGTCATGGCTGTACGAGCGGTTGTCCAGCGCCCCTAGACGTGTAAAGACCAGGGCCAGGACTAGAAGCACCCCAACGACAACCTGCCAATTGATAGACAAAGCCGAAGGCAGCGTGCTTTCTGTGCGAGTGTCACCTTGCTCCATAAATCCAATCCTTCTCTTGCCCAAATGCCATAGCCATTTCGCAGCATGCTCCTGGGCGGTATTGCGCACCAGGCAGGTGCAAACTACCTATTGCAGCGGTGCGAACTTGAGCACACGGTGGTTGGCCGAGTCCAGCACGTAGATATTGTCTGCACCATCTATCGCTATCCCTGAGGGCATGTTCATCGAACTGGGGTCCGCTCCATACTGGCCCCACACCGCCAGCACCTTGCCACTGCCATCGTACTTCACCACCCAATGGTAGTCCGGGCCTGTGACGTACACATTCTCCCCACTGTCCACCGCCAGATAGGGCTTGTTGGTCACCCCTTCCCCCTCCCAACCCACCACCGGCCACTGAGAGACAAAGTTCAAGGTGGCGTCGAACTTTTGCACCCGCTGGTTCCACGTGTCCGCCACGTACACGTTCCCAGCGCCATCCACTGCCAGCCCAACCGGCTCACGGAACTGCCCATTCAGCGACCCGGCCCCACCGACTTGACGAGTAAAGCGCCCTTCCGACGTGAACTTGAGTAAACGCTTGTTCCCGGTGTCGCTGACCAACACGTTCCCTTCCCCATCCACCACCACGTCGCGCGGCCCATACAACATCTCCGTATCGCCCAGCACTCCTGTCGTGTCGCCGAAGACACCCCACTGCACCAAGAACCTCCCCAACACATCGAACTTTTGGATGCGGTGATTCCACGTGTCGGCCACGTACACGTTCCCTTCGCCATCCACCGCGATGCCCCACGGCTCCTGGAACTGACCAGGCGCGTTCCCCTGGCTGCCCCACTGCCGCAGAAAGTCACCCTGCTCATCGAACACCAGCACGCGGTGGTTGTAGCTATCCGCCACGTACACATTCCCAGCACCATCCACGGCGATGCCCTTGGGATCATCCATCTGCCCCGGCCCGCTGCCATAGCTGCCCCAGCTCGTCAGTGCGGTCACCTGGACGCGCGCCTTCTCGTATTCATCTTCCGGCAGCTCGATACCCGGCCCCGCCACCTCGGATCCCAAATCCCAGAGCTGTGTGGCAATGTCCCGGCGCACGTACAAGGCGAACTTGTGCACCAGCGGCCAGGCTGTGGTCGATTGTGGGTACTTGCGGAACCACAGGATGTCCCACCAATACTTGCGCCTGGCCGGGTCCCTCAGATCACTCCACAGCTTGGACGGGGTGAGGTTGCGGTACACGCTCTCGTCAGGCCACCAGATGAGACGATAGTCCCGGCGCAGATACCTGCCCGTAAGCTGGGATTTCATCTTGCCTTCGTTTTCAGGGCCAATGATCACCACGTGTGGGTCGCCTGACAAGCCCGAATCTCCGGTGAAGAAGGTCACGGCATCACGGTCACGCAGGTACCAGAAAAAGGGCTGCTGGGATTCGTTGTCATAGGCAATCCTCAACTGTTCGGACCCTATGAGCCGCCGCGACATCTCCTCCAGTTCATCCCTGACCATGGCGGTGTCCGGCGTGGCCGCCGCGAACACCAGGAATTCTGTGGCATAGTTTGGATTGATGAAGGTGACCATCCAGGCAAAGCGCACCGTTGCGGCGGTCAGGGCCACGAAGAGCACAGCGAGCACTACCCGCCTCCAGCCACCAAAGCCCAGCCTGCGCCCATACCTGTACATGAATCCCACAGCGATAAGCAGCAGCACCAGCGACAGCAGCCAGAGCAGCGTCCTTCGCAGTTGGTCAAGGGCCATGCCGCCGAACGGTCGAGCCGCACCCCAGGTTGTGCCCATCAGGACGAGCAGTGAGAAAAGACCGACCGGCAGCAGCACAAGCGCCTGCGCTGCGCCTCGCTGCAGCAATCTGCGCCAGTCGGTGCTCTCCCACACCTGGCCGAAAAACCACCCGCCCAAGAGTCCAAGCGGCAGCACCAGGTGCAACATCTGCCAGGGCATCTTTTCGCCGGTCCAGGTGAAGATGATGGCGTTCATCAGCACCCAATACAGCAGCAAGGGAACCACAGGCGCACTTGGGGGTTCCGCTGGCTGCTCCTTGCGCCGAGCGGATGTTTCCAGCCGCTTCTTGCCTCCGCGCGTCACCAGGTAGTAGAGCGCTGCCAGGCCTGAAAGCAAAACGGGCAGAAACTCATAGACCGTCAGCAAGAAGACGTAGTAGTACGGCGGCTGCCCGCCGCGAGCCACGCCCTGCTGCGCCAGCCAATAGCCCAGCATGCCCATAAAGCCCGACTCCAGGCCCCGTGCATTGGTCAGCAGCGTGGTATAGAGCAGGATGAAGATGGGATAGTAGATGCCAGCCGAGATGAGCCAGACCTTGCGCTTCCACCAGATGCCAAGAACAGCCGACATGGCTAACATCACCAGCAGCGTGATGCGGATGCGCGGCAGACCTGCCGGGCTGTAGTCGGTGGGATTGAACTTGAGCACCTTGAGCAGGACCGGGGAAACCAGTGGCAGCGCCAGAGTACCCAAGAGCATCACCAAGTCAAAAGCAGGCAGCTCCCTCAGGGGCCTGCGGGTGCGCATCCATTGCACCAGCAGGTAGAGCGCCCAGAAACTGCCAAAAATGGCACCATAAATATAGGCATTCGCTTTGCCACAAAAGCCCACAGCCAAGGCAGCAGCGATGATGTAGAGCCACTGTTCCTTCCTGTCTTCCAGGTAGTGGAGGAAGCAGACCACCATCACCATTGCGGGAACGATGACGAATATGTCATGGCGGAGAAAGCGGCCACGGTACATCATGGTAGGTGAAATGGTAAGCAAGAACATCGCAGCGAGCGCACCCGCGCGCCCCAGCCAGCGCCGCAGAGGCCAGACCAACAACACTGCAGCAACGGCAAACAGCGCCGCACCCACGCGCGCAGTGACATCATTCACGCCCAGAAGGAAATAGACAAAGGCATTGAGGTGATACAGAAAAGGACCATGATACACCGGGTCATGGCGATAGCCCTGGCCGGTGAGGAGCTTCCAGGCTTCCCAGGCATGAGTGCTCTCATCGTGGCTGTAGGCTCGATTTCCCAGATCCCCAAGGCGCGTGAAAACCAGGGCCAGGACAATCAGGCACAGAATCACCACCTGCCAGTTGATGCGGGAACCAGAGAAGAGCGGTCTGTCCAGAAAACTCAATATCGCATTGGCCTGATCTTGCTTCATCGATTCCATTTCTCGTGTCATCCTTGTCTCAGCACAAGTGTTCGCGCAGCACAAGGGTGCTGTTGCCCGTCTCGGGCAGCCAAAGACCGCAATGCCAGAGCCACCGTGCCTGGCTGCGTGAGCGCAAAACGCGACGATCCCGAAACCAGGAGTCCCGTTGCCCCTACTGCAGTGACTTTCTGACCCAGAGCACGACGTGCTCTGTCTGCTGGCCGAGTGATCCAGATTTGTATCCCGTCCACCACCGCAGCCACTCTATAGGCGACCGTTCCAGAGTCGTACTGAACGAGCGCAGCGCATAGCGCAGACCCACATAGCCACTGGGGCCGGGAACACCGGCCAGAGCAATCACCCCTGGAGCGTCCGGCTCAGGAGGCACTCTTGACAGATAGCTTACTTGCTCAAAATCACGCAGGTACCAGCCCAACGGAATCTCCAGCCGTTCCTCAACCTGCCAGGCCAAGACGCGCGCATCGCCGTGCAAATGACTGGACAGTTGGCTGGCCTCCCGCGCCAGTTCCAGCACCTGGGGAGAAGTTGCCACACCCACCATCGGCTCGAGCGGGTCCCGCGCGCGATCATAGTTCAGCCTGACTCCTGCACGGAAACAGCCGAACCACAGCAACAGCAGTAGAGAGACCATCGCGGCACGCAGTGGGAGTTGTGAGCCGGACAGGCTCCAAACCAGAGCGTAACTAGAAAGTGCAAAGATCCCCAGAGCCGCCATGCGCAGCAGTTGGTTTGTCTGCGGCAATGATAGATAGTGCACAAGCTGCAGGTAGGCAGTGGCAGAGACGACCAGGGTGACCGCAACCAGCACCCAGAGCAAGGGTTGGCGCACGATTCCCCGCAACTCTTGGCCCAGCTTATCGACAGCCCATCCAGTGCTGAGGATCAAAGGCAGTAGGATCAACAGCACGCTGCTCGTAGGGCGATAACCTGGTACGATGGAGAACAGCAGCGCAAAGATCAACCAATAGCGCAACAGCAGATTCCAGACGTCGCCGCGAGATCGCTGCACGAAGAACCCTGCCAGTCCAAAGAAGAGCGGCAGCCCTTCGTAAAGGAACAGCAATAGCAGGGCAAGATACCAGGAAGGCTGGCCAAAGAAGTGAAAGCCTGCCAGCCACTGCCCAAGCTGATCCAAAGCCATCTGCAGCCCGGCCACATTGAAGGCAAAGGCCAGGCCCAGCCCCAGGACGAGCAGGAAAGCCGCGTTCAGAGCCCAGCGCCGGGCCTGGGAATCGCTGCATGCATCGTTCCAGGCCTCTTTCAAGTCATCAAGCGGCTCTTTGTCTCTGAACCTGGCCCAAATGTGCAGGAACAAACCAAAGGTCAACAGGATGGCCAGCAGCGTGTAGGCAGAAGGAGCAGCCAGGAGGGCCAGAACGAGCAGGCCGGAGGCAAGCGGCAGGTCAACATCACGGCGGCTTTCCAGATAGTTGGCAAGCACTACCAGCAAGCCGAGCGCACAGAAGGCAACAATGATGCTGCCGTCCACTGACCTGGAGAAGTACACAAAACTGGGAGAGATGGCCAGCAAGAGAGAGGCGGCCAATGCGCCTACCCTGCCCAGACGGTGTCGCAAGCCATAGGGCAACAACACCAGCAGCGAGCCAAACAGGACACACCAGGAGCGAGCCAATAGATCGCTGCCCCCAGTGAGGAAGAACCACAACGTATTGGCGTGGAAGAGCAGCGGGCTGTGCCCCCGCAGCACAGTTGGCAGGCCGCGCGCCAAACGCCAGGCAGCCAGTGCCAATCCAGTTTCCTGGTCTAGCAACGGCCAGCGCTCCAAGGCCAGCAGGCGCAGAGCCAGGGCCAGACCAAAGCTCAGGCCATAGAGGCCAAGTTCGACTGTCAGCCTGGCTTGTGGGATTTGTCGCGCGCCCTGCTCATCGTTTGAACAAACTGCGGCAGTTGTGCTCATCCATGTACCCCTATAGGTCAATTGCGAATCTCTCTAGAAACCCGTATTGTGGTAGAAAACCGGTTTCTGAGCCACAAGGTCAGCGCTCGTAGATGCTGACAGCGCCTCCTTCATAGACTTTGGTCAGAAAACGACCAAAGCGTTCGGCGATGTGGGGAGCCAACTCATACTTCCGTCTCTCTACCGGCCCCACGTAGACGTACTTTATATCATACTTGTCCAGCAAGGTCAAGACCTGGCCAGAGTCAGCGCTCTGATAGATTTGGGCGATATCAGGCTGACGCTTGCCAGACTCGATGGCGTTGCCGCGCCACTGGTATTGATGAAAGTCCCAACCCAGAACAGTAGGCAAGCCGGTGAAGGCAGAGACAAAGGCGGCATCGGTGTAGGAGCCTCCGGTGGACTCGACAATGTAGGCAATCCCGGAGACATTCTCCTGCAGCCACTTTATCGCTGCATAGTCATCCCGCCGAACATTCTGCAGAAAAGCCATGCCGTCGAGGGTGGGTTGGCCCTTGAAATCGCCAGCCTTGTTGGGGATGGCCAGCACTGGATAGATCGTGCCCGCCAACACCAAAGCAGCGAAGCCGACAAGCCAGACGTACCTACCCATTGAAAGGCCACGACGCCCAAGAATGTAGTAGCTGCCAAATGCCGCGGCGATAGCCATCATCACCCAGGCCTGATAGTAGAGCTTGAACACCGTATTCATGCGCGTACCAAACAAATCTCGCAAGTACACGAACTCTACCGCGAGCGTGAGCAGGAACGCTACCCCTGCGATCAAGTAGACAAACAATGAAGCGGCGCCCACCTCGACTTTCCAGGAGCGCTGGATCAGGTACCACAGCAGGGCAATGGAGAGAGCTATCAGCAAAAAAGTCCAGGGGTTGGTCAAGCGCATCATCAAAGCCTGTCGCAGCAATCCGGCTACGCCAGTGCTGCCGATCAGTGCCGCCACCCGCTCGTCCGCCAAAACGCCTCTCAGGAACTCTTTTCCGGCGGATGTGGCCATGACCGAGACGACCGCCAAGGCCATCAACAGCACAGGCCCCAGCACCATCCACAGGAGCGGGTTTGCGATGTCCAACCAGAAGCCGCGGCGTTCCTCAGCCGAGAGAGAGGTAAACACCCTCGCGGCCTGTAGGACGATCCAGCTCAGGATGACAAAGACGAACAGCCCAAACATCAGCAGGTACTGGTGCACCCGCGTGACGTTGAAGAACGTGGGCAACACACCGCCCGCCTGTGATTGAAAACCCAGGTAGAAGGGAAGATACAGCAACACCGCCGGCACAGCTACCGATAGCGCAAAGGCCAGCACAGACACCAACCATAACGAGCTGTGCTGCACAAGCTGCCCGATGAGAAAGACAGCCACAATGACGAACAGATATATGGGAAAATCCCACGTGTTGAGAAAGCCCAACGCTCCCAGGCACAGAGCCAGCATGAGCAGATCGAAGGCATGATCCTGCCACAACCCGGACAGCACCTGGCGCGCTGTGGAGAGCAAGTGCCTGATGCGCACCGCAATCGCGCCTGTGGCTGGCTCATCTTCGTCACCCACGCCAACCACCCAGGTCCGCATACCGAGCAGCAGGTTGAAAGCCAGAGCCAAAGCCAGCAGCACAAACGGCAAGGCCAATACGTGCGGGTGCATGTCTCCCAGCAGGAAGCTGAACTGTGGGAACTCGTCGATCACTAGCTGGTGAACACCCTGCAGGTCCCGGTCGTTCACCACGCGCGACGCCCGCCACCACCACCAATTGTCGGTAGGCACCCAGCGTCCAGTGACGGGCGGTGACGAGCTGCTCAAACCATTCACATCCAGCCAGCTCCAGAAGGCGGGCGAGCCCAGCCCCCGGGTATGCAACACCTCGAACAACCCTTCCAGGTTGCCAATGACGGCCACAAACAGGGGACCGAGCAGGGCCCATAGGATAGCGGAGAGGCCCTCGCGTATCCGCTGGCCCTTGTCAGTGGCTATCAGATTGTAGGCCAGGCTGACCGACCCAGTCACGGTGAGCGCAAAGAGCAGGGAGATGGCCAGGTTAAAAGCGACGCTGGCAGCGACTCCTGACAGCTTGGTGAGCAGAGCCACCAGCAGGTAACCGAAGTAGTAGTAGCTGATGGCAAAGCCCGACAGCCAGGGATCATGAGGAGGAAAGTGCTCGCTGCGCAGGATGGTGTTGAGAAAAGCGATTTCCATGGGCTTTTCCGTGGCCGCAATGTCGGGATTGTAGGCCCGCACAAAGGCCCAAGCGAAGAAAGCCACGGCAAAGACTAGCTCTGTGGCAAGAATCACGCGCCGGTTTTCACGCAGAAAAGCTGCCAGTCCCTCACGGTCACGCCACCAAACCAGGAGCGATGCCAGACCTACCAGCAGCATCACAAACAGAATCGCCGTGCGTGTATTGCTCAGGAAGCCAAAGCTGCCTCCAATCCACAGCAGGTAGCCAGCCACCAGCAACCCCAGAGGCTTGGCAAAAGCATAGCCTCGTTCGGGAAGATGCCGGAAGAGGCGCAGCGCCAGCGGCAGCGCCAGGAACCCGATCACCTCCATGATAAGCCACCAACTCAGGACAGCTAACATAGCTCCCTCCGGGGACTGACCATTGTCACTCCTCAACTACCTCGTAAATGCGAACTCTTTCATTGTGATAGGCCAGGTTGAGCAGGCCCTGTGCCCGCATGAGCTCGAACTTCTCCAGGCCGGATACTGGATAGTAGATGCGCTCGACGTCACCGACGTAGACGTAGCGTACCTCGTACTTGCGCAGCAACTCGAGCGCCACCTCCACACTGGGGTCGGTGTACAGCCTCTGTACGTCATCCAACCGCCGACTCACCCACTGATCCGGCATGGCCGAGCGCTGCTGCCGCTGATGCCAGCTCCAGCCGATGATCGTCGGCAATCCGGTGTAGATGGCCACGCGTGAGCCCCAGCGATACAGGCCGCGTGGCTCTGTGTTGGCCTCGGCAATGACTGGCGAACCCTGTACGTTGTCCAGCAGCCAGTTGATGGCGTCATAGTCCCATTTCAACTCGATAGGCTCGCCATCGTAATACACGGCGCGTGTCATGTAGGCCATGCCGTCCAATGTCGGCCCCACATCGGTGTCGAAACGGTCCTTGATCTTTGCCCGCGTCGCGAAAATGGGGTACAGCGCAGCCAGGAAGACGAGGAAAGCGAATACCCCCAGCCACAGCCGCCGACGGTCCTGGGACCAATACCGCAGCCGCTTGACCAGATGGCTCAGGCTGACAGCGGCAATAATGGACCACAGCACCCAAATCTGCAGGTAGAACTTGAACACGGTGTTCATGCGCCCGATGTCACCCTTGAGCACCACCAGGTCCACAACCAGGCTCAAGGCCAGCCCCATGCCAAAGAGCAGCCAGGTGAAGCGGCGCTTTGGCTCCAAACGCTGGCGCAGCACAATCAGCAGCGTGCCTAGCATGAGCAGCAAAACAAGGATGTAGAACCACTCTTTCGAGACCGCCAGCCAAGCCAGCACCCACACGACCGCTCCAGTGGCCAGGCCGGTTGGCCGGTCGAGTTCCCGCCCTTGCCGCACCAGATGGCGATACAGTGAAAGCAGCCGCGGCAGACGATCCCAATAGCGCGCTGAAAGCCGCAACATGCGCGTCAGACCTCTTCTTGCCTCAGATCCAAACAGCTCCACGCCCATCCACGACACAATGACCCACAGGAAAAGGCCGTGGATAACCACATACGCACCCAGCCCGGTGCGCTCTCCCCTCCAGCGTTCCACACTCATGTAGGCCGTGGTAAACCGAGACAAGAACGGCTGGAAGAAGAGGATGCTCAGCACCAGCACAACTCCTGCACGCCAGGCCACAGCCCACAGCCCCTCGAGGTCAATACGTTGGCGATGCTCGTATTGGCGCAAGGCCAGCGCCACAAACACCACCAGCAGATAGGTTGGATAGTCCCACGAGTTGATGGGCCGCAGCGCACCGACCGCCAGACCCATGGCCCCCAGCAGCAAACACTCGCCCCAGTCCACCCCACCGACCCACTCGGACAAAGTGCGGCGTCCCAGAACCGGCAAGCTCCGGCCTGCTGGCCTTTCTGCCATCTGTTTGTCCGCTTCGCCACGGGCAGTCCGCTGCCACAGCGGCCGCACTCTGCGCTTCAACGCGGCGAGCGCCATGCCCAGGGCCAGCAGCGTGAATGGCAGGCCAATCAGATGGGCATGCAGATCGGCATACAGAAAGGTGAAGAACGGAAACTCGTTGATCTCGCCGTGAGTCATGATCCGCGACGGATTCCAATAGGGCCATTCCGGGCGGAGGCCCAGTTTGGCCTCACCCGACAGGCAGCGAATGACGCCAGACAGCACCCTGGCCAGGTCAGTCACGTAGGGGATGGAGCTCTTGGCGTCCACAGTGCCCAAGTCGCGCAACGCCTTGAGCCAAACCCCGATTTCCCCCAGGTTGCCCAGGACCGCCACCAGCAGCGCCGCCACCAGCCCCCATAGCAGCGCCGGCCTCCACCAGCCGGCCCGTGCCCTGTCCTTGCTCACCGTCAGGTTGTAGGCAACGGAGAAAGCCCCCATCGCCGTAAGTGCAGCCAGCAAGGGGATGGAGAGGTTGTAGGCCACCCAGGGAACGATACCCGTAAGCTTGGTCAATGTGCCGACGATGATCTGGCCGAAGTAGTAGTAGTTGAGGTATCCTCCAGCATACCAGGGATCGTAGGGCGGAAAGATGCTGCTCTTGATCACCGCATTGAGATAGGCAAAGTCCATTGGTTTCTCGCCGCCCATCGCCGGGTGCCATAGGTCAGGATTGCCGTAGCGAATCAGCAGGAAACCGAAGAAAAAGGCCAGGAATAGCGCCTCGTTGATCAAAAGCAGGCGCTTGTTCTCTGTCCAGAAGGACAGCATCTCCTCTCTCCTGCGCCAGAAGATAAGCGCCGAGCAAGCCGTCAGCAACAGCAGCGCCATGGTGATGGCCGCGCGGGTGTAGAGTGTCCAGCCCAGGTTGACCATCATCCAAGTCAGCCAGGTCAACAGCAGGACGCCGAGGGTTTTCGACAGCATGTAGCCACGATCAGGCAAGCTGTGGAAGATGCGGTCAGCCAGCGGCAGCGTGACCACCCCCAGCAGCTCTACCAGCAGCAGCCAGATAAGCACGGGCACAGCGTTGCTGAGGCTCTGCCGGTTGAAGATGGCCGACCAGGTGCCACCGCCACGCTGTATCTCCTTCTCCTCCTCCGTCATCTGCAAGCCGTTCTTGAACCCTGGCACTTCAATCGGCTTCAAGCGAGCGATGTTGTCCCAGTCAATGCCATCACCCAGCAAGTGGCGCGCTTGTTGCAGAGAGAAGCGCTCCGTCTTTTGGAACACATCCACCCGGGGATGATCATAGACGGTGAATGGTTCTTCCGCATTATCATCATTGAACTCAATGGGTCCCAGGTTGGGGCGGGAAGTGAAGGTCTTAATCAGGTCAAAGCCAAGCTCACCGGAAAACAGATACTTGTAGTACCGTGTGGTCATGGGAAAGCGCATCGGCAAGCGCGGAATGGAACCGTACAGCCGGTTGCTGCTCAAGATGATATAGTCCGCCTGGCCGAGCCAATCCATGAACCATTCGAGCTTGATGGGTTCATCCTCGGCGTAAGGGTGGAATTCGACATACTCGTATGTGCCATCAGCATACCCATTGCGCCCACCCACGCCGCCCCACGGTATGTCATCATCCCAGTGCTCATTGCCAATGGCTGAACCAGGCGGTATGTTGTCATAGGCCCACAGCGAGGCTGCTACCCGCGTCAGCGGACGCGTGTAGATGCGGCTAAAAGCAAAGGCCCACAAGAAGGTACCGACGATCACCACCGCCGCGAGTGCCACGGCCGCAGGCTTGGCCCAGCGCGCCCGGAGCGTCCGAGCGCGATCCCAGGCAGAAACGAGCAGATATGCTGCCAGCATGGCTATGAGCGGGAAGAAGGGGGTCAGGTAACGGGAGAGCTTGCCAAATCGGGTGGACTGGTACAGAAAGAAGAAAGTGGTCCACACCAGAACCAGCAGGTGCTGGAGTTTGCGCTTGCGCAATAGCTCGTACCAGGCAAAGGCCCAGCCTGCCCAACTGGCCAGGCCCAGCGGCAGGCCAACCGCCCACAGGACCATGTTCTGCAGAGAGAAGAGGATGGGGGCGCGTGAGGCCCACTGGTGGTTGAAAGGCAAGTCTACCTGGCCGGCAGCCGCTTTGGACCAGTACCGCACGTCGTTCAACCAGGCTTCGGAGAGCTTGAATCCGAAGAAGCCCGGCCCTTGGAAGCTGTAAGGCTGGGCAATGCGGAAGGCCAGAAATGCCACGATCAAGCTCACCACGAACTTGAGGGCAACCCGGTAGCCTACCTCGAACCAACGGCGCTGGGGAAGTGAGGCGGCGACTGCGGGCTGGGCAACGACCGGGGGGCCGGGATCGTCCATCACAGGCCTCGACTCCGTATCTGAGGGGCGTTCGAGGCGCAGGCTGAGCCTCAGGGCGCCGATCGTACTCCGCCACCTGAACAGAGCACCGCCAGGCTCTTTCTCAGCCATTGGCTCGGCAGCGAAGGTAGCAGGTGGCTGCTGCGCACCGGCGGGTTCGGGCACCGGAGCGCGCACGGCATTGTAGATGCGCATCGCACAGGCCAAGGCCATGACTACACCGAACAGGGCCACGTTGACCTTGGAAGCCACCGCCAGGCCGAAGCTCAGGCCCATCCACACAAAGTCACTCCAGCTTCCTCGCTCTGCAACGTACAGCGCTCGGTAGAAGGTCAGCAGGACAAAGGTGGCCACAAAACTGTCCGCACTGAAGAAATGTGACTGCTGAATATGAATCACCAGGCAGGCGGTGAGAAAGGCGGAGAGCAGCCCAACACGCTCATCGTACAGCTTGCGGCCAATGAGGAACATCAGCACGACGCTGAGCAGGTCAAAGACTCCTGCCAGCACCCGGCCCAGCAAATGGATCTGATCAGGGCCACCTTGTTTGAGCACCTCGCCCAGCAACTTGGTCAGGAATAGAGGAAACGTGCCATAGATGAAGCTGCTGCCCTGGTTGTAGGGATTGAGCGGCGATACAGCCGTGTTAAAATACTCTCCCAGGCTCTTGGGCAGCGAAAGGGAGATGGTCACCATCCAGATGAAACGCTCGTCCGGATGGAGGTGTGTGTGATCGTCCCAGTTCACACCCGTAAAGCGGAAGTAGGACCCCACCAGGAGGATCAACACCAGGCACAGCGGCACAAAGTACCGGCCTTGTCGCAGTGTCTCCCAGCGTTTGCGCCAGTCTGTGCTGGCTGGCGTTCGCTTCACCATTTCGGTGGTCGTGTCATTTCCTACATTCATTGCTGCTTCCTTTGCTCCAACGACGTCCCGGTTAGCCACTTTGGGTCCATAGTTCCTTGGCTTGCACGGGCACAGTCCGTGCCACTGCGCAGTATATTAGAGAGACCATACAAATGATTGGTCACCGCTCAACGTAGACCGAAATGAAGCCCGGCATGCCATCTGGCAAATAGTGTACCACCGTAGCATGGCGTGGAAAAATCGCACGGAGTCTCTCCAGACCTGCTGTGTCATCGGGATGAAGGATGATCAACCCCCGCTCGGCGATGGAGGATAAAGGGGGCTGGTCTGGAACAAGATCATGGAACTCTGGATTCCAGGCCCCATACTGGCGGCGCAGGTACGTCTGCAGCGCCCGTCCATCAAACCAGTGCGGCCACACCTTGATGTAGCACGACTCCAAGTCGCCGTAGGCCTCCATCTGCCGCGCCATCTCCTTGGCGATGGACACATTCTGCCGATCGGGCAAGACGTTGGCAAAATCGTGGAAATAGAAATGCTGGGTCTCCCGATATTCTGCGGCAAGCAGCAGCGCAACGAGCAGCACCGGCAGGAGCATGAGCAGCCCCCGTCTCCCAAGCTGCCAGATGAATTCATATGTTTCGTCCGCTGAGGACATCTTGAACCTGGCCAGCAGATCAAACCTAGGATATGTAAAGCTCAGCTCTTGGAAACGTTTGCCCACGGCCAATAACGGCAGCGTGCACAGGATCAGCGCAGGGCCAATAGTGCCAGCCGCGCGGAAGACATTGGGCATCTCATGCGGAAGCATGGCCAATGTCATCGGAATGATGAGGAAGAAGAACATCACCAGCAGCATGCTGTTGTTGCCTTTTCGCCAGCGCCGTAGGGTGTAGAACAGACCGAGCACCAGCAGCACTGCGCTGACGAAACCGAAATGGCGGAAGAAAGCCACGTTGAAGCGCACGTTGCTATCCCCATAGACGTGGTACATCAGCAAGCTGGTGCGCGCATTCTCCCACAACAGGGGCATGGTCATCTTTGGTCGGTCGGGATCGCTCATCAACAGGCGTGCTTGCAGGCCAGCGCGCTGGAGGTACTGCTCAGGATGTTCAAGGGCAAATCGCCCCAGCGGTGCGTATACTACCAGTGCCACCGCAATCATCAGCACCAATAGCGGCCACAAATCACGCCAACGCGGGGGGTGTGTACTGAACGCGTAGGCAGCGAGGCCAGCGAACACCGCTACGACAGCGAAAATGTAGGACGTGTAAGTATACTGGCCCAATCCCATAACCCACCCAGCCAGTGCAAAGTCAAAAGGCCGGCGGCTTTGCAGGGCACGCACCACCGTGTACAGCAGCAGGATGGTGAAGATGGGCAAGAGACTCACGCGGAATCCAGAGCGGCTCAAAACGATGTGCCAGCGGTTCACCGCCAGGAAAGAAGCGGCCACTAGCCCCACCGATGGGTTGAATAGCTTCCGGCCCAAGAGGTACAGAGCCGGGATGGTGGCAATGCCCACCAACGCCGAGGTGAGCTTGATCGAAAAATGGCTCAAGGGGGCAAAACGTGTAACCAACACGATCAGGTAGAAGAACAGGCCCTCCCGTCCCTGGTTGGCCGGGAAGAAGATGCGATACTGCCCATTGAGAATGGACAGCGCGTCGGTGTAGTTGTAGGGCAGGTCCCAACCGATATCCGCCGGAATGACATCCAGTTGGTGCAAGCGCAGCACAGCACCCAGCAGCACCGCAATTCCCAGGCCGAGCCAAATCCGTGGAATAGAGAAAGGTCTGTGAGAGAAGAGCGCTGCAACTCGCTCTCCAAATGCCTTGGGTGCCTCACTCAGATACAGGTAGAGCAAACACAGGAACACACCACCGCCCCAGAGCAGGAAGCCCGGCGGGCGGAAACGATTGCCCCCAAAGTCAAGACAGCCCAACAGCGCCACGACCAACAACACTGTCACCACGCGGACAGACTTGGCGAACCTGGCCCTCCCCGGTTCGGCAGATGCGGCTGGAGTCACCTCACGTTCCAGAGCAATGTCGCCAAAGGTGAGGGCAAAGAGCACACCTGCCACGCCATAGGATAGAAAGGCAAGGTTGTCTATCAACTTGTGATCGAAGCGTCGCTGAGCAAAGACAGCCAGGACAAGGCAGAGAACAGCCACCAGCAAGCGCATGGCAATCCGACGGCGTTCATCCCATTGTGAGAAACGGCGCCAAGTCGCGGTCACGCGTAATCCTCTTTCACTCTCCGAACCTTTCCGTAGGCGCTGGCAGACTTTGCCCACATAGCCATTCCCAGGCAATCCATTCTGCGCAGAAATGAACCCCCTGTCAAGCCCTCGAGACAGATGTTATGCTGAACGAAGTGAAGATTGTCTTGAGCGACACTTGGGCCCCAAATACGCCCGGATCAGGGTTCTGCCGGAGCGAGATAAATCGAGAAATCCTTTTCCGGAATAAACGCCTGGAAGCGCATCAGACGCCCGCTGGGATAGTGCTCGCGCAGCCAACGCTCTGCCTCCACATTGCTGGGATTGAACAGGTACAGCCTGTTGCGCGGCTCGGCCAGGTGTGGCTCAGCCTGTCTCAAGTCCATGATCAGGTTGTTCCATTCCATATTGCGCAGAGCCAGTGCAACAGCGCGGTGATCCACCCAGTACGCGGTGCCAATCAAGTGCGTGTCGTAGATGCTTCCCAGGCTATCGGCAAAGCCCTGCATCACGCGAGCCATGTCGGAAGCGTTCCAGGCAGCACGGCGATACTGCACGTCATAATCAACGAAATAGAGACGGTAATTGAGCTGCGCTGCCTGCAACAGCAGCAGCCCACCCAGGACAACGACGATGAGAACCCCAGTACCCCCACGCAGCGCCTCCACCACCTGCCTCCCTACTAGATACAATGGAAGCGCCACGAGCAAGATCATCACCGGGATCACGCCAGAAGCACGGATGTTGCTTGGATTCTCGATCGGGAAAGCGATGGCCAGCGTCGAAGGCAGCAGCAGCACGAAGATGGCCAACACCAGGTACAGGGCGATGGGACGCCGCTTGACCAGCAGCAGGTAAAACAGGTAGGCTGCGCCCAGGACGAAGAGGCCGCCGCTGATATAGTCCAGAGCAGGCCGCCCGGGCAAGCTCGCAGTCCAGGCTCCATCCCCCATCCAGTTGAACATCTGCAAGGCCCGCTTCACGTTATTCACAAAGACGGCGGTTGGGTTTTCGAGCGTCCGCTCCAGGTTCGTCGTGCGAGTCAGAACACGGTACCAGAGCATGCGCGGTTCATCGTACATGTAGCGGAACATGGGCAGGTAGACCCACATGGAGGTCATGACCAGCAAGACACTATTGGTCAGGAAGCTCCGCCACTGGAAATTGGCCCCACGGTCCAAGAGGGCCTGGAGCACGAACAGGCCCACGATCAGCAGCGGCACAACCCGGAAGGACATGTAGCCATACAGACCTGCGCCCAGGGCGAGGCCGCTGAGCAGATAGTCGTTGCGTCGCCGAGTGCGGAAAGCACGCAGCAAAAAGTACAGCGTCACGGACGTCCAGAACGGTGCCAGCACAATGCGCCAGCCAATGCGACTAACAATAATGTGCCAGTACGAGATAGCCATGAAAAAAGCCGCCAGCAACCCAAAGCGCCTGTCCAGGAATTCCTTGCCCAGGAAGTACATTGGGATGACATTCAACGCGCCGACAAGGGCCATAGTGAGTTTCAGGGTGAAGAAACTGTAGCCAAAGACATGCGAAAGGGCTGCCGTCAAGTAGAACTGCATCGCCTCGCGGCCCGTATTGCGCGGGAAAAAGATCATGTATTGGCCATTGAGGATGCTGCGTACGTCCTCGGAAGCCTCGACGTGATCACTCTGTGGCTCTGCCGGTGTTGAATCAATGCGATACAGGTGAAAGAAGAAGCTTACCACCAAGATGCACAGCAGCAACAGCGCAACCCAATTGACTCTGATCTCTATGTGACGCTGGCGCAGGACATCCCTCAAGACCGTGGGCGCTATCTTCGCAGCGAAGAAGCCAGGACGCACATGCACCATCGCCAGCAGCCAGGCCAGGACCGCCCCCCACCAGCACAAGACACCCCGCGAAGTGAAGCGGTTCTTGGCCAGAGAGACAAAGGCAACAGTGGAAAGCAATACGACGAGGGCAAACAGCAATTGCTGCCAGCGGCCACGGATCAAGGGCACCCACGCCTCGTCTGGTGGACTCTTGGCGTTCTGCGGCCAGAATCGCAGCTCTCCACTGCCGCGGCTGCGGGAAACGGCCAGCAGAAAGAGCACCACAGCAATGGCTACAAAGAGGATTCCATCCAGCACAAAATCACGCAGCCAAAGGCGCCTTTGACCGGCAATGGCCAGACCTATTGCAACAAGAGCCAGTATTGCCCATACAGCACGTCTTCTCGACCTCAAATCTGCACCTCTTGACTCGGACAACTCACCGGGCGCTGCCAACGTGGACGAGTCCACAACCGCAATGGTTCCGCAGCAGCGATTGCCCGCTACTGCTTCGTGCGCGGATCGCTAAACGTATCTCACCGAATTACGGTCTGAGAAGGATCGTTTGCGTTTGGCACTTGACGCAGTACTCAGTAGATAAGACTCTCAAACAGTCCTTCATAGACGTCAACAGTCTTCTCCAGATCGAAGATGGCCCTGATTTCCTCTCGGCTTTTGACGTACCGCTCCCGGTTCGTCAGCACCTCAACCAATCCTTCGGCCAGAGCACGCTCATCTTGCGGGCGCACGAGAAGCCCCATCCCAGTCGTCCGCACCGGCACACGCAGGCCAGGAATGTCCGTGGCCACTGCCGGCGTGCCACAAAGCATGGCTTCAACCTGCACCATAGGGAAGCAATCGGTGCGGCTGGGCAGAGCAAGCACATCGCACATGGCGTAGAAATTGGCTACCTTCTGCACGTCAGTGAGCAAACCAAGCATGATCACATGATCCGACCAGCGGTCCACCCAATGGCGACACTTTTCGAAGAACGACTCATAGACGACATTGACTTCCCCGGCGTAAACGAACTTGACCTCCGGTATACGTTCCACCACGTAAGGGATGGATTTCAGCAGAAAATCGAACCCCTTCTCCTCGACAAAGCGCCCGGCAAAACCGACCAGTTTGTTGTCTTCGACCAACAATTCGCGCCGCCAAGCAGCTACCTGCCCCGGGATAGGCTGCGGTATCTCCACTGGCGGCAAGACGTAGACCAGTTTCTCCTTGAACGGGCTGAGAAAGGGAGAGTTATCCGCATAGTCTTTAGTGTGTATGGTGACCCACGCTGAGCTCCTTAGCGCTTGCTTCATCAACGAGGTGACCGTCCACTGGACAAACTGATCGAATTGCCCTGAGGGCATCACCAGATCCCCGTGATGGGTCAATACAACCTTCTTGCCCAACCTGCGCGCCAGAGCGGTGACCAACCAGGATTCCAGGAGTGGCGTGTGTATCTGAACCACATCGTGTTCCTTGATCAAGCGGTAGGCTGCCGCAGGGAACGAAGGCATGACCAGACCACGGCTCAGGCGGAACCACGGATTGAGGCGCACGATGCGCACGCCGTTGTGTGTCTCCTCCCTGGGCAATGTGCTCCAATATCGTGAGGTCAGCACTGTCACCTGGTGACCACGCCGCGCCAGGCCCTTGGCCAGAAGGCGCGCATAGGCCGTCAAGCCCGTCCAATGAGGATAGTAGTATGTCAGAACGGTAAGGATTCGCACTAGCTAGCTCGCTCCTGATGATGGTTGATCTTGGTTATGTCGATAAAGTGCCTGGATCTGCCTGTGCCAGCACCTCGCGCAAACGGGCGTAGGAATAGCCTTCGAACCAGACGCCGAGGACGCCCAGCACCGACGAGGACAGGTAAAGCACAGCATGAAGAACCAGCGCGTAACCCAGCGCCGCCTCCTTGCTCACGCCAAACAGGGAAAGGGAGAGCACGACAAGGTACTCGAACACGCCCACATAGCCCGGTGACGAAGGCACCACCATACCCAGCGAAGTAAGGCAAAGCACCAGCAGGCCAGCGGTGAAAGGCAGTTGCAGCCCCACAGCCCTTATCACCACATAGAACTGGACTGCTGCGGTGAGCCAGATGGCCAATGACCACGCCCCTACCCCAATTGCCTGCGGCCACGAACCCAATGCTGCCAGCCCGTCTACTGCCGACACCACGCTCCGCCTAATGGGCTCCCGGTCCAGAATGCGAAAGCGAGCGGCCAACCTGTCGAAAAGCGCCTGGCTCTGCTTCCGGCGGGAGACTACACCAACCAGAACAACAACCGCTGCGATTGCCACCAGGCCGACGCCAAGAGCCGGACCCAGCAAGTTGGCGGGTAAGGAAACCAGGGGCAGGAGCACGAGCAGGAGCAATACGATGGTCAGAGTATCGGCAATGCGCTCCACAACCACCGTCGAAAGTGTGCGCGCTATGCTCAGGCCTTCCAACTCGGCACAGAGATAAGCCTTTAGCACATCTCCCATGCGCAACGGGGTCACGCTGCTCACCAGATAGCCAATGTTCAGAAGATTGAACAGCCTCCCTATCTTCAGTCCCTGCAATGGATAGAACAAAAGACGCCAGCGGTACGCACGAGCAAGAGCAATCAAAAGCAAAAGGCCAAGTGCAAGCAACAACCAAACAACCCGCACCTGACGAAGCGCCTCCAGCAAGCTGTGGAACTCAATGCCCCTGGCAGCCAGGTAGAGACAGAGCACACTTACCAGCATGCCAATCCATAGACGCCAGTTCTTCATAGCACGCCATTATATCACGTCGCCAATGGTTCTGCAAAAGCAGGGTAAAGGAGCATCACACAGATTCCACGGATCGCCCCACTCACCCCGCGCTCATCCAACTCGGTGCGCGGTGGCGGAATCCGTGCCCCAGTCCGCGGTCCGCCTCACCAGGACAAGGTGTCGCGCATCCATATCACGCTGCTCACCACGGAATAGAGGCGGGCTAGGGGCGGAGCAGCGCCTCCAGTTCAGGCCGTGACGGCCGGGATGCCTTGGCAAAGATCAAAGGCTGCGGATGATCGTACACCGTAAAGCTCTCGTCGGCCCGTCCCAGGTCGAGGACAAGCCCGCGCGGCCTGTTCGCCACAAGCAGGGGTGGAGTGGCCAGGGGCAGGCCATCCCGCGGATCATCAAGCAGGGTAACGCCAAACAGTTGTGGGTACAGCGCAGGGGCAGCAACCAGTTCAAAGCCCAGGCGCTCAGCAAAGAGCTGTGGGTAGTAGCGGCTGGATATCGGGTAGCGCTCCGCCAGGCGCGAAATGGGCGCATAGAGCCTCTGGCTGGAGAGCACGATGTAGTCGGCGGCTTCGATGGCATCAAGCAGCTCCTTGAGCTTGGCTTCGCTGTCCGGCGCGTACATGTCCAGCCGCAGGATGGTGATCTCTTCTCGGCACCCCACTCCCTCTATCGCCCCATGCACAGGCAAAGGGTCATCCCATTCCTCAGTCAACACCGTAGCACCTGGAGCCAGGTGCTGACAAAGCCACGAACTGGCCTGGATCCAGGGATGCGGCTGCCGATAGACATTGAGAAAAGCTCCGGCGTATGAAACAGCAGAGATCAACACGATGCACAACAGGATGGCCCAGACAAGCTTGAGCGCTCTTTGTCTACCGGCTGTGTGCAGGGATGCTCCAGCGGCATCCCAGGCCGTTACCCACATCGCCGCCCCAGCGAGGCACAGGAACGGCAGCAGCGGCAACGTGTAGCGGATGAACTTGGCATAGGCTGCCCCCTGCGTCAGCGCGTAGAGCACTGGCCAGGCCAGCAGCACCGCCCCGTCAGGCGAAGGCTGCCGCCACACTCGAAGGCTCAGCCACAACAAGCCGCCAAGACCCAGCAATCCGAGTGGAAGCCCCATGCCGAAGAATAAGATCTGCCTGGCCTGGTAGAGGTAAGGCCAGGTGCCTGCGTACTGGCGGGTGTAGGGGAAATCATACCACCCCTGAGACATGGCAATCTCCTGGCCCACGCCGGTGACAAATCCGTATGCATCGATCAGCGCATAGGGCTGCAGCAGGACGAAGCAAAGCACAGCCAGGCCAAAAGTCAGGAACACTCTACGTTTCACGCTGGACCACGCCGTCCTCAACAGCGACAAGCGCCGATCCTGGAACGGCAGCTCAGGCCACGCCCAGGCGAGCCAGGCAACCAAGGCCACCACGGCCAGCGGCAGCACACTGACCTTTGTGGCCAAAGCAACCCCAAACAGCAAGCCAAGCACAACGCCATCCCGAAGCTCGCCACTTCTCGCGACGTCTACTGCCTTGTGGACTGCCAGTAGAACCCACATGGTGAGCAGGGTATCCACGGTGTAAAAGTGCGCCAACTGAATGTGCAATACGGTGAAGCTAACGAACACTGCGGCCAGCAGTGCAACCCGCCGATCGTAGAGCTTGCGTGCCAGGGAATACGTGGCACACACAGTGAGCGTGTCAAAGAACGCCGACAGCAGCCGGCCCAGCAGGTAGAAACGCGACATGGAAACCCAGGCTGGACGCCAGAGCGCCACAACCCAGGAAAGCAGGCGCAGCAGGTAGATGGGGAAGGAGCCATAAGCGAAGAAGTGGGGGTTGAGTGGGCTCGTGGAACTCAGGAGTTCCCGCCAATCGCCCGGTACCGACAGTCGCTCTACCACCATCAGGATCTGGCGTTCGTCGGGGTGAAAGAACAGACCCCGATCCCAATCCAGGCAATAGGCTCGCAGCACAAAGGCCAGGGGCAAAAGCCCTGCCAACACCAGGTCAGGCCAATTCTGTCTGAGCCAGCGGCTGGAACGTGTGACCGACAATAGAGATAACCGCTTCCTACAACTGCTCGAACCGCTCCACGCCCAGCACAAAGACCGTCGCGCCTCCTACTTCTACTTCCAGCGGCTGCACCCAGTGCCGCATAGCCGCTGCCTCACCGAGAGGCGCCATGGGCGACACGAATTCGCGCCGGGCATGGCAGTGTTCGCGCAAGATGGACAGAACAGAGTCTACCTGGGTCTCCTCAACGCCAATGAGAATGGTAGCATTGCCGCGCACCAGGAACCCACCGGTAGTGCTGACCTTGGTCGCGCGATATCCCTCAGCCATCAGGGCCTTTAGGACTGCCCTGGAATCCACGTCCTGCACAATGGCTATGATCAGTTTCATAAACACCTCCCATACGAGCAACATTGCCGTGGCGTTTACCCTGGTATGCAAGACCTGTTCACGACCCAACACCGACAGTTTACCACATGGCCGCCGTCAAAGTCAAGAGTTGCCGAACAAGCCAGAGTGTGCTACTATTGGTGTGCGCACGACTGTCACACAAGGAGCCTATCCATGTCTAGCCACTCCCGACCCGCCGTTGACCCGATGAACATCGTCCGTGAGCTGACGGCTCTGCCACATCGAGGCGCAACGACAGACGAAGAACGTCGCGCTGCCGACATTCTGGAACAGCGCCTCAAGCAACTGGGCGCAACGGTCGAACGCCAGCTCTTCCGCACACCCAAGACCTATATCTCGGAGGTGTGGTGGCTTGTCGGAGGGCTGGCCTTGGGATTGCTTCTTGTGCCCATCTGGCCCTGGCCGTCGGTCCAGCTCGTGGCGGCCTTTGCAGCCCTCGCCATACACTACTTTGACTGGCAAGCTTCGCCGATTTCAACACTGCCACCCCAAGCCACATCCCAAAACGTCATCGCACGCGTGCCGGCGGAAGGGAAGACAGACAAGAAGCTGGTCCTGATGGCTCACTATGACAGCGCGCCAGTGTCGATGCTCTATGTGCCTTCGATGGTGAAAGGTTTCCGCCAGTCGCTGCGTGTAAGCCGGCGACTGATGATTCTGGCTGTGGTCGTCGCCTTGCTTGATGTGATGGGCATCGGCCAGCCGTTGGTGGGCCTGGCGCGCTGGCTGCTGGTGGTCTACTTCCTGGGCCAGGGTCTGATGTCGAGCATCGACTACCTGCGCTTTGGCTTCACCAATGGTGCAGCGGATAACGCCACGGGCGTGGCGGTGGCCATTGCCACCGCAGAGCGCTTGTGGCACAACCCCATACCAGGCTGGGAGGTTGAGGTGGTCCTCACGGGCGCTGAGGAGGCCAACCTCAAGGGTTCAAGGGCCTACTACGTCGCACACCAGAAACAATTGGATCCTCAGCACGCATACGTGCTCAACTTTGACAACCTCGGCGCGGGCCAGCTCAAGGTCATCACCCGCACTGGCAGTTTCAGAGACGTGGTCTACGACAATGCCCTGGTGGACGCTGCGCTCGAAACTGCGGCCGACGAGCCACAGTTTGAGGGCGTGAAGCCCGGCGTGTGGCACACCGGTGACTTTGACAGCATTTGGTTCGCCCGCGCGGGCATCCCCAGCTTGACTCTGTCCGCACAGGATGAGGAAGGCAACATTCCCAACCTGCACCGACCAACAGACACCATCGAAAACGTGGACGAAGCACTGCCACGCTTTGCGGTGGACTTTGCCGAAGCGACCATCCGGCGTCTAGCTGGGAATCGGAGCAAGACGCGCACTGAGTAGGCTCGTAGTGGGCACGCCAGTGCCCAGAGCGCACTGGCGTACGTACCGCAAACGCAGCAGGGAATCTGGCGATGAAAGTCATCCACTTTGACCAAGCTGACAGCTACGAACCGGAGAAAGACTGGAAGCGGGTCAGCCTGTGCAACGAAAGCACCATTGCGGTGGAGTACTTCACCAAACCTGCCCACCATGCCTCGGCGATGCACCATCACCCTTCAGAACAGGTATGCATCGTCATTCAGGGGAAGATGGCGGTCAGGACCCCAGACGGGCGCGAGGAAATCCTGGAGGAAGGCGATGCCGCTTTTTTTGCTGCCAATGAGCCGCATCAGGTGATCAACCTCCTCGACACATCCTCCGTCGGGATCGATATCTTCTGCCCTGGCAGGTCCTTTGATTTCTGGCTGAAGCGATCAACATCGCACCAATAGATTCTGCTCGCTGCCGGGTGAAATGCGGGCTGGTACTGTTGTGCACAGGCACCAGAGGAGCAGGAATGGGCCTATGGGGTGGCCAAGCCCGCAGTCACTCGAAGCGACCGTCCGATCTTTTCGAGCCTGCGCCGTGCACTCTTCCCTCCAGCCAGCCGATGCGCACGTCGTGGCGGTCATCAAACTGCGGCACGTAGGGCTTGATGTCCAACAGGGGCGTGCCATCCACGACATCGAGATCGGACACGTAGAGCCTGGAGCCCTCGATGCGCTCCAGGCGCACCACGGAAATGCCGATGGCATTGGGACGATTTGGCGCTCGCATGGCGAACACGCCGTGCATTTCCTCCTCCAGGAACGGCTTCACCTGCAACTGGTAGCCCTCTGACAGGTGGAAGTGGTACAGCAGGATCAGGTGAGAAAAGCCCTCCAGATCCTTGAGCCCGTCCGCGTACTGCGGCTCCAATTCAATCGTGCCCGACACAGCGTGGGCGAAGGCAGCCTGAATCGGCATCCCTTGTCGCTGCGTGAAGGGAGAGTGGATCACGCCTATGGGCCGGTATCGGATGGGTTGAACAGACAATCGCTTCTTGTGCATGTGCCATCCCCTTGCCAGTAAACTCGTTCACAAGCGATTGTAGCACAACCGCACTGCCCACGCAACCGCGACAGCCGACCGGTACTCATCACATGCCAGCGGTAGAAACTCCAATAAGTAGACGAGGGACGGGTCTTATCCCGTCCCTCGTCCAGAGGAAAGAAGTGGGGGAAGACAAGCGGAGTGCGAACCCCCTCATGCTGTGCAGCTCACGGCGGCCGTTACAGCATCGCTCTTGCCTCAGGGCAGGCTATAGGTGACCACCAGCTTGGGCCGGTGCGCAACGGTCTCGTGCTCAGAAGAGTACATAGAAAGCACTCCAGACACGTCGGCGGTTTGCCTGAGCAGCCAGCCCTCGTTGGTCCCCGGATCACTGACCATACGCTGCACGTCGTCGGTCACTGCCCAGGTATTCCAGCCACTGGAGCTTGCCGCTGCCTGGTCACTGGCGACCTCGGCACGGTCGCTAAAAGTGCTGTTGCAGCCGGGCAGGCCCCAGGGCACCGCAGAAATCTCCACGCTCCAGGTTGCTTCTTCCTCCGCCCAGTAGCGCCTGACTGCATAAGCGCCCACGTCAAAGTTCCCAGTTCCTGCAAGATCGTAGCCGTAGACATGGAGCACAGCGGACTCTACGATGGCAGCCGCAGGAATGCTGGACAAGTCGAACTTGACCAGGGTCGTCAGCTCTTGTCCCTCCCCTACCTGCAGGTCAGACGCAGCGAAGTTTGAATCCGGTGTTCCCGCACTGATCCGAGTGTCTGAACAACCCACATAGCCCACCAGGCCATCCTGGAAGGTAGCCATCGTCCCTGCTGGCGGAAGCGTGGCCGTCGGAGGGGGGGTTGTGGTTTCCGTGGGCGTCGGGCCAGACGGTGGCACGTACAGTATGACTAGCTTGGGCCGGTTGGCAACTGTTGCGTCATCGGAAGCGGCAAACCAGACCGTATCATCGTCCAGGCGATTGACAGCCTGCAGCGATACACCGTTGTTAGGCAGCCCGCCATTCACCCAGCCAGCAACGACGCGCGTCAACTCCAAATGATACCACCTGTAGATGCCGTGCATTGTGACTAAGGACTCTGGAGTCTGTAAGCGGTCGTCCGGGCCGTTGCATCCTCCCTCCTGCCAGGGGACAAGAGACGTGGCCCGGGTCCAGGTGGCCTCGTCTGCCACGTTCTCACGCTTCACGTAGTAGGCACCAAGGTCAAGTGGGCCTCCGCTCCAGCGCTCAGCAAACAGCGACAGGGCAGCACAGATGATGCGAGATCCCTGCGGGATACTGGACACATCGTACTTGATCAGCCCGCTGTAGTGCTGCCTGTAGCCCACACGCATAAACCACTCTCCGGAGTAGGAGGTCGCGCGATCATCGAAATTTAGCATGGTATCCTCGGTCCCCGAGTATCCCACACCCTCCTGTAGCACAGCCAATAAGGCACCGGGTTCCGGGGTGCCCACACAGGGTAAGGGTTGAGGGGTGGGGGGCGCGGTGGGCGTCGGAGGCCTAAGGGTATACCTCAGCAACAGGTAGGGCCGGAACTCCAGGCCACCATACTCCGACTGCCGTATGTCGTACTCGCCTCCAACCTCTGTGTTGGTCTGCTGAAGGAATAGCCCTTTGTTCGAAGCAGGATCTTGCACCCAGTCTTGTACAGCAGATGCCACAGACCAAGTGTGCCATTGCCCGCGCTCAAAGAGCGACTCGTGATCGAGCGGTGTAGCGGAACGATCGCTGGTAGTGCTGCTGCAGCCAGGCGATCCCCAGTAATCGGAAGTGGTGGCCTTGTTCCAGGTTGCCTCCGTTTCCTGCCAATGGCGAAATACGGCGTAAGCGGCAGCAATGCTTGGCTCAGTACGCTGGCCATAATTGGCTACGTATAGGCCCAGAGTGGCCTCCAGGATAATGGCATTGCCAGGAATGCTGGAAACGTCAAAGCGTATCAGCGTGGCAATGCGACCCTTCTCACCCAAGATGAGCTCACCTTCGCTAAAGTTGGTGTCGGGTCTACCTTCCGCGATACGCGTATCCGCGCATCCCGTGTAGCCGGCCTCCCCTTGTCGAAAAAGGACGGTCTCCTCGCCATTCTGGGCCATGCCAGTGCTGCTCACCTGACTGGCCAGCACTGTACCCGTCAGGGCTCCCACAACGCAGAGAATGAAAAAAACCACACGAAGCGAAATCAAATGTCCGTTGCTCATGTCTGCTCCTTTCGGCTCACAGCCTGATGCCATCTGAGAATAGCTTGATGCAGCTACTTCCAGAACGCCTGGTCCTATCATTTAGGACGCTTCCCAGATGCGAGCCTTATGGGCTGCAGACACAAACTGTAGAGCGAACAACAAAAAAGCCGCGTTATTGTAGCAACGCGGCTCTTGAAATCCAAACAGTCGCTGCACATCACTTCAAGTAGATGAGCGGATTCCTGCGCACGCCATTCAGTTTGATCTCAAAATGGACATGGGGGCCAGTAGACTTCCCCGTACTGCCGCACAGTCCGATGGTCTGACCCTTGCCCACGGATTGCCCCACCTTGACGAAGATGACGCCGAAATGCGCATACAACGTCTGGAAACCATTCCCGTGGTCGATCAGCAGGTAGCGTCCATAGCCGGTATCACTCCTACCGACCACCGCCACGTAGCCAGAGTCTGCCGCCTTGATAGGAGTGCCCTTCGGCCCTGCGATATCAACCGCAGGGTGGTACTCATGATAGCGCTGGCTGATCCAGCCACTCATGGGCCAACCAAATATCCCCGTTCCGCGCTTGGCGCCCGCGGGTATCTCTCCAGACCAGGATACGACGTGCCGCACCTTGTAGGGCTTGCGGCCACCCGGCACAATCAGTCTTTGCCCAACGGTGATCGTGTAGGGCTCCTGCAAGTAGTTGCCCTCATAATTGATGATGTCTTCCACGTTAGCTTTGTATTGCTGGGCAATGCTCTCCAGGGTGTCATCTTCGACAACGGTATGGTACACGCCGGATACTGGCAGGATGGTCAGGACATCGCCGAGGCCGAGGTAGTCGGGATTGTCCTCCAGATTGCCATTGTTCCACAGTAGCGTCTCCACACTGACGCCGAACTGCTCAGCAATGCTAGACACATTCTCACCGGGCTGGACGGTGTAGGTAATGGGGTCGATGCGATAGCGTCTGGGGATTGTTGTATGAGGAATAACAGCGCAGAGCAGAAGGTCGGCTGTTTCTCCGCCGATTCCCCCTACCAGCTCTTCCGATTGGGGAGTGTGCGTATTAGCTGAGAGGGTCGGCGGCGGGGAAACAACAACGGTTGGTGCGCTGTTGTCCGAAACAACCGTCCTGCCCATCCACAGGCCAGCCAATACCACGACCAAGAAGGCGAGATGGAGCGCCAGGCGGTGTAACCAACTGTTCCGTCCAGCGCGTCTCCAGGCCAGCCTGAGTTTGGTCCAGGCTTCGTCAGGTAGCATAGTATGCTGGTCTGAATGCTCCATAAGCTCGTCGTCGGCAGCCATCAAAGATTCTTGGTCAGATTATCAAGAAACTCTTTGTTGTTCTTGGTCTTGGCCATGCGCTTGAGCACCAATTCGAGGGCTTCCAGGTTGCCGATAGCGCTGACCATGCGACGCAACGTCCACACCTGGGCCAGGACATCCTTGGACAACAAAAGCTCCTCGCGCCGAGTACCAGAACGCTCTATGTCAAAGGCCGGGAATATGCGCCGCTCGGAAAGCTTGCGGTTGAGGTGCAATTCCATGTTGCCGGTGCCCTTGAACTCTTCGTAGATGACGTCATCCATTCGGCTGCCCGTATCGATGAGGCAAGCGGCAAGGATAGTCAAGCTACCACCCTCCTCTAGCTTGCGCGCAGCCCCGAAAAAGTGCTTGGGTGGGTACAAAGCCGTTGGATCGAGGCCACCCGAAAGGCTACGGCCACTCGGTGTCACGATCAGGTTATAGGCCCGCGAAAGGCGGGTGATGCTGTCCAACAGAATCACCACGTCGCGCCCACCTTCGACCAGGCGCTTGGCCCGTTGTGAGGCCAGCTCCGCTACACGGGTATGGGCTTGCACCGGCTCATCGAAGGTGGAACTGATCACCTCCGCTTCCACCGATCGATCCATGTCCGTGACTTCCTCGGGCCTCTCGCCAATCAGGCACACCATCAGGTGCACGTCAGTGTAGTTGTGAGTGATGGCATTGGCAATCCGCTTCAACACCGTGGTCTTGCCCGCCTTTGGGGGCGATACAATCATACCACGCTGCCCACGGCCAATCGGTGCTACCAGATTGATCAGCCGCGTCGTCAGATCGTCCTGTCTGTTTTCAAGGTCGAACCTCTCATTGGGGAAGATCGGCGTCAGATCATCAAAGTGAGGGCGGCCCTTGGCCGCTTCGGGATCCAGGCCGTTCACTGCTTCTACGCGCAGCAAGCCAAAGTACTTCTCCGACTCCTTGGGCGGGCGCACCTGGCCCACGACCATATCCCCAGTACGCATCCCAAAACGTCGAATCTGGGACTGCGAGACATAGACGTCCTTAGGTCCGGGTAGAAGGCTGGGCGCGCGCAGGAAACCAATGCCGTCGGACATGATTTCCAGCACACCGCCACCGAAGCTGTAACCCTGCCGCTCCGCATTCGCCTGCAACAGACGAAAAACGAGATCCGATTTCTTCAGGCGACTGTAGCCAGAGATATCGAACTCCCTGGCTGTTTCGCGCAGATCATTGAGGGTTTTCGTTTCAAGTTCAACAATATTCACCTGCAAACTCCAATACTATTATTCTGAGAGTGGGGGATGGCCGCATGTGCTGCAGCAGAAGGCACTCAACATCTATCTATCATGCTCAAAGGGTTCACCAAGCTCAAAATGAGGTACAAGCTTGGAAGCGCTAGAGTTCACTGTGACATGCTCCGGCTATTGCTTTGGGGTATTTACTGCTCTGTGCTTGGATTGCTGAACTCAGATTATCGAATCCTCGCACAGAAAGGAGCGCCTGAGTTTGGCGATTTGACGCAGTACCCTGTAGGCACGAAGATTAGGATCGACCAACATCGCCATCATACGAGGTTTGCTCCACCGTGGGGAAGTCGAGCGAATGACAGAATCTTCCCAAATCGATGAGGAATTGTCAATACTGTATCATGATTCGCCATGAAAGTCAAATGGCGACTCGGTTTCAAAGTGTGTTGGTGGGTTTAGGGAAGACGGTTAGCGATAAAGGGATAGGCTGTGCTATCATCCTGAGGCTCGAGAAAGACGCAGGAGATGGCACAGCCCATGAATATCATAGAA
>JAUWJD010000016.1 GCA_030607875.1 Chloroflexota bacterium
CCCCCCCTACGGACACTGTGAGGCGCCCGCCGACGTACACGCTGACGCCAATACCTACCGACACACTGACGCCGACCCGGACAGACACGCTGACACCGACCCCGACGGATACATTGACGCCCATGCCGACGGACACGTTGACCCCGACGCCGACGGGTACGTTGACACCCGCGTCCACGGACACGTTGACCCCGACGCCGACGGGTACGTTGACACCCACGTCCACGGACACGTTGACCCCCACGCCGACAGGGTCAGCAACGGCGACCCGCACAGGAACCCCAACACGCACATCGACGCGAACCCGGACGCCAAGCCGGACCAGAACGCCAAGCGCAACGCCAACCCGCACGCGCACACCGACGGCAACAAGGACGCCATCGCCAACCCAAACCAGCACGATGACTCGGACGCCAACCTATACTCTGACCCCCAGCCCGACGGTCATGCTGACTCCGACGCGGACGCGCACCTGGACGCCAACGGTCACCCTGACGCCGACGAAAACCAAGACGACGACCCCGACACCGTCCGAGACACCACTCGGGGATGTCACCCTGAGCGGCCTGGTGTACGATCCAACCACAGGCCCTGCCTGGCCCATCCCGGGAGCCGTGATCACGGTGGAGATGTGCATGGCGCAAGGCTTCCAGACAACGACTGGTCCTGACGGGTGCTACTCGCTGCTGCTGCCAGGTGAGTATTTGAATCGCTGCATGGAAGTCACGCTGCATGCCTGGGCAACTGGCTACTACAGTTTCGCAGAGGTCATCTTGGTCGCCGACCTCCGAGCCCAACCGGAGCGTGACATCGGTCTGTGGCCAATGGAGTTGCCCATGCCCACGGACACATCAACCTCAACGGAGTTGCCAAGCAATGACTCTGTTTTCCTGCCCATCGTGCTGCGCGGCTATCCGTCTGCCTCTCCCAGCCCCACGCCTACACGCACAGTCACGCCGACGCCTGGGGCAACCCCGACAGCTACGTTCACGCCAACTGTGACACCCACGCAGCAGCCCCTGCAATTGATCGTCAATCCCAGCTTTGAGACAGACGAGGCCTGGGTAATCCCAAGGACTGTCTATCCTGCAGGCTACTCCGTCTCCCGTGCGCATACTGGAGCGCGCTCGATGCGTCTGGGACTTGCCCCTGGCGGCAACCTGTACAGCTACTCGTCGGTGCAGCAGACAGTCGAGATCCCCAATTGGGCAACGCGGGCTGAGCTCTCCTTCTACTATTTCCCCTTGATGGCACTGGACGATGGTGACCGCATCTACTTCTGTGTGTTGCGTGCCAGCGACAATACCATTCTGCAGTGGTCCTTCTGGACAGATGCCCATCAAGCCTGGAATCTGCGCACCTTTGAGCTGCGGGACTATGCTGGGCAGCGCATCAAGGTGCACTTTGGCGTGAGAAACGACGGCCTGGACGGCATTACTGCGGTGTATCTGGATGACGTGGAGCTGTGGGTGTACTGATGCCAGATCTGATCGCTGCGGAAGGAATATCATCGACCAGGAACAGGTCCTGGAAGTACTTGCGCGCAATGTGCAGGTTATCAAGATGCAGACCGAGCGGCTGATGTAGGACAACAGCTCTTTCCTTTCCCAGTTCAAGGAGGATGAGGGATGGACATACGGATCAAGGCTTGTATCATCCCAACCGTTTGCTTGCTGTTGCTCAACCTGTTACTGGGCTGTTCGGCAGCTCACACGCCGGGAGTTGAACCGACTGCCCGGACCAGTCCAACTTCCGGCCCAACCAGTACTGCTTGGCCAGCCCCGACCCTGACTGAGCTCCTCACCGCCACAGCGCCAACACGCCAGCCTGCCACTCCGCCACCATCGCCTTCTGCAAAGCCAACTGAGCCACAGGTGGCAGAGTTACGTCCACCGATGATCGTGGACAGCGAAGCAGGCCGTCTCTACCTGACTGCGGTAGTTGATAGCAGCGAGCAGATTCTAGCTCTGGCGACGGACGATGGGCGGTTGTTGGCTACGTATGGGGTCAGTGGCACGTTTGCGGTTGATAGCGCTCACGGCTGGCTGTATGTTGACCAGGGCAACCAAGGATTGGCTGTGTTGGACGTCGAGACGGGGGCGCTTCATGCTCTCGTGTCTCTGCCGGCAGGCAGTTCATGGGTCACACCAGCACCGCAGGCTGACCCCGCCAGCGGTCGGGTGCTGGCATTCCGTGACAATACGGTCTTCTGGATCGACCCGCAGGAGGGCACGGTCACACGTACCATCCCCTTCGATGTCCAGGCGGCCGGGGGGTCTTGCGGCACAGGCGACGGTCCGTTGCCTATCCAGGATGCTGAGTATGACAGCAGGCATGGCATCCTCTATCTCGAATTCCTGACCTACGTCTGCACGCCTTGGACCGGTTACACCATCGTCTCCTATGACATGGCGACCGGCAGCGAGATTGCGCGCAAGCATGGCTCTGGTCCAGAAGCGCTGCCTGTGGCCTTTGATGGCTACCTGTACGGTTCCAGTTGGTACCGCCTGGGTATTGGCTATCGTTGGGCTTTGCGGGATGGGCGGCCGTGGATCGATGTATCGGACTGGCAGGGTGGCTTTGCCCGTTTTCAAGTAGATGCAAGGCGTGGATGGTTGTATGAAGCGACGGGTGTGGCGAAGGGCTTGCGTGTCCTGGACCGGCACACGATGGCCCTAATTTTGCTTGTGCCCCTGCCCTTTGAGGGCCAGTTGGTGGGCTATGACCCCAAGACAGACCAACTGTACTTCCTCAACGAGGGACAACTTGGCCGCTGGCTGGGCAGCGCAATCAGGCCGCCCACGCCGGAGCCACTTGCCGTCACCGAGCCCCCCACATCTGCCCTCCGTTCGCTTCTTGTCTCTCCCGACTGGACTGAGGATCGCACCTTGTTCGGCATCTGGGATGTGGGGATAGTGCCAGGGGAGTGCTGGGTCTTGAACCAGGTTCCTGGCCAGCTCTACGCTAGCCATGACGCAGGGCGCACGTGGGGCCAGCCGCGAGGCGGCTTGCGTGGTGGTTGTGGGCACGTCACCGCCCTGGCTGTCTCTCCAGACTATGCTCATGACCGCACCTTGCTGGCTGGGATCGCTGGCCTGGGTATTTTCAAGTCCAGCGATAGCGGCCGGTTGTGGCAGCCGTCGAATGCTGGCCTGATGAGCATGGGCATCCGCCAGATTCTGCTCTCGCCAGGCTTTGGCGACGACGAAGCAGCTTTCGCTCAAGTGGTCTCATCCGGTGAGCTCTACCGTTCGACGGACGGTGGAAGCACCTGGGAAGCGCTTGGCGTCGATTTTCATCTCGTGGCCATGTCGCCTGAATTCGATCAGGATCGGACTCTGCTGGGGATTGCCTACGGTGGCGAGGGGTCAGGGGATGAATTGCACGTGTCGCGGGATGGTGGAGGCCATTGGGAGCGCGTGGGTGAGGTGCCGGCCGACGCCACGGTCAGCCTGTTGAGCATGTCCCCTCTGTTTGAGAAGTGGGGTGTGATCTTGATGCAGGCCAACGATGGCAAGTTGTATCGCTCTGACGACGGGGGAGTCTACTGGGACCATGTGCTCACCACCGCCCCTCCGGACCTTGCGACTTTCCCTGGGCCGGAGCGGTTGGTGTATGCACCTGACATCGAGGTAAACCGACCAGTGTTCCTGGTCACGAGCAGGAGCAACTACAGTACGGTCTCGCCATCGCGACATGGAGTGCTGTACCAGTCGGGGGATGGCGGCGTTACCTGGCGAGAGGTGCTGTTGCCGGAAGACATCACACCGACGGCGGTGGCCATTTCGCCCAGCTTTGCCCAGGACGGGTTGGTGTTCGTAGGCACGGCGGATGGGCGGGTGATCACGTTGCGGGCCGCGGAGCTGCAGCTAGCTGGCTAGTTCTCTGTCAGTGTTGGACTGCGAGGTTCGTAGTGTCCCGCCTGGCGGCAATTGGAATCGCTACCACAAGCCCCAGATTCGAGGTTGACAGAGCACTAGCCGCAAGTGCTGTGCTGTCTTGCTGCTACTGGCAAACTGACAGCGAAATAGCGATAGCCTCTCTGCGCTAACTCACGATCTTTTCGATCTGGATGTCCCGCTTGCCCAGTTCGGCGAAGAACGGCGTGGGCTCCAGGCAGCCTTCTGGGGCGTACACGCCCTTGAGCTTGATCTCTCCTTGTGCCAGCATCCGTGCACCGGTGGCTGCGGAGATACCGGTCAGCCGTTTCATCTTGTCCGCAGTGCGGTAGGTGTAGGTGCGTGGCTGGCCATCTTGGGCGCAAAGTGGTAGAAAGGCCCGATGGCTCCCACGGCTGCATCTGCATCCTGTAAGACCGAAGCCAGCGACGCAGGGTCGTTGGCGTCTACGAAGGCTGCCCTTGCCTTCTTGCCGAGCTGGTCCGCGTACTCCCCAGCGCCTGCTGCGCGGTAGTCGGCGATGACTACCTCTACGTCCGTGTGCTCGATCAGGTCCTCTACCACTCCCTGGCCCATGTCCCCATAGTCGCCCAGCACGACGATTTTCATCGCACCCTACCTCCTTGCGGCAATGTTTCCTGCCTGAAACCAGTTTCCATAAAGGAGTGAAGCACAGCTGGTTTGCCCAGTCAAACCGGCATGCCGGCGGGCGATGGCGCAGTGATGGTTCGCATGATGCCGCGCCTTCCTTTTGTGTCCCGTCATCCGCTGCGCTCGGACGCGGTCCCACTTGATGGACGGTCTGATTGGGTGTAGAATGCCCGACATGAGGCTGCTCAACTTCTCTTGAGGGTCGTGACGCCGGGTGAGTTCATTGCCATGTGGCAGGCGATACGTTCGAGGGCTGGAGTATCAGAACCGTTCGGAGATGGCAGCGACGGCCTTGACCTGGCGGGTGGTCTATCTGCATGATGGCTAGTGGTTGGCGGTTGGCAGTTAGCCGTAGGCGTTCTGCTCTGCGCTGCAGTCCGGGCTGAGAGGGGGCTTTGAGGTGAAGGGAAAACGGCTTTTCAGACTGATTTGCGTGTGGATAATCGGTGTCCATCTGGCATCTGCGAGCTGCCATGCAAAAGGGCCGCAGCCGGCGCTCGGGGCTCCACCGGATTTCCCAAGTCGCCCGGAAGCTGCTGTCGCTGCCAATACATACTACGTTGCTCTTTATGGCAGCGATGCCAATCCAGGCACGAGGAGCGCGCCCTGGGCCACGCCGGGCTATGGCTCGCGACAGTTGCAGCCCGGGGATACGTTGATCATCCTGGGTGGGCGCTACGTTTTGAGCGACTACGACGAGGACATCGTGACGCCGCGCTCTGGCAATGCCAATGCCTGGATCACCATCCGCGGGGAAGCAGTCAACCGCCCTATCCTGGCTGGGCGCGACAACCTGGCCATGGCCGTCAACCTCTCTGGGGTGAGCTATGTGCGCGTGGAAGACTTGGAGGTCACCCATGATGCGACAGCTCGTGGCGAAGGGATATACTTCCGCGATGGGATTCTGATCGTCGATCAACCGGCGCAGCACATCATCCTGCAGTACCTCTACATCCACCACATCGACGAGTTTGCGATGAACTTTCAGGATGTGAGTGACCTTCAGGTGCTCGACTGTCGCATGGAATACTGTGGCTTTGGGGCTATGGGTGGGCCGGATGCGGAGCACGGAGGGTGGCAGAACGTGCGCGTGGAGCGCTGCCGGTTGTCCTATGGCGGGCACTATTACCAGGGAGGCGACGGATCAGATCGACCCTACGACCGGCCCGATGGCTTTGGGATCGAGCCCTCGGACGGACCCATCGAGATTGTGGACACAGTGGCCGAGCACAACTATGGTGACGGTCTGGATTCCAAGGCGGCCAGCACGACCATCCGCCGCTGTTTCGTGGCCAACAACTCCTGTGATGGCGTCAAGCTGTGGGGTGGCAACAGCAGGGTAGAGAACACACTCATCTATGGCCGCGGAGATGGAAACTCTGAGCCGACTCCCTGGGCCGCAATTGTCATCGGTACGGAACAGCGACACACGCAGTTTGAACTGGTTAACGTAACAGTGGATGACACCCTGGGCCACAATTACCTGGTGTACGTGCAGTACGACGAGGCCAACGTTCCTATCCACCTGACGATCAAGAACAGCATCTTTCGCGGGATTGGGCCCAGATGCCACATCTTCATAGGCTGGGCGACGCAGCTCACGGCAGTACACAACCTGTTTTGGTTGCCGCAGCCTGAGTATGTCTTGGAGCACGGCGATTCATTCTACACAGCGGCGACCATTGGCACGTTGGGCCGCGGCAACCTGTATGGGGACCCACGGTTTGTCGCGCCAGCGTGGGGCACTGCTGGCAACTACGACCTGCAGTCAGGCAGCTCGGCGATCAATGCGGGCACGGCCGAGGGAGCGCCGGCCGACGACCTCGCTGGGCGCGCTCGCGATGCCCGGCCTGACATCGGCGCGTATGAGTACTGGGTGCCGGTGGGGAGAATCTGGCTGCCTATCGTGCTCAAAGGTGCAGCGCGTTAGCTTGTCATAACCTTGAGGTATGTTCCATACGCTGGGTTGCAGTGACCTAGACCTTCCTTCGTCAAGCACGGGCAGCCCTGTGGGCACGCTCGCGCTGCACGTCTATGTGCTGGCGCCTGGCAACGCCCGTTACGCGGATGGCGCGCCGGTGCTGATTTGGGCTGGGCAGCTTCACCTTCGGCTGGGCTGTGGAGAGAGCATCCGAGAGGTCAGGACGACGTAGCGATTGGGTTGGTCACAGATTGTAGCACAGTCCAGGTCGGCTGCAGCCAACAGGCTGAACATCTCTGCTTCAGCGGGAATGATGTCATTGGCAATGGGTTCACCGATGCTTTGGTGGATGGCGTTCACCGTCTCGCGGCCCTTGGGATGGCAGATGAGCAGTCTGCCGCCAGGTTTCAGCACGCGGCGCGTCTCGCGTAGGGCGGCTGGTTCGTCTGGAAAATGGGGCAAGGCGGAATTGCAGATGACCCAGTCCAAGGTCTGATCCGTTAGCGGCAGACTTTGCCCATCTCCCTGTACGCAGTGTACGTTATAGCCTTTGCGCCGTGCTAACCTGAGCATTTCAGCGGAGATGTCCAGGCCAATGATGAGGCCGTCTCGCCCCACCTTCTCCAGGAGCATAGGAAAAAGCACTCCCGTTCCACATCCCAGGTCCAGCACCTTTGCCCCCGGCTGGATGTCCGCGCTGGCTATGATTCCGCGCAGTCGGGCGATGATGTCCTCGGTGAGCATCGTGTCCCATTTGCTGGCCATTTGATCGAACCATTCACGGTGATTCATCCGGCGCAATCTTCCCCCTCTAGCAACTTGATGTCGAGACCTACAGCGGATATTCTACACACGTACCCACGATGCGCAAATGCGTGAGTGTGGAGGGGGCCATTTTGTCAAATCGCTGAATTGGTTCTATCATCAAAAAGGTACAGGGTTGACTACCAGTGAGCCCGGACGTATCTTGCACGGATAGGAGGTTGGAGACATGGAGACGACGCTGGCAATGCTCTTACATTCACCCCAACCGATCGAGGAGAGTTCCCTGGTGCTGTCTACCGTGCCCAAACCGGTTTCAGGGCCTGGGCGTGTGCGGCTGCGAGTGTGTGCCTGTGGCGTCTGCCACACTGACCTGCATATGGCAGAGGGAGAGATTCTTATGTTGGAAGAGGCCAATGCGGCGCGAGGTCCGCGGAAGCGCTGTGCTGAGCATCCCGTAGAAGGATCATCGTACACGAAGCACACGAAGAAAAAGCCGAACAACACGAGATCTCAATGGTGCTTCTTCGTGCCAGGCCGACCAGAAACGGGTTTCTCCATTGGTCGTTGCGCGTTGTTGACCTGGTCCCATCGATGCGCTATAATCCGCCGTGGATTCTCGGCACTTTACCTGGAAGGCGTGCACTCTGCCAGGATTTTGTTTTGTGGAGGAGCAGTGGAGGAGAACGAGGCTGTCTACGAAGCTACATTGCAGGCCATCCGCAAGAACCAGCCAGCCAGTCTGATAACTGTGATCGAGGCACTCGGATCGACGCCACGGGAAGCAGGAACCAAGATGCTGCTGCGGGCGGATGGTTCCACGGTGGGCACGATCGGCGGAGGCGCGATGGAAGCAGCCGCCATTATGGACGCAAGGGCTGCTTTGGGCAGTGGCCAATCGCGCTTGGTGGAGTACTCGGTCCGTGGGGAGGACGAGCGCGACCTCGGCGTCTGTGGTGGCCAAGTGCGGGTTTTCATCGAGGTGCTGCGCCTGAAGCCGACCCTACTCATTGCTGGGGCTGGACACGTGGCGCAGCCGCTGGCCCGGCTGGGGCACCTGCTGGGCTTTTGCACGGTGGTCGTTGACGACCGGGCCCAACTGGTCAGCCAGGAACGTTTTCCGCACGCTGATGAGCTAGTGGTCACGGATTTCGATCACCTCTTGGAGAGGGTCCCGATTACGACGCAGACCTTTGTGGTCATTGTGACTCATGGCCATGAGCATGATGCGCTGGTGCTGCGTCAGGTGCTGACGACCACGCCAGCCTACATTGGCATGATTGGCAGCCGCAAGAAGGTGCGCAAGGTGTTCGACAACCTGCTGGCCGAAGGTGTGCCCGGGGAGAAGCTGGCGCAGGTCTATGCGCCGATAGGGCTGCGTATCGGTGGGCAGACGCCGGCAGAGATCGCGCTGAGCATTATGGCGGAGATCGTTCTGCTGCAGCATGGTGGCAGTGGGGAGCCGTTCAGTTGGCGGGATAACCCACTGAGAGGATCGAAGAGCGACTAGAGTCGCCACCACGGAAACGAATAGAGGCTAGACACACTCAACGTGGAGGAATGGACAAAGCATGGATTGGCAGAGTAAGGTAGCAGAGCTTGTACATCAGCATCCCAATGTGCAGCATAACCTGCCCAGGCGGGAGATGATCGCGCAATCTGTTGCGCGCAAGGAGGCGTTGGTTGCCGCAAATGGCGCTCTGGCTATGTGGACGCCGCCCGAGTCCACCGGGCGCAGCCCCAAGGACACATACATCGTGCGCCGCGCGAAGAGCGAGGAGACCATCGATTGGGATTCACCGAACAATATCCCCATGGCGCCTGATACGTTTGACATGGTCATGGCGGACGCGTTGAGTCTCCTGGCGGGCAGGGAAACGTTGTACGCCACCGACCGCGTCTTGGTCGCCGATACCTCGTACGCGATGCCCGTCAAGACCCTCACAGATTGGGCCCTCAGCGCCCTGTTTACCGACAGCATGTTCCGGCCGGTTCCCCCAGACATTGAGCGGAGCATTCTGGCTGAGCAGGGATTCACGTTGATTGCCATTCCCTATCACAAGCTGGACCGGGAAAAGTACGAAGGACGCCTGCGCAAGTTTCCGGATGGTCGCACTTCGAACATGGCCGTGACAATGGACTTTGATCGGCGACTGGGCGTAGTGTTCGGTTCGGCCTATGGCGGCAGCGTGAAGAAGCTGATGTTCACGGTGATGAACTACGTGCTGCCAGGTGTGGGGATACTGCCGCTGCACTGCTCGGCCAACGAAGGACCTGGTGGCGACACCGCTCTGCTGCTCGGTCTCTCTGGCACGGGCAAGACAACGCTCTCGGCTGACCCACGCCGCGCCCTGTTGGGCGATGATGAGCATGGCTGGAGTGACAACGGCATCGCGAATTTCGAGAACGGGTGCTACGCCAAGCTGATCAACCTCCGTCAGGAGAAAGAGCCAGAGATCTGGAACGCTGTGCTGCACGAAGCACACTACCTGGAGCACGGCGCGATCGTCGAAAACGCCATGATGTATCCCGACGGCCGTTTTGACCTGGACGATGACCGCTTGACCCCCAACTCGCGGGCCTCTTACCCACTGCGCTTTTTGAGCAACATCAAGGAGCCGCCCACAGGCTCGCACCCCAAGACGATCCTCTTCCTCACCGCCGATGCCAACGGAGTGATACCCCCGATTGCGAAACTGACGCCGGAGCAGGCCATGCTGTGGTTCCTGATGGGCTACACCAGCAAGCTGGCCGGCACCGAGACGGGCATTACTGACCCGGTGAGCACCTTCTCCCGCTTTTTCGGTGAGCCGTTCATGCCGCGCAGTCCGGATGTGTACGCTTCGATGCTGGGGCAGCGCATGCGTGGCCATGGGACCGAGGTGTACCTGGTCAACACCGGCTGGAGCGGAGGGCCGTTTGGCGTTGGCGCACGCATGGATATTGACATAACTCGCACGCTAGTGCATGCTGCTCTGAGCGGCCAGTTGAGAGATCTCGAATATGACGAGGACCAACTGTTCCACATCCTGGTGCCTCGGACCTGCCCCGGCGTCGACCCTCGGATTCTCTACCCGCGGAACACCTGGGAGGACAAGGAGGCTTGTGACCGCAGGGCGCGCAAGCTAGCCGGTGATTTCTGCAGCCATTTCGACAGAACATACGGGAACAAAGGGATCGATCACACCGTAAGCAGCCAGTGCCCCGGAAAGTAGGGCAACGGATTCCAGCACAACATAACAGGGGGATAGAAAGGGGAGCCAGGAATGCAGGAGCAGATGCCAAACGGGGAGTGTCTTCTGTGCAAAGGTGTTTTCAGCAAGAGGCAGATGACAAGACACCTGCAGGAATGCCTAGCGAGCAAGGGTGTTTTGGGGACGCCGCCCAAGACCAGAGTATTCCACCTCGTGGTTGAAGGTCGCTATGCGCGTGAGTACTGGCTGCACGTCGAAGCAACAGCCAACGCTAGACTGCAGAGCCTGGACGGTTTCCTGCGCGACATCTGGCTGGAATGTTGCGGACACATGAGTGCGTTCACAGTAGAAGGAGAGAGTTACATGTCCGGAGGACCGTACGCAGAGCTTGGCGACAGAGGCATGTCTGCCAGATTGGCAGATGTGCTCAGGCCTGGGATCGTGTTTGAGCATGCGTATGACTTTGGTACCACGACGCACCTTAGGCTGAAGGTCATGTCAGAACGAGAAGGCGAAATGAAAGGTGAGCCGATCCGGCTTCTGGCCAGGAACGAACCTCCGTCGATCGCTTGTGAGGTGTGTGGGAAACTGGCCACGCAGGTGTGTGGTCAATGCATCTACGAGGGTGAAGGATGGCTCTGCAAACAGTGCGCACAAGAGCACGAGTGCGGCGAAGATATGCTGCTGCCTGTAGTGAATTCCCCGCGGGTAGGGATGTGTGGATACACGGGCCAGACTTGGTAGCCGAGTGTCCAGACAAAGGCAAGCTTGGCAGCAACGAGTGGACCCCAAAGCAATGCGCAGCGTTTGATCTGTCGGAAAGGTAGCCTGCGGCAGCTCGTCCCAGCTTGAAAGCAGATGGCTGCTGCCCGGTGCCATCGCTTTGGCGTTGCTGGCTATCTTTCCCATGATCTATCAAGGCGCTATGGCGCTGACCGATTTCAGCAGCCTCTCGATCAAAGATGGCCTGCAAGGCGGCGTGTGGCGTGCTGTGTGGCAGGGACTGACTGGGCAGGCAAAGCCCGTGCCGGTCGACTCGCTTCTCGGTGGTGCCCGGTCCAAGACGGTCAACTACGCCGGACCCGGCCTGTTAGCACGGCTTTTCCTCGGCGGTATGCCCGATGTGCTGGTATTTGACATGCTGTGGACCGTGCTGTCGGTTGCACTGCAGGCTATCTTGGGGGTGCTGGCGGCACTGCTGTTGCACCACCCTGGGGTACGCTTCAAACGGTGGTGGCGGGTGATCTTTATCCTGCCCTGGGCTATTCACGAATTCGTCGGCGCGCTGTTCTGGATGCGCATTTTCGAGCCGCGCTTTGGCTGGTTGGTTCTGGCGCGCAATCTGCCCTGGAGCGCCCAGCCGCCGGTGTGGATCGAGAATCCCAATTTCACGCTGCCGAGCTTGTTGATTGCAGCGACCTGGTACGGTTTTCCGTTCATCATGCTGGCGGCAACAGCCGCCCTGAAGCTGATACCCGCCGAAGTGTACGATGCGGCGGCCATTGACGGGGCCAGCCGCTGGGCGCAATTCCGGCACGTTACCTGGCCACTGCTGTTTCCTCTACTCCTGCCGGCAATCGTTGTGCGCTCGATATTCGCTTTCAACCAGTTCTATTTGTTCTACGTGCTGCAGACCGATTTCCCTCTGCTCACCTTCGCCACGCTTGTTTACTACAGGTTCAATCCCACCGGTGGTTACGGTGGCGGCCAGTTCGCTGTGGCAGCCGCAATCAACCTGTTCACTGTGCTTGTACTGCTGGTGTGGATGGTATCGTTTGACCGCTGGAGCAAGGCATCCGAGGGGGTGACCTATGTTTAGGCTAAAGGGCTGGCGGCAAGCATTGTACCAGTTGGGCTTGGCGGCTATCGCCGGGTTCGTGCTGTTGCCCATGTGGGGCGTGGTCTACCTGGCCTTTGATGGCAGTGTCAAAGGCTCACCGACCAGCTTTCGCGTTTGGCCTGAGCAGTTCACGTGGTCGGTGTTCCAGCAGCTCTGGACGGGCTCGTATCAGATACCGCCCTTTTCGCGCATCTTGAAGAACAGCCTGGCCGTCTCCGGTGGCGCTGCTGTCCTGTCGGTGGCCTTGGGGCCAGCATGGCCTATGCCTTCGCACGCTATCGTTTTCCAGGCCGCCGTGCGGGCCTGCTTGGGCTGCTGGTGGGCGCGCTGCTGCCCCCCGTAGCGCTGATGGTCCCGCTATATGTCTTGCTCTCGGCAATCGGGATACGCACTTCGTTGCTCGGCCTGATGGTCGTCTATACCTCCTTCGCCATGCCTTTCTGCATCTGGAACATGCGGGCTGCCTTCCAGGCGGTGCCGAAGGAGCTGGAGGAATCGGCCTTCCTCGACGGCGCTACGCCCTGGGTCGCTTTCTGGCGAGTGACTATGCCGCTGGCGCTACCTGCCGTCTCGGTCGCTGCTCTGCTCGCCTTCCTGCTCGGCTACTCGGAGTTTGCCATGGGCTGGCTGTTTGTGGAGAGCAGCCAGAACGTTACCCTGGCCATGGCCATTTCAGGCATCGTGGGCCGAGGGACGCAGTCGTGGAGCTACCTGGCGGCCCTGTCCATCTTGATGAGCATGCCGGTGGTGGTGATTTTCCTGCCCTTGCAGCGCCATCTGCTGGATAGGTTTCTGTTTGGGCCGCTGGGGGATTGAGTGACAAACAACGCATAGGCTGAGACTGCAAGTGTGAATGTCTGATCTTGAGCTGAGTTGGGAGGTTTGGGTGGGGTTGCCTTCAACGAATGTGAAAACGAATGAACGAATCCAAAGCCACGCCATTCGTTCATTCGCCAAAGGTCCCGGCCTGACGGGGGTGACCTTACTGGTTGATGGCAGGCCCTCCCCGAAACTCAAGCTTCCAGGAAGGTAGGGCATGTCCTGTCCAGGGCCGCTGGCTAGACGTTGCCTGCTTTGATCAGTCTGCCGGCCAGCATTCCGCCGAGAACGGCCAGGTCTTCGGTGGGCAGGTAGTGTCCGGCGCTGGCGTCGAACAGCACGTTCACGCGTGGGCCAAACTCCTCATCGCCCACGTGCAGGATGACTGCCATGCGCATGCGCGGGAAGATGCGGAACATGTAGGAGACGTCGCCAAAGGTGAGCCGCTCTCCTCCCAGCGCCTCTGCCGCTGCGGCGAAACCCTTGGGGTCCATGCCGTACTCGCGTACCAGCCGCAGGCTTGCGCGGCGCTGAAAGGCGGGGTCATATACCAGCCCATTGGGCAGCTCGCGAAAGGCGATCCAGTGGTCGGCGAGTGGCGCGCCGTCGGCGTGGATGAGGTAGTGCAGGATGATCAGCCGCGTGGTGATGTCGGGTTCCTTGCCGCTGGCACTCTGTACCGAGATCTTGGGAAAGGTGACTACATAATCCTCGCCGAAGAAGGGCACCGGGAGCCGCCCTCCACCTTCCTCGGGGTGAAAGTTACAGCCGGCCGTGTAGGCGGTCTTGTACGGTTCCAGTTTCTGCAGGGCCTGGTGGGCCTTGCGCAGCGCAGTTTCGTGGGCTTTTTCTCTTGTGCTGGGCATTGTTCCTCCTATTTGTACACGAAAGACACGAAAGCTGTACACGAAAAACACGAAAGGGCACGAATCAGAAGGATTCTTTCTGGTCTTTCAGTTTGCGCACTTCTTTGACAGGCACGCATGTCTGCGTAATCTGCGTAATCTGTGGATCATTTGGTGCGTGCAGCCGGTGCCAGGCCAAAAGCAGCGCGGCAGTGCTGTTGACGTCTCGGAAATCGCCGTTGTGCACCGCGGCCTGGACGGCGGCAGCAAAATCCATCTTCTGCACCACGATCTTCTCATTGGCGTCCAGTTGTTGTTCGCCTGCATGGCGCAGGCCGGTAGCGAGAAAGACGTGGGCGCGATGCGACGACGCACTGGGCGAGGCGAACAGAACCGCCAGAGGCTCGATTTGTGCCGCCTCATAGCCGGTCTCTTCACGCAGTTCGCGCTGCGCGCAGACGACGGGATCTTCGCCGTCCTCGATGTAACCCGCGGGCAGCTCGCGTATCACCTGCCCCGCACCGTGCTTGTACTGGCGTACCGTCAGCACTTGGGAGTCGGCTGTGAGGGCTACGATCAGCACGTAGTCAAACCTGTCTACGACGTAATAGTCGGTGATGTTGCCGCGATTGGTGCGCACAATGTCCTTGCGCACGCGCAGCCAGCGGCTGGAGAATTCCGTTGAGGATTCGAGCACTTGCCAGGGTTTGATTCTACGTTTGTGCAATGTGTTTTGGGCCTCCTGAGGGTGCGCCGCACGTATCTATGCGCTCTGACTTGCGTCATCAATTGCGGATGAGTATTATACGTGCATCAGCCATGCCTGGCAATTGCGGCAAAAGGCCGGTAGTGTGTCCTTGGCTCAGGAAATGCTGCATATGTAGCATAGGGGCTTGTCCCCGTCGGTGACGGCATATGTAGCATAGGGGCTTGTCCCCGTCGGTGACGGCACATGTAGCATAGAGGCTTGTCCCCGTCCGTGACGCATAAAGCGCTATGCTACGTACTCATCTGCTCTCGGGACCCAATTTCCTGAGTCAAAGATACTGTACCCAAAGGCCTCTGAGGCTTGTGTGCACCGGTTTTTCTCAGCCGAAGGAATGGCTCAAGACTTCGGGGGTCTGAAACCTGGAAGGTGTGCCACAAGTTGACAAGTTGGCGCTTTTATGGTAATATGTGACTGGAGCAGTGTTGCAAAGCCTCAGAATCTCTGTGCCAGGCCGTCCGGCACAATTCCACAAAAGGGAGGGAAGAAATGCCCAAGGCAGGTAGAGTCTTCGTTGCGTTGAGCGTCACTGTGGTTTTGTTGGTTGCGTTGGCCGTCTTGATGGCCGGAGGGCAGGGCCTGACCGTTGCAGAGGCCCAGGAGTCCACCTACCACACCCTGCGCGTCTATGGACGTGCAAATCAGGGCGCAGGCCCGCTCACTCCGGTTGGCTACTACGGAGTGCTAGGTCCCACCGTCGCTGACCCCGGGACAGGGTTCCCTCCCGAGGACGCGCCGTACACTGAGCCTGAACCCATCTTCAACCCTCAGCTCGAACAGGCCCCGATCAAGGACTCTATTACCTTCAACCCTTTGTTCATGTCCGAATTCGAGACTTTTGATGAGAATCGCGCCCAGGGTCTGTACAACAAGATCTTTGCCGGTGCGCGCAATGCCACCGAGAAGGTATGGTTCCGCATGTGGTACGAGCCCTGGCATTGGGACAAGGACCTGAATGCGGATAACTTTCTGGACATAGACCCCGATACGCTGATGCCCTATCCGCAGGGGGAGCACGACGAATGGTACCCGGCGGTGATGCAGGAGTTCACCTACATGCTGCTGGAAGCCGATCTGCTGGCTAACGAGCCGCAGCCGCTGGCCGGCCAGGTGGGCCGCACCAGCTTCGTCTTCCCGGTGGGCTTGCGCCAGCAGGACCTGTTTGAGCCCGGCGGCGAAGTGGACACCACGTCGGCAAACGCGCGCTATGGCTACGGCCTGACCAGCCTGGATGGCGACTTTGATGGCGAACCGGACATCGTGTACGTTGAGAGCGAGCTGACACTGTTCGACAAGACCCGCATCGCCGCCGACTTTGATGGCGATGGCGACATTGAGGCGCTGGATCGGGATGCAGATGATCTCAGCGGAGACGAATTGGCCATATTCCGTCTGGGGACAAAGAGCCGTGAAGTGGGCGAGGCGCTTCAGTTCCTGGATCACCTGATCATCGTCAAGGCTGTGTTCAACGACAGCGTCCTGCTCGACGTCTGGTATACGGGCGACATGGTTCCCGCCTACCTGGGCAACAAGACCATCTTTGTCGGTGACATGCTGCTCTCTGGGAGCAGCGGGCCGGGCCAGCACATCCGAGCCGCTTCTAACGGCGGGCCGGGGACCAACGCCTGCGACTTCCCGACCGGGCCCTGGGTCGCCTACCTGGAGAGTATCGACCAGCTGGAGGACCAGGCGCGACTCATGGTTGGCCGTGCCCTGGGTGCCACGTACAGCGCCATGGAAGAGGCGCCATTCCAGACTGACCTGTGGCCTGGAGACCCCTGGTTCCTCAAACGCTTCTACGTCGATGGACACGAGTACAACGTGGTGGCGATCAAGACGGAGGATGGTGCACCGATTGTCTATTCGCCGGTAGACCCTTGTGATCTGGACACCGATGACGATGGTGAGATCGATGTATGGACACCGCCGCAAGATCCGACGCGGTTCAAGTTCATCACTATCCGCACGCCGATCCCCAAAGAGGGCACGTACGACGATCCCCTCACGGGCTACCTGATCGAGCAGCACTCGGTGCGTCTGCAGCCCTATGAAGAGACCAACGAGCTGTCGGTTCTACCCCCGTACAACTACGAGCACTATCTCATTCTGGACGTACAGGCCATCGATTGGTTCACGTGCGACGAGGACGACGTGGACTACATCGGGCCTCTGGGTGGTCCTGTGCCACCGATCTTGCAGCAGAATGGCCCCTTCCCCTACCAGGGCGTCGGGCCCTACAGCCCGTACAGTGACCCGCGCGAGATGGCACTGTTCTACGTGGAGGAGGGCAAGAACCCGCAGTTCCTGGGTGAGCTGAAGCAGAAGTACGGCGAAGACGTGGGGGCAGGGGAGTTCTGGTACGTGGAGCAGTTCCACACGCTTCCCTGGGAGTACACCGAGTTCGTACTGCCGGACGTGGACCCTGCGCACATCGACGACTACAGGGATCTGTACCTGCTCACGAGCGCGTTCACAGCTACCCAGAGCGAATACGTCCTCTTCACGCAGGACGTACCGACGGATACCACACCGACCTACAATCTGTACTGGGACTATGATGAGGAATGCTGGGCGCGAGGTGAGCCTACAACCTACATCACGGCCACCGCGCCCATCCCCTGGAGTCCGCGTGTCAAGTTCTGGTTCGACCCGGCTGAGGGTGGGAAGAAGTACAAGGACGACCAGGGGATCCGCCTCTACGGCTATGACAGCGAGGGGCCCGGGGAAAAAGTCGATGATCCTGAGGATTCTTCTTATCCGGTGGAGGTCTGGCCCTACACCGACACGTGGGCGGTCTTCAACCCGCAAATGGACCAGGCCCCACGCAAGGATTCGTTGACCTTCAACCCGGCGTATATGAACGAGTTCATCCATGGCAACGAGTCGCTGGCCAGCCTGTACAGGCAGATATCGATCCGCGAGCAGAATGCCTACGAGAAGGTCTTTTTGCGCATGTGGTACGAGCCCGAGTACCTGGACAAGATACTGGTACTGGATCCTGTGGACCCGACTCCGCCGTTTACTGCCACATCAGTCTACACGTTCCCGGCAGTGATGCAGGAGTTCACCTACATGTACCTCGACACCCGCGCCCAGCCGGCCAGCGCCCAGCCCGGGTCCAGCGCTTTTGCTTTCCCCATGGCCACAGCCGCGGGCCAGTTGCCGAGGCCGGATCCGCTGACGTTCGCCCTGCCGGCCGCGCAACTGCCCAGCTTTGGCTGGGGACTGACCAGCTTCGATGCCAACTTTGACGGGCAGCACGACATTGTGTTCCTGCACAGTGAGCAGTCGTTGTCGACGACAACCGGAATACAGGCTGACTTTGACGGCGACAGCGTGGTGGATTGGCTTGATGAGGATGCCACGGCTCTAAACGGCAACGAACTGGTCATCTTTGCCCTGGAAGACATGCTGCTGCAGCGCGGCGAGAGCGTGCAGTTCCTCGATCACATGGTCACGCTGGAAAACGTGTCAGCGAGTTCCGCTCTGCTCAAACTCTGGTATACTGGCGGCGGCTATCACCCCGTGTCTGGCGGATTCTCGCTGCACCCTGACGAGCTCGGGTCATACACGTTGCAAGCAAATGAGATGGCGATCGTCAACCGGTTCCCTCCGGCACGGGTTCTGCCCGCTGGTGGCGATAACCTGGGCTCTGTTGACGGTGCCTGGTTCGTCTTTGTCAACGCCATCAACAGCAGCAACGAGACCGTCTCGCTGCTAGTTGGCCGCGCGCTGGGTGCGACCCACAGCGCCATGGACGATGGCGCCGGCGGGCACGATTTGGAGCCTGGAGATCCCTGGTACCTGAAGCGCTTCTTCGTCGATGGACACGAGTACAATGTCGTGGCGGTATATACGGAGCCGGCTGCGATCATCAACCCCGGCGACGAAGACTATGAGTTCAAGTACATCACCATCCGCACGCCGGTGCCCAAGGAGAACTTTGTCAACTACGAGGATTCGCAGAAGCTGGAAGGCTACTACAGCGGCGTTGTCTGGGGAGTGGATACCTCCTACATCTCCGTGATGCCGCCGTTCAACTTTGAGCATACCTCTCTGGAGGACGTCCAGGATCTGGCGGAGAGAGAGGTGCCGCCGACCGGCTGCCTGGACGAGTGGGAGCAATTCGTCTTTGGCAACCGCCGGTTCTACGATACCAGCTTGTGGTGTCCACCAGTGGATGGGTGCCTGAACTGCCGCGGCAAGCCAATCAAGAACATACCACCCTTCCAGATTCGCATCGTGGACGAGGATCGAGAACCCCAGTTCTCCGGCGAGCTGAAAGAGAAGTACTACGAATGTTGCGACGACGAGTTGTGGCAGACGGAGCAGTGGCGCATCGTGCCCGACCAGTACACTGAACTGCAGTTGCCTGCCGGCCAGAAATACCTTGTGACCAGCAATTGGCAATCAAACCAGAGCCGTGCTCACTACTATGGCTGCGGCGACGGCGGTTGCTACGATCAGCCTCTCTTGCATGGGTGGAGCGGTGGCCAAATTCCCGACTGGAATGTAGAGATAGTCGCCCCTGCCCCTCCGTCCATACCGCCGATAAGGTACAGGTTCTACGATGCTCAGTTCGGCGAGGATCCTTTGCGCGTCAAGTTCTGGTACGACCCGCAGGATCCGAAGGACATCTACGTCAATACCTGGCAAGGGCCTGGCCCAGCGCCGACACCGACGCCTACGGCCAGTCCCACGCCGCCAGCCGGTGGCACGGGCACCATCACCGGCAAGGTGACGTTGATGGGCCGCACCAACTTCAGCGGTGCGGTGGTGACGGCTGGTGGCGTGAGCGCTGTGACCGATGCGAGCGGCTACTTCACCTTGTCCAGTGTGCCGGTGGGTACGCACGACGTCGTTGCGGACATGGATGGCTACCTCGAGCATGTGAAGAGCGGCGTAGTGCTGGCGGCTGATGCCATCCTGGTGCTTCCGGACGTGCAGTTGCTCGGCGGTGATGCCAACGACGATTGCCTGGTCAACATCTTTGACCTGGTCATCGTGAGCTGGAACTATGACTCCTCGCCGCCCAGCGATCCACGGGCGGACATCAACGGCAACAACATCGTGGACATCTTTGACCTGGTGCTGGTGGGGGCCAACCTGGATCAGGCCTGCCCGGGTGTTTGGGCTGCGCCAAGCATGGCTGCTCCACAAGCGGTGGCCCCGGCGCACCTGCGAGTTTGGCCGGCTGATCCATTGCTGGTCGGTGTCGGTGGTCTGGTGAAGGTCACACTGGAACTGGAGGACGTCGAGAATCTCTTTGGCGTGGACGTCCGCTTGACCTTTGATCCAGATATCCTGGAAGTGATGGATGCAGATGCGGTCACGCCGGGCGTGCAGATCCACCGGGGAACCTTCCCTGATCCGCAGTCGGGCGAGGTTGCTCTGGACGAAGCCGACAATGAACAAGGCACGGTGCAGTATGTCATTACTCTTGTGCGCCCCGCCGAGCCAGTCAGCGGAGACGGTACCCTGTGTTCCATCACTTTCCGCGCCAAGGCTGCCGGGACCAGTGCGCTGGCGTTCGAATCGGCAACCTTGTTGGATCCGGCTGCGGTTGAGATCGAAGTGACCACACATGATGGCGCGGTGCAGGTGGGTGATGACTACACCTTGCTGTACCTGCCCATCATTCGCAAGGCCGGACCACGGTAGTCATGGTAAGTAGGACGGCAGGCGGGGTGCGTCCTGCTGCCCGCGCAGCGGGGCACGCCTCAGCCTGTGGTTTCTTGATCGGACGTAAGCTATTCTTGCAAAGGAGGGACATCAATGCGGAAAGGAACTAGTCGAGTTATCCTGTTGACGCTGGTTGTGCTCATGGTGTTGCTGCCTGTTTCCACGGCCTTGGCCCAGGCGACCATCGTGCTGGTGAATCCGCCATCGCAGTCGGTGGACGTGGGCCAGACGGTCATTGTGGAGATCAAGGTGGATACGGTGACTAACCTGTATGGCGTGGACATCCGCCTGAGCTTTGACCCAGCCAAGCTGCAGGCCCAGGACGCGGACGGCAATGCTGCCAATGGCGTGCAGCTCGAGCCTGGCAACTTCCTGAATCTAGGAGCGGGCTTCCTGGCGAAGAACTCGGTGGACAACACAACGGGCCAGGTGCAGTACGTCTTTGCGCTCATGGCTCCTGCTTCACCGGTGAGCGGCACAGGCGTGATGGCGCGCATCACCTTCCAGGCCCAGGCCGAGGGCAATGCCGTCATCTCGCTGGACAGCGTGACCTTGTCCAACGAGCAGGCACAGCCCATTCCGGCAACGCTGATGAACGGCTCGATCACGGTCTTGCCGGTGCCTGGACCGACGCCTACGCCTTCGCCGAGTCCTACCAGCCCGCCAGGCCCGACGCCAACTCCGGCGCCAACTCCGGTGCCAACTCCGGTGCCTGGAGGAGGGTTCTACTACACGGTGCAGTGGGGCGACACGCTGTACGGCATCGCGCGGCGCTTTGGCGTCACGGTGGCTGCCATTGTGCAGGCCAACAACATCGCCAACCCCAACTACATCCGCGTTGGTCAGGTGCTGTGGATTCCAGGGCAGGCGCCGCCGCCTCCTCCGCCGACAACGACCTACGTGGTGCAAGCGGGCGACAATCTGTACCGCATCTCGCTAAAGTTCGGAGTGACGGTGAATGCCATTGTGGCGGCCAACAATATCATCAACCCATGGTACATCTACGTTGGCCAGGTGCTGACCATCCCCGTGGGTGGCGCACCTCCGGCCAACACGTATGTTGTGCAGCCAGGTGACACGCTGTATGGTATTGCCGCCAAGTTCGGGATCAACATGTGGACCATCGTCACTCTCAACAACTTGCCCAATCCCAACCTGATCTACGTGGGGCAGATTCTACAGCTTCCGTAGGCCGAAGTAGTCCAAAAGGCCAGGCTCGTGTCTTCTCGGCACGAGCCTGGTCCGTGCTGCTTTGTCTCATGGACCTCTTGGAAGCCTGCTGCCGGTGCGAGTGACAGGCACGGGTGATGCTGCCTGCTCCAGCCGGCGAGGCGTGTCGTGACTGCGGGATGGCATCGCTTCCGGCGGCTGCGCCCTTTGCCGCTCCAGAGTTTTCCCCGGCATCTTTTTTTCGACAGCTTACAGAGTACTGCGTCAGTTGCCAGACCTGAGCAGCCGCTCTCATATCGCCGAAGGTCCCGCCGAAGGTCTTGTCGCCGAAGATCTTGGCGAAGACAAGGCCAAAGGCGACAGCCGAAGGGTCCCGCACCGACGGGATGGCTCGACGGGACGGCAGTCTGACCAAAGAGGTCTAGCATCGATGCGCGAAGCAGTATGATCTCTCCGTTTGTTTCCCCTCATATGCCGAAGCGGCGAACCAAACGCGGAACGCTTGCGGGCCTTTTCCTGATCGCAGCGGTGGCTATTCCTCTGCTGGCCAGTACCGGGCGTGCGGCACAGGGAACGCAAGTTGTGGTTGTGCCCGCTTCCGTGGTCGTGGATCCGGGTGAGATGTTCACCGTTGACGTTGAGGTTCACGATGTGGTCGATCTCTACGGTCTGGACATCCGTCTGGTTTTTGATCCCACCATTCTGGAAGGCCAGGACGTTGTGGCAGGTGCTTTTCTCCCGCACACAGTGTTTGAGGCGAGTAGAACTGTGGACAACGCAGCGGGAGAGGTGCGATACGTCGTTGCCCTGATGCCCCCTTCCACAGCCTTGAATGGCAGCGGTGTATTGGCCAGGGTCACGTTTCGCGCGCGCAGCCCTGGCAGCAGCGAGCTGCACCTGAGTGTCATGCTGGCAAGCGATCTCGCCGAGGCCATCCCCGCCGAGGTGAGCGGGGGCTCGGTGGTCGTCAGCGGAGACACGCCAACTCCGTCACCCACAGGCCCGGCTGGAGCGCGTCGCGCTTTCTTACCCATCGTCCGGCGGGGTTTTCCAGCGCCTACCCCTAGCCCCACGCCCACGCAGACAGCGACGCCGTCTGTCACCGCGACGCCCACGGTGACAGGCAGTGTGACACCGTCGGCGACCCCTTCGCCCACGGTGAGCGTGACGCCGCAGTATCAGCAGTTGCTGGTCAATCCCAGCTTTGAGACAGACGAAGCGTGGATTCGTCAGGGAGGCTATCTGCCAGGCTATTCTGTGTCTCGCGCGCGCAGTGGTTTGAGATCCATGCGCCTGGGCATCGTCGCGCCCTATCCTTTGGAAGTGTACTCTTCGGTGCAGCAGACGGTGGATATCCCCAGTGGAGCCACGGAGGCGCTGCTGTCTTTCTACTACTTCCCGGTCAGTTCCTCTGATGACAGCGACTACCTCTACGTGGTGCTGTATCGAGCCAGTGATCACTACAGGTTGCGCACTGTGACGTGGATGGAGCGTCACCAGGCGTGGAACCTGCAGACCCTGGACTTGCTGGAGTATGCCGGGCAGCAGATCGAGCTGCGCCTCGGCCTGTACAGTGACGGGCAGGGCGTGACAGCGGTGTATCTGGATGACGTCGAGCTGTGGGTGGCGGGTAGCGGGTGACGGGTGGCGAGTGATGGGTGGTGGGTCTCGGGTGACGGAGATCGAGGCAGAGATGATGAGTAGAGAGGATCAGAAAGGGGAGCGGTGGACTATCGCACAAGCAGAGCGTGGCAGAAGGCCGACGATCTGGCGGTGGCGGTCTACGAGGCGAGCAGGAGCTTTCCCAAGGAGGAGACGTACGGCCTGACCTCGCAGATGCGCCGCGCTGCCGTTTCCATTGCTGCAAACATTGCCGAGGGCTCTGGCCGCAGCACCAGAAAAGACTACTTACATTTCCTGTACCAGGCACGAGGCTCCCTGCGAGAAGCCGAGTATTATGTCCATTTAGCGCAGCGCCTTGGCTACATCGACGAGGGAACCGGCCACAACCTGCGAGTTTCGGCGGACGAGACTGGCCGCGCTCTACATGGTCTGATCAACCACTGGCAAGAACAGACAGGCAAAACAATCTAGCCTCAGGTCACGGGTAACGGTACACAACGCACAACACAGCACGCCCTAACCTCCATTCCCCCTGCTCCCCACGGACAGCCTGCCATCCGCTACCCCACGACCCACCACCCGCTACCCACTACCCGCTACCCGCTACCCGTCCCCCGTTTTCCCCTTCATGCTCAGGCCGATGCGGCCACGGTCCTTGTCGATACGGATCACGCGCACGCGGATGATGTCGCCGACCGAGAGCACGGCAAAGGGATCGCGCACGTACTTCTCTCCCATCTCCGAAACGTGCACCAGACCGTCCTGCTTGACACCGATGTCCACAAAGGCGCCGAAATCGACCACATTGCGCACTGTGCCGGTGAGCATCATCCCTTCGCGCAGGTCGTCGATGCTTAGCACGTCACGGCGGAGGATGGGGCCAGGCAGGCTCTCGCGGGGGTCCCGTCCGGGGCGAACCAGATCCTCAATGATGTCGGTCAGCGTAGGCACGCCTACTTCCAATACCGCCGCCAATTCCTCAAGGGAGTGCTGGGCACGGAATGCGCGCGCACGTTCAGCCAGGTCTGGCTCGTTGTCTTGTACGTCCATCAGGGTGAACAGGCGCTCGACTACGGGATACGACTCGGGGTGGATGGCTGTGCGATCCAGTGGATTAGGCGCATCGGGGATGCGCAGAAAGCCTGCGGCCTGCTGGAAGGCCTTGGGACCGATCCCGGGCACCTGCAGTACCTCAGCACGGGAAGTGAGCGGCCCTTCCGCGTCGCGCCGTTTGACCAGGGCCTGCGCCGCCCGGGCATTGAGGCCGGCTACGTGCCGCAGCAGGGCTGCTGAGGCCGTGTTCACATCCACGCCCACATAGTTGACCACTGACTCAACCACTGCATCCAGTGCCTCACTCAAGGCCTTTTGGTGCACGTCGTGCTGGTACAAGCCCACGCCGATGGACTTGGGATCGATCTTGACCAGTTCAGCCAGCGGGTCCTGCAAGCGACGGGCGATGGATATGGCACCGCGCATCGACACATCCAGGTCGGGGAATTCCTCACGGGCAAGCCTGGATGCAGAGTAGACACTGGCTCCAGCCTCGCTGACAATGGTGTAGCGCACGTCTACACCGCTATCAATGAGTTCGGCAACCAGTTTCTCGGTCTCGCGGGAGGCAGTGCCGTTGCCAATGGCAATGACCTGAACCTGGGACCCGGATACCCAGTCACGCAGTGTTTCCAGGGCTTTATCCCACCTTCTCTGCGGCGGATGCGGATAGATGGTCCTGCCGCCCAGGAACTTGCCCGTCTCGTCCACCAGCGTGACTTTGCAGCCGCTGCGATAGCCGGGGTCAATGCCCATGACGCGCACGCCGCGCATGGGCGGTTGCAGCAGCAGGTGGCGCAGGTTGGTGGCGAATACCTTGATGGCGTGTTCTTCAGCCGCTGCGGTTTGTTGGCGGCGCATCTCACGCTCGAGGGAAGGACCGATCAGCCGGCCGTAGCTATCTTGCAGGGCTTGCTCGATCTGGCCCACAAGAATACAGTCCGGGTTGCGCAGGTAATGCCGGCGCAGAAAAAAGAGGGCTTTATCTTCTGGCACCTCCAGGTGCACTCGCAGTGCTTTCTCCTGCTGCCCACGGTTGATGGCCAGCAGGCGATGCGGCGGGATGTCGCGCAGTCGCTCGTGATGATCGTGGTAGTGGGCATACTTGTTCTCTGGGTCGGCGTCCTCCTCAGCCAGCGAAACTATCAACAGACCCTGCTCCAGGGTCAGCCGGCGCAATTCACGGCGGACCTCGGCGTTCTCAGATGCCACTTCGGCGACGATGTCGCGTGCACCGGAGTAGGCGTCTTTTACGGTGGGAACTTGATCGCTGAGGAAGGGCTGTGCAGGTGCTTCGAGCGTGCCAGAGCTGATCTCCTGGGCCAGCAGCAGGTCGGCCAGAGGCTCCAGACCCTTCTCACGGGCAACCATGGCCCGGGTGCGGCGCTTGGGCCTGTAGGGAAGATAGAGATCCTCGACCTCCTGTAGCGTGCGTGCCTGGCGGATGGCAGCTTCCAGTTCTGGGGTGAGCTTGCCTTGTTCGGCAATGCTCTTCAGCACCGTGTCCTTGCGCGCGGCCAGATTGCGCAGGTAGGACAGGCGTGCCTGCACGTAGCGTATCTGTTCCTCGTCCAGGCCCCCAGTGGCTTCTTTGCGATAGCGCGCGATGAAGGGGACGGTGTTGCCATCGTCCAGCAGTTGAGCGGTCTGTGCTACCTGACCGTTGGGCAAGCCTAATTCAGCAGCAATTGTGGCCAAGATGGAGGAGTTGGACATGTTGTCTCCTTGTATACGGTGGGTGGGTGAAGTATACACCAGCGGGAGGCGAGAGGAAAATGCGGCAGTAATTTGTAGTAGATTTGCATTCTGGGCTCGGTTGTGTATAATGCATTTATCCAAATGACGTGGTGGATGTAGCTCAATGGGTAGAGCGCCGGTCTGTGGAACCGGTTGTTGCGGGTTCAAATCCCGTCATCCACCCTGTGGCCGCGCCAGGGAGCGCAGAGCGGTGGTGCTCGCGCTCTTATTTGTTTATCCGTAGCCTGGAGATACCTCGGGAGAGTAGCGTATGGAGCTGATTCGCCCCCGTTTACCCAAAGGCATGAGAGACATCCTGCCCAGAAGGATGGTGCTGCGCCAGCAGGTCTTGGGCATCGTCGAGGAGGCCTTTGCCGAGTTTGGTTTTGAGCCCTTGATCACGCCAGCGGTGGAACTGGCTGAGGTCTTGCTGGGCAAATACGGTGATGACGCGGAAAAGCTGATTTTCATGGTCCAGCACCCAGGCGGCAAGGAGGAACTGGCCCTGCGCTTTGACCTCTCTGTGCCCTTGAGCCGCGTTGTGGCGCAATATCCCGATCTTCCCAAGCCGTTCCGTCGTTACCAGATTGCACCGGTGTGGCGGGCGGAGCGGCCGCAGAAGGGGCGGTATCGAGAGTTCTATCAATGCGATGCGGATATTGTGGGCTCAGCGAGCATGCTCGCTGATGCCGAAATCATTGCCTTGATCTACACCGTGCTCCGACGGCTCGGCTTTCAGCAATTCGTAACCATTATCAATGATCGCAAGATCCTCACTGGCATCGGGCAGTACTCAGGTGTGCCCGAGGATCAGGTGCCCCAGCTCTATCGGGCCATCGATAAACTGGACAGAATCGGCATCGATGGTGTGCGTGACGAGTTGCGCAAAGGCGGACTGGACGCGCGAACCGTGGATCGTTTGCTAGGGATCCTGCGGCCTGAAGACGGAGCAGGAACAGCTCTCGACGATTTGCGCCGGGAGCTGGCAGACTACCCAATGGCCCTGGAGGGCATTGACGAGCTGGAGGAGTTGCTCGGGTACCTTCCAGCGTTGGACGTAGTGCCCGAATTCTACCGCGTGGACCTGGCTATGGTCCGTGGCTTGGACTACTACACAGGCCCAATCTACGAGACTGTGGTGGAGAAACCGCGCATCGGCAGCATTACCGGCGGCGGGCGTTTTGACGGCCTGGTGGGCAGGTTTTCGTCGCAGAGTTATCCGGCAACCGGGACGACCATCGGTATCGAGCGCATTATCGACGTCATGGAGGAGCTGAAGATGTTTCCTCCTGGCGAGACCACAGTTGAGGTGCTGGGCACGGTCTTTCGTCCTGAGCTACTCACTGACTCCCTAAAGCTCCTCACAGAGCTGCGCGGTTTCGGCCTGCGCTGCGAGCTGTACTACGGCGAAAATCCGCTGGGAACACAGATCCGCTATGCCTTGAAGAAGGGTATCCCCGTATTGGTCATTCTGGGCCCGGACGAACTGGCTTCTGATCGGGTCGCCGTGCGCGACTTGGAAAGCAAGTCCCAAATCACCGTGGCGCGGGCAGACGTGGCCGGTTCTGTGCGTGAGCTGTTGGATAGGCGGGACTAGGCGGGAACTCGTTGTGAGCGATGTGGAGAAGCAACGAAAGAATCGGGCCGCACTGCAACAGCGAATTCGCATTACCTTTCGCGACCCGACACTGCTACGACGTGCGCTCACTCATGCCTCGTACCTGAATGAAAACCCGGACTGTGAGTGGGGCGATAACGAGCGGCTAGAGTTCCTGGGCGACGCGATTGGCGACTTCATTGCCACAGAGTATCTGTACTGCAAGTTCCCGGAGTGGCGAGAGGGTCAATTGACCAGTCTGCGCGCCGAACTGGTGCGCAGTGATACGCTGGCACGCTTTGCAGCGGAGATTGACCTGGGAAGCTACCTGCTGCTCGGGCGTGGCGAAGAACAGGGAGGTGGCCGCACTCGCGCCACGATGCTCGGAGATGCTTTCGAGGCCTTGCTCGGTGCGCTGTACCTGGATCAGGGTCTGGATGTCACGCGCCAGTTCTTTCTGCCTTTCCTCGAATTCCACCTCGAGTCCTCAGCCGGTGCAGTGCTGTTGCGAGATGCCAAGACCCGCTTGCAGGAATGGGCCCAGTCTATCCATCATGAGGCGCCGAGTTACGTGACGGTGCGGGAAAGCGGACCGGATCACGCCAAGCAGTTCACGGTGGAAGTGCGGATCCAGGGCCAGGTGCGCGGTCGAGGTGCAGGCCGCAACAAGCAAGCGGCGGAACAGGCCGCAGCTCAAGCCGCCCTGGACGCGATTTCCACGCCGGCCGATCACAGCGGCCGCATGGACTGCTGAGTTCGGCGCATTAGTGCTCCTTTCCCTCCCTCAAGGCCGATAACCTCTTCTACGCTGCTTCCCAGGTGCAGTATCTTTGGCTCAGGGAATTGGGTCCCGAGAGCAGATGGGTGCTAAGCAGGGTATGTAGCATAGCCCCTTGCAGTTCGTGCTCTGCATGCCCTGTGGGCGACCGCCGAAGGTCTCGCCGCATCGTCTCTGGGGAGACGATACCCAGAGGAAGGCGATGGCTTGACGGGGTGGGCGTCACGGACGAGGACAAGCCCCTATGCTACATAAGGGGGCGCACTGACACAGCAATCGAGCCATGTCGGTACTGAGGCAGCATTTCCTGAACGAAAGATACACTGCCGCTTCCCATTCGACTTGTCTCCAGCACCACGTCGGCGTATAATGAGCACATCAAACTCAGCGAGGAGGTGTGTGATGGCCAAGCGAATGGTGCGTGCGCCGCGAGGCACCCAGTTGACTTGCAAGGGCTGGGGCCAAGAAGCGGCCATGCGCATGTTGATGAACAACCTTGATGCCGAGGTGGCGGAGAAGCCTGAAGAACTCGTGGTCTACGGTGGCAGCGGCAAAGCGGCGCGAAACTGGGAATGCTACGAGGCTATTGTCCGCAGTCTCAAGGAGCTGGAGAACGACGAGACGCTGCTGGTGCAATCGGGCAAGCCGGTGGGCGTCTTCCGCACGTACCCCGATGCGCCGCGCGTGCTGATTGCCAACTCCAATCTGGTGGGGAAGTGGGCCACGCAGGAGTATTTCCACGAACTGGATGCCAAGGGCCTGATCATGTATGGCCAGATGACGGCCGGTAGTTGGATCTACATTGGCACGCAGGGCATCTTGCAGGGCACGTACGAGACTCTGTCGGCGTTGGCGCAGAAGCATTTTGGGAGCAGCCTGAAGGGCAAGTTCGTGCTCACGGCGGGCCTGGGTGGCATGGGCGGGGCGCAACCGCTGGCGATCACCATGAATGAGGGCGTGGCCCTGATTGTGGAGGTGGACCGTGCCCGCGCCCAGCGGCGTTTGGATACGCGCTACGTGGACACCGTGGTGGACAACCTGGAAGAAGCCATGAGCCTGGTGGAGCAGGCAGTGGAAGACAAGCGACCGCTGTCTGTGGGCCTGATTGGCAATGCTGCCGATGTGTATACCGAACTGGTCACGCGCGGCGTCACTCCTGACGTGGTCACCGACCAGACACCAGCGCATGACCCGCTGAACTATGTGCCTGCGGGCCTGTCCGTGGCTGAAGCCGAGGAACTGCGAGCGAAGGACCCGGCGGAGTATACGCGACGTTCTATGGAGTCCATGGGCCGTCACGTGCAGGCGATGCTGGATATGCAGAAGCGCGGTGCTGTGGTCTTTGATTATGGCAATAACCTGCGCCAGCGGGCCTACGATGCCGGGGTGAAGGATGCTTTTGCCTATCCAGGCTTTGTTCCTGCTTACGTCCGGCCGCTGTTGTGCGTGGGCAAAGGTCCCTTCCGCTGGGTGGCCCTGTCTGGAGACCCCAGGGACATCCACGTCACCGACGAAGTGGTGATGAAGGAATTTGCCTACGATGAGCACCTGGTGCGCTGGATTCGCCTGGCACACGATCAGGTGGCGTTCCAGGGACTGCCGGCGCGTATTTGCTGGCTGGGCTATGGTGAGCGGGCGCGCTTTGGGCTGCTGATCAACGACCTGATCGCCAAGGGCAAGATTTCGGCGCCTATCGTCATCGGGCGGGATCACCTGGATGGGGGCTCGGTGGCCAGCCCCAGGCGCGAGACCGAGAGCATGCTCGACGGCTCGGATGCCATAGCCGACTGGCCGATCCTCAATGCATTGCTGAATGCGGTGGGAGGCGCTACCTGGGTGAGCTTCCACCACGGTGGTGGTGTGGGCATTGGCTACTCGCTGCACGCTGGTCAGGTCATCGTGGCGGATGGCACCCCGGAAGCGGCCAAGCGGCTGGAGCGCGTGTTGACCTACGATCCGGGCACGGCCATCGTCCGGCATGTGGATGCGGGGTATTCGCAGGCGATTGAGGCGGCGAAGGAGTATGGAATCCGCATCCCGATGCGGGAAAAGTGAAACGTGAAGCGTGAGGCGTAGTGTGTGAGCTTGGGACTGGACAGCGGGTGCTGGCAACCGGCAACTGGCAACCGCACAGGCGAATCCTGGTCATACGGCCTGGGGCTTTGGGTGACGTTCTGCTGACCCTGCCGGCGCTGCAGGCCTTGCAGGAGGCGTTCCCGCAGGCCGAGATCGAGGTGATGGGCAACCTGGCCGTATTGCAATGGCTGCCTGGTCGCAGTGTGGTTGCTGCGGTGTCGTCTTTTGATCGGGTGGATCTGGCTGGCCTGTTCCAATCCTCAGGCGTTGTCGCCGATTGTCTGCAAAGCTACCTGGCCCAATTCGATTGGATTCTCTCCTATGCTGTGCCGCCAGAGCGCCTTTTCGCCCGCAATCTGTCGCGCCTGGCACGTGGCATAGTGCTGAGCTTTGATGCGCGGCCCAGGCCGGACTTGTGCATGCATATGAGTCTGCATCTGCAGCAGCCCCTTCGGGAGCTGGGCGTGTCTGTGTGCACCGAGCCACCGCGCCTGCGGCTGACCGCAGCGGACCCGCAGGAGACTGCGCGGTGGTGGGTGGATCACGCGCTGGGTGACGAGCCTGTGCTGGCGGTACATCCGGGCAGCGGAAGCCCGGCCAAGAACTGGCTCGCCGAGCGCTTTGCCGCAGTGGCACGGCACCTGCATCGTGAACGCGGAGTAGGTATCTTGCTGATCAGCGGCCCTGCGGATGATCGGGCCGTTGGCAACGTGCAACGGGCTCTCGACGGTGTGGACTACGTGTTGCTGCATGACCCACCCTTGCCCCTTCTGGCGGCGATCCTGGCGCGCTGTTGGGCCTATCTGGGCAACGACTCGGGCGTGAGCCATCTGGCTGCGGCTGTGGGCGTGCCCACGGTGGCTATCTTCGGCCCCACGGACCCAGACGTGTGGGCACCGCGTGGAGCCTCGGTGCGCGTGGTGCGTGGCAGCGCGGCTTGCGCGCCGTGCAGTTTGGAGCAGCGGCAGGCCTGCCAGCAGCGGGTGTGCTTGGGCGCGATTTCGACGGCTGAGGTGTTTGGCTTGTTGCAGGGCGTGGCCCTCACCCCCGGCCCCTCTCCCCTCGCCACGGGCGAGGGGAGAGGGGAGATGTGCTTCTCTGCGCATGGCCATCTGGGTTGAGGACGCAGGCTCCCTCTCCCCACGCTGGAAGATCAGGGAGTAGCCGAGACGTGGCGCGTGGGGAGAGGGTTGGGGTGAGGGGCAGAGCACATGAGGGACGCACGTAAACGGCGAACGGGTACTTTGACGGCTTCCAGGGCTCGCGACCTGCGCCAACGACAGACGTTAACTGAGATGAAGCTGTGGAGGCGCTTGCGTGACCGAAGGCTTGGCGGGTTCAAGTTTCGGCGGCAGTATCCGATGGGTCGCTTCATCGTCGATTTCTACTGTGCGGCCTGCAAGGTGGTTGTGGAAGTGGATGGAGATTCGCATGCCGAACAGCTTCAGTACGACGCGGCGCGGACGGAATCGTTGCAGGCTCACGGTTGCCGGGTGATCCGCTTCACGAACAGGGAGGTTGGCAATCAACTGGCTGCAGTGCTGGAGGCGATTTTGGAGGAATGTCAGAAGAGGGAGCAAAGCCCTCACCCTCGGCCCGCGCGCAGCCTCCCCGGAGCAAAGCGCAGGGGGCTCTCCCCTCGCCACGGGCGAGAGGAGAGGGGATACTTGCGTGAGCTCCCTCTCCCTACGCCGGAAGGCTAGGGAGTAGTCGAGACGTGGAGCGTGGGGAGAGGGTTGGGGTGAGGGGAGGCTGCCGCTATTTGGAAGGGTAGTGGCGACGGTCTCGATTGAATCTGCGGGCTGATGTCAAAGGAGGACAGTCATGGCCAAACTCGGAGGAGAAGTCAAGGAAGTCATGGAGCAGGTTGAGGTTGTCACCATCGGTACTTGCGGAGAAGAAGGTGTCCATCTGGTGGCAACGTGGGGCGACTATGTAAGGAAGTTGGGCATCCAGAATGGCGAGATCTTGCTCGTTCCTGCGGGCGGATTCGGCAAGACGGAGCAGAACCTGAGCACGAATCCACGCATAGAGGTCCTGGTAGGCTCCAAGCAGGCCAACACCGGCTTCAGGCTGTCTGGCAGCGGCGAGGTACAGACCTCGGGTGAGTGGGCGGACATGGTGAAGGCTGAGTATCCCTGGGCGAGAGGAGCGCTTGTCATCCGCGTGGAGACGGTGGAAAAGCTCCTCTGACGTGTGATCTTGGCGTGGCCAGACAGTGACTCAATGGCTCGACTGTGGCCTCCTCCTGCTGCTGACCGTGTAGGACTGGAATCTGGAGGCAGATGATGACGCGACGACCAAATGCTCCTGCAGGCCGCTCCTGGAAGGTGTGGCTTGCTCTCATACTATCGGCGCTTGTGCTGTTCGCGTGCGCTCCCGCGCCATCGCCGACTCCTGTGCCCACTCGGACGGCGGTGCCGCAACCCATAGCGACTCCTACTGCGGTCCCGCTGCCCACGAGCACCGAGATGGCCGCACCACCGGCAGCAGCGACAGCCGCGATCCCAGCTCTCGACACTGACCGCATGCCGGTTTTTATTACCACTGACATGAGCTCTGACGATCCGGTCGCAATCCTGTACCTGCTGAGCCACCCCGAGGTTCAGGTGCTTGGTATCGGCTCGGCTGACGGTGTGGCGCATGTTGAGCCCGGCGCGCGCAACGTCCTGCGCCTGCTGGCTGTGGTTGGCCAAGAGGACATTCCGGTTGCCGTGGGCAGAGCCGAATCGCTCGAAGGAGACCATTCCTTCCCCGGTCTCTGGCGGAGTGGGGCGGATCGTCCCTATGGCTCCTTTATTCCAGAAGCCAAGGCGGATCTTGTAGAGGAATCCACAGCGGAACTGCTGGCTAAGGTGGTGAACACGTACCCCGGAGAGGTTACGGTAGTGCTTCTGGGAGCGCACACAGACCTGGCGCTGGCCCTGCGTGACGACCCAGACCTCGCCGGTCGCACCAAGCGCGTCTTCATGATGGGCGGCGCCGTGCATGTGCCTGGTAACATCCAAGCAGAGTACTCGGCAATCGCGAACGAGGCGGCAGAGTGGAACCTGTGGGTGGATTACGTGGCGACGGCGGAGGTGTTTTCCGCTGGGATCCCCCTTGGCATGGTGCCCCTCGATGCAACCAACCAGGTGCGGGTGGATCGGGCCTACTTCAACGAATTCGAGTCCAAGGCGGAGTCTGCAGCAGCGAAGGCTGTCGCACAGCTCTGGAAATCGAGTTTCAACTTCTCATCGCAGTTCTACATCTGGGATGTGGTGGCTGCCGTAGTCATGATGTCGCCGGACATTGCAGGATGGGAATCGCTCGCCATTGAGGTCGTGACCGACGAGCCCAACAACCTGGGTCAAACGCGGCCACGAGCGGACCAGCCGCCCAATGCCGAGGTATGCGTCTCGGTGGACGTTCCGCGGCTTCAGGAGGACTTGATCAGGGTTCTGAATCATTGAGGTAGCCGTCAAGTCCGGGGCTTTTGTCAACTCTGAAGGTCCCCATCTGGCGTGTTGAGTGATTGATTGTATGTATCCCACAGGGCCACAATGACGGTGGTGGAGCGAGCATGAGCACGAGGTACGAGGTTCTTCTTGCGGGTCAGGGCGGTCAAGGCTTGATCCTGGCCGGGGTGATCCTGGCCGAGGCCGCGGCTACCTACGATGGCAAGAACGTTGCACAGACGCAGTCCTACGGGCCGGCAGCCCGCGGTGGGGCCTGCAAAGCAGAAGTGGTGATCAGCGATGAGCGGATCGACTACCCCAAGGTCACCGAAGCCAACCTGCTGTTGGCCCTGAGCCAGGAAGCATGCGATAAGTACTGCCAGGACTTGCGGCAAGATGGCGTCCTGATCGTGGACTCGATCCTCGTACATCAGGTGCCCACCGCGCGTGCCTATCGGGTTCCGATCACCAAGATTGCGGAGGAGGCGACGGGCAGGCGCTTGATGGCGAACATCGTGGCCTTGGGATTGATGGTCGGCCTCACCGGTATTGTTTCGCGAGAAGCCATTGAGTCGGCAGTTGCCGCGCGTGCACCAACAGGCACGCAGGAGCTCAACTTGAAGGCGCTGCACGCTGGGTTGCAGTTGGCGGAGAACCTGAAAGTGCGTGGGCACTAGGGGACAGACCGGGCGAAGCAGGGCTGTGCCAGAAGGAGCAATTGGGGGACGGCTATGGATGAGGAAACGGGGAAGGGAACGGGCTCTCAGGGAGCAGAGTGGGATCGGATGCGGTGGTTTCTCGAAGCGGTTGCCCTGGTGGCAGGTATGGCCGCTGTGGTTTCCAATATTCCCCCTGGTGCTTCCTGGCAGGCTCAGGGATGTCTCGTCTTTGGCGCAGCCCTTCTGTTTCTCGGAATAATGACTTCCATCATGGAGGCGATTCTCCATTTCAATCAGCGCCGCAAGCCGGGGACGGAATCCCTGCCCAGATTTGAGGGCGTGTACATCTCGGATCAGCCTGGCCTTCCTCCCCAAGACCTGCTGGGCATGGAGTTCGAGTATGCGCGCATCACTGCCAGCGAAGCGATGAACGATCGCCATACAGTGGTCAACTTTTACCTGCTGTTGACTGGGGTCGTGGTATCGGCGGTCGCAGCGTTACTCAGCGCCGAGAGGCCCCCTGGACCTGGGGCGGATGCTTTGCCTTATGTTGGCATGGCGCTCTTGTGGGCGTTGTGCATCGTCGGTTGGCTTTATCTGCTGCAGATCATTCGCCTGCGCCAGGCGTGGCGAGGCAGCGCCGCAACAATGAATCAGATCAAGGCGTTCTACTTCGCTAACGTGGCTCGGTTCACATCCAGAGAGTTCAAGAAAGCTTTCTGCTGGCAGATGGAGACGCTGCCGCCAGCGGCAAAACTGTGGACCATCCACTTTTTCTCTGCTGCGTTGATCGCTTTGCTAAACAGCCTGGTCTACGTTGGCGGGGGACTGCTTCATACGGTTGGGCTGCAGGTGTCGTCAGAAGCGTGGCCTTGGCTGGTACCATCTTTAGCATTCCTGGGGCTGGTGCTCTTTGTCTTCAGTCTGCACATGTACGTGCGTTTTCTCAGGCAAGAGGCCTGATACGGGGGCAGCCATGCGGGTTAGAGTAATGGAACGGCATCGCGAGTACGATGGCTTCTTCAAGTTGGACAGGGTCGTGCTGCGCTATCAGAGGTTCAACCGGCGCATGAGCGAACCGGTCACGAGGATTGGCTTTGAGCGCGGCGATTCGGTGGCGGTGCTGTTGTACAGTCGAGAGCGCGACTCGGTCATACTGGTCGAGCAGTTCCGCTATCCGGCCTACGTGCGGGATGAGCGCGATGGGCGGCTTTTGGAAGTGGTCGCCGGCATCATCGACCGGGATCGCACGCCGGAGGTCGTAGCCCGCAGCGAGTTGGTGGAGGAAGCAGGCTACTGCGTGGAGGATCTTGAACACGTGGCCACCTTCTACCCTAGCGCGGGGGCGTGCACAGAGCGCATCTTTCTCTATCTGGGCTATGTGTCTTCTGCCGCGCGGGTAGGTCCGGGTGGTGGAAAAGCGGATGAGGGCGAGGACATCCGTGTGCATGAAATGCCGCTGAGCAAGGCGCTGCGCCTGGTGCGCCAGGGGAGGATTCGCGACGCGAAGACGATTATCGCCTTGCAGCACCTGGCTTTGCGCCTAAAGGAGCAGTAGAGTTGGGCCTGATGTCCTATGCACAGGATGAACTGCTGAAACGCATCATCCGCTTCCTGACTCAGGCAGTGGCGTCGTGTTACATCAGTGGTGGCTATGTGCGCGATTTGGTGCTGGGCCGGCAGGCCAAGGACATTGACTTTGTTGTTCCTGCGGGGGCCATACCGCTGGCGCGTCGCCTGGCCGACGACACTGGTGGCGCCTTTTACGCTCTGGACGAGGAAACCGATGCTGCTCGTATTGTGTACCCCTCGCCCTCTCGCTGGGTCGTTGACTTGGCAGCGATGCGCGGGCCGGACATCCTTGCTGATCTGAGGGCACGCGACTTTACGGTCAATGCCATGGCGGTGGACATCCGCGACTGCTTCGAGCCCGAGCCAACGATCATCGATCCGTGCGCTGGGCAGAGCGACCTGGCGGCCGGCATCCTGCGGGCGACGAGCGAGCAGGCCTTTCGGCAGGATGCTGTGCGTTTGCTGCGTGCCGTGCGATTTGTTGCCACACTGAACCTGCGCATCGAACCCCGAACCGAGTCGTGGCTGCGGCGCGATGCGGACTTGATCACTCGGCCCTCAGCAGAGCGGAAAAGGCAAGAGCTGGCTCTGATCGTAGCGGCCCAGGGCGCTGCCGATCATTTGCGGCGCATGGACGAACTGGGTCTGCTGCAGCACGTCCTGCCCAAGCTGGCGAAGTTGAAGGGCGTTACGCAATCAGCTCCGCACATCCACGATGTGTTCGAACACACTCTGGTCACCATCGCGCAAGCAGAGCGGCTGGGAGCATTCCCAGATGCCCAACTGGGCCAGGACGAAGAAGAGTTCTTGAGTCCCTTCTCTGCCGAGCTGGGCGAGCATTTCGGCCAGATAGTCAGTGAGGGGCGCACTCGCGCCACGCTGCTCAAGTTCGCGGCCATGCTGCACGATGTGGGCAAACCGAGCACGCGCACCATCGAGCCTGACGGGCGGATACTCGCTTCTGGACATGATTCTGCTGGCTCAGGAATAGCAGAAGCGGTGTTGCGCCGGCTGCGCTTCTCGGCCAGAGAAATCCGCCTGGTGGGTACTATCGTGAAGCACCACATGCGTCCGGGTCGGCTGTTGAAGTCGGGCCCGGTGACCCGCAGGGTCATCTATCGCTTCTTTCGCGATACCGGCGATGCAGGGATCGACGTGCTGATTCTGGCCCTGGCGGATCAACTGGCTACGCGGGGCGAAACGCTGGAGAGAGACCACTGGCGGGACTATCTGGGGTTGGCCCAGTTGATGCTGGAGAGCTACTACCGCAAGCCACAGGAGGTAGTGGATCCACCGAGACTGGTCACCGGCCAGGACGTCATGTCAGAGCTGGGCCTGGCACCCGGACCACGCGTGGGAGAGCTTCTGGAGACAGTGCGCGAGGCGCAGGTCGAGGGCCAGTTGCAGACGAGGGAAGAGGCACTGGAGTTCTTGCGGCGGCTTTGAGAGTTGGCAGTTGGCGGTTGGCAGTTTGTTGCGGGCAGTGCGCAGTTCCTGTTCCTACCTGGCCGCATCATCCGCGTTGGTGTGAAACGCAGTAGACATCCCAATCACGCCTCATGTTTTGCGTTTCGCGCATCCCGTTCTAGGTTTCAACACCCCACAGCTTCTTCAGCCAGGCAGGGAGCCTCGTCTCGGCGATGGCGTCCCCGCGCGGGAGGTAGGGCTTGATGTCCAGGATGGGGCTGCCGTCGAGTGCGTCGATGCCGCGTATGGTCAGCACATTGGCCTCACGGGAAACGAACTCCACCACCTGCAGGCCAATAGGGTTCGGCCGGTAGGGTGTGCGTGTGGCAAATATGCCCACCAGTGGCAAGTCTTGGCGCCCTTGTGGATGGGTTTTCGGTTTGATTCCTTCACGGGGGATGCGGTGCAGCCAGAAGAGAATAATCAGGTGTGAAAACCCCTCTACGCCCTCTAGAGCAGGCAGCCATTTCTCGTTGATGATAATCTGAGCCTCTTTGGTCTCCCATCCTTTGGATATGCGGTCCCCACACTCATTTCTCAATATGCCTATGGGCTCTAAGCGGATGGTCATGTCAGTTCTCCCACTCGTTTCTTCTTTTCTGGGACCAACGCGCGCTGTCGGGCGAAGAATGGATACAAGTCGCGCGAATTGCGCACGTGTGACAGGTCCCAATCCAATCGCTGCGGATAGATGATGAAGGGATAGTCCTGCGAACCTCCCAGACCACCGTGCGAGGCCCACTGCCTTTCGAAACACACCACCTGGTCCTTGTCTAGGTCATATGCGCCCAAGAGGATCAGGTCGCCGCTTTGGGGGAAGCTGGCGATGCGGCGTATTTGCCCAGCAGCGTGCCAGGGATCGGGCAGCCCAAGCAGCGGGTGCTTTCCTTCCGTGTAGGCCTGACCCTCAGCATCGAGCGTCAAAATGCCCTCCTGGGCCATGATCAACGTTTGTTTCTCCTCACGGGCGATGACCAGCCAGATGCCTTCGTGCGCCAACAGCTTGACCACCAGCCCAGGATACGCGGCCGAGATCTCGCTCAGATCCATGCGCTGATTGCTGATGTTGAAGTAGACGTGCGCCAGTGAACCGGAGCTTCTGACCACCACGTCCTGTTGCCGCTCCATGTCCCATTCTGGTAGTTCACGGCTAAGCCTCAGTCGCCGCTGAACCAGAAGGCGGATGCGGCGAGCTACCTTGGTGGCTGTGGGGCCCAGATTCTGCTCGACGGCCTTTAATTCGTCAAGCAAGAAGCGTGTCTGGAACATGTGATCGTACTCACCACCTGCGTGCTCGACGAGGAACACGCCGCTGCCAAGCTTCTCAGAAAGGTACTGGCCCAGGGGCGGCCCGTAGCGTGCGACAAAGGGCTGTGAGGGCGGGAGGCCATGGTCACTGAGGACGCAGAGGGTGTAGGAGCGGCTGAGCTTTGCGCGCAGCAGCCGGTCAATCTGTCCGATGCGCTGGTCAATGTCGTGCAGAGACTGGAGTGCTGCCCTGCTCCCCACGCCAAAGTGATGGGCGATTTCGTCATAGCCGTAGTAGGTAGCATAGATGGCCGGCACATCGCGATAGACGTCTACCAGCACGGCAAAGGTCTCGATTTCTCTGAGGATGACGTTGCTGACAATGCGCACGAAGGGGAAAGTGCTCAGCACGGGGAGGTACGACTGCCCTTTGATTCGTGCGGACAGCCTCTGCAAGCTGTCGGTGGCATACTCTTTCAATACGAGGTACAATACTCTAAATGTGCGGAGCGGGTTGAGCAGGAAGAGGGCGAGGAGGCCAGCGCCGCGCACACCTTCAAAGAAACTCTGTGTGCGAAGAGCGCTGACGGTGAAGAGCGAACGGGCAGCCCCGCCATCGAGCATGTTCACATAACTGGAACCGCCACTGAGGATCCCTGGGTTGCTGCGGGATGCGTGGCTTTGCAGTTGGTTGGCGATTTCGGGCGATTTGCAGACTACGGACCTGCGCAATGGCTTGTCATACCAGCGGAAGGCGGGGATGTCGTCGTTGTCACCGAACATGATGCCAGCCTGAGCGGCCGGGGTGCTGCTGGGGAGACCGCAGCGCCAGCGCGACAAGGTGAATTCATCCCTGTCGAGCATCCGCCGAATGTTCGGCAAACGCCGCCTGCGCATCGCCTGCAACAAGTGTTCGTGTGCCAGACCGTCGATCTGAATGATGATCAGGCCTGGATCATCGGCATCCTCGGCAATCTGCTGACGAAGCCCCAGACGTTTGACAATTGCGGCATACTTTTTGGAATAGTAGAGGCCGGTGATGGCGGCAAATGTGTCGAGCAAGGAGGCGGCGAGACGCGCCAGCCAGTAGCGTATGGTGTTCATGGTGTGTGTCTATCTAGGCTTGCAGACTCTTGGATCACGCCGCGGATTATACCGGCTGGTTGTGCGGTTTCAAAGTCGGTTAGATTGGCAGCGACGGATTTGGTTTCTGCAGAGCCAGAGTGTGGAATAGGCGACAACGCAGGCCTGTTCAGGTACTTCGTCGGGCTTCTGGGCATCTGAAATGGCGGGAGGCGCTGTGCTTGCTCAAGGAGGGCTACCGCGCCTAGCCCGCTTCTGATGCTTGTCAGATGCTAGCTCAGCGGATACGACCGAGTTTGTGCCTCCGTACGGGTTGGGCACGTATTCGTCCGCTTTCCAGTCGTTGTGCCATTCACGTCCGTTCACCAGGTAGCGGAACTCGTACTCTCTACCGCGATCGAGTTCTAGTGTGAGGTACCATGTACCGTCATCACGATCCGCTATCATCGGATGGGAAGTTTCGTTCCAGTCGTTAAAGTCTCCCACCAGAAAAACGCGATCGGCCCATATCGCTGGTGGCAGTTCGAATCTGACGATAATCTTATTGGGATCCCGGGAGGGCATTTTGGTGATCATGCCAATGCTCCTGTTGACCGTAAACGGCCAGTGGCAGGCGGATGCAGTTAGAGTAAGATCATGGGTATCGGCGTGAACAACAAGACGAATAGGATCAACATGCAGATGGCGAATGCCTTCTGTCTCGCTGTCAACGGAGTGACGTCATCCAAGGGTTCAGCATTGCGCTGACCGAGCAAGAGAAGCATCACTGTCCAGAAAAACCATCCGGACCAGATGAGACCCAGAGCGGCAGTGGCAACAACGGCCAGGCGATTCAACCGCCGGGTCTGCTTTCCAAGGAGGGCATAGGCGATGTGCCCTCCATCTAGTTGTCCAGCAGGGATGAGATTCAGCGCTGTGAGCAGCAAGCCTGCCCAGGCTGCGAATGCTATGGGATGCAGGAAAACGTCGTACCCGTTGCGTGGCAGGAACTGACCAAACACCAGGAACTTGAGTGCCGCATAAAGCAGGGAGTTGCCCTCCACAAGGATGCCTTCCTGCATGGGGATTGGCTGGACTGTCGAGAGCAACAGCCCAATGATCAGTGTAGGGAGGGCGACGACCAGGCCAGCGATAGGCCCGGCGGCACCGATGGCCAGGACTTGGTGCCGGTCACGCATTGGGCTTCTGGTGCGAATAACAGCACCCATCGTGCCAAAGAGATTGAACGGCATAGGGATGAAGTAGGGCAGGCTGGCAGCCACGCCCAGCCGTCGTGCCATCACATAGTGCCCCAGTTCGTGTGCGACCAGGATGCCCAGGAGCGTGCCAGCGAATGGCAAGCCCGACAAGGGATGTCTGAGGATCCAAGCCAGGTCAGGGGCCTGCGCTGTGGCGCTGGCAAAAAGCATCGAAAGCACGGTGAGCACAAAGAGCACGATGGCGGGGTAATCCCGCGTTGGCTTGTGGGTGAAGATGCCCGGCAGGGCAATGACCACAGCGCGTCCATTCTGCTGGCGCAGCACGGCTGTGTAGCCATGCCTTCTGAAGCCTGCTGCGATGTGGCTATAAGCCTGCTCCGAATCGGTGAGCAGTTGTCCTTGCAGGCGGATCGCGCGCCCGCCGCCAATGCCTGTGGTGATTTCTTCCACCGCAAACACGGGACTGATGGCCTCAGCGAGCTCTCGGGCCAGGTCTGTGGAGGTACTGGAGCTGCTTTCTCTGTCTGTCAAATGATTATCCTCGTACTTCTCCATCTGCGAACATATTGCTTCGTGCATCGAAGGTAGCCAAACCTCGTTGCTCGGACACTTGCACCCCGTTCGGGCCGCCTCGGCCGAAGGTGTCGGTCCCTCAGCCGAAGGTGTCGTCCCCGTTTACGCCTCTGGCGCAAAGACCAGAGGTGAGACAGGGCGAGAGAGGTGGAGCCCCTGTCCCGTCAAGCCATCGCCGCTTGCAGCAAAGACGCTACGCAAGAGCGAAACGACCTGCGCTGCGCTCCGGCGCAAGTGTAGGTATTGCCGCATGAGAACGGCTGGTTAAGTTTAGCGACTGACGCAGTTACACTGTAGGAGCCTTGTTCTGCTCTGGAGCGATCAGTCCCCCGGTTTCCTGTCCGCTTCTTGCGCGCAAGCTTCTTCTAAATAGCTGCGCACCTCGTCTCCGAAGTAGGGGTCCATCAGCGCGAAATCCAAAAAGGTCCGGAAGTAGCCGGCAAAGTTGCCGACGTCGTGCCGTCGCTGCTCTGGCGAGAGACGTACTGCCTGCACGCTGCCGCCCTGGCGGAGCAGGATGCGAATGGCATCGGTCAGTTGCGTTTCCCCTTCCCATCCTGGCCTGGTTCGGCGGATGGCGGAGAAGATGGACGGAGTGAAGACGTACCGGGCAGCGATGGCCCAATTGCTGGGAGCCTGGTCTGGTTCGGGTCTCTCAACGAGGTCACTGATCGGGAATACCTCGTCCTGGTCGCCCACCGATATCGCGGGTTGAACAATCCCGTAGTGACGCACCCTCCCTTCAGGAACAGCTTCCACAGCGATTGTGGCTGCCGCACCGTTCGCCATATGTCTATCAATCATCCTGCGCAGGAGCGCCCCCATCTTGGGTTCGTGGATGATCGAATCTCCCAGGGCTACCACAAATGATTGCTCGCCGATGAAATTCTCAGCCAGGCTCAAGGCATCGGCCAAGCCCTGGGGCCCGCTCTGCCGAATGTACGTCAGATGCAGCCCAGATTCCAGGTAGGCCAATTCTGCCAGCAGCTCGTCACGTCCAAGGTCCTGCAGGCGACGCACCAGTTCGGGGTCGTTATCAAAGTGTTCCTGGATGAGCGTCTTCTTGCGTCCGGTGACCAGGCAGATGTGTTCCAGCCGCGCAGCGCGCATCTCCTCGACAACGTATTGGATGACTGGCCGGCGTCCAACGGGCAGCAGCTCCTTGGGCAACACCTTTGTGATAGGCAACAAGCGTGTGCCCAGGCCACCGACAGGGATTACTGCCTTGTGTACAGCCAAAGTGGTGGACATGTATCCTTCCTCTGTGCAGAGTAGCCCTGAGGCCCAAAACAATTGTAGTCCAAACGGGCCGCTCCCACAAATCCACTCAGATTGCTACCGGCGACTTGGCAGGCCATCTCGCCCCTGCGTAGCGTCTTCGCCGCAAGCAGCAAACGGCGGCGGGCTTGCCCTGTCTCACCTTTGTCTTTGCGCCACCTCTGGTCTATTCGCCAGGGGCGTAAACGGAAGGCGTCGTCTACGCCTTGCCTCAAGCCGACAAGGCGTAGAGACAAGGTAAACGGGGCCGACACCTTCGGCTGTGGCGGCCCGAACGGGGTACAGATGAGCAGAGCAGGCATGGGAGCCCGCTGTGCTGAGTCTTGCCATCACCGGTAACGAGCCATGCCTCGCTGTGGCTATGGATAGGTCAGCCTGAGGATGATGGGCAGAAAGGTCTGCGCGCGAGGCGTGGGCGTTGGCTTCCGTGGTGCGGACAGCGCTGTGCCGATATCCAGCTTGCCCCATCCCCAACGGAAGTTGGGCACCAGCCCCGTGTGGGCGTCCTGTGCTGCGCTGTCGTGCAGCATCTGTTTGACTTGCTCGGGACGGGTGCCGGGGTTCTGCTGCAGCAAGAGCGCCACAGCAGCGGCAACGTGCGGCGCCGCGGCGCTGGTTCCACCAAACCACCCGTACTGCCCCAATTGCCCACCAGGGACGTCTTTGGAGCTGGCACAGGCAATGTCGGTGTAGTGCCCAGGGGCGGCCAGGTCCAAGACACGCTCACCGTCGATGCGGGGCCCCTGGCCGCTGAAAGGAGAGAGGGCACCTCGCCCGTCTCCTTCTCTTGCGCGTGTGCTGTAGGAGGCCACGGTAATCGCGCTGTCCGCTGTGCCGGGGGAGGTGACGGTGTACATGTCGTCTATATGATCCAGGAAGATGACCCCACCGCTCCAACTATGGGCCAGGTCAGAGACGTAGGCGTTGACGTTGAGCCCGTAAGGTGTTTGGTTGCGCAGCCTCAATACCCAATCGCCTTCGACCAAAGTAGAGCCGCCGCGGTACACCAAAATGTCGAACCTGGAGGTGCCCTGGTTCGAGTGCTCTCGGTAGCTCCAGATGCTGTGCCCATCCACGTTGATCATGGTGTCGTTTCCGGGAAGGGTAACGGAGGTTCCCCACGGTGTCACTACTTGCACGCTCACCGCATCCAGCGCGGCCGGCCACAGAATGCTCAACCAGGCGTCGGCGATTTCCTCTCCGTAGGGCACCATGAAGCGCACGTTGTGCGCATAGGCGGTGCTGAGGATGAGGTGGGCGTGCTTCTGCCCTCCAGCCAGGTTGCCGGCGACGGCGATCTGAACGATGCCTTTCGCTGATTCGGCATCGAGCATTTGTTCCAGGTTGGACGAGCCATCCATGAACTCCTGAACCCAGCTTCCGAACTCGTAGAGCATGATGTGGGCGCCATTGTCCTCGGCCCACGGTATGTAGGATGTGTAGGCATTGTTGCCCTGGGAGTCGAGGAATTCGGCCAGCAGCAGCTTGCTGTCTGGAGCTACGCCCACGTAGCGCCGCAATCCCATACTGCCCCCGCAGAGGATGCTGCCGACATGGGTGCCATGGCCATTCACGTCGGGCGGGTTGTGGATCAAGTTGATATCCCGTGTACGTTCAACGCCGCTGGCGTCGCGGGTCTTTTGCACCTTGCAAGTGCCCAGCGCCAGCAACACTTCGCCCGTGTCTACGATTCTATTGTCGTTGCTGTCGTTCAGCAGGAAGAGACGTTCACCGTACGTTGGGTCTTGCTCCACAAAACCCGATGGCAGGCCATAGTCCCGCTGGCCGTTGCCGTCAGCGTCGTTGTACAGCCAGTCCATCCTGGGATAGAGCACGCCGTCATCGGCACCGGGGACGGCGTCGGACTGCGAGGAGGTGCTGTTGACGAAATCCAGCAGTTCGTTGGCCTCGGCAGAACCGTTGCGGTTGAGATCGACAGCATCTATGCCGGGGTCAAAGGTACCGTTGGCGTTGGTGTCCAGCCACTGGTAGGTTCCGCCGTCTGCGCGCCAGAAGTCAGGGGGAAAGACGTCTATGCCGGTGTCAAAGTCGGCGATGACAATGCCCCGACCGGTGACCGGCCAGCCCCCTGCGTCCAGCAATTCCCAGACATCGTCCGCGCGGATTTCATGAGTGCTCACGTCCAGAGCTGTGGCCATGGCTGGCTTCCAGGTAGAGTCCACCCGTGCGACCCCAGGCCAACTCGCCAGGCGATCCAGCGCATCCCACGGCACCTGCGCTCCGCAGATCTGCCCGACCCTGGCAATCCGGCCATTCACCCGCGTGAACTCGATGTCCAGTTCCCTCTCCATAAGTGCCAGGTTCGGAGCCGAGAGCAGCCATCCTCCTCGGAAGCGCACGCTTGTGTCAACCTTGGGAGAGTCCAGAAGGCTGCGCAGGCGCGGCGGTGGATTTACCTGGGTGCGCAGCGTTCTCAGAAGCTGCAATGTCGAATCCAACACGTATTCATGCTCGGGCGACTGGGTGTGCATAGCCTGAGCCAGCGCTGGCGCGCAGCACAACATAATCAGGGCCAGCAGGAGCAAAGTGCGCATTCTCGGGGGTGGGCTAGGTGAGGTCATGTTCTTCCCTTGTGGGCTGGAAGCAGGAAGCACACCAACTCGATGTACTTCTCGTGGTTCTGGCGTTTGCATTTGCCTGCCATGCGCGTGGCGGCTCCACAGTGGATCGAGCGCCCACGACAGGCCTGGCCGTCTTCATAGCAAGCATGGCATGGCACCATGGACTACTGGACTGGCTCGACCTGGAGCAGCGAACGTTCATCGGTGAGCGAGAGAATCCCAGTGGGCACAAAGAGCCAGTTCTGGAAGCGATCTTTGCGGAAAGCCTGTATTGCCAAGTCGTAGTACAGGATGATACTGGGCCGGTCATTGAACGCCGTTTCTTGCATTTGCCAGACGATCTGTCGACGTTGTTCCTGGTCCAGGGCCGTTGCCTGTTGCTCGTAGAGTGTGTCGTAAGCGGGATTCGAGTAGCCCGTCTCGTTGAGGCCAGCAGCGATCTGCGCAGTGGTCAAGGTGCTCAGCACAAAGGCCGGGTCTGGGCCACTTTCTTGTTCCCACAGGATCATGTCATAGTCGAAACCTGGACAACAGATGGCCTTCAGTGCATCTGGCAACAGCGTTTGACGAGTCACGCCAACGCCAATCTGGCGCAGCCAGTTGGCGAGCATTTCTGCTTCACGGCTGCTCGTGGCCGAGTCCGCTGAGATATACAGGCGAAGGCTCAGGGCTATGCTGCCGTCAGGCATCTCGCGCCAGCCATCGCCATCTGCGTCGGCGTACCCGGCATCGTCCAGAATACGATTTGCCTCCTCCAGGTCGAATGCAATGTCCTCTATTTCGGCGTTGAACCAGGTGTGCAGCGCCGGTGGGATGATGTTCAGGCCAGGCATGGCTCGGCCCAGGAACACCACGTCAATGAGCTGCTCTTTGTCAATCGCAAGGGCGATAGCCAGGCGCACCTGCGGATCCTGGAGTGCCGGGTGACCTGTGCTCGGCGCTTCTGTGGAGACATTAAACAGAAGCTGGCGCAGATGGGTCTGTGGGCCGGACAACACTTGGATGTGATTGTCACTGCGGAGATCGGAGATAAGCGCTGGTAGCACGTGAGTGATCAAATCAACATGTCCATCCATGATTGCGTCTGCCAGTGCCTCGGCATTGGGGTAGGTGTAGAAGACCACGGCATCTACCTTGGGCGCCCCCATCCAATAGGCCTGGTTGGCCACGAGGGTGATCTGCTGGCCGGGTTGATACTCCTTCAGTATGAATGGCCCAGTGCCCACGAGCATGCTTTTGTCCACTTCGGTTGTACTGCTGATCTCTATAGTCTCCCAGATATGCTTCGGCAGGAGGGGTACCCAGTGTATGAGCGCCTCGATGTTGGCAATGGGGTGACTCAGGGTGATGGTCAAAGTGTAAGGCCCTGTGGCCTCGATGCTCTCCAGTGTGGGCATCTGACCACTGTAGTATTGGAACCTGGGATTCCCTTGGAATAGCTCTAGGCTGAATGCCACGTCCTCCGCAGTAAGGGGCTGTCCGTCGTGAGTCATCACGTTGGGCTCCAAGCTGAAGCTCCACGTCTTTCCATTGCCCAGGCTGAACCAGTTCCTGGCAATGGCTGGGGCATACGTGTTGTCCAGGCGACGATAGATCAAGCGGTCATAGATCAGGGACCAAATGGTGTCCGCGCTGCTGGGTCGCTCGGCAAAGGGCCACAGTGGATCGGAAACTCCCAGCCAGCCAATGCGCAGGGTCGAGGTAAGAGGGTGAGGGGTGGGTGTGCCAGGTTGAGGTTCAGTTGGAGTGGCTGTCAAGACAGGCTCTGTCGTTGCAGGAGTGAGGGTGGGAGCCGATGTTGGCGTAGGGGCAGGAGTAGGAGTTTGTGTCGGCTTCAGGCAAGCGCACAGCAGGAGCAGGGAAGCGAGAATGAGAACAAACACCGCTCTGGCGAGCGCAGACTGTCTTTGCATGTCGTCTCTCCTTGTACCAAGATTGTTGGCATATTGTAGCCGGAATAGGTATCTCGTCAAAAACTGCCTCCTGAGTTGGGTGTGTGTGAATCGCCCGGTGTTTGCTATCGCGTCAGGGATGTAGTAAGCTCTGCGCAATCCCCAAGTCAGGCCGAACTTTGCCCCTCGTTGTGCGGCCATTGTAAGATGGCAATGCAGGCAGATGTGCGGACAACTGCCAGATCGACGGTAAGCGTGAGCGCCACGCGCCACAGGAGGGATTGTCAAATGGGTACAGCGGATTTGCAGCAGCAGGTCACCGAGGCTCTTGGGCAGCGCTTCCCCGGAGTTTCGGCACGCTTCTTCCAGGCTCCAGGCCGCGTTAACCTGATTGGTGAGCATACCGACTACAACGACGGCTTTGTGCTGCCCGTAGCTATCGATCGCCAGGTGATGCTTGCCGCACGGGTGCGCACGGACGCACGGGTGCGGCTGTGGTCGGTGAACTTTCGACAGAGCAGCGGATTTTCGCTGGAACAGATCGAGCCTGACTCCGCTGCGCCTTGGAGCAACTATGTGCGCGGTGTGGCGGCTGTATTGCAGCAAGAAGGCTTTGTGTTGCGGGGCATGGATGCAGTGATCGCCGGCAATGTGCCTATCGGCTCCGGGCTCTCCTCTTCAGCAGCCATAGAGGTGGCCACAGCGGTGACTCTGCGTGACTTGAGTTCCTTGGATATTTCACCGGTGGACCTGGCCTTGCTCTGCCAGCGGGCGGAAGACGAGTTCGTGGGTATGAAATGCGGCATCATGGACCAGTTTATCGCGGCATTGGGCCAGCGTGGGCATGCGTTGTGGATTGACTGCCGCAGCCTGGAGTATGAGGCCGTGCCGTTGCCGTCTGGGGTGTCTGTGGTGGTCTGTGACACCATGAAGCGCCGCGGTTTGGTTGACTCTGAATACAATGCGCGCCGTCGCGAATGCGAGCAGGGCGTGGAGTTGCTGCGGCAGTGCCTGCCGGACGCGCAAGCGCTGCGTGACGTAACCAGTGCCGACCTGGCCAAGTACGGCGACATCCTGCCAGCCATCGTGCACAAGCGCTGCGCCCATGTGGTCAGTGAGAACGAACGCGTCTTGTCAGCCGTAGCTGCCCTGCGAGCTGGTGAGGTGGAGGAGTTTGGCCGACTGATGGACCTATCACACGCCAGCCTGCGCGATGACTATGAGGTGAGCTGTGCGGCACTGGACACTATGGTCGACTTGGCGCATAAGGCTCCGGGCTTCCTGGGAGCGCGGATGACCGGCGCTGGATTCGGCGGATGTACCGTCAATTGGGTAGACTCGGAAGCCGCTGTGGAGTTCGCACAGCAGGTGGTCAGGCAGTACGCAGAGAAGACAGGTGTGACGCCGGAGGTTTACATCTGTGCGGCCAGCGCGGCTGCAGGGGAGTTGTGAACGCGTTGCCATCAACGAATGCAGGAACGAAAAAACGAATACCGAGCCACGCCATTCGTCTATCCGTTGCCCCATTCATTGACGGGCTGCTGCCGCAGCGAATACCATTGCGGCCAGCCAGTTCTTAAACCTTGATCTCTGCGACTGACGGGAGAATGTGCGTGGGGCGATAGGGGAAGCGCTCCACGTCCTCGCGCTTGGTAACGCCGGTAAGCACCAGGATGGTTTGCATGCCGCTTTCAATGCCGGAAACGATGTCCGTGTCCATGCGGTCGCCGACCATAGTTGTGTTCTCAGAGTGCTCGCCCAGGTAACGCAGAGCGGTGCGCATCATCAGGGGATTGGGCTTGCCAATGAAATAAGGCGCTACTCCGGTTGCCGCCTGGATCAGAGCTGCCATCGCGCCGCAGGCTGGCTCTAGCCCTTCCTTGCCTGGCCCGCTGACATCTGGATTGGTGGCGACAAAGCGAGCTCCAGCAGCGACTAGGCGGACGGACTGGGCGATTTTGTCAAAGCTGTACGACGTGGTCTCGCCCAGAACGACGTAGTCAGGGTTGTGGTCGGTGAGGATGTAACCGATCTCGTGCAGCGCGCTGGTCAGTCCGCTCTCTCCGATGACGAAGGCGGTGCCCTTTGGCCGCTGCGAGTCCAGGAACTGTGCCGTGGCCATGGCCGAGGTGTAGAAGCATTCCACAGGGATGTCCAGACCGAGCGTCTGGAGACGATGCTGCAAATCGAGCGGCGTGTAGATGGGATTGTTGGTCAGAATGAGGAACTTGCTGCGGCGACCGATGAGCCGGCTGATAAAGTCCTTGGCACCGGGGATCAGCGTGTTGCCGGCTATGATGACACCGTCCATATCGATGATGTAGCTCTTGGCTGGTGTTGGCCCAGGTACTCTCGTTTGCTTCTTCATGTTATCACCTCGTCATTTCACTGCGTGATCGGCACAGCATGTGCGCGGGTGACCCGTAGCAGGTCGCCAGGGAGCAAGCTGAGATTGATTCCCCGCTGTCCCGCGCTGACATAGACTTTGGGCAGGTCCAGGAGCGCTTGATCTGCGTAGACCTCAAAGGCTTTGGTCAGCAGACAAAGAGCGGAGATACCTCCCACCTGGAGACCGGTAAGGGCCTCTGCTTCCTTGTGTGTGGCCATACGCAGTCTCTTCTCCCCTGCGGCTTTGGCCAATAGTTTCAAGTCCAGGGCTTTGTCTCCAGGCACCATCACCAGTAGCGGCCGGCCATCTGTGCGGGTGACGACCAGCGTCTTGTAGACCTGGTTGACCGACACACCCAGAACCTCGGCGACTCCCTCGGCAGAATGGATGTCGGGAGAGAATTCGTGTGCTCGATAGGAGATTTTGCGCGACTCCAGCAGTCGCATCGAGTTAGTCTTCTGCCGCACGGATTTGGCCTCGGCTAAAGGTTGCGCTTGGGATTCATCCCATTATACCTTCCCTGGTGAGCATGCACAAATCCACGTTGTGCACTGTGCCGGGTTGGCACGGTAAGGAAGCAGTTTGCCATCTCGCAATTGTGTGCTATGCTAATAACACGTCATCAAGGTAAGGAGAGGAGGCACCGATGCACAAGAGGATCGGAATCCTGGGTGGTCTGAGTCCGGAATCCACAGTGGAGTACTACGAGTACATCACCCACACCTATACCGAGCGTTTTGGCGACTATGGCTATCCCGAGATCATCATCTACAGCGTTCGTTTCCAGAACTACGTGGATTGGTGCAATCAAGAGCGCTGGGATTTGGTTGCCGGAGGTTTGAGCCAGGCAGCGCAGAAGCTCGAGGCGGCGAGGGCGGAGCTGATTATCATTGCTGCCAACACCATGCACCTGGTCTTGGAGCAGGTGCATGCGAGCGTCCAGGTGCCGGTGCTGAGCCTGCTGGACGCGGTGGGCGAGGCCATTGTCGCGTGCGGAATGACAACGGTAGGGCTGCTTGGCACCAAGTTCACCATGGAGAAGCCTCTCTATCACGATACACTGGCCAAGAGGGGCATCGTGGTGCTTGTGCCGGAGGCCGACGACCGTGAGTATGTCAACAGGGGGATCTACAATGAACTGGTAGCCGGCCAGGTCCGCGACGAATCGCGCGCTGGGTTCGTTGCGATCATCAAGGAGCTTGCGGCGCGTGGAGCCGAGGGCGTCATCCTGGGCTGCACCGAGATCCCTCTGTTGGTCGGTCAAGAGGATGTGGACTTGCCTTTGTTCAACACTACGACCTTGCACGCTGAAGCCGCGTTGAACTATGCCCTGCGAGAGTAGATTCACCGGCAGCAGTTGATCATCGTGCCGGCCAGCGGAGCCAGTTGTAAACTGTGAAGGCCATGCCGCTCCAACCGACGCGCCAGTATCTTCATTTGATCCAGCTCCGAGTTGCCGAAACAGAACATTTGTGCTATACTGACATTGGCTCAGCGCACGGCTGTGCCTGGAGCTTCACAATTGAAACTGAAGAGAGGAGATCTTCAATGGAGCGGATGATTGCTGTATGTGGGATAGATTGCGCCGCGTGCGAAGCCTACCTGGCTACACAAGCAGACGACGAGTCGGCCAAGGAGCGCGTCGCCGCCAAGTGGCGGAAGGACTACAACGCGCCTAACATTGACGCCGCCTACGTCACTTGCGATGGCTGCCTGGCCTTCGATGGGCGACTGGGCGGGCACTGTCCCGAGTGTGAGATCCGCGCTTGCGGCGTCGGGCGTGGACTGCCCAACTGTGCGCACTGTCCCGACTATAACACGTGCGACAAGCTGGCAGGGTTCATCAGCTTTGTCCCTCACGTGAAAGCGACGTTGGACGAGATACGAGAGTTGTTGGATGATTGACAGTTGCCGGTGAGCGATTGAGGGGCGTGTTTTCCCCAAGGAGCCTGGTGGTGCCGCTGAGCGTGACTTGGGTGCCTGGCCAAGGAGATGTGCAACGGTGACGACTTCCTATGCGACCAATCTCACGAACCTGGAAGCATTAGACGTGCATGCTAGAGTTGCCGAGGTGGTCACCTGGCGCGGACGCAGGGCGCTTAGGCTAGATGGTTTGGCGCTGGTACCCGATCTGGAGGTGCGGGAAGCAAGCGTCGAGGTCGAGATCTGGGCCGAGGGTGCCTGCTATCCAGGCATCGTCTTCCGCGTGGCGGACGTGCTGAACTTTGAACTGGCGTATGCCGTGCCCCATTGCAGTGGTGTGTGGGATGCCCTGCAGTACGATCCAGTTTTCCATGGTTCGAACACCTGGCAACTGTATCATGGGGAAGGGTACCAGAAGGCGGCGACGGTTCCCACAGGGGAATGGTTCCACCTGCGGGTGGATGTCCAGGGGGAGAGTGTAGCCATCTGCGTCGACGGCCAGCCGCCTCTGGTGGTGCAGCAATTGGCCCACGCCCATGCCTCAAAGCGTGTAGGACTGTGGACCTACCTGCCTGCATACTTCTCGAACCTGCGTGTCTCGTCATGCCGGCAGCTCCCGGAGGCTACCTTGGGCGGGCTGCGGTCTCCCGCCCGACGTCATCAGCGAATGGTTCGTGGATGGTTTCGGGCGCGTGCAGTGTGAGCCCAACGGTGTGCTGAATCTGAACCGCTGCTTGCCGGCGTCCCTGGGCGAGTTGCGCCTGACGAGGCGCTTTGAGACACTGTTGGCCCAGGAGATCGAACTGGCCTTTGGCTTCAGTGATGAGCTGTCCCTGGAACTGGACGGCCAGGTGCTGTTGACTGGCACGAACGCGTCTAAAGACTTCGGCAGTTACGACGAGCGGGGCTACGTGAACCTCGATGCCCATTCCGCCCGCCTGCGCCTGGAGCCGGGTGTCCATCAACTGGCCGCTACGCTGAAGGTGAGTGAGGGCTTTGGTTGGGGGCTTGTGCTGGCGCTGCGTGGCGAGCAGGTGCGGCTTTTGCCGGCCGAAGGGATAACAGGCGCAGCAGACAGTTAGTTTCTGGCGCAAGTGCCATCAACGAAAAAGCACAACGAATAAGCGAATGGTGCGGCTCTCGATTCGTTTATTCGTTTTCCTATTCGTTGACGGCCTGCAATCCACTATCAGCCAGTCGCCCCGGGCTAGCCCTCGGCTTGGCCTCGCTTCTGCAAGTGGCCTCGGTAGACCCGGCTGGCGTCGTCAACGGTGACAAAGGCCGATTCGTCCACTGCGGATACCAAATTCATGATGGCGGGGATGTCACGCCGGTTGGCCACGGTGGTGATGACGTGCACCTTGCCTCTCAAGCCCTCACCCACCAGTTGCGTCACGCCGTAACCAGCCTTGCGTAGTGCTGCGGCAATCTCCTCACCTGTCGTCTGCGAGATGACCTGCACTGCGGCAAAGCCAAGAGCGAGCCTCTCCTCGATCTTCAGCCCCACCATGGTACCGACAGCAAAGCCACCGCTGTAGCCGAGCACGTTCCAGACGTTGTTCGCATTCTGCAACACCTTGCTGATAGCCACGATGAAGATGAGCGACTCGAAGAAGCTGATCACGCTGGCCAGGCGTTTCTGCCCTCTCATTGCTAATAGACTGCGCACTGTGCCCATGGACACATTGACTACCCGTGCGACAAAGACCAGCAACCCTGCTACGAAAGCCTCCATAGCTCGAATGAACCTCCAAGATGTTTGATGGTATACAGCAAGAGTATTGTACTGTACTTTTGCTTGCCTGGGCAAGCCGGTCTTTTGGATTGCAGCTACCCAGTTTGTCGGAAGTGGCCTGGGCCGATTCCAGCGATTTCTCAGCCCGGTTCACCGGGCTTGCACAGCCTCAGCCAGGAGACTTCAGCTCCTGGCGCTGCTCGGTGGTGAAGAGACGCCATTTTCGGCCTGAGGCGAAAGGTGCTACAATCCCTGGCACAATCGGCACCTGCGAAGACAGAATGGGGGAAGGTATGGAGTACCGCAAACTGGGCAGGATCGGTCTGGATGTCAGTGTGGTCGGCTTAGGGACGGAGTACCTGAACAAAAAGCCCCGCAAGACCGTCGTTTCTGTGGTGCGCGAGGCGATTGAGCAAGGGGTGAACTACTTTGACGTGGTCTTTGCTTTCCCTGACTACCGCGACAACCTAGGCGCTGCCTTCGAGGGCTACAGAGATCGGGTCTTTCTTGCAGGGCACATATGCACCGGGGAAACGAATGGCCACTACCGCATGACCCGAGACGTGGCGGAGAACGAGGCGCTGTTCTTCGACCTGCTCTCGCGACTGCACACCGACCATGTGGACGTCCTGTTCATCCAGATGGTGAACAGCATGGAAGGGTATCAAGAGGTGATGAAGCCGGGTGGCGTGATGGACCTGGCGCGACGCTTCCAGCGTGAGGGCAAGGCGCGCTTTATCGGCATGAGTGGTCACCGCCCCCCGGCTGCCCTGGAAGCAGTAGAGAGCGGGCAAGTCGATGTGTGGATGTTCCCGATCAACCTGGCCTGGGATTTCGCCCCAGGCAGGAAAGAGGTCTTCCAGGCCTGTGCCGAGCACAACGTGGGGCTGGTGGCGATGAAGCCTTTCGCCGGGGGCAAGCTCTTCCAGCAGAAGGACCGCGGCAGCATCACCCCAGTGCAGTGCCTGCACTACGTGCTCTCGCAACCTGGCGTCACAGCCGCGGTGCCAGGCCTGAAGAACCTGAAGCAGCTCAACGCGGCACTGCATTACGCGGAAGCCACGCAAGAAGAGAAGGACTACCTCCCGATCCTGGCAGCCTTTCAGCAGGACGTGGAGGGGAACTGCGTGTACTGCAACCATTGCCTTCCCTGTCCGGTGGGCATTGACGTCGGTTCCGTCATACGCAAGCTGGATCGAGCCTTGAAGGCGTCTGGCGAGCCAAGCGGGCAGGCACGCGCAAGTTTCTACAACCCCTCCCGCATCCGCTCCCCGAAGGAAAAACCTACAGAGCGCAGCGCTGCAGCTTCGGACTGCATCGAGTGCGGGGAATGCGTGGAACGCTGTCCTTTTGATGTGGATATCATCTCCAAGATGCAGTTAGCAGCCGAGCTGCTGGAAGCCGGATGATTGCTCCACGGTTTGTCGCTATCCTGCGCAAGATACACGACCGGCTGCGCGATAGCAGCGTGAACTGGGCGGTCACAGGCAGCCTTGGCCTGGCACTCCAGGGGGTGCCTGTGGAGGTGCACGACATTGACCTGCTGACGGATGAGGCGGGGGCCTATGAGATCGAGAGGCGCCTCTTCGAGTTCGTGACCCGCAGGGTGCGTTTTTCTGCTGAGGAGCACATTCGCTCCCATTTCGGCGCCCTAACGATCGATGGCGTCAAGGTGGAGATCATCGGCGATGTGGAGACGCGGCGAGCAGATGAAAGCTGGGAGGGAGGCTGGGACCTGGCCCGACACAAGCGTGTAGTGGAGATCGAGGGGAAACAAATCCCAGTCCTGTCGTTGGAGTGCGAGTATGAGGCATACCAGAGGCTGGGCAGGACCGAGAAGGTGGAGTTGCTGCGCGAATGGCTGTATGGGAAGCGTGGGTTCAGTGGAATGTTGGAACGTTAGGGCGTGACAACGTGACACGAACGAGGATGATCTGTTGTGAAGCAGCGTAGACAGATCGAAGCAAGTATCGACATTCGTCCGGCCAGCGAGGCCGACATACCGGACCTGGTGTGGCTGCGGCGGACGATGTGGGAGGCGATGGGCTTTGATGACCCAGCTCAACTGGAGGCCGCTGACGTAGCAGCCGCGGCCTATTTCGCCAGGGCCATCCCTGCCGGCGAGTTCCACGGCTGGCTGGCGGTGACGTCGGCGGGAGAGGCGGTGGGCGCGGCGGTGTGGTGATCGACCCACATGTGCCTGGCCCGACCAACTTGTCAGGTCGGATTGGGCACATCCTGAATCTGGTGACCGACCCTGCTTATTGCCGTAGGGGCATTGCGCGGCGCGTCATGAAGGTGATGCTGAGTTGGCTGAAGCAACAGGGCATCCAGAACGTGTCATTGCACGCCACAGAGATGGGGCGACCACTGTATGATGAGCTGGATTTTGTGGGGAGCAATGAGATGACGCTGAGGATGCAGTGACAACTGATCCTACGAGGCAACGCAGCGTTCCCGGTTTTGCGCGATGCCTATGAGAGCGTCCCGCGCCTGGGTAGTCCTCCTGACTGGCAGCCGTGGAGGTTGGAGGAGGTGAATGGCGGGTAGTGGGTGGTGGGTGGCGTTCGCTCTAGAGGCCCTGCAGAGCTTTTCATTTTCACCGTGCGCTGGTCTGAGGATGCCAACCTCGAACAGGTCACGAATACACGAATGGGGGCGCGGCGGAGGCGGATTCTGGCACAGATTGCACGGATTCCTCGGCGAGATGGAGGGCCACACCGTGTATCGGCGTAAGATTCCGCGCTGTGACAGCGTCCTTTGTGCAGGAGGGGGGCGTTTCCGGCTGTGCATTGTTCAGACCTGAAGGCAGCCAGTCATGGGTTGGTCGCTCGATAGCGACCATGGCCTGAAATGCCGCGCCCTACTGCAACCGATACATGGAGGTACTTGATGGAAACCCGACCCTTTGGTAAGACTGGGGCAAGCCTGCCCATCCTCAGCCTGGGCTGCCAGCGTCTGGTGGACGAGGAGGGCTGCAGCGAGGAGCAGGCCGTTGCCATTCTGAACACCGCTCTGGAGCGGGGCATCCGCTACTTTGACACGGCATGGATCTACTCGCAGGGCCAGAGCGAGCAGCGGGTGGGCCTGGTGGCCAAGCACCGCCGCAAGGAGATGTGGATCGCCACCAAGACCTGGGATACGACCCGCGATGGTGCGCGCCGCCAGTTGGAAGAAGGCTTAGCCCGTCTGCAGACCGACCATGTGGACGAGTGGCGCCTGCATAACGTCTATGACATGGCGCGGCTGGATGCCATGATGGGCACGGGCGGCGCATTGGAGGCGGCCATCCAGGCACGGGAGGAAGGCCTGGCGCGTTTTATCAGTATCTCGGGACACAGCAATCCGCAGGTGCAGGTCGAGGCACTGCGCCGCTTCCCCTTTGATACCGCGTTGGTGGCAGTATCGGTACTGGATCACTTTATCCACAGCTTTGCGGAAGAGTTCCTGCCGGTGGCGCAGCACCGCGGCGTGGGCGTGGTGGGGATGAAGATCTTTGGCCTCCGAGCGCTGTCTCACGTCGCTGGCCGTGCCCTGCGCTATGCGCTGGCTCTGCCGCTGACCACGGTCATCGTGGGCTGCTCGACCATGGAACAGTTGGAAGCGGACCTGGCTGTGGCCGAAGACTTCCAGCCGATGACCGGGCCGGAACGTCTGGAGTTCTTTGGCGAGATGCTGCCGCTGGTGAGGCCGGAGAACATGCCCTGGAAGGCAGCCGACTGGGGCAATCCGACAGAGTGGAGGCCACGGCAGGAGCCGGCAGGATTGTTCAACTGGTGAACTCATATTCACGATTGGCTGGGTTGGCAGGGCGGGGTCTTGATTGTGAGCGAGACAGCGCAATGCCGAATACAACATGATGTCTGCCTTGAAAGGAGGAACATGGATTGGATACACGTTGATGGTGAGCACAAAGGAGAGATCAAGCTTTTTGCCCTGAGCACCTGTGGTTGGTGCAGGAGGACCAAGGCTCTCCTGGATAAGCTCGGTGTGGAGTACGAGTACAAGTACGTTGACTTGTTGGCTGGAGCGGAGAGGGACGAGGTGCTCGAAGAGATAGGACGCTGGAACCCGGCGCGCTCGCTTCCCACTATGGTGCTCAACGGCGACAGGTGCATCATCGGCTACAAGCCGGACAAGATCAAGGAGGCGTTGAGCGATGGCGAATGAGCAAATCCCTATGGCAGAAGTGAACAAGCTGTATGAGAGGCTGAAGCAGGAAGCTGAAGCCGGTGGGTACGACCTCACTCCAGATGTGGAGTTCGCCAAAGAGCTGGTCTGGGGCCTGCTCACCAACGAGCAGCGCTACGGGTACCGGGCGTGTCCCTGCCGCCTGGCTTCAGGCAACAAAGAGGAGGACCTGGACATCATTTGTCCCTGCGACTACCGTGATCCAGACCTCAGCGAGTATGATGCCTGCTACTGCAGTCTGTACGTGTCGGAAGCTGTGACCAAGGGCGAGAAAGAGGTCGGATCGATTCCCGAACGACGTCCACCACCAGAGGAAAGGGCGAAGGAGAAGGCGGAAGCGCAGCCTGTGGTCGGTACGCTCTCGTCATTGTCCTACCCGGTGTGGAGGTGCCGCGTCTGTGGCTATCTCTGCGCGCGGGACGAGCCACCTGGGGTGTGCCCCATCTGCAAGGCCAAGCAGGAGCGATTCGGGCGATTCCTCTAGGATAGTTGCCAGTTTGCAGTTGGCGGTTGCCAGTCATGGACCCCTAACGGTCAACTGCCGCCCGCGCGGCGAGGATGTTGCCCACTGGTGTGTTGATGAACATAACGCAGCCGGTGCCGATGATCACTCGCTGGCCGCTGGTCTCCTCCAGTGCTGCCTGCACCTTGGCGCGCACTTGCTCGGGCGTGCCTCGTAGCATGGTTGTCACGCGGTGCAGCCCACCAACCAGCGCGCCATGAAAGCGCGGCAGCGCTTCCCGGAGAGAGGGTGGCGTCTCGCGGTCGTGCCAGTTGATAGCCTGTACGGGGTAGTCCACGACCAGATCGAACATAATGTGATCCCCGTGCACGTGCAATAGGTTGAACCACAGCCCCTGGGTGGCCTCTAGCACACGCAGATCGTAGGGGCGTCCGAACTCGCGGTACTCGGCCTCACTGAGCAGATCGTAAGTGGCATGCTGGAGGGCCAGGAAGATGCCGGCGATGCCCGTACCCCGCGCCGCCTCGATGAAGCGCATGGTGCTCTCGGTGATGGTCTCCAGGCCGGCCTTGAGGGCCTCGGGGTGCTGGCGCAGGTGGGGGAGCAGCCGGGCCCCGGCCAGGTTCTTGGCCTGAGCCAGCGGATTAAAGATGGTCTGGATGAAGGGAGTTCCCTTTTCCAGCCCCTGCCCGATCGTGTCCAGCGCGCGACAGGCCTCGCCCAGCGTTCCCTGGTAGGGGTCGAGCACCTGGAGTTTGGCCCAGTCTTCGGGCCGCTGGATGACCCGTGGGCCCCATTCCCTTGTTCCTTCGTCGTTGCCCACCCAGCGAGAGGTTGCGCCCCAGTCGGTGATGCAGTAGTTGCTGCCGGGCATGCACTTTACAAAGTCAAAATCGTAGGTGTGCTGAAAGTCCAGGATGGCGCGAGCCAGGCCTACCGCTCGTTGGTCATCACCGGGCCAGTGACGCCACAAGGATACCGCCGGCCGATCCACTGGCTGTCCGGCAACAGTCGCTTCCAGGCGCTCGCGCTTGGTCATCTTGGACATGACGTGCCTCCTGTGATTGTTCTGTCAGGCATGGTATTATACCTGAAGCTGTTGGAAATGGCTGATCACTGATGGGAGTGTGTGCTGAGTTGTAGCGGTCCTATGGTGTCACCGTAATCACCAGCGGCGGCGCAAAGCTGCTGGCCCAATATGCTGGGCCTGGATAGCCCAGGTGCACTTCGAAACTGGTGTAAGCGCGCAGCGTGGCTTGACCTGCCCCGACAGCCTGCAGCATGAAATCCGCCTGGTCATAGTTCCCTGGAGCGACGGCCAGGTAGTGGATTACCTGCAGCGGTGTGAGCGCCTCGATGATGGGCTCTGTTGCCTGACTTTCCCACCATAGGGTATGCAGGGGCAGACCCAGAGCAACACAGCCTTGGTTGTAGAGCGTGCTGGTCACGGTGACCTTTTCGCCCACACGAAGTGTTGTGGCCGTAGTCGATAGGGCCATCGAAGCGGCATGCGTTTGGCACTCACCTTTGCGTACAACGGGCAAGAAGACCTGATGTGTCGTCATTGCCAGCCTCTCTGTGCTTAGTACAGGAGTAATGTGTGTGGACACTGGAGCAAATCCAAGGCATGCCCAGAGCAGCAGGCTGATGAACAGAGTGTGTTTCGCAACAGTCACGGTCACAAGTCCTTTCCGGGAGGCCGTTTCGTATCCCGCCTGGTGGGTTGCCGCCAATCCGTTCGGGCGCTTGCGCAGCTTGGCCAATCATTGCGCCCAGGGTTACCCAAGCTCACCTGTTGCTCTGCACAATTATACCACAGAAGTGTGCTGACGGACACATGGCGGTGCCTGTTGGAGTGCTCTTGGCGTTCCCGGAGGTGATGGGGTGCTCCGAAATGGAGGTGTACCCGTTTTGGCAGATGATTTGACAGACTAACGATTATATGCTATCGTGTATTTGTCAACAGAATGGAGGAAGCACCCCAAGCGGCCGGTAGGTGCATCCAGCCAGGCTCTGCCTGCGCCGGTGTTTCTTATCTGGTGCTCGTCGGGCGATGTCCTTCGCTCTAGAGATGAACAAAAGCAAGGAAGGAGCAGTGGATTGTGAGCGAGCGTATTATCGGTACTGTGAAGTGGTTCAACAGCGGCAAGGGCTACGGGTTCCTCTCCCGTGAGAATGGTGAGGATGTCTTTGTGCACTATTCGGCGATAGAAGCAGAAGGCTTCCGCAAGCTCGAAGAGGGCCAGCGAGTCGAATTCAGCGTCGAGGATACCCCCAAGGGACCGCAGGCAACAAACGTCATCCTCCTCTAGATCGACAGAGAATTACTAAAAAGGCGCTTTGGCTCGCAGCCAAGGCGCTTTTTTGGTACCGCGAAGGGGCATGAAGAGTGAACTCAAAAAGTGCTGCAGTGATGACAGGTTTGATGCTGGTAGTAGTGATGGGCGCGTGCGCTCCGCTGGCGACACCTACGCCAGTCACACTGGAACCCACTGCTACAGTGAAACCTACTGCAACGCTGCAACCTACAGCTACGGCGGCGATGCCTGAACCTACGATGACACCTGAACCTACGATGACGCCTGCACAGCCCACCGCAGTGCCCACGCCCACTCGGGCCTCAGAGACGTATTCTGATCCCGTTTTCGGCGTCGTTTTGCAGTATCCTGCAGGCTGGCGGCCGCAGTCGGGGTACGAGAGGAAATACGCTGGCCTGGATGGGTTCTTCCAGTTGAGCGCCATTGCGAGCGCAGGGTCAAGCATCGATGAGGTCGCCGATAACGACGCTCATCACAAACTGCAGCCCTACGGCTCCGAGCCCATGATTGAGAAGCTGCAGGTAAAAGGCCGGGAGGCACGCCTGATTTTGCCTTCCGCCGACCAGCCTGCAGCCATGAAAGGGCAGGCAGGGCTGATCGTTGACCTTCCACAGCCCATCGAGATCTCGGGGCAGAAGTATGACTATCTGATTTTGTGGGCCGATAACGAGCACATCCGCGAAATCGCTCAGACGCTGGAGCTGCAGAAGCCGGTAGCGCAAGCGACACCAACGTCTTCTCCTGCTGCAACGTCAACGGTTGTCCCCGCCGCAACCTGTGCGGTCCAGGCAGGCCAGCACCCATGCTCGTCCAATGTGCAACTTGTGGACGAAAGCGGTGTCGGGCAAACGGAAGTCGTGCACTACCTGCTGTATCTGCCGGAAGACTATGGTGCCGCCCCACAGCAGGAGTGGCCCCTGATCCTGTTCCTGCACGGATCGGAGGAACGGGGTACTAACCCGATGGTGCTCACCCTGCAGGGCTTGCCCAAGATCCTGGCACAGCGGCCTGATTTTCCCTTCATCGTCGTGTCGCCGCAATGTCCACCAGAACAGTGGTGGCGGTCTCGCACGCACATTCTGAGCGCACTGTTGGAGAAGATCGAGTCAAGGTACTCCGTGGACAGCAAGCGCATATATGTGACTGGCTTGAGCATGGGGGGGTACGGCACCTGGGCGCTGGCCCATCGCTATCCGCAACGGTTTGCGGCTATCGCGCCCGTCGCTGGCGGTTACTACGATGGCACTGCCGCACTGCCTGAGGATATTTGTGTCTTGAAGGATGTTCCGACATGGGCTTTCCATGGAGCGATGGACAACGTGGTGCTTCCGAGCGAGTCGGAAAGGATGGTGAACGCGCTGAAAGCGTGCGGCAGCGCCGTGCGCTTCACGCTCTACCCTGAGGCTGGGCACGTCGAGTCCTGGGAGTTGGCCTATGATGATCCTGAGCTCTACGAGTGGTTGCTGCAGCATGCGCTGGAATGAGGGAGCAGTAGGCAGTTTGCGGGTGGCAGTGGTCGGTTGCCAGTTGCCGGTGTCCGCTAGTCGAGGAATACGGCCATGTCTTGGAATCTGAGGCCAAGCCAGCGCGCGTTTACCATCCAACACGCGGGCTACTCGGTGGAGCTGACGCGGTGGAACGGCCTGCTTGGCTATCGGGTGGGGTACCGGGACTATCGTGAGCCGATCGAGTTTGCCCTTGGCAGCGCGGGTGCCCAGGGTGATAAGGCTATCGTAACTATGGAAAGCACTTGCGTCAGCGTCCGCTTGGCCTTCGATGTGCACGGACAGGTGCGCATCACAGGGACGCTGCGGAATCACTCTGCTGAGGACCTCGCCCTGGACCGGCTGGCACTGACAACGGAGGTGCGGCTAGGCAGTGGGACAGGGCGACACTCTTTTTTCAAGAACGGCTATCAATCGTGGAGCGAGACTCGCTCGTTCTGCGCCCAGGACCGGGAATTGGTGCCCCTTCTTCACACCATGACCGTGCTGCAGGACAATCCACGCAATCTCTCTTCGCAGAAGCGGGGCGAGTTCACCTCAGACATGTTTGCGGTGCTTGGCAACCTGGAAAAGAAGCTTTTCCTGCTGCTGGGACAGGCTGGAGGATTCCGTCAATTCATTTACATAAAAACAACTCTCGCTGCGGATGAGTCTGTCGCCTCCAGGCTGGAACTGCAATTTGACTTTGTTGGACAGGTCTTACCGGCTGGCGGGCAGGTTGACCTGGATGCGGTTGTGATCATCGCTGACGACCATGCCAACCGCATCCAGGATCGCTATTTCGACCTCATCCAGATCGACGGCGACAGCTCACGGGATCTGCCCACAGGGTGGTGCTCGTGGTACTACTACTACGCCAAGGTCAGCGAGCGAGACGTGCGGGAGAACCTCGACGCGATCCGTGCCCGAAAGGTGGATTGGCGCCATTTCGTGCTGGATGACGGCTACGAAACGGCGGTTGGCGACTGGCTCTCTACAAATGACAGGTTCCCCGATGGGCTGGCACCCATCGCCGCAAGCATTCGCGCGGTGGGATTGACTCCGGGCCTGTGGATCGCGCCGTTCATTGCCCGCAGGAATTCGCGCCTCTACCGTGAGCATTCCGAGTGGCTGCTCAGGGATGACAAGGGCAAACCCGTGTTGGCGGGCTGGAACCCAACCTGGGGGCTGGAAGGGCGCTTCTACGGGCTCGATACCACCCACCCTGGTTTTCAGGAGCAGTTGCGGGAATGGATTCAGGCCATTGTCCACACCTGGGGCTTTCGCTACTTGAAACTTGACTTCACCTACGGCGCATGCCTCTACGGTTTGGCGTACGATCGCTCGCTGTCCGCCGCTGAGCGGCTGGCGCTTGGATACACCATCATCCGGGAGGCTGCAGGGGAGGACGTGTTCATCCTCGGCTGTGGATCGCCGCTGAGCCCGGCTGTTGGCCTCGTCGATGCCATGCGCGTTGGGCCCGACGTCGCGCCCTATTGGTTTGCCAAGTACAGGTATTATCTCACACGCGACCCGCACGCGCTATGCACCAAGTTTGCCATCCGCAATGTCCTGAACCGCTGCCAAATGCATCGCAGGCTGTGGATCAATGATCCAGACTGCTTGTTGCTGCGCGACACCGATACCAAGCTCACCCCAGACGAGCGCATGTCATTGGTCAATGCGGTGATCATCAGCGGTGGCATGTACTTCATCTCCGACAGGCTGACCCAGCTTGTGCCACGGACCTGGAAACGCATGGACAAAATCGAACGCCTGGTACGTGAATGCGACCAGGGCCGACCTTGGGCACTCGATTACATGGAACGCGGAATACCGGAGATCGTTTACAACTCCAAAGGATACCTGGCCGTTTTCAATTTCGTGGATCGAACAATACATAAGAGGGTGCCATTGAATGCCTATTTGGAGAGGAGGCTGGACCAGCGCGATTGGTTTGTGGACGTCTGGAACAGTGATCTGTTTATTGTCTCGGATGGCATCCTGGATCTGGGGCAGATGAGAGCGCATTCGTCCCGATTGCTCAAGTTTCAGGCCTCAGCGGCGATGCCGATTTGATGAGGAGGGTGGAAGTGCCAAAGTACTCTTGGGTCGAACAGTTTCCCGGCGCCATAACCGTCTGTGACGTGGACGGCGTGCTTGTGGAGATGAACGATAGGGCGGCCGAGCTCTTTCGAAAGGATGGAGGTCGTGGGCTGATCGGCAGCAACGTGCTCGACTGTCATCCTGAGCCAGCGCGCAGCAAGCTCAAACGGTTGCTGGAAACGCAGCAGACGAACGTGTACACCAGTGAGAAGAATGGCGTCACCAAGCTGATCTATCAGTCGCCCTGGTACGTAGAAGGCGAGTACCGTGGGTTTGTGGAAGTCTCCCTGGAGATCCCTGTCCCCATGCCCCACTTTCTTCGCGGTGCTTGAGCTGTAGCACTCGATCTCTCTTCGCATCCAGGGTGTTGAAAAAGGCGGTCTGGAGGGAGTACGGTCCTCTCCGAAGAGAAGGTTTGACAGTTCATGGACTAGTGAAGGCCTCGAGTAGGCCCGATCAAGGGCTGCCACAGAGGCATAAGCAGCCTGTATGTTGCCAAGAGGTCGCTTGTAGCGTGTCTCCCCGCTTCCCAGACACACTGCTCCGCGGGCTTAGGCCAGCGCTTTGGCCCGACCGCACACCGCACACCGCTGACCGCGCCAAATCAAATGATAATGTCACCGAAGGGGGATGATTCCACCAAATGATAATGTCACCGGGATGCCTTCTCCTTTCTAGACTGGTAGAGGTATGAACAGGGTCTCTAAGGCGCTCTCTGTTTTGTCGGCTGCAGCGCCTGGCAGAGAGAAGAGG
>JAUWJD010000013.1 GCA_030607875.1 Chloroflexota bacterium
CCCGATCTACGAAAGGAGGTGCTTATCGAAATCGACCTATCCGATGTGCATACCTGGCCTTGCTACTCTTGGCAGGGCCCCGATTCGCCTCCCGCAAAACAGGCGACACCTTTTGGTTAACTCACCGGGTTCTATTCAAGCTGAACGAGGAGAAACATGGCCGCAAAACGGGAATTGCTGATACAGAATGTTTCTGGTTTGTGCAAGTCTTGGCTGCTTATACAGAGAGCTTCTGCATTATCATCCCCGGGGGCCTTTTATGCAGAGGAGTTCTGTATGAGTATATGTTACACTGAACATCGATTCATTAACCTAGGAGGCGGACCATGCGTTTTCCGCACAAACGACGTTATACCCTGCTCTTCGTCATCACCATCATCCCGGCAGTACTGCTGGCGTCCTTTTTCCTGTTCTTGGGCGTAGTTAATCTCATCAGCCCGGATGTTCCCGAGAGAGCACTGGCCGAGAACACCCTTGTTTGCGCCATGTTGATCCTAACTGCAGCCGTTCTGATCTACGCGCTCTTTCGCCCTTACTCGGGTGGTTTCTTTCTGTGTATCTGTGCCGTGCCCTTCGGCTTCATTTTCAATGCTTTCCACCTCTCCAATGCTCTCTACCCCTCTAGGGAAGTCGGCTATGCCCCTTTTTGGTCCGCCATAACCGGTCTGGTCCTGCTGCTTGGTGTGCTGTCCGTCATCCGCGGTCGTCTCTCCCGACGGACAGCCTCAGAAGCCCCCGCACAAGCTTCTTGAAGGAGCGAGACTACATGAACATCGTTTTCTACCTCTCTGGGGAAGTCGGCCTGAGGTAGTGACGCGGCTTTGGATTCAGGAGAACAGTCCAGGGTGTTGTGGTGAGCTGATGAGTCGATAGCAGACAGCAACATATGCGGAACTGGGATTGGTCTAACAAATCGCTGGTGTGTCCTGCGAAGCGTCTTGAGCAAAGCGAAAGGCTGAAAAGCTGTCATCTGCTAACCGGTGCAAGTCCAGTCGTGGTAACTGCCAGGGGGCCACGTAGTGGCGTGACCTAATGTGCGAAACCGAACTAGCCACGGTGGCAAGCAAGCGATTTACAGAGTACTGCGTCAACAGTTCGTCCCGCTCGACGGGATCGCTAAACTTGAGCACCTGTTTTCACACAGCAATCTGACCAAAGAGGTTTAGCCACCTTCGGTGCACCAAGCAGTAAACCTGTTCGCCAGTAGTTCGTTTCCCTTGGGCGCGGCTTATCTCCCTTTCGCCGGGCTTCCACGATGGTGTGTAGGTCTGCTTCCGAATCTGCCTTTCCCCTTCCGTGCGAGTACACCATCGGATCACCGCTCGCCCACCGCGTCTTGCGAAATCTCTAGCCACTCTGAGCAGACACAGTCTGATTCTCACATCACTCGCTGGAATGATCAGAAGTAGGCTCCTCTCGCAAGTCCCAACACACAGAAGCCCACTGACTCTTTTGAGCCAACAGGGAAGCCGTCGTAAGCTCCACATAGGCGTTGACGTCTCGATGTTGTTGTTTCATTGTTTGGTGTCACCGGGAATACTCATGTCAGAGCGCCTTGCTGGATCCCCGCCTACTCCACTGGCTCATAGTACTGAATTGCTTCTCCCTCACCACGCAGGTCCCGCCTCTGCGAAGCGACCGGAGGAAGTCCCCGAAGCATAGCGGAGTGGGGCGTCCTGCCATCTGCGAAGCGTCCTGCCATCTTTGGGGCAGGGCATTGAGGCAGGGCATTGAGGCAGGGTAGTGGGGCGGGGCGGCCATTCCGAGAAGCACACATCACAGCCCACAACAGGCATCCCCACCACTGCCCGTCCGCTCCGCGCGCCTGCTGCAGAGACCTGGCGCCGTGTCGTCACGGCTTGGCCCGCATCCAATACCACAGACCCTGCGCCCCCCCCAGAGGCTGCACAGGGAACAGAGGGAACAGAGCGGCTTTCGATGGCTCTGCTTCCTCTGCACTCCCTGTGTACTGCGCGCAGCGTCAGGGTTCTGCGGCCTTCGCGAAGCACCTCCCGTCATAGCCATCGCCTTCCTCTGGGTATCCTCTCCCCAGAGACGATGCGGCGAGACCTTCGGCGGTCGCCCGAAGGTGCCCACGGGTGCCCACGGGTGCCCACGGGGCATGCAGAGCACATGCAGAGCACGGACTGTCGCTATCTCTCAGGCGAGGCCGCGTGTTTGGCGGTGACATATGGGTAATCACCCGTGCGAACTCTTGACAGAGCAGTGCTTTCGTGGTATACTGAAAGGCAATCCAGGCATTGCCACACCGGCCGTGGTACGGTTCTCGTGGCAGCTCTATCTCATATCCTGACGCCAGCCCAGACCGGTGGACAAACTGTGGCTGGCGTTTGTCTTGCTAACTTCTCAGATGGATTGCTCTCCCGATGCTGCCAGGTTATGGGATGCACAAACACTTCTCGATCGGCCCTATGTGAGGAACACAGACGTCTCTATCCTGGCCGCTTGGACACAACTTCTTGGCTCATCAGATGCAGAGGATTCCGCTGTGGGAACAACAAGCAAAAAAGGAGGGGGAAAATGAGACAGCTCTTGGCAAGTAGGAATCTCAGGTTGTGGGGCATTCGATTGACATGGGTCTTGCTGCTATTGGCAACGTTGGGCTCGGGAGTGGTCTATGCTCAGGACGGCGAGGAGCAGCCTGAGCCTGACACGCCTCTTGCTCAGCCAGAGAGAACGAGTTTACCTCTTGTGCCCGTGGATATGGTCTATGTGGCAGAGGTGGCGGTTGCAACGGTTGCCCAACTCGAGCAGTTGTTGGCGATGGGGCATGCCTGTGCGGACCTTGGCGTCTGCTCTCTGGAGGTTAGCGGGGACGAACTGTCGGCGCTGAAGGAAGCTGGCCTGGAGGTCGCCGTGGTGGAGCAGGCCATCAAGTTCTCAAGCGAGGCTCCTGAGGCTCCGCCGCCACCTCAACCTTCGCGATATGGGGTCAATACCACTAACTATAACATCCCCGACCGCACTGCGGGCGGGTATGGCTTCAACTGGTCATTTGTCGACATTGCGGGAGCGACGGCGGGGGCCAGGGTGACCAAGGTGAAGTACACGGTCCGGATTGTGCACTCGTGGGTTGGCGATCTGCTGGTCAAGCTGGGGCACGCCTCCCCAACATACGTTACCGTGTGGAACCGGCTCGGAGGCACCACTGACGGCGGCAATGACGATGACACGGCCAACGATAACGACATCTTTCTGAACGGCCGCTGGGAGTACACTGCCTTTGACGACGACTTGGTCAACCAGAGGTGGTATCTGAACGTCTGGGACCAGGCCTATGGAGACACGGGCTACATTGACTACTTCCAGCTCTGGGTCTATTACCGCGCCAATCAGCCGCCGACCAATGGCCTCGTCAACCCGAACAGCGGCAACTCGAACTGCGGACAGCTTGTGTACTTTTACACCTACCACTACGACAATGATGGCAATGGCGACATCAAGGCTGCCCGGTTCCACGTCGGTCGCAATTCAGCGCCCAAGTCGTTGGCCGGAAATGCCGTGTTCAACTACCACGTGCCCAGCAACACGCTCAGGATCCGCAACAACAACGGCACTAAATGGTGGGGCGGCAAGACGGTAGGAAGTCTCAACGTGGTGCAGAACGCCCAGGCCAAAGTCTACTGTAACCTGACTACGGTGACCAAGGCCGGCAACATGATACGGGTGCGCTGGGCGGTTGTGTTCAAGTGTACGTTCAGGTCGACCAAGAAGATGTACACAAAGACCAGGGACCAGTGGGGAGCGGCTACGCCGCTGCAGCAGAAGGGTACCTGGAGGGTCAACTAGCTTCGACACGGCAGTGCACCGAACCGGTGGCGTTGTAGGTGAGTTCAAGGCCAGGGTCCGCTATGCAGCACGGAGGGCCCTGGCCTATCATATGGGGCCCTTTTGCCGGCTGCCGCCCAAGCCGGGCCGGTGCCTCCTTCGACTTGCCCCGTGTCCCATACCACAGACCCCGCGCTCCCCAGAGGCTACACAGCGAACAGAGGGTACAGAGGGAGCAGAGGGAGCAGAGCGGCCTTCGATGGCTCTGCTTCCTCTGCACTCCCTGTGTACTGCGCGCAGCGTCAGGGTTCTGCGACCTTCGCGAAGCACCGCGCTATCTCTCAGGCGAGGCCGCGTGCTCGGCGGTGAGATGTGGGTTGTCACCAGACGCGAGCTTTTGACACAGCAGTGCTTTCGTGGTATGATTAGAGTAATCGAGGCATCGCTACCTCGGCCGTGGTGCGGCTCTCGTGGCAGCTCCATTTCAGATCCTGACGCCAGCCCGGTTCGGTGGATGAGCCGTGGCTGGTGTTTGTCGTGTTACTTTCTCAGACTGAGCGATGTCCCGATCCTGTCAGGTTATCGGACGGACAAGCACTACTCGAACGGCCCTTGGTGAGGAACACAGACGTCTCTATCATGCCTGCTTGGACACAAGTGCTTGCTTTTTCAGAGGCAGAGGGTCCCGCTGTGGGAATGACAAGAAAAGGAGGGGGAAAATGAGACAGCTCTTGGCACGTGGGAAGCTCACGTTGTGGGGCATTCGTTTGACATTGGTGTTGCTGCTTGTGGCAACGTTGGGCTCGGGAGTGGTCTATGCTCAGGAGGGCCCAGACGTGGCGGAGACAGAACTGAGCGGCGAGCCGACAGAGGAATCTGCTGATGCCCCGGAGCGAACAAGGGTACCACTTGCTCCGGTGGATACGATCTACGTGGCAGAGGTGGCGGTGGCAACGGCTGCGCAACTGGAGCAGTTGTTGGCGATGGGGTATGCCTGTGCGGACCTTGGGGCCTGCCGGCTGGAGGTGAGCGGGGACGAACTGTCAGCGCTGAAGGAAGCAGGCCTGGAGGTCGTGGTGGTGGAGCAGGCCATCAAGTTCTCCACCGAGGCTCCTGAGGCTGCGGCGATGGCTGAGGCTTGGCGGTATGGCTGGAACGGCGGCAATATTTGGATCCCGGACGGCGCCGGGTCTGCGGGGAGTGGTGCCGTCGTCGGAGGAGCGCCGGCAGGGTCCGTGGTGACCAGGATCAGGTACGAAATGCGAATTGTGCACACGTATCCCGGCGATCTTGTGGTCAAGCTGGGACACGACAACCCGGCCAGGTATATCACCATATGGAACCGGCTCGGAGGCACCGATGACGGCGGCTTTGACGATGACGCGGCCTCTGATGAGGACATCTTCCTGAACAACCGCTGGGAGAATGTCTTCTTTGACGGCGACTTTGTCAACCAGACATGGTGGATGTACGCCTGGGACAAGGCTGCGGTCGACACGGGCTACATTGACTACATAGAGGTCTGGGTCTACTACAACGTGGGCAACAACCCGCCGTTCAATGGTGCTATCAACCCGAACAATGGCGGCGCTGCCTGTGGGACCATCCGCTACTTCGTCACCTACCACTACGACAATGACGGTTGCAACGACTTGAAGGCTTGCCGGTTCCACGTCGGGCGCAATTCAGCGCCCAAGTCGTTGGCCGGGAATGCCGTGTTCAACTACCACGTGCCCAGCAACACGCTCAGGATCCGCAACAACAACGGCACGAAATGGTGGGGCGGCAGGCCGGTTGGGAGTATGAACGTGGTGCAGAACAACCAGGCCAAAGTGTACTGTAACCTGACTACGGTGACCAGGATTGGCAACATGATACGGGTGCGCTGGGCCGTCGAGTTCAAGTGTACGTTCAGGGGCGGCAAGAAGATGTACCTCAAGACCAGGGACAGGCAGGGAGCGGCTGCGCCGCTGAAACAGAAGGGTACCTGGACTGTCTGGTAGCTTCGACAAGGCAGTGCACCGAATCGGTGGCGTTGTAAGCGAGTTCAAGGCCAGGGTTCGCCATGCAGCACGGCGGGCCCTGGCCTTGCATATGGGGCCCTTTTGCCCTTGCCTTTGCTGGGCGCTACCTCCTTCGACTTGCCTGTTCCCATACTACAGAGACTACACAGACTACAGAGTGCAAACGGGCCTGTGAAACGAGTTTGCTGCGATGAGCAATTCGGACCGATTTACGCGTCGCTGTACTTGAATGATTCTTCGTATCTTTCGTGGCATTTAGTGAGTTCCGTGTGCCAGCACCGAGTTCTGGCTAAACTCCAGCAGGCCTGTTACCTAGTCTGTCATTGCGAGAGAAGCGAAGCAATCTCCACTTGGGAAAAGGGGATTGCTCATCTGCACCCTGTTCGGGCCACAATCTCGCCGCCGTCCGTCGCGAGCGACACATACTGGTGCGGGAGCGCGACCTTGCCACAACCCTGTATCTTGTACCCGTGATTTGACCAAATAGAACATCTGTGCCGTGCTCCCACCCATGACAACTTGCAGCAACACACCCACCACCCACTACCCGCTACCCACTCACCCAGTTTGACAAAATCGCAGTTCTATCATATACTTGGATCCAATGATATTGAATTCAATATAATTCAATTGGAGAGGTTCACCACATGGGATCAAGGCAGGCTCACGCAGGGGATAAGCACGGCTCTCGCTGCAACGGAGAAGCTCGAGAATGCCATCATCACCGCTCAGAAAGAGCGCGCATGTGGCGTGAGCAGGTGCGGCGCTTCTTGGAGCTTGAGGGGCACGAACATTGGTTCTTCGGTGGGCGGCGCTTTTTGGCCTGGTGGGCCCCCGGCGGCCCGCCCTCCGTCAATCCATTTGTGGGCTTGATGCTCAGCAAAGGCGGCGGAATCTTGCCTCTTTTGGTCCTGCACCTGCTGTCGGAAGGCCATCGCTATGGCAATGACATCATGCGCAGGATCGAGGCGCACACCATGGGTACCTGGGCGGGCAATCCCGGTGCCATCTATCCCTTGCTGCGCTTGCTCGAGCGGCAGGGGTTGCTCAAGGGTGAGTGGCAAGACCAGACCAAGCGAACGCGCCGCATATACCAACTGACGAAGGCTGGCCGGGAAGAGCACGCCACGCTGAAAGAACTGCTCAAACCTGGACTGCAGGAAGCTGTTGAGGTCATGCAAGCGCTTTTTGACGAACTGTATGGAGAGGCAGAGGCCACTGCTGAGCAGCAATAGCGTACTGCTTGACCATGGGATGAAGGCAATGGGCCGACTTGCTGTCGGCCCATTGGAAGGCAGTGCGTCTCCAGCACCCCCTGGGACCCGGGCGGGGTACGTGGGGGGGGCTGTGTACTGCCAGATACCGGGGTTCCCGGGCCGGGCACATGCCTTCATTGTGATTGTAGCACAGGTGATGGCAGATGCCAAGGTTCGCTGGGAGCCTCAGCGAAAGGAGGTGAGAGAGAATGGAGAAGGTGATCACAGAATGCCGAGTCGTCGAGACCGATGATGGGTTTCGTATCGAGGTGAAGGGCGACAAGGAAGCCATACGCGCCTGGATCAAGCACTTCCGGCCGTGGTCTCGGATGCGCCGAGCACGCCGCTTTGCCTTCGATCCATGTGGCCCCTTTGGGTGGCACCATGGATTCTGGCATTGCGGACACGAGGAAGGCGCAGAGCCCGAGCAAGAGAAGGAGGAATAGCCAGCCTGCTGTAGGTTATGGCCGATCTTGCCGAACAGGGTGAAATGGAGCGGGTGCATGATTGCGCCCGCTCCATTCTACTCCCTGGATGACGATGCGCTGTCCTGCTCGGCCAATCGGCCTTGCATAGACCAGGGCCCGGCCCAGGTGATCTGCACTTTTGCCAGTCGGCCTCGCCAGTTGGCTCCGTCCTCAAAAAAGACCAGCTTGTTGGTCAGCGTGCGCCCTTTCCACTTGCCGCGCCGGCGTTCTTCTACCCACACTTCCACCGTGCGTTGTTGCAAGGTGGCGTTGATCTCCGCTGCGATCTGAGTCTGCAATTCCTCCAGCAGGGCGCGCCGTCGCTCCTTTTCTCCCGCTGACACATCGTCTGGCAGCCGCGCCGCCGGCGTGCCGGGGCGGGGGGAGTACTTGGCGATGTGTACGGCGTCAAAGCGTTTGGAGGCCAGCAGGTCATACGTGGCCTGGAACTGGGCCTCGTCTTCGCCTGGAAAACCCACGATGACGTCCGTGGCGATGCTGCAGCCCGGCACCTGTTCGCGGATTCTTGCCACCAACTCGTGATACTCCGCCACCGTGTAGTTGCGCCCCATTCGGCGCAAGATTTGGTCGTCGCCCGACTGCACAGGCAGCTCGAAATGGGGGCAAGCCTTGGGCAAGGATGCTACGGTGCGGATCAGCTTTGGTGTAATGTGGCCTGGATGTGAGGTCAGAAAACGGATACGCCATAACCCTTCGAAGCGGTGCACTGCTGTCAGGACGTCCGCCAAATCTGGCGCACCAGCGCCCATGTCCTGGCCGTATGCATCCACGTTTTGGCCCAGGAGGGTGACTTCACGCGCTCCTCGCCCCACCACCCAGTCCCGTACCTCCGTCAGGATGTCTGGCAAGGGCCGGCTTTGCTGCCTGCCGCGGCGCAAGCGCACGATGCAGTACGTGCAGTGGTGGTCGCAGCCGTAGGAGATGGGCACGAAAGCAGACACAGGCTGTGAGGTCGGGTAGGGGACGATTTCCCGCGTGCTGTCGCGCGGCGTAGCCGGCGCACGTTCGCGCACCCACTCCAGCAGGCCGGAGATGTCCGAGGGTTGGAAGAAAGCATCCACGTAGGGAAAGCGGGCCTGCAAGGCTGTCCTATCGTCAACAAAGCAGCCCATGACCACCAGAGAGGCTTGAGAGTTGTGGCGCTTTAGATGCTTGAGCGAAGTCAGCCGTCCTACTACTTTGTCTTCCGCGCTCTGCCGCACCACGCAGGTGATCAATGCCACTAGGTCTGCTCCCCTGGGGGCAGAAGTGGGCACAAAGCCCATCTCCTGCAGCCCCTGTCCCACTCTGGCGGCATCTGCAGCGTTCATCTGGCAGCCGATAGTCCACAGATAGTACTGTCTCATGACCGGTAATTTAGCGGCGCTTTGGGTTTTTGTCAAGCCTCTGGTACGGTTGGTCGGACGGCGCAGACTTTTCTTTTGCACACCGTTGTGGTACAATGGTGGTGTAAACTGCTGCTCGGAGGGCGTCCATGATCCCAATACGCGATATCAACCCCACCCGTCGCTTCCCGTTGGTCACTGTTATACTCATCGTGCTCAACGTCATCGTTTTTGTCTTCGAATTGATGCTGCCTTCTGAAAGTATGCTTGATTCCTTTGCCTACACCTGGGGCCTGGTTCCCTATGAATTGATGCAACTCGACCCGTGGGCCATCATCACGGTGTTCACTTCCATGTTCCTGCACGGCGGGTTCATGCACCTGGCCAGCAATATGCTGTACCTGTGGATTTTTGGGGATAACATCGAGTTTGCACTGGGCTCTTTCCGCTTTATCATTTTCTACCTGCTGTGTGGCATCGGAGCGGCCCTGGGCCAAGTGCTGATAAACCCCAGCTCCACCGTGCCCATGATCGGTGCGAGTGGGGCCGTTTCGGGCGTTCTGGGAGCCTACCTCTTGCTGTACCCACGCGCTGAGGTAGAGACGCTCGTCTTTCTGGGGTACTTTGTGCGTCTGATCAGGCTGCCAGCGCTGGTCGTTTTGGGCCTGTGGATTTTCCTGCAGCTCTCCAGTGGTTTGCTGTCCTTGGGCATGGAGGCTACCGGTGGAGTAGCCTTTTTCGCACACATCGGTGGCTTTCTCTCCGGGCTTGCGCTGGTGGTTCTGCTTAGGCGACGCAGGTGGTGGGAATAGTGGCAAAAGCAGGACAAATCCTCTACCGGCTGCAGTTGCTGGACACTGAGTTGTCAGAACAGTTGAGCAAACTTCGCGAAGCGCAGGCTTTGTTGGGCGAGAGCGCAGAGCTTCGTTCCGCGCGCCGTGCGCTCAAAAAGGCGAGCGAGGAGTTGACTACCTGCGGCGGACGTCTCCGTGAGCTGGAGATGGATTTGAGGCGTGTGAATGATCGCATCGCCGCCACTAGAGACCGTCTCTACGGTGGCCGGGTGACCAATCCCAAAGAGCTCTCTGGACTGCAGCAGGATTTCGATTACTCCAAACGCACGCGCGAGAAGCTGGAAGACCAGGTTCTGACGGCCATGGTCGTGGTTGAGGACTGCGAGAAGTCGCTGGCGGATGCCACGGGTCGACTGGCCGACGTGCAAAAGGCCTGGCAAGAGCAGCAGGAATCTCTGACTGCCCGCCTCGGACGGCTGCAAGCCAGCATTGCTGCCCTCAGGGATCAGCGAGAAGGTGTAGCAGTTTTGCTGGGGGCCGGTGATCTGGCTCTCTATCAGGAGTTGAAGCGGAGGAAAGGCGGGCGCGCGGTGGTGCTGCTGGTGGGGCAGATGTGCCAGGGCTGTCGCGTGACTCTGCCCACGAGCAAGGCACAGCTCGTGCGCAGAGGCGCCGACCTGATTACGTGCGCCCACTGCGGACGCATTCTGACTACGGAATCGTAGACTTGACCACTGCCTAGCTCAAGCCCGGTTGTCCGCGAAGGGTAAACTGGGAACCCTTGACCAGAGTCTGGCGTCCTGAAAGGGAGCGCTGGCGGGGCAAGGCGTTTCTCTCTTGTTCTGCAAGGATGCAGACCATTGCCAAAGGGGGTATGATGGGTCGGATCGCGGTGCCGCAGGCGGGAGACCTCCCGCGCTCTGCCGATGTTGTCATCGTGGGAGGGGGTGTGACTGGCTGTGCAACTGCTTTCTATGCTGCCGAAGCAGGTTTTGACACAGTGGTTCTGGAACGGAGGGACGGCCTCGGCACGCTGACCACTGCAGCGTCGGAGGAGTGCTTCCGGGCGCAGTTCGATGAACCCGAAAACATCAAGATGATGCTCGAGAGCATCGCTGTGTTCGAGGATTTTGCCGCGGTCATTCGTATTCCTGGCTACGACATTGACGTCCATCAGCGAGGCTATCTGTTCTTGACTGCTGAGGAAGACGGTCCAGAACTGCTGAAGAAACGAGTGCAGCGTCAGTGCACTCTCGGCCTGTCAGATGTTGAGCTTCTCGACGGCGATGAGGTGCGGCAACGCTTCCCCTTTGTAGGGCCAACTGTGAGCGCCGCTGCGTTTCGTGCCAGGGACGGCTGGCTTTCGGCACATGAGTTGACCTATGGCTTTGCCAAGGGTAGCTCGGCGCTTTTTGCCTTGCGGACGGCTGCCCAAGGGATACGACTGGACGCACATGGCGTTGCCGCTGTCGTGACCGAGCGGGGTGAGGTTTCGACCCGTTGTGTCGTAGTAGCGGCCGGGCCATTTTCGAGTCTTGTCTCGTCCTGGGCCGGCGTGCAGTTACCGCTAACCCGCCTGCGCCGGCAGAAGGTGGTGCTGTCCAATGTCTCTCGCGTCCCGCCTGATGCTCCCATGACCATTGATCAGGACACCGGAGTCTATTGGCGGCCCGAAGTTGGAGGAGCGACGCTGGGCTGGGCTTTGCCTGAGGAGCCAAGTGAGCCTATGGAACGGGTTCCCACCGACTGGACGTTTCCGGCCGTCGTGCTCGATGGTGCTGCCCGGCTCGTGCCCTTCTGGAGCCAGGCCGCAGAAACGCTGACCCGGGACAACGTGTTCCTCACTGCTGGGCAGTATACCTGCACACCAGACCACAAACCAATCATCGGACCCTGGCGCTCTCTTCCTGGCCTGTTCTTCAACGTGGGCTATAGCGGCCACGGTATCATGGCCAGCCCAGGCGGGGCGAGGTTGCTGGTCGATCTGATCATCGACCCCAACGCCGATGCCGAGAATCCGTTCCGATCCGGGCGCTTTGCTGAAGCTGGTGCCAGCGTCCGTGCGGAAGGCATGGTGATCTAGGTTTGGTGTAGGCTGTTGATTCTCAGACGGAGTCATGATGTTGTTAGGTAATCCATACGTTGTTGACCGGCCATTGGCCGAGGGTGATGCCTTTGTCGGCCGGTACAAGCTGCTGGCGGAAGTGGTGCAAGGCGTACGACGCGGACGGCAGCTTGTGCTAGTCTATGGCTCTGACCGTATGGGCAAGACTTCCTTCTTGCGGCACTTGGTGCAGGAGCTCTCTGCGGAGTTCTTGGTCGTAAATGTGGATTGGACCTGGCCAGAGGATGGCGATGCCTCGCCTGAGAGAGAGCGTGAGGTCGCAGAACTGGCCATGCAGGACCTCCGCAGCAGGATAGCCGAGAAGCTCGGTGCAGCGTACGGGCAACCTGTAGCCGAGTCTCCCGACTCGAGTCCGTCAGGAGGGAGCCTGACTGCCGCGCTCGGCGCATTGCACGACCGAGAGGTCGTTATCCTGGTCGATGGCCTGTCTTTGCAGCATCTTCGCGGCAAAGCCGGTGCCGAGTTTGTGGCGCGCTGGCAGGAATGGATAAGCTCCGTGCCCGGAGCGCACTTTGTGGTCACGGTGAATGGCACGCTGGAAGGCGCAATCATTTTCGCTCCTGCCCTGGCTTCTCTCCCTGCGGTCCAGCTCACAGGCTTTGCCCTGGAGGAGACGGAGGACCTGCTGTTTAGGCTGGCAAAGGGCAGGCTGACGTACGATTTCGCTGCCATACGGCGTATCTGGGAACTGACCTCAGGCCACCCATATTTCGTGCAGCTTTTTGGCTATCAGTTGTTCAATGTGTTATCGGGCGGGAGGCGTGTCAGGGTTCCGGATGTTGAGCAGATCGTCCAGGACGTGGTCACTGCGGGGCACCCGGTCATGGATGGGATCTGGTCGAGCTTTTCTCCGCAGGCCCAGGTGCTGCTGGCTCTTTCGAATGAACTGAAAGGCCGTCACGGGGTGCTCGCCGTGCGCGACCTGCAAGATGTGGCGTGCCTGCAGGGCGTGGAACTGTCGGTGTCAACTATCGAAGCAGGTCTGGCGGAGTGTCTGGCCAAAGGCGTCCTGCGCCGGCTGAGTGCAGACAGCTATCCCTTCTTCACTGAGCTGTTCCGATTGTGGCTTGCCAAGTACAAGCCGACGGCGCAGACGCTGGTCGATCTCAAGTTTCGCAAGCATCTGGCGGTTCCTCGCACTTCCACAGCGGTTCGGCGCCGCGCCCGAGGGAGCACTATTGGATTGTCGCTCGCTGGACTGGCAGTGGTGACTGCCGTCATCGTGCTGTGGAACATGCGTGGTGCTGCTCAACGGCTATCGATGGGCGCTCTGCCAACCTCGACTCCTCCTCCATTGGCCACACGCGCTACTCTGGTTATCGGCCCCGCCATGGGTCGCATTGCTTACATGGCCAAGGACGATGCGGATGCGACGTGGGACGTCTGGCTCATGCGCGGCGACGGCTCAGATCCCCAACGTTTGACCGATGACCCAGCAGATGACATGTCTCCGACGTGGTCGGCGGATGGCAAGTTCCTCGCCTTTGTCTCAGATCGGGATGGCCATCGGGAGATCTATGTCATGAAGGCGGACGGAACGCAGCAGATCAACCTGACACATCACCCATCTGAGGATTGGACACCTGCCTGGTCGCCCGATGGCACCAGTATCGCCTTTTCTTCCTATCGGGACGGCAACTGGGAAATCTATGTCATGGCAGCAGACGGGTCGGATCCCATGCGGCTGACCTTCGACAGCGCGGCGGACTATGGACCCTGCTGGTCCCCGGACAGCCAGCAGATCGCTTTCCATTCCAATCGCGACGAGAACTGGGAGATCTATGTAGTCACTCGTGACGGGGAAGGCTTGTGGCGTTTGACTGAGGACGAAGCCACTGACTTTGGCCCTGCCTGGTCGCCAAACGGCGAGGGAATCGCTTTCGAGAGCTATCGCGACGGCAATATGGAGATCTACCTCATGGCTATCGACGGCTCGGAGCCGCGGAACATCAGCGATGACCCTTACTCCAACGAGCACGGACCGGCGTGGGCCAGGGACGGCACCAAGTTGTTCTACTTCTCCAATCGCGATGGGGGGTGGGATATCTTCGTCATGAACCCCGATGGGACGGAGAAGGCGAACCTGACCCTCAGCTCTGCTGTGGAGCACGGCCCAGAATGGCACGAGTAGGTGGCGGTTCGTTTCTCGATCGCCGTGAGGTGAAGAAGGGGGGAGCGAATGAGTGACATGCAAGTAGATCTGGATTTGCTGCGCGAGTTCGAACAGGGACTGGACCCTCGCTATCCTGAACGCAGCAAGGTGCCGGCGCGCGTGCTGGGCTATGGAGAGATCAGCACCGTCTTTGCCATCGAGGTGGACGGAGTGCGTGACCTGGCATTCAAGCGCCTGCCCATCTTCCACACCACTGGGGAGATGGAGCAGTATCAGGCTGCACATGAGGAGTACAACCGCTTGCTGGAAGAAGAAATCGGCCTGCACATGCCAGCACACGGGCACGTTGCCTTTCTTTGCGATACCGGACGTCCCATCTTCTACATCATCCAGAAACAACTGCCCTATTCCTCCGTTGGCAACCGGGCCATGCACCTGTTGCCCCGCGAGGACACGCTGGCCCTGGTCCGCCAGATTCTCCTGGAACTGAGCAAGGTCTGGAGCTTTAACGCGAGGCAGGATCGTCTGCAGGTGGCCCTTGATGGGCAGATCTCCAATTGGTGCATCGAAGGTTTTGACCCACAGAACCCTCGTCTGAAAGAGGGCGCTTCTCTCTGGTATGTGGACACGAGCACGCCCCTCTTCCGCGTTCAGGGCGTCGAACAACTGGACCCAGAGCTGTTCTTGCGCAGCGCCCCTTCCTTCCTGGCCTGGGTGCTGCGGCTGCTCTTCCTGGAAGACGTGGTCAACCGCTACTATGACTTTCATCGCGTAGCGGTGGACCTGGTGGCCAACTTTTACAAGGAGCAGCGCCCTGACATGATCCCCGATTTGGTGGAGCGGGTCAATGACTTCTTTGCGCAGGAAGTGGCGCATCTGGGGGTGCAGCCCATCACCGAGAAAGAAGTGCGCTCCTACTATCGGGAGGATGCCTTGATCTGGTCGCTCTATCTGTCGATGCGCAAGGTAGATCGATTCATCCACACACGTCTGCTGCGCAGGGAGTACCCCTACATCTTGCCGGGGACGATTGTTCGGTAGAGACCAGTACGCGCCCGTGCCCAGTAGAGACGTAGCATGAGCCCAGGCCCAGGTAGAGACGTAGCATGCTACGTCTCTACTGCGGTATGCCGCGGTAGGAGGTACCGATGTCGCTCATTGCACAGCATTCCGAAGACGAAATCATCGCCAGGTTCGCCCGCCACGTTTCCAGTGGCAAAGCCGAGTTCTTCGCCCAGGCCGGCATTGACTTTGTCTTCGGCAAGCGCAAAGGTGTCTACATCTGGGACGTGACAGGAGAGCAGAAGCTGATCGACTGCCACTGCAACGGTGGGGTTTTCAACCTGGGACACCACAACGCGCGCATTATCGCTGCGTTGCAAAAGGCGCTGACCGAATTGGACATCGGCAACCACCATTTTATCAGTGAGCATCGTGCTTTGCTCGCCGAACGTCTGACCTCTCTCTGCCCTGGCGACCTGAAGCGGGTGATCTTTGGCGTGGGGGGTGGCGAAGCCATAGATATGGCGATCAAGTTGGCCCGCGGGCATACTGGCCGGCCCAAGGTGATCTCGGCGCAGGGAGGATACCATGGCCATACCGGCCTGGCTTTGGCCGCGGGGGATGAGCAGTACCGCAAGCCTTTTGAGCCGTTGTCGCCTGGCTTTGTGCAGGTGCCCTTCGGCGACCTGCAGGCTCTCGAAGCGGCCATCGATGAGCAGACCGCCGCAGTGATCTTTGAGACCATCCCGGCCACGCTGGGCATCGTTGTGCCGCCTGAGGGCTTCTTTTCTGGCATGCGCGAGTTGTGCGACCGCCACGGTGTTGTAATGATCATCGACGAAGTGCAGAGCGGCCTGGGCCGCTGTGGTGCCGTGTGGGGTATCGACACCTACGGCGTGGTTCCGGACATCATCGTCACTGCCAAGGGGCTTTCTGGCGGCATTTACCCCATGTCCGCCACCATCTACCGTGAGCACCTCAACCCCTTCCTGCACCAGCACCCCTTCATCCACATCTCCACCACGGGCGGGGCAGAGGTGGGCTGCTATGCCGCTCTGGAAGTGCTGGACATGCTGCAGGAGCCAGTCTTTCTAGAGCACGTGCGCGAAATGGCCAAACTGTTCAGTGATGGCCTGGCCGAGCTGCAGGAGAGGCATTCCGGCGTGTTGGTGGAGGTCCGCCAGCGGGGAATGATGATGGGCTTGAAGTGGGCCAGCGAGATGTGTGGTCCTTTGATGACCATGGCTGGTTTCCACCACGGCCTGCTCACCATCTATGCCAACCACGACCAGTCGGTGAACCAGTTCCTCCCGCCCCTGACCATCCAGGAGGACGAGGCCAGGCAGGTACTCTCCATACTGGATCGCATGATGAGTTGGCTGGAAGGAGTGCTCCAGGCCTGAGATCGCGGCTTCCAGCCTGGTGCTGTGCCCCAATCGGCTTGAGCCAATTCCTATGTCTTCAGCCGGTACCCGCCTGGACCAGGGTGATCGGATACTCAAGAGCTGCCGCCAAACGTGTTTCCAGGCGAGGGCGGCGCAGGACTCCCTTACGCTGCCGGGGCGGGATCAGTTGGCTCTGGATGACCAGGTCTTGAAGTGGCATTGCGCTCAGATTGGAGCGCAAAACATGCGGGCTGGCAACAGGGATCGCTAGAAGCGTGTTTGGACAAGCCTACAGGGTACTGCATTTACACTGAGTCGGTCCTTTGATACATGACTTGCTGGTTGGCGTTGGTGAAGACGGACTTTGGCTGAGGCCAGTCGCTGGCGGCAATGCTTTCGATGTGGGCCATAGCTGCTTGAAACTGTGCTCGTACGGTAGGGTCGTGGATGCGGGCACAACTGCTAAACTCCGGCAGTCGTTTTCATGTGATAATCGAGCCAAGGGGGTTTGGCAATGCCGTCAACGCGGCACGAACGGTTGATGCACGAAGCAGTAGACCCCAAAAGTTTGCCAAAGCCTTTGGGGTCTGCCAAATGGATTGCACTAGAAGCCTTTGGTGGTATTGCCCAGAAACAGCAAGATATAGCCCAGCAGGATCAGCCAGAAGGCATAGGGCGCTGCGGGGGCCAGGCCAGCGAACTTGCCCAGCAGGCCCAATGCTACCAGGACGACGCTGATCATGAAAGTGGCCTTTGTGGGTCGCGAAAGCCGCATCCGAATTCACCTCCTTTCTTCCACGCGTTCAAGATCAGGAGCTCGTAGTGATGGCTTCAGCCGTTGTGGAGACGGGGGGCGCGACCAAAGTCGCCACTATGCATGTACACAAGACCCCAGAAGACTCTGACCTTTGGGTCTCATGGCTGCCTGCTGGCCGCCTGAATCACTTTCCACACCGGGTCCTCCGCAAAGTAGCCGTACACGCTGCAAAAGTATTGGATGTGGCTGCCCATGTCCACACCGCCGTGGGCGTACTCCCACAGCAGGTAGCCGTCAATGCCCGCCTCCAGGCTGTGTTGGATGTCTACGGCGACAGCCTGGGCACGGCGTTGCAGGGCATCCCCACCCAATGGCTGGCAGCTTTCGTCGTGGCCGCGCATCGCCGTCTCTCCCAGGTAGAGTGGCTTGCCCAGTTCGCGGGCGATGGCGATCTCCTTATCCAGCTCTCCCTGAGCAAGCTTGCCCACTTCGTTGTGCACGCTCACTACGTCGATGGTGTCCAGAGCGTGTATGCGGCGGAAGGTGGCGATTGCCTGCGGTGAGAATCCAGCGCGCTGCGTGCCAACGGCGACCAGGTGGTTGGGATCCAGCCGCTTTACCGCTTGCGACGTCACCTGCGCCCAATGGTAGAGTGCATCCCAGCAGTCTTGGCCCGAGTCCTTGGCCGGGCAAGTGGGTTCATTCATCAGCTCCCACATCAGCACTTCGGGGCGCTCAGCAAAGCGCCCCACGATGCGGCGGATGTGGGGCAGGTCTTTGGTCAGGTACTCAACCCGGAACCAGTGGCCGCTCTCCTGCCCGAAAAAGTCCTGTAGCGTGAGCACCACACGGATATCGTACTCGCGCGCCAGGTCCAGCATGCGCTCTACGCGATCCAGGTCGCACCAGGGTTCAACCCATACCCGGATGGCCTGTACGCCGTTTGCCGCCAGGTAGGCGACGGTTTTCTCCATTCCCTCTTCGGGGAAGAATGGCCCGGCCAGATAGGACACATTCACCCCGATGAAGGTGTACGGCTGCCCATCGAGTTGAAGGTTCTCCCCCCGTCGCCTCACAAAGCCGCGCGATGCGCCCAGGGAAGGGGAGCCAGCACTGGCAGATCGAGGCCTCGGCAGCGGCAGCAGTGCCGAGAATGCCTTGTCCAACGGTGATGGAGAGAATTGTAGGCTGGGGATCAGGAGGGGGATGAACACGTGGTAGGGCTGCTGGATCCCAGGCAGGTATACCCTGGACTGTTGCGACGTGGTTGTGGGCAACTGTCCCTGGGCATGGCCTGACGCCATGTGGGTCAAGATCACCAGCAAACAGGCCAGGGCCAGCCAGGTTGCCTTGCGGATGCAATTTCCGGGTGGGCGTACTCTTGGTGTCATTCCTGTCCCTCTCGGATCCCATTGTAGGCCAAGAATCACACAGCAGCAAATGCCTGCGGTTTGGCAAAAGCTCAGCTCGGTTTTGACCCCATGAAGGAGATAATCCATAATACGTGGCCAAGCCTTGTGGACATGGCTACGCCGTCCGATGCGACCTCATCTGTTGGCAGGAGACAACGCTTGGAGGCATTCGAGATGACGATGAGAAGACGCAGCATGTGCTTTGGTCTGGCCCTGTGCCTACTGCTGGGCTTGCTGGGGACGGTGATTGCTGCGCCGCCTAATCCACACAGCAGGCCGAAGTTGGGCACGCCCGTCTTCCTACAGCAGCCCCCTGTTGCCCTGGCCTATTCGGGCTGTGGTGGTGTGATCGCGCCGACGGTCCGGGCGGACTATGAGCAGCAGGTAGTCGAGCGCGTGAACGCCATCCGTGCTTCCCATGGACTGCCACCTCTGAAGCGGGTGACGCCCCTGGATCAGGCCGCGCGGTACCACGCTACCGACATGGGGCAGGACGACTACTTCGACCACGACAGCTATGACCGCAGCGGAGGAAATCTGGTCTTTGCCTGTGGCTGGGATGCACGGATCCGTTCCTACTACACCAACTGGGCGAGCATCGCGGAGAACATTGCTGCTGGATATCCCACCCCGCAGAGCGTCATGGATGACTGGATGGACAGTGCAGGGCACCGGGACAACATCCTCCGCTCCGCCGCCTGGGAGATCGGCGTGGGCTACTACGAGGGCAGTGGGCAATACCGCCGCTACTGGGTCCAGGATTTCGGGCGAAGGCACGGTGTGTACCCACTGATCATCAACCGCGAGGCCGCCTCCACCAACTCGCCGAACGTCTTCCTGTACATCCACGGTCAGTGGAATTCGATGCGCCTGCGCAACGACAAGGGGTCTTGGACTGCCTGGCAGCCCTTCCGCTCAACGCTCAACTGGACGTTGCGCAGCGCGGAAGGCACCCGCACGGTGTGGGTCGAGTTGCGCAGCGGCAACCAGACCGCAACCAGCAGCGATATGATCTACCTTACTGCGCCAGCTACCCTGGGCAACCTCCCCGATGCGGTGGAGTTCACCTACAGCATCCCTGACGGGCAGCTGTTTCCCCGATCCTACCGCGTGGGGCCTCAGAACGTAGGCAACGACGTCCCGCTCACCTGGCAATTGAGCACGTCCGGAACGTGGTTCAGGCTCTCCACTACGCAGGGCATCACGCCTCACTCGTTCTGGATCATCCCTGCCACTTTCAATACCAACAGCCCAGCCACCTACAGCGGTACGGTCACGGTGACGGTTGTGGATCCTGCTGGGGTAGCCGGATCTCCGCACACCATTCGCCTGACGCTGCGCGTAGTCAATGCGCGCTACCACTACGCGTATCTCCCTGTCGTTGTGAAGAGTCACCTACGCTGATGTAGCGCTCGCTACGAACCTTTTTGCATGTTGTTCGCAGTAGTGGGTAGCTGTGTAGATGATGCGGACGAATTACCTACTGCTTCGTGCACCAACAGTTCGTGCTCTGCATGTGCTCTGCATGCCCCGTGGGCACCTGCGGGCGACGGGCGACCTCCGAAGGTCTTGGCAAAGGCAAGGCCGCAGGCGACAGTTCGTCCCGCACCGACGGGATGGCGTTGATGGGATTGCTTAAGCCCTTTGGCTCGATTATCACATAGAAACGACTGCCGGAGTTTAGCAACCTTCGGCGCAGTACTCTGTAATAGCCCGCTGGAAGCGGGCTTTATGCCTTCAGCTCGGCGCACATGGGAGCGTGTTATCCGCCCCACTCGCCTGGACAGCTTCGTCCGAGGTTACTACTCACCAGAATAAGGTCTCTTACGTCGACCTGCCCGTCGGCATTGATGTCAGCGTAGGGATTGCGCCCCACGTTGCCCAGGCTGGAGGCGACGATGATCAGGTCCAACAAGTTGACGGTGCAATCGGCGTTCGCGTCACCGGCTCGGAGCGTGAGATCGGGCAGCATGGTCTCAGCTCCGGCTGAGACGACAACCTCTTCCCGATGGGCCTCCAGGTAGCCAGGCATGCGCACTGTCACCGCATAGACGCCGCCCAACAAGTCAAGCAGCAGATAACTGCCATCCGTGCTGGTGGTGGTCAAGGCGACATCGGCAATGCGAACCGTTGCCCCATGCTGCAGGCTGCGCCCCTGCAGGTTGACCCGGCCGCGGATCCAGCCAAGTCGAGGCTCCTCCGTAGGTGTGGGGCTTGGGATAGGGGTCGGTGAAGCCGTCGGCGTCCGTGTCTGCGTAGCCGTAGGTGTTGCTGTAGGCGATGCGGTTGCTGTCGCTGTAGCGCTTGCGGCAGGACTCGGCGTGGAGCTTGGCGTAGCGGCCGGCGTCGGTGTCTGCGTCAGCGTCTCCGTCTGCGTAGCCGTAGGTATCGCCGTAGGCGATGCGGTGGGGCTCAATGTCGGGCTTGGCGTGGCCGTGGTGATCAGAGTCTGCGTAGCCTTGGGCGAAGCGGTCGCCGTGGCGGTCGGTATCGGTGTGGGCAAGGCGTATGCCGTGCTCTCTCCCATGTTCGCCGCACGGTCCGCAATGCGGAACCGCAAGTGGCTGCCCTCGACCTCAGGCGCGCTGACCAATACGATGCTTGTGGTACCCTCCGTGGCGGTGAGCGTTGCTGTCTGCCACGTTCCCCAGCTCTCGCCACCGTCTCCTGAAGTGGCGAACTCGGCGCTGCCTACCTGCAAGCCGGATAGTTCGTCACGCACTTGCGCGTGTCTGCCATCCCAGCCTAGCCACTGCGGTGGCTCGGTGTCCAGGACCACGCTGGTCGAGTACACCGGGGAGACGTTGCCTGCAGCATCAATGTAGCGCACGGCGACCTCCTTGGGCCCGTCCCCTCCGGACAGCGTCCACTGTGCGTTCTGGGCATAGGCGCGTGGCGAGCTGAAGAGGTACACGCGGTCCAGGTACAGGTCGCTCTGCGCGGTGTAGAAGGTGCGGAACTCGAGGCCGTAGCTGTCGTGCCGGTAGTAGCTAAAGTCCAGGTATGGTTCCTGATAGGCAAGCCTCCGTGCGAAATCCTGGCCCGTAAGATCCTTGCTGACGTGGGTGTTCCGGCCAAAGTTGTCACTCACATCTATCATGGCTACGCGGGCAGCGGTCCCGTCGTCTGCCGTCTTCAGCCGGAAGAAGACGCGGTAGCTGCGACCAGTAGGCAGTTCCTTGAAATAGGGCCCGTACCACCAGCCAGCCGGGTCACTGCCGGCAGGTCCCATCCAGGCCTGGCCGTTCCATGCATCCGCATCGCTGACCTGGCCGCCGGTCTGGTGGGGCATGTCCTCACCTTCCCAGTGCCAGCCGTTGCTGAACAGCATCTGCGCGGCGTCGTCGGCCCAGGTCTCTAGAGTGACTTGCCGTGCGTTGTGGAAGGTGGGCCCGCTGAGACTGCCGGCAGGTTGTGCGTGGTCAACATTGACTGTCACAGTGTGCTCTGCCCGCAAGTCAACGGCTGTGCGCGCCTGCACGCGCAGTTCATGTGGCCCGCTGCCTACGCTGTTGGTGTTCCACTTCCAGGAGAATGGTGCGCTGGTGTCGGCGGCCTTCCATGTTCCATCGACATAGAAATCAACCCGGGTTGCCCGGGGGCTGGCAGTGACCGAGCAGTCCACCATACCGCCCACCTCCTCCCCCGCAATGGGTGCGTCTATGCGCACGTTGGGTGGGATCTGAGCCATGCGTGCCAGGGCTGCCTGCCGAATCGCTGGCAACCGCGCATAGGCATATCTGCCGGGGCAGGTAGTCTGTGCCCCGTCTCGATGGCCCATCACCTTGGGCAGATCTTGGTCAATGAAGAAGCCGTGTCCGGTGGGGTCCACAAAGTGCAGGTTGCCCTTCCAGGCGACCATCTCCACCAGCGACTCTTCGGCGGCGGTGGGCAGTTCAACTTCGTCGTAGTTGCCGATGACTGAGAGGCCGATGGAGCCCCAGGCGTACTGCTTGGCGTGTCCGCCGACCACGCCTTCTCCACCCCTGCGGCCCTCATAGATGCGTCCTTGGGCATCGATCAGGTAGTTGTACCCGATGTCACCCCAGCCACGCGTTACACCATGGTAATAGTAGATGGCACGCACCGTAGCCGCGGGATCCAGGCCGCCGTTGGGCGTAGCGGTGTGATGGATAACGAACTCGCGTATGGGCCGGTATTCTGGCGGCCAGTTCCACAGGCTTTCATCCGCTCCCCATGCGGCACGCGAAATGATGACCGGTCCCCCCTCCGGGGGCGAGATGGAAATGGCCAGCGCCTGGTCGGCCGTCGGGCCGATGCGCGAGTCGATGGCAATCAGCGTCAGCGAAGCCAGCATTGGGCTGAGTCCAGTCTGGCTGCTGGCAAGAGTGAGGCGGTACTGCAGGTAGGGCCCGCGCAAGTAGATCAATTCGCCGTAGTCGAGGAGAGTCTCTTCGCGCTCGGCGTCCATCGGCGGCACCACCTGCCAGTCGAACCAGGTGCTGCCGTCGGTGCTGCTGCGCAAAGCGATGGACAGATCCGTCCCCGGGGGCACCTTGCTCAGCCAGTGGGAGCCGATGGCCACGAACTCGATGGGCGCCAGTTTGATCGTAGAAGTGTACACACCATAGGTGTGGTCTGCCGCCAGCCTCACTTCACCGTCGCCTTCGCTGGTCAATACCGTGTTGTAGCCCACACCCTGGGAGAAATCGGCCAGCGTGCTCTGGGTCCACTGCCAACCCTGCGTGCTCTGGGGTGGTGGCTGCGGTGTGGGCGTCGGCAGTGCGGTGTCGCGCAGGCGCACCGTCGGCCCGCTCAGCGTACCGCTTGCGGGGAGAGACACTGCTGGATTATAGCCATCCTCGAAGCGAAAGGCGTAGGTGTGGGTGCCAACGGGTAACAAGGTGCTGTAGCGGTAAAGTGTGCTGCCGCCTCCCGCGCCTGGCACCGCGCTCATGCTGTAGGTGTGGCTGTCGATGTACAGGTTAGCCGCGATCGGCGGATCGGCACCCTCATAGAGCACCTCGTAGGTGAACAGCGTGGCCGTATCGCCCTCCTCGGGAAGGGCGCGACCGTTGCTCAAACTGTGTGGTGGCAGCGCGCTCACCTGCACGTCGGTGTAATAGTGCATCAAGATTTCGGCATAGCTGTGCCCGCTTTCGGCCAGCACACGTGCCCCCTGCTGGCACATGCCTACCCCATGTCCGTAGAAGAGGTTGAAGCCACATGGGCAGGAGACGCTGCGGCAATAGGGCAGGGCGGCCTGCCAGACGTCCTCCGAGTTGTGGGTGTGCCCGTCGCAGTGGGCGTAGAAGAAAGCGCGGATGATATTGCCGGCGTGGGTTGCGGCCACGTTGTGCGTTCTGTCTACCGCCTGGTCGGTGGTTTGGTAGTGTATCGGGCTCCACACCTGGCAATGCTCGGTAGTGCAGACATCCGCCCCGACGTCTGCGTGACGGTGCGAGGTTGCGGCATAACAGCGCGCAGCGACGGCCTGGGCCTTCAACGCCTCCATTGGCCAGTAGGGAGGCATCTCACTGGGCAGCACTCCTTTGATATACTCATCAAAGCCCATGACTACAACGATGCCGTCCAGCATCAAGACGCGAATGGTGGCGGGGAGCTGGGTCAGGCCAGTTGCGGCAAAGCCTTCGGCCCGCACCGCCTCCAGTTCTTCAGCCGACAGTTGAGGGCCCGCAGTCTGGCGAAAGATCTCGTCGAGTGTTGCACGCTGTTCAGGGGAGGGCGAGACCAGGACCATGGCAAAGTCAACCGTGGTAGCCCTGTCCTGGCGCGCTCTCTGGCGGGTCATGGACATGGCGATGTATCCCTCTGCCTGGACGCGCACTTCATACGTGCCCGGAGCGACGAGGAGGCTGTAGCGTCCCTCCGCGTCAGTGGTCGTCTGGGCGTCGCCAGCAGTGACCCATGCACCGGCAATGGGCTGCTGGCTGAGCACATCGGTTACTCGTCCGTCGAGGGTGCCTGTTTGTGCGCGGACCAATACTTTGCCAGCAGGCCACAGCAGCCCTCCCACCAGCATCAAGAGCATGGCCAACGCGAGCATGTGCCGCAGCGAATGGCCGTTTATCACGCCATTCGCAGTGTCAACCTTGGTCGTTATGGCCTTGGAGCGACCAAAGTCGTCACTGCGCATGCAGGATCTCGACGTATTGATCGCTTTCTGCAAGATCTCGTTCATGTGCTTCCTTTGAGCTCCCTCACTCTAGCGGCGATCTGCGGGAGGATGACCGCTACATCCTCATGGATGACGACAGCAGCCTGTGTATCCATCACCGTGGGCTGGTAGTTGACCAGGATCACTTCTGCTCCGTGCTGCCTGGCACGCATCGGCAGCCCCGCGGCCGGGTAGACTTCCAGCGAAGAGCCAGTGACCAACATGACGTCGCAACGTTCTGTCTCCTGCTCGGCTTCCAGCAGCACGTCCATGGGCAGCAGCTCACCGAAGAGCACCACGTCGGGCTTGAGCAGGCCGCTGCAGGCCGGGCAATGCGGGACCTCGCCGCTGGCCACGAAGGCTGGCCACAACTCGTGACTGGGCACCTTGTGGCCGCAAGCTGTGCAGGTGGCGCTGCGCACGCTGCCGTGCAGCTCCAATACGCGCTGGGAGCCTGCTTTGTGATGCAGTTCGTCGATGTTCTGGGTAATAACGGCTTTGAGCACGCCGATCCGCTCCAGGTCCGCCAGCGCGGTGTGTGCAGGGTTGGGCCGTGCCTCCATCATCTGTTTGGCCAGGGGGCGGATCCAATCGTAGAAAGCCTGCGGGTTGTGCTGGAAACCATAGATGGAAGCCACCACCATCGGATCCACTTGTTCCCACAGCCCAGAGCCTGGGCTGCGAAAGTCAGGCACGCCGGAAGGCGTGCTGTGACCAGCGCCCGTAAGCGCCACCGCATGCTGGCTGGCGGCCAGGATTTCGGCGGCCCGTTGTATCTCGTCCTCAAAAGGCATGTCTCACTCCTGGTAGCCTATCCAACACAAAGACACAAAGACACGAAGACACAAAGAGCGAAATATGAACAAAACGGATGAATGGCTTTCTGTCATTATGTTCTGGCTGCTGACTGCCTTGCTTCCCCTCCCTCTGAAGATCAGCGAATGACCCGTTTGATGCCATTCTTGATGAGAGGCACGTTGAAGTTGATCAGGTAGCCAAGCCGTTTGCCGGTCAGTTTCAGTTGGGTTAGGATCTGTGCCAGGAACACGGGATTGTACCTCTCGGCCGCTTTCAGTTCACAGATAACCGAGTCCTCGATAAGCACGTCCAAACGCAGACCTTCGTCAAACTTGAGTCCATCGTAAATAATGGGCACCTTTACCTGTCGCTGGAAAGCCAGGCCGCGTTTCCCAAGCTCGTGGCAGAAGCACACTTCATAGACATTCTCTAAAAGTGATGGGCCAAGGGCGCTGTGTACTGCATAAGCGGCCTTGACCACTGCCTTGCCAATGCTTTCCTCTTTATCTGACAGCGGCGCAAACTCCATCCGAATCTCCCCTTTGTGTCCTTGTGTCTTCGTGTCTTGGTGTTGAATCAGAAGAGCGTCTCTTGCTCGGCGCGGATGCCAGGCAGCTTGGCCCCGCCAGCAACCTTGTGCGCCCAGCGGATCGGCTCGGGCAGGCGGTAGCCCATGCCGCAGCGCAGAATATAGTCCACGGCGGTCGCCAGGTCAACCTTGTGCCCTATTGAAATAAAGACGGGTTTGACGTTCTCCCTCGTACGCAACACTGCGCCGATGATTTCGCCCTGGTGGTACAGCTCGCTGTAGTCGCCCACCTTGGGGCCGACTTGGACATAGTCGCCGACCAGCCTCGACTTGGCACATCCGATGCTGGGCCTGTCCATGATCACGCCAATGTGGGTGGCGATGCCCATGCGGCGTGGGTGGGCCAGCCCCTGTCCGTCAAAGATGAACAGGTCGGGCTCGATTTGCAGGCTCTCGAGGGCTGCCAAGATGGCTGGCCCTTCGCGGAAGGTCAGCAGGCCAGGGATGTAGGGGACAGTGAGCGGCAGATCGGCCTCTGCAGCCTCCAATGGCTGCAAATCTGGGAAGCCTAGCACTACAATGGCAGCGTGGGCACGCTGGCCGGCGGTGCTGACATCCACACCGGCTACCGTGCGCACTGGGCCTAACTCGTTGCGGGTCACCACCTTGCTGTGCAGCTCCCTCTGCACCTGGATGGCAGCCTTTGGGGCCAAGTCCCACTTGTGCGGCGCTTGCACTTGCATGGTGCTCTCCGTGTTACGTTTAGGTGAACACAGTATAGCGCATCTGACGTCGCTGGTCAAAGTGCGAGACACGGATACACGGATATACGGATCGCCATACTGGTGCGAAATCCTGTCCGGTCCGTGCCTCGCACGATTTGACAAATCCGGCAAAGTGTGCTATACTTGCCTATGTACATAGATAATCTATGTACATTGAAAGGGGTTGCACCATGCCGCCGGAGAGGGATTTGCGCAGGGGCAGTGTCCAGGTTCTCATCCTCGGCCTGCTGCAAGAAAAACCGATGTACGGCTACCAACTCAGCAAGGAATTGCGGCGGCGCAGCAAAGGCTATTTCGAATTCAAAGAAGGCACCTTGTACCCGGCGCTGCACCGCATGGAGAAAGAGGGCCTGCTCCGTGGTGAGTGGCAGGTGGTGGAGGAGGGCCCCTCGCGCAAGTATTACCACCTGACGGACAAGGGCCGCGAGGAACTAGTCCGTTCGCGGCAGGAGTGGGCCACCTTCGCCGACCAGTTGCTGGCCTTGCTGGGCCGGCCAGGCAGCCAGACTGCGGAAGGCTGATGTTATTAGCACTGCTGGGCAAACACGAAAGGAGGATGGTGGATGAAGCGCCAAGTGTTGTTGGGGTTGGCACTGCTGTCTGCCGTTGCGATCGCCCTCGGCGGAGCCTATATCCATTCCAGAGCGCACTTGCAGGCTCTGCAAAGTCAAGCGGCATATCCAAGCCCCGAGGAAGGAATGCGTGCGTTTGTCGCCGACAGCTACACCGGCTTGCAGAAGGTGGAGATCGTACACGCTGGCCAGGACTTGCCGTTACTGCCCAAGCTGTGGTTCGTTGAGGCCTGGGTCTGGGCGGACCGCCGCGCAGATGGCAAAGCGGTGAAGACAGAAGGGGACAACCCAGGCTGCTTCTTCTTGCGTCTGGAAGAGGGATGGGTTCTGGTTCCAGAAAGCCGCTGTCCGGAACTGCTTGCCCTTGGCATGCGTCTCTTTGGTTGATGAAGCATGTGATAAGCTGACATTCGCCAAGCGCGGCGCTCTGCGTTATGATCTGCTCTGACTTTGATTCTGGTTTAGGAGGGCTCAGTGTCTAATGCCGATCTAGAGGGCCTGCTGTCCCGGATCCGTGCCCAGATGGACCTGGATAGCGAAACCGAACACGAGGTGCTGACTGAAATCCGCAGCCATCTCAAAGAGGCCCTGACCGAGGCCAAGGCCAGAGGCCTGGATCAGGCGGAGGCCCTGGCTTACGTCGCGAGGCGTTTCGGCCCGGGCGAGGAAGTTGGCCGCGGGCTGCAGGACGCCCACGCTGGCTGGGGCACTGCCGATGGAGTTGTCGCTGCCGGGCTGCCGGCCCTCTGTGCGCTCGTGCTGCGCTGGCTCGTGTTCGCCCCTGACGGTACGGCTTTGGGGTGGCCGGAATTGCTCAATCGTCCCTCCTTCTGGGTCATCGCTTTGCTGATGCTGCTCATCCCCCTGCTCAAATTTGGGCGCTGGCGCTACGCAGTGGCTGGCTGGGTCATCTTCTGGGCCCTGGCGGTGGTCTTTGTGACTTGGCCATCCCTGCGCTGGTAAGTAGGGGCGAGGCATTTTTGGGCGCGACTTGCTGTGGACCAAGGCGAACGCACCATGCCTTGATTGTGCAAGAGCGTCTAGCGGATGAAATGCCTCGCCCCTACGATAGGAATAGGAGGAAACAAACACATGAACGATTTGGCAGTCATCGAGACCATCCTTCGCAACCGCTACCACTTCTTCGTTGAAATCCGCGACGGAGTGCAGCTCCAGGCCAAGATGCGGGCGATGCTGGTCTCCAGCGTCATCTTCCTGGCGCTGTATGGGGCGGTGCTGGGCTCAACGCACAGCCTGTGGCAGGCGATGAGTTCGGCGGTCAAGCTGCCCATTCTCTTCCTGGCTACGGTGATCGTCTGTTCGCCGACGCTGTACTTCTTCAACGTGCTCTTTGGCTCCAACCAGAGCCTGACGCAGAACGTGGCCCTGATGCTGACGGCAATCACCGTGACTGCGGTGCTGCTGCTCGCCTTTACACCCATTGTGCTCTTTTTCCTGCTGACCACCAGCGGCTACCAGTTCTTCAAGCTGCTCAACGTCGGCATCTTCACCGCCAGTGGCTGGATGGGCGTGCTTTTCCTCAGCCAGGGAATGAGGATTGTCGCCGCAGCAGGCAAGCAAGGCGCCAGCGCCAGGCGCAACGTGGTGCGGCTGTGGATCCTGCTTTATGCCTTTGTCGGCAGCCAGATGGCCTGGACGCTGCGCCCCTTTATCGGCGCGCCGAGCATGAAGTTCGAGCTGTTCCGCCAGTTGGGTGGCAACTTCTACTCCAACATCTTTGCCAGTATAGGCGAGATGCTCGGCTTTTTCGTGGTGCGATAGGAGGTGGACATGGCCGGTAAGACACCTGAACAGAAGCCGCTCGCCTCGGACAGGCTCCTGGATCTGCTGCTGGATGCTCTGCAGGAGCGGCAGGCGGCACGGCAGGGCAGGGCTGCTGGGCCGACTAGAGCACCTGAGCCGCTGCCGGCGCAACCCGCTGCACCCCCGAAGGCTCCGCGGTCCGCCCTGGCGGTAGGCAAGAGAAAACCTGCAGCCCGGAAGCCTCAGTCAAGACCTGGCCCTGGCGAGGAAGGTTGGGAGCCACCGCCCAAGCTGCCCCCTATCCATCTAGAGCGAGTGCTGGTACGCTTTCTGGCCTTGATCGTGGTGCTCATCATTGCATTCAACGTGCCCGTGACCCGCTATGGTGTGAGCCTGGCGCGCATCATGCCCGACTCTGCCTCGCTGATCATCCGCGACGGCCTGATCCTGAAGGGCAGCGGCCCAGAGATCTACAAGCTGCAGGACGACAAGTTGCGCTGGATCAGCAGCCTGGACGCCTTCGAGCACCTGGGTTTGAGGTGGGGCGACGTGCGCGTGGTCGAGGACCACTTCCTGGACCATTTCGAGAAGGGGCCACCGATACACGTATTGCTCAAGTGCCTGGACAGCCCGCACATCTACCGGCTGGAGAATCAGCAGAAGCGTTGGATCCAGGACATCGACACCTTCCTGGCCGAGGGCCATGTCTGGGACGACGTGCGCTTTGTGGACTGTGAGTACCTGCGGGGGATTCCCGACGGCCCGCCCATCCCCGAAGATGCTGGTCCGCCGCCGCAGCCCTAGCTGAGACGACACACACCATGCCATGGTGGCTCCTCGCCAGCCCCGCCGCAGAGGGAGAGCGCACAGAGAAGGCCCAGGTTAGCACGAGGAGCGTGGGCCTCTGTCGGTTTGAGCGCTGTGACTCTGCACGGACAAGACAGCCTGACTGACGACCGGAGGCGAGTACAGAGCACGGCCCTTCGGACTGCCAGGCGCAACAATTCGACGACGGCGACTCGCTCAGTCACGGAGAAGAGGGCCTCCGAACGAGCCTGTCCTGTAGGGCGGCTTGACTGTCCAGCGGCCTGGAGCCTGGGCGCTAGTTCTGCCTGGGCGGATCAGCGGAGTCTGAAGGGGCGGCTGTGCCCGTCTTCCCTGCCACTCTGTATCCTCTGGGGGCGGCACGACCACCGGCAGGCGCCTCCGTCAGTGCACTCAACAGGCTGGTGTCTTCCCCAACTGGCATTGCCCTCTGTCTCATTTCGGGAGCTGCTGAAGCTGGTGTATAATGTGGTTGGCAAAGCGAAGTGAGTCAACAAGGAGGCTAACTATGAACAAGCACGCATTGCTCATCATCGTGGTCATCGCTGTGTTACTTGCCCTCACGGGCGCCGTATCGGGCGCGCGTCCGCAGATAGGGCCCTTCACGACCGAGGGCGACACTACTGTGTTGCAGTTCGAGCCCTTGACCGATAGCCTATTCCCCAGCCAATTCAAGTTCCACCTCATGGCCCAGGGCGGGGCAGATGGCTTCTTCGACGGTGCTTTCACCTTCGAGGAATGGGGCATAGTCGACTTTGGGTCCGGTTATGGTGCCAATCATGGACTGATGACCATCACCACCGACGACGGGGAGGCCGACTTTCGCTTTGACGGCCAGACCAATTCGGTTGACGTCTGGGGCACCTTTGCCGTCCTTGACGGCAGCAGCGGCTTCAAAGGGCTCAGGGGCGAAGGGTGGTTTAGAGGCAACGCTGACTACGTGTTCACCGTCTATTACGAACCCTGTGGCGGACACAGTGGCACCGCTTGTCCTGCTGGCCAATGCTTCGCCCACGGCGGCGATCTGACAATGAAGAAGCAGGAGGTCAGGTGGCAGCTCACCAACTACGGCGACGAGCGGATCACAATAGATAGCGTTACGTTCTTCTGGCCGGTGGACAACGGCCCGCTGACCGGGGTGACGCTGGGCAAGAAGATCTACGAGGGAGCCCTGAACCCCTCCTGGGCCACGCTCGACACGGGTTGGGCAGGCGCAGACAAGAGTCGTCAGATCAACCAGGGCCAGACGAAGGAGCTCCAGTTCGAGTTCACGAACGTGGTCAGCACTGACCCCAGCGGCTACACGATCCTGGTCCAGTTCGCCGAGGGCTGTGCGGCGACGGCGGTCGCCTTCACCAACCCATAACCACAGACTTGCGAAGCCGCCGAAAAGCGCGGCAGCGAAGCACTTTCGGGGATGTCTGTGTCAAGGGCGCATCGGGGGACATGGATCCGCCTTCGACCCTGCCTCCCATCCAGTGGCTGGGTGGAGACCCAGCAGAAGCGCTGGGTCAAGGATATCGACACCTTCCTGGCCGAGGGCCATGTCTGGGACGATGTGCGCTTCGTGGACTGTGAGTACCTGCGGAGGATTCCCGACGGCCCGCCCATCCCCGAAGATGCTGGTCCGCCGCCGCAGCCGTAGAGCATAGTGAAGACCTTTGGGGTTTGTGTGCAGTAGGAGCGGTGCCGCTCTCCGGTGCGTGGCACCACATTAGAGCTGCTTCACCTCGCCAGGGACACCCCAAAGGTCTCAGCTCACTGTAAGCCGAACGGCGGAGACGAGAACGGCCCTGACGCAATCGGCGCCTCCGCCGTTTTGTGCTATTATCCTGTGCAGTGTGCAACGGGGGAGGGGGGAATCGTGGAAAAGAGAAGGAAGATTTGGGGAAAGCGACCGTTTCAGTTGACAATGATGGCCTGCGCTCAGTTCGTCGTGCTGACTGCGCTCGCCATGCTGATATACCCTGGTGGCGGTAGGGCCGATCCAACGTCGCGCGGATACTCCTTCTTCAGCAATTTCTTCAGCGAACTGGGCCTCACCGTGACGAGGAGTGGCACGCCGAACTCGGTGTCTGCCATCCTGTTTGTCACCGCCCTGACCCTGGCCGGCCTGGGGCTGGTGCTGTTCTTCGTCGCTGCGCCGCAGTTCTTTTGGCAGAGGCGTACCCTGCGTGCGCTCAGTGTCCTGGGGTCGGTCCTTGGCGTGATCTCTGGACTATGCTACGTGGGCGTGGCCTTCACTCCAGCCAACCTGTATCCCGTGGCGCATGGCCGGTTCACGCTGTGGGCCTTTCAGGCACTCCTGGTCGTGGCTGTGTTCTACTCCGCTGCCACTTTGCTCAACCCGGGTTATCCCAAGGTCTATGCCCTTGTGTACACCCTGTTTGCTGCGCTGCTGGCTGGCTACGTCTGGCTGATGATGAGCGGCCCAGGCTTTGGCACCGCACGGGGTGTGGTGATTCAGGCCACGGGGCAGAAGATCATCGTCTATGCGGTTATTGTCTGTATGTTCATCCAGAGTTACGGTGCAGTGCGGTTGCGGCGGCGGGGCTTTGAGGCATAGTGCAACAGAGACAGCAAACACGAAGGTACGAAGAACTGAAAAGGGTTTTCTTGGTGTTTCTCAGATTCGCTAGCCCAGCGCAACGTCGAGGATCATCATCACCGTGAAGCCGACCATCGCGCCCATGGTGGCCACGTCCGTGCTCGTGTCGCGCTGCGACTCGGGGATTAACTCCTCGACCACCACAAAGATCATTGCCCCGGCGGCAAAGGCCAGCGCGTAGGGCAGGATGGGCCGGGCCACCAGGACCGCTCCTGCGCCCAGCACTCCAGCGATGGGCTCAACGACTGCCGAAAGCTGCCCATACCAGAAGCTTCTCAAGGGTGACGTCCCCTCGCGGCGCAGCGGCATGGAGACAGCCATTCCCTCCGGAAAGTTCTGAATGCCGATGCCAATGGCCAGAGCAATGGCTCCAGCCAGGGTGGCCGAGGGCAGGCCAGCAGCCACCGCTCCGAAGGCCACGCCCACAGCCAAGCCCTCGGGAAAGTTGTGTAGAGTGATGGCCAGAATGAGCAGTGTTACCCGCCTCCACGCGGTGTGGATGCCCTCCGCTTCCTCCATCGGAGCACCGAGGTGCAGGTGCGGCAGCACCATATCGATGCCGCGCAGGAACACGCCGCCCAGCAGAAAGCCCACCGCCGCCGGCACCCACGCCGGCACCGCCTGCCCTTTGGACATCTCGATGGCCGGGGCAAGCAGCGACCAGTAGCTGGCGGCGATCATCACCCCAGCGGCAAAGCCAAGCATGGCGTCCAGTGTCTTTCTGCTCACGTCGCGTGCGGTAAAGACCACCGCAGCACCCAGGGCGGTCAGCCCCCAGGTGAAGCACGTGGCCAGCAGGGCTTGCAGCACAGGATGCATGTTTTGCAGAGCATCAACCATGGTTTACCTCGTTCTATCCTGACGGTTCTCGGCCGTCGTCTCCAGGTACCCTGCTACTACCACATTCACCGCAGAGTTCTTCCTTCATGCCTCTGCGTGCTCTGCGGTAAAGAGTGTCCCTACGAGCCCTTTGCCTTCTCCTGCAATTCGTACAGCTTGTTGATCGCCTCCAGCGGCGACATCGAGGAGACGTCCAGCTCTTTCAGTTCCTCCAGGGCCGGATGGCTGGCGGTCAAGAACGAAAGCTGCTGTGTCTGCGCGAGGCGGTGTGCCGGTGTGCCGGTCGGCGAACGCTGCACTTCCTCCTCCAGGTTCTTGAGGATCTCTTCAGCGCGCCGGATGACCGGCTTGGGCAGGCCAGCCAGTTGCGCCACGTGGATGCCGTAGCTGCGATCAGCACCACCAGGCACGATTTTCCGCAGAAAGACCACCCGTTCGCCCTCCTCCGCCACGGCCACGTTGTAATTGCGCACCCTGGGCAGGAAGCGCGCCAGTTCGGTCAGCTCGTGATAGTGCGTGGCAAAGAGGGTCTTGGACTGCAGGCGTGGGTGGTTGTGGATGTACTCCACCATGGCCCAGGCAATGGAGATGCCGTCATAAGTGCTGGTGCCGCGCCCGATTTCGTCCAGGATGAGCAGGCTGCGCTGCGTGGCGTGGTTGAGGATGTTGGCTGCTTCCACCATCTCCACCATAAAGGTGCTCTGTCCAGCGCTGATCTCGTCCTGCGCGCCGACTCGGGTAAAGATGCGGTCCACCAGACCGATCTCCGCGGACTCGGCCGCCACGAACGAGCCGAGCTGTGCCATCAGCACGATCAACGCTACCTGGCGCAGGTAGGTGCTCTTTCCCGACATGTTCGGCCCAGTGATGACCAGGATAGCCTCCTCCGGCGACACCTGCGTGTCGTTGGGCACAAAGGGCTCTTCGTGCAGCGTCAACTCGACCACCGGATGGCGTCCGCCCACGATGTGGATGACGTCGCCTTCGTTCAGCGTGGGGCGCACGTAGCGGTTGCGCTGCGCCACTTCGGCCAGCCCGGAGTAGACATCCACTTCCCCCAGGGCCCGCGCTGTGGACAGCAAACGCTGCACTGCAGCTCCCACCTGCTCGCAGACCTGCAGGTAGATCTGCCGTTCCAGTTCAGCACGGCGCTCCTCGGCGTTGAGGATCAGCGATTCGTGCTCTTTCAGCTCCGGCGTGATGAAACGTTCGGCGTTCACCAGCGTCTGCTTGCGGATGTAATTCTCGGGCACGGCAGCCAGGTTGGCCTTGGTGACCTCGATGTAATAGCCAAAAACCTTGTTGTAGCCCACCTTCAGCGATTTGATGGCCGTGCGCTGGCGTTCCTGGCGTTCCAGCCCGGCCACCCACTGCTTGGCCTCTCGTGCGGCATGGAGCACCGTGTCCAGTTCGCTGGAGAAGCCGTCAGCAATGACCCCTCCGGCGGACAGCGTGGCGGGGGGATCGTCTACAATGGCCTGCGAGATCAGCGTGATGACCTCCGGGCAGGGATCGAGCGCTGCAGTGGGCAACGCTGTGCGGCCTTCGGCGGACATTTCCTGCAGCAAGGGGATAATCTCGGACACCATCTGCAGCGAGCTGTGCAGACCAATCAAGTCGCGTGGCCTGGCGATGCGCTGCACCACGCGGTTGGAGAGCCGTTCCACGTCCGCGACGCGCTTGAGCAGGGCACGCAAAGCCGTGCGCCGGGGGATGTCGTCGTAGAATGCCTGCACGCACTCCTGCCGGTGCTGCAAGCGGGGCAGGTCCAGCAGCGGCTGGCTGAGCCACTGCCGTAACAGCCTGCTGCCCATCGCCGTTCGGGTGTCGTCCAGCACGCCCAACAGGGAACCGCGCGCCGTGCCGCTGCGGATGGTGCGGGTCAGTTCTAGATTGCGGCGCGTGGCAGCGTCGAGGGTCATGAATGTCTGTGTGGAGTAGGTGGAGAGCTGCGTCAGTTGCTGCAGGGCAGTCTTTTGCGTCTCTTGCAGATATTGCACAATGGCCCCTGCGGCGGAGACAGCCAGTGGCAATCCTGCGCAGCCGTAGCCGTCCAATGAGCTCACTTCAAAGTGTTCCAGCAGGGCGCGTTCAGCGTTGTCGTGGTCAAAGTGCCAGTTGGCGTATTCGGAGAAGATGAACCTGGCTGCCGGTTCCGATGTCAGAGGAGCTTTCTCACTGATCAGTATTTCGGCTGGTTGCAGCCGATCCAGTTCTTGCCACGCCTGTTGCCAGGCCTGCTTGCCGTCGAATTGTGTGGTCCTAAAGTCTCCCGTGGTGATGTCCGCGTAAGCCAGGCCGATTCGTTCGCTTCGCAGAGCCACTGCCGCCAGGTAGTTGTTGCGCTCTTCCTCCAGCAAGGACGGTTCGACGATGGTTCCAGGCGTGACCACGCGCACCACCTCGCGCCCCATCAGCCCCCTGGCCTCTTGCTGCTCCACCTGCTCGACGATGGCCACCTTGTGCCCGGCGGAAACGAGGCGCGCCAGGTAGTTCTCGAGGGCGTGGTAGGGAACGCCGGCCAGGGGAACGCGCTGCCCCTTGCCCATAGGGCGGGAGGTAAGCACGATATCGCACGCCTCGGAGACCAGCTTGGCATCGTCGTCAAAGGTCTCGTAAAAATCGCCCAGCCGGAAAAAGACGATGGTGTCGGGGAAACGTTTCTTAATGCGCAAGTACTGCTTGCGCATCGGCGTGGTCATGTCGCTCTCTCCAGTCAGCTTGTGGTTTGTCAGACAAGGCAAGTATAGCCGACAAGCATGGCGCTGTCAAAGAGCACCACACGGATACATGGATTGGATAGCCACACTACATGGATTTAGGGATGGCCTCTGCGTGGCAAGAGTGAGAGAGCCGAGTGCAGAAAGGTAACGTGGGGACACCTGTTCCAAGTTGGCATGTGCGCGGCGCACCCGGTGCACTTTGGGTGACCGGGTGCGCCCTGGGAGGTCGAGCGTTTTGACAAGCTCATTCTTCGGGAGTAGAATTGGATTGCATGGGTGCGTTGGCTGTTTCTGTAGGGAGCAGCGATAGCGCATCTTGCTTTCCCGCCGTCTCCTCGGCCAGCTCTCGTATTGAATCAGTGGAAGCGCAACTGGCCTTACCTTGCCGACTTGATTGGGTGAGTGGATTGACCCCTCCCTGGAGGAGAAATGAAAGATAAAACGCCGTCCATTGAACAGTGGAAAGATCTGTACGATGCAGCAATAGAGTTTAAGCAAATCGAGTGTTGGGACTGGATGTGGGATTCTGACATATTTGGAGTGCAGAATCCAGCCAGTGGCGAGATCGGTTACTGCTGCGTAATGGGCAGATTGGGTGAGTATTTTGCTTTGGCTCTTTATCTAGGCACTGCAGGGCTAGAAGGGTATCGGAGGCTTGCAGCGGAAGAGCCTTTGCCATCTGATATGGATGCACTCCGACAGGAGTGTCTGATGGCCTCATTTGGAGGTAGGGAATTCTTGCAGAAGCAGGATTCTCAAGTGATCACTCATGGTTCGCTCATTTTCAGGGCGGTTTTGAAGAATCGGTACAGAGTCTGGTGTAGATGTCCGGTGAGAAATCTAGCAATGCCAGGATACGGAGTTGCAGCTTAGAGAGTGGAGTGAGATGACGGCGAGTTTGATGCAGCTCCTGAATGACCGTCAGAGTAATCTCCTGAAAGGCTTCCAGGAGGCGCTCTGCCGTGGGCCGGGTTGTGGCCCGCTTGGGATTCCCAGCGTACAGTCCGGCCAACTCGGCGTGTTCCGCTGCCAGGCGGCGGCGGGCCACGAACTCCAGCAGCGTCAGTACCCGCAACCCAATGGACCGCAACCGCATCAACCCTGTGGCATGGTCGTCGCGCTGCAGATACATGGGTGTCAGAGACAACGGTCTGCCTTTCAGCCGTCCAAAGGCTCGCGCAATGATGTACTCGCTGCGGTAGGCCAGCGCCGCGCGGGTCAGGGGGAGCAGCTCTGCTGGCTGGTTGGTGGCATATACCCGCCAACCCTTTTGACGCAGGACCGTTTCCACTGCTGCCTTGTCCACTTCGCTGGTCACCCGGACCTCTCGCTCCACTCGTACCGTTGCTGGCCGTCCCTGGTAGCGCCGTACTGTGCGTTCGTGTACCGTTTCCTGGTAGCTCAAGTGCAGCAATCCCTGAACCTTGTACCGCTCCAGGATCGCTTCTGCCGCCTGGCGCAGGGGCTCTGCTTCTTGCCCTTCCGCCGTTCGTTGAGGGCTGCCAGCGCTGCCTGAGCCTTCGCCAACCGCTTCCGCAAGCCCCGTTCAGCAGTCCGGGCCTGCTTGTGAGAGCGTATCACCAGACGCCGTTCTGTCCAGGTGACGGTCTTCCCCTCTACCACCGCTGTCAATGTCTCCTCTCGTTCGTAGGCCTCAGCAATGAGTTCCCGTTCGCCCTTCTTCTCCCGGTAGATGGGGCTCAATGCCTGTTCTCCTGTCCAGATCGGGCTCAGGTAGGCCTTCAGCTTCTGCGGAGGCAGCTGGGTCTCGGACAATGGGCACAGGTAGAAGTCCCCTCCGGCCTGCACAAAGGCGCGCGTCTGCCGAGCCGCCATCTTGCAGTCTCCGACGTACAGCAACCCTCGACGTCCAAGGCTCTCCCGCACCCGCGTGATGGCTGGAATGTACAAGGGGTCATCGGCCCGATTCCCGGACAGCACATCGGTGACCAAAGGCATACCCAGAGGGTCCAGGGCCGCCAGCATAACCTTCACTTGCCGCAGGTCAGGCCGCCGATCCTTACTGTAACCCAACTGGAACAAGCCGTCAGCAGTCACGCGCCAGTAGCCGCTGGCAGTCGTGCTGTCCAGCCGTACCCGCTCCGTGCTCAGGTCGTACACCCGCAGCAGACGCCGGTTCAGCCCATCCTCGAAACAATCCCATCGCCTGTCATCACTCAAGGCGCGCAGCACATCCCCCAGCCGGTCATCGGTAAAGTCCAGGACGCGTACCGCCTGTCGGGTGCAACCGCACAGCGTGTCCAGCCGTTTCTCCGCCCAGGGACGAACGTGGTTCAGCCGATGGTCGCCACGGGACAGAATGTGGGTCAGCCAGACCATGGCCACCCATCCTGGGCTGAGACCTTGCCAATTGCCGTGGGTTGGAAAGTGCTCGTCCAGCAAGGGTTGTACGCCCATGCGCTCCTGTTGAGCCAGCAGCAGAGGAGCATCATCAACGCGTTCACTGATCACGGTAAGCGTCTCGGTCATACCGAGAGCTTACCTCAATTCTCCAAACTCGTCCAGATTCGAGCGAACCATGAGTGATCAAGACGCTGGGTCTGAAATTCAGAGGTCGCCATGCATGGCCGTTGTTCAGGAGCTATCGTCCTGGTTATCAGCCCTGGTATTTAACGAGTGAAGAGGCGAGATACCTGACGCTGGCTTTGCACCAGGCAATTGATGTCGCTCTGCGCTTCCAGGATGATCCAGACATGCTTACTCCACCTGTAGAGAATCAGTATCTGGTTCGAGTGCCTGAGAAAAGCAAAGGTGGTCTACACTGGAAGGATGAGTGGTTGGAACCGCGTCCCTTGGAAAGAGCGGAGATTGTTCCGGAACCCGTTGATGCTAATCGTTTGCAGCGAATCAATAAGACGATGCCCCAACGCCGAGGAGTTTGGGAGTTCGATTTCTTCTATTCCCCCATGGCAGGGGGAGATAGGGGAGAAAGGCCTTACTATCCCTATGTGATCTTTTGTGTGGAGCAGGACTCTGGTTTCATATTGGCCTGTGACTTGGCTGAAGCTGGGGAGCCGGTATCTGGGTTTGCAGAGAACCTCCTAAGATTAGCAGAGCGCGCAAAGTTCCTGCCCCAAGAGATATGGGTCAGGAGAGAAGAGGCCTACAAGCTGCTCGAGCCCATTGCTCCCAGGCTGGAGATCGAATTGAGAAATGTCAAAAGGCTCACGGCATTGGAGCAAGCCCAAGCTGGCATGTTCCAGTTTCTCATGAGGTGAGAGAATCCCTGGCTCCCCATCAGGAGGTGACTAGATGGTAGAAGAATACTCAGACCAAGAACTGGATGAAATCCTGGACAAGGTTCACAAGTGGGGTGTGGCCTTCTCGAATAGCAAGTACTATCAGCAATTGACCGAAGAGCAGCAATGGGAATCGGAAGGCGTCATTATGTTCTTTGCCGAATACATGTATTCCTACCCTGGATTGCCGCCTGAAGCATGGAATGCGGTGGGGCTTGACGAATGTTGTCTGGACATATTGCCCGGAAAGGTCAGCGCGGGCCAAAGTTTTTTCAAGGCAACTGCTCCGGTACTGTCGGCGTTCTTTACCTTCCTGGCGGAAAGGCGCCTGCTGAGAAGGGCTGCAGCACTTGCCAAAAAAGTTGCCCGGATTGACAAGCAAATTGTCAGAGCAGCGTCCGATCCGAGGAGGTGGGGAATGGCGAAATCCCTTGTCATGGCTGCCATGGATGCTGGCGTTGACGTGACAGATGAAGAGGAGATGGCTGCATTCACGGCGTCTCTCAACCTGCAACGAGCTCTCGGCTTGCCAGCGCAGACCAACATCGAGCCTGCCCCCAAGATAGGCAGGAATGACCCCTGTCCCTGCGGCAGCGGCAAGAAGTATAAGCACTGCTGCGGACGACGTGATCGTTAGAGCGTGTCTGAGCGATGGTAGCCGTGGCACTGCTATGCAAAGGCCGCTTCTAATCCACAGATTACGCAGATTGCACGGGTTGGGGAACTAGGAATCGGCGGAGTCTGTGTAATCTGCGGATAGATCGTACCTGGCCTTCTCCCGCCGGTAGAGGGCGATGGACTTCTCCATCATCTCCAGGATCGGCAGCCCATACGGGCACTTTTCCTCACATTCGCCGCGTTTCTCACAGTCTGCGGCTGCCTTGTCCACCAGCTCCACCAGGAAGTGGACAAAGCCGCGCAGCAGCCCGCGGTGTTGGCATTCATCGGCAAAGTACATCAGTCGTCAAATGAAAGACATCCGCTCCGGATATGAGATGCGGACGTCTTCTACATTCGCAGAGGATGTGAGTGCTCAGCCGCCTATGCCGACACTGCGAACTCCACAGGCAACAGTCTCTCCAGGTTCAGGTGCCTTGAAGCGTCCACAATCTCAATACCCACAATTCCGCCATCTGCTCCGATGTCCAATACGATGTCCTCAGCGACGCGCCTGTTAACCACATCTTGCTCTCGATCATCGAACTGTATCTCAAGCAGGTCGATCTGGCTATCATAAACGATACGTATCCTCTTCCTCGTGTGCCTCTGTGATTTGAGCGCGAGAGCACCAAGGCGAGCATAGCACATGTTGCAGGGTCTGACAAAGCGCAGCACAGCTAGCGACGTTGTGCTGCTCGTGAGCGCAAACTTCAGTGGCTTGCAGCGTGCTGAGCCAAATCCTACACAGATCAGGATCATCTTTGTGTCTTTGTGGTTTGGCCCTACCCCTGCGCTCGGAGACATGTGGTATAATGCACGCGACATCGCAGAGCAAACGGAGGACACACATGGCGAAAGAGAAGATCGGCTTCATCGGCCTGGGAATCATGGGCCGGCCAATGGCCACGCACCTGCTGCGTGGCGGGCATCCGATGGTAGTGTACAATCGCACACCGTCGAAGGTGGAGCCCCTGGTGGCGCTTGGGGCGGAGGCGGGCAGGAACTGCACCGACGTGGCGGAGAGGAGTGAGGTGGTTATCTCCATGGTGGGCGATTCGCCGGATGTGGAGTGCGTCTACCTGGGCGACGAAGGGGTGCTGGTGGGTGCTAGGCCGGGCACGCTGCTGATCGACATGTCCACCATCTCGCCGGTGGTTGCAGTGAAGGTGGCCACGGCAGCGGCGGGAAACGGCTGCCCGATGCTGGATGCCCCGGTCTCGGGTGGTGACGTGGGGGCGAAGAACGCCACCCTGTCCATCATGGTCGGCGGTGAGCCGCACGTTTTCGAGCGGGCCAGGCCCATCTTCGAGTTGCTAGGCACTCCAGTCCTGTGCGGTCCATCCGGCGCCGGACAGACGGTCAAGGCCTGCAATCAGATTCAGGTGGCGCTCAATTTCATCGGTATGGCCGAGGCGCTGGTCCTGGGCGCCAAGGCCGGGGTCGATCCGGGCATCGTGGTCAAGGTGCTCAGCGCGGGATACGCGCAGTCGAAGGTGATGGACGTGCGCGGCACGAGGATTATCCAGGGCGATTTTGAACCTGGCTTCCGCAGCCGCTTCCACTACAAGGACCTGAACATCATCCGCGAGGCGGCACGGGCTTTCCAATGCAGCCTGCCAGCATCCGCTCTGGCCCACGAGCTGTTCAGCGCCATGTTGGCCAACGGCTGGGGCGACCTGGACCATTCGGCGGTGATCAAGGTCATCGAGTCGCTGTCGAACGTGGAGGCTCGTTTCGGGGAGTGACGGGTGACGGGGAGCCTGTTGTAGGGAGAGGGACTGTCATAGTGGGCGGCCGATCTACACAGCAAGGGCAAGGGAACAGCGCGCTTGAGCAGACGGATATGTGGGCTGGGCTGCAGATCGATGCGGCAATCGTGGCACGGCAGATCGAGGCGTTCGTGTGTTGCGAGGTCAGGCGTCTGGGCAAACGCGGTGTGGTCATCGGCCTCAGCGGCGGGTTGGATTCCAGCACCTGCGCCTACCTCTGTGTCCGCGCCCTGGGCGTGAAGCGCGTGCACGGCCTCATCCTGCCCGAACGAGACAGCTATGCACGCAACATGGAGCATGCGCGCCTGGTTGCGGAACGCCTCGGCGTGCGTGTCGAAGAGCGTGACATAACTCCTGTACTGCGCCAGGTCGGCATCTACGAGTCGGTACCCGCCAGCGTGGCGGGCAACCGGGGCTTGCTGGAGACAGGCATTCGCTGGCTCGTGCGGCTGACCCGCCGCACTTCTGCCTACAGTTGGGCCATGGGCCTCTACTACAACCAGAACCCAGGCTTGCTCGGGCGGCTGGTGCGGCGCTTTTTCCCCAGGGTGGTCGGTTCGATCTTCACCTTCGCTCTGACCAAGCCGCGCGTGCGCATGGTGATGCTCTACCACGCCGCGGCGAGGCACAACGCCCTGGTGGTGGGCACACTGGATCGCACCGAGTGGACCACGGGCTTCTACGAGCCGCATGGCGATGGCGCGTCAGATATCCAGTTGCTGGTTCACCTCTACAAGACCCAGATTCGTGAACTGGCTTGCTATCTGGGCGTGCCCCAGGAGATCATCAACAAGCCCTCGTCGGGCGATCTGGCGGCTGGCTTGCCCAACGAAGCGCTGCTCGGCCTCAGCTACGAGCAACTGGACTGCGTGCTGTATGGCTTGAACCATGGCATTTCTGAGCGAGCGATTATGGGCCGGGCAGGAGTTGCGCGTCGTGCCCTGCGCGACATTCGCCAGGCCATGGCCGTGTCCGACCTGCGGCGGTCGCTGCCCATGCGTCTGCCGGATGCGGATGCCCGTCTACAGTGACTGGCCGCATGGAAGCGCGGAGCCTACGGAGAACCCTTGACAGTGGCTGAGATCGTCACTGAGCGGGTGGTCTGGCAGCAGATGCGTTCCGCCAAGCGGACAAACCTCGTCGGTGCGAGGCGAACGGCGGGTGATGGGCGCGGCCCGTGTCCGATTGTCCGTTTCGGCAAAGCCCATCCGTTGACCACTTCGACAACCCTACACGCACGTGCTACGATTGTGACATAACGACAGCGCAGGCCGCGTTCTCTACGCGGCGTTCCGTATTGGCTGCAGAGGTGGGCCATGGCGCAGGCAAAGCCGCTGTACGAGCACGACATCCTTATCAGCCACAGCCAGCGCGACGAGGACTGGGTGCACAACCGGCTCCAGCTGCGTCGGCCGGCGCAAGTTGGGCGTGTGCGTCGACACGGAGTGCTTTCGCCGGGGGCTGTGAGATTCTCAACGAGATGACACACGTGGTGTCCACCAGCGAGTCCGCCATCTTGCAGGCAGACACTGGGGAATAGAGACAGGCCAGCCTCATGAGCGAAGTTGGCCTGTCTGCAGTATGGGCGCTGCTGCCGTCCTCATCCGCTGCTGGCCCCGCTCAGGCCACCCTCGCCGGCCGAGCGTAACAGAAGGCACGATTCCCTCTGGTGGCATGGCCAGCGGAAACCGCACCGACTGCAACCCCAGGACGCGCTTGGCTTGGTGCGTGCATATCGACTTCAGGACGAACCTTCCCGGACGCTCAAGACATTCACGCCAGTCAAGATCGCCTCCTAGAGCGCCACAGTGATCGCGTAGCGCTTGTTCAGGCTTCTGACAAAGCTGGCCGTCGGAGACTGTGGTCAAACTGAAGCACATCGCATTGATTCAAAATTTGACAAGTAGAAAGATTTGTGATAGAATGAAACAGTAAGCAATCGAAATATATCGAATCATTCCGAACATTCCCGTCCGCATTTGTTGGGAAGCGCCTGCCCGCTGTTCTTTGGCCTCGGGTATCTGCACAGCGGACGAACTCGGGTCGGCAAGCAGGAAGTCATATGAGTCAACGCGAGGCACGCCGTCGAAAGGAGCTACATGTTTCCTGCAGAGCGACGGATGATCATAATGACAACGCTCGAGCAACGAGGGAGCGTCTCGGTAGCCGAGTTAGTCGAGCAGTTTGGGGTATCTGCCGTCACTATTCGCAAGGACCTTGATGTACTGGCTGACTCCGGGCTGATCAAACGCTCCCATGGCGGCGCTATCCTCAGAAGAGACCGCCCTTTCACGCTGTCCTACGAGCATCGCGGAGCAGAGTTCCTGAGTGAGAAAGAGGCCATTGGCAAAGCCGCGGCTGCATTGGTTCGTCCGAAAGAGAAGATCGTCATTGACTGCGGCACTACTACAATTCACCTAGCAAACAACCTCGGCTCTATCGGGGCTCTCCGATGTATAACAAACGATCTGCAGATTGCGCTCGCGCTCGCCGTATGGCCTCAGATCACAGTGCAACTAACGGCGGGCGTTGTACGTGGTCCGACTATGCCCCTGTGGGGTCCGGCCTGCCGGCGCAGCATCCTGAGCTTCCATGAAGCGGACAAAACTTTTCTCTCCATCAGTGGCATTAGCCTAGAGGCGGGTCTGACGAATACCTATTCTGTTGAGGTTAGCGCAAAGCGGGCCATGATGCAAGTGGCGCGAGAGACGATCTTGATGGTCGACTCTGGCAAGTTCGGCAAGATTGCCTCAGCCTTCGTTGCTGACCTGGATGCGGTGCACGCGGTCATCACCGGGCGCCAGGCACCACCTGAGATGGTGGATCGCCTCTCGGAAATGGGAATTGAAGTCATACTCGTCTGATTGCGGTCCTGCTGACGACAGGGCCTGCGGCGAGTGCGCCAGCACCGCGGCTGAGGAAGCAATGCCGTCCTGTGGCAAGAACCACTCGCCGTGCTGGGTTCGGACCGTCAAGACAGAGAATCAAATTGCAGGAGGTGCCGATGAGCAGGAATGAGTTCACAAAACCACGGGTGGCTGTTCTGACCGTTGTCGCTCCGCGGGAGTACACGGGCAATCTCCCCGAGGCGCAGAAGCAGGTGCGTGAGGGTTTGGAAGCGCGTGGCTGTGAAGTGCTGATGCCTGTCGAATATCTCTACGATGAGAACCAGGTGGTTGAGCAGTTCACTCAGTTGCAGCCCCAGGCGGACCTGGTGGTATTCTTTATTGGCACATGGTTCTACGGACCGGCAGTGGTTACGCCCATCCGTCGGGCCAGAAAACCGTGCGTGATCTGGAGCATGACCACCATCCCCAACTTTGCCCTCGGCGGTGCCGTAGTGGCCAAGTACACGCTGCAGGAGATGGGCATCCCTTTCAAGTTCCTGGCTGGGTTGCCGACCGAGCCTGATATGCTCGACGCAGTGGCCAGTCGGGCGCGTGCAGCGACCGTCGTGAACAAGCTGGATGGCGCCAAGTTCGGACGCCTCGGTGGCACCAGCATGGGCATGTACAACGCCAACATCGATGAGATCTACTGGAAAAACATCACCGGTCTGGACATTGTGCACATCGGCAGCATCCAGATTGCCAGGTACATCGAGCGCCTGGATGAGGCCCAGGCTCGCCAGGTGCTGAAGAGGGTCAAGATCAGTGTGGGCAAGATCGTCGAGCGCAACGAAGAGACAGGTGATACGCTCACCGATGATGACCTTCTCATGCAGAGCAAGATCTATCTGGCCCTGCGTGAGATCATCAGCGCCAACAACTTGGTCGCCCTTGGCAACAAGTGCCAGCCGGAACTCTGCTCGGACTATGTCGGGCTAGGGTACACAGGTTGCGTTGCCCACGCGATGCTGAACGACGACGGTGTTCCTTGTGCCTGTGAATCCGACATGCCAGCAACGATCACCATGTACGTCTTGAGCCAGATCGCAAGGCAGACGGTCTATTTTGGTGACCTCAACTCGTTGGTCAAGGAAGAGAACGTAGCGCGCTTCATCAACTGCGGATTCGCCCCCTTTTCCATGGCTGCTTCCAAGGAGGACATAACCCTGTGGCCGGTATCTCCGGGTATGGGGCTGCCGGGTAAAGCTCGTGGCGCTTGCACCGGTTTCGCGCTAAAACCTGGACGAGTAACATTGGCCAAGCTCGGAGGCGGAAAGGGAACTGCACGCATGCACATCGCTAGCGGTGAATGTATGCCCTGGCCAATGGCCCCTGCTGGAGAGTGGCCCACCCACTTTCCGCAGGCGCCGGTCAAACTGGACGGTGACCTAACGACCTTCGTAGAGAAGACCATTGGACAACACTATATTCTCGCCTACGGAGACTATAAGCGCGAGTTGGTCGACTTTTGCGAGATTCTTGGTATCAATGCCGATCTGTAGCGCAGCCCCAGGGATAGGTTCATGAAGTTCAGCAACGCAGCCCGAATCGTGCACAAAGAGATCGCAGAGGCGCTCGCGCTTGTGGACGACACGCAGATCGATGTCTTGGTCTCTGCTCTGGTCGCGGCTCCGCGCATCTTTGTCGCAGGCGCGGGGCGCGTGGGCCTGGCATCGCGGGCTTTTGCCATGCGCCTGATGCACCTAGGCCTGAAGGTATTCTTTGTCGGCGATGTGACGACCCCTGCTATCGGGCCTGGCGATCTGCTGCTGATCTGCTCTGGGTCTGGTGAAACCGCATCCATTGCTCTGATTGCGGATCTGGCTGCAAAGTGCGGGGCAGAGATTGCCACCATCACCCGCGACCCCGAGGCCCACATCGGGCGAAGGGCCAAGACCGTGGTGCAGTTGATGGTGGCGGACGCAGGCGGCAAGCAGCGCTTGACCTCCCCTGTCCAGCCCATGACATCCTTGTTTGAGCAGAGTCTCTTCCTGCTGCTGGACGCGGTGGTCTTGGGGAGGATGAGCAGCCTGGGGCAGACGGACGCCACGATGCGACAGCGACACAACAACTTGGAGTGAGATTGGGGATGCACGGCGATCTACCGCTGATGATGAAAGCTGGTGTGCTGCATGCCATCAATGACATCCGTTGCGAGGCAGTGCCTACTCCTGAGCCCGGTCCTGGCGAGGCCATTGTGCGTGTGCGTGCCTGCGGAATCTGTGGTTCGGACGTGGCGCGCGTCTTTGAGACTGGCATGTACAACATGCCAGACATTCCTGGACACGAGTTCGCGGGTGAGGTTGCTGCTGTTGGCAGCGGCGTCACAGACGTATCGCTGGGCGACGCCGTGGCCGTGATTCCGCTGGTAGAGTGTGGCGAATGCCCTTCCTGCCTTGTTGGCGAGTATTCGCAATGCGATAACTACGACTACCTGGGCTCTCGCTCACCAGGCGGTTTCGCTGAGTACGTCAAGGCGCCCGCTAAGAATCTAGTTCGCCTGCCGCCAAGTCTGGACGCCGAAGCAGGAGCGTTCACCGAAGTGATGGCCGTAGCACTGCACGCGCTGCGCCGCACGGGAGGCCTTCGGGGAGGGGAGCGGGTTGGTGTGTTTGGAGCGGGTACAGTAGGGCTGCTCGCTGCTCAGTGGGCCAAAGTTCTTGGGGCGCAGTCTGTTTGCTGTGTAGATGTAATCCCCTCCAAGCTGGAACTGGCCCAGAGGCTAGGCGTTGATCTGTGCATCAATGCCAGGGCATCGGATGTGTCTGTTGAACTTTCAGAGTGGACTCACGGCAAAGGGGTGCAGGTTGCGATCGAGGCCTCGGGTGCCAATGCCGCTCTCGCGCAAGCGATCACTAGCGCGTCGAAGGGCGGCAAGCTCGTGCTGGTCGGCAGGCAGGAACAAGGCGTGCAGTTGGAGGCAAAGACCTTCGAAGCCATCCTGCGCCGGCAGCTCAATATCTTCGGAACGTGGGCTTGGTCCCGGCTTCCCAAGTCGGAGTGGGAGACTGTCCTGGCGTACGCCTCGCAGGGAGCGATTCAGACCAAACCGTTGATCAGCCATCGCTACACCATCACGCAGGTGCAGGAGGCATTCCAGATGATTGCTGCAGGCCAAGAGCCGTACCTCAAAGTCCTTTTTGTCTTTCCATAGAGCGGAAAAAGGGGATCACACATGAAGGCTGCCGTCGTCGAGGAGCTGGGAAAGGTTCGCGTAAAAGAAGTTGAGATGCCCCGCTTGCTGCCTGCCAGTATTCTGGTCCGCGTTAGGGCTTGCGCCATCTGTGGCTCGGACATCCGCATCATCTACAAAGGGGACCGGCGGGCTCGCCTCCCGATGATCATCGGCCATGAGATGTCCGGAGAGGTGGTCGATGTCGGCACAGAGGTGAAGGGTTATGCAGTCGGTGATCGCGTTGTGGTTGCACCAGGCGTTTCATGTGGCGAATGCTATTGCTGCCGCAAAGGCTGGCAGAACTTGTGCATCAACATGATCTCTATTGGCTACTTCTGGCCCGGCAGTTTCGCCGAGTACATGGTCCCGCCTCCCCGCGCGCTCACAGAGGGCTTTGTAAACAAGATCCCAGAGACCTTGTCCTTTCTCGAAGCCGCTCTGGCGGAGCCACTGGCATGCTGCATCAACGGTCAGAACTTGCTGCGCGTTTGTATGTCGGATACAGTGGCCGTGATCGGCGCTGGACCGATCGGCCTGATGCACGCCCTGTTGGCTCTGGAGCGCGGCTGTGACAAGGTGATGATCGTGCAGCGCTCCAAGCACCGCTTGGACGTGGCGCGCAGGCTGGTCAAGGCACACGCGTTCATCTCGACGATGGACGAGAATGCCGTGGAACGCGTACGTGAGGAGACCAAAGCCCGCGGTGCGGACGTGGTCATCGTCGCCGCCTCGTCCAAGGACGCCCAGCAGATGGCGCTGGAGATGGTTGGCCTCCGCGGGCGAGTGAGCTATTTCGGTGGCCTGAACCATGGCGATGCAATGGTTCCTCTTGACAGCAATCTGATCCACTACAAGGAGTGCATGGTCACCGGAGCGTCATCCAGCACCAGCGAGCAGAACCAGGAGGCTCTCCGTCTCCTGGCGTCAGGAGCGATCGATGGCCACACTCTGATCTCGCATCAGTATCCATTGGAGGAGATCGGTGCAGCGCTGGAGATGGTGCGCAGCAAGCAGGGGTTGAAGGTGGTGGTGGTTCCGTAGGGGTAGTTCCATAGATGTTCGCAGCTTCACTGACGCATGCAGAACAGCAGGGAGAAGGCATGGTGCAAGACAGAGAAACATCAAGCCCAGAGATGAATCTTGAGGTTGAGGGAGTCTGGAAAGCGTTCCCCGGCGTGCAGGCTCTCGCCGATGTCAGCCTGCAGGTCCGTCGTAACGAAGTCCACGCTGTGGTCGGCGAAAACGGCGCCGGAAAGTCCACGCTGATGAACATCCTCTCTGGCGTGTACGCAGCGGATCGTGGTCGCATCTTTCTGGAAGGACAAGAGATACGCCCCGCCAACCCTAAGCACGCCTACAATCTCGGCATCAGCATCGTCCACCAGGAGAACAGTCTGTGCAGCAACATGACCATTGCAGAGAACATCTTTGTGCACGACATCCCGTCGCGTTGGGCAGGGCTTGTAGACCGGAGGAGGCTGGGCGCACAGACGCAGGCCATGTTGGAGATGTTCAAGATCAGGGCGAGCCCCGAGACACTGGTGCGCGAACTGAGCGTCGGGCAGCAGCAGCTCGGGGAGGTTGCAAAGGCGTTGGCCTGCCAGTGCAAGGTGTTGATCCTGGACGAGCCCACGTCCGCGCTGACCGATCACGAGTCGGCAATCCTGTTCGACCGCGTTCGGCAGATGCGAGCACAGGGCACCAGCGTGATCTACATCAGTCACAGGCTGCATGAGGTGTTTCGACTGGCGGATCGTGTGACCGTGCTACGTGACGGTCGGGGCGTCGGCACACAGCACATCTCCGAGACAGATGTCCAAGCCATTGTCAGGATGATGGTGGGTCGCGAGATCAGCCAGTTCTACCCGGACAAGGGCGAGGGCCATGGGGTGCCAGTATTGCAGGTCTGCCATCTGACTCACGAAGGCAGTTTCGAAGACATCAACTTCGATTTGCATCGAGGCGAGATCCTTGGCGTTGCCGGGCTCATTGGGGCCGGGCGGACTGCAATGGCGCTGGCCATATTCGGCGCCGTTCCGGGTGTGAAGGGTGAGATCTTGATTGATGGTAAGCTGGTGACGATCGATTCCCCCAACAAAGCAATCGATCTGGGCATGAGCTATTTGCCAGAGAACAGAAGAGAAGAGGGCTTGTTCCTGGATATGACTGTGCAGGCCAACATCATTTCGTCGCATCTTGACGCATTTGCCACGGGCCCTCTCATGGACCCGCTTAAGGAACGCTCCGAGGCCCAGCGCTTTGTTGATGCCCTGTCTATCCGCACGCCTAGCATCTTGCAGAAAGTGCTGAATCTCAGCGGTGGCAACCAACAGAAGGTGGTGGTGGGCAAATGGCTATCGACCAAGCCCAGGATTCTGCTGGTGGATGAGCCCACGAGGGGTATTGATGTCGGTACCAAGGCAGAGATCCACAATCTGCTGCGCGAACTTGCCAACGAAGGGGTTGCCGTGCTGATGATCTCCTCAGAATTGCCGGAGATCCTGGGCATGAGCGATCGGATCCTGGTAATGCATGAGGGCCGCGTGATGGGAGTCCTGCCGGCAGATGAGGCCAGTGAAGACGCGGTCATGTCGCTCGCCATAGGCTCGTGATCCGTGGGGACATGGCGGTTGTAGAAAGGAGTCTCACAGAATTAGCATGGCAACTGAAGAGATGGACCGTGCAGAAGAAGGCAAAGGACCAGTGTGGCGAACTGTTCTGACAAGAGTGATGAGGGTGCGGGAAGCCGCTCTAATGCTCTTCCTCTTGCTGGTCTCTTTTGTCCTGACCTTGTCAACTCCCTATTTCCTGACACTGCAGAACATGCGGGTTATCCTGACAGGGCTGGCGCTCGATGCCGTTATTGCCGTAGGCATGACGATCACTCTTGTGTCCGGGGGTATTGATCTCTCCGTCGGCTCAGTTTTTGCCTGCAGCGGCATCGTTGTGGCAAAACTGATCAATGTCGGCTTCCCGGTCTGGAGCGCGGTTCTTGTGGCGGTGCTGGTTGGCCTGGGGTGGGGATTGCTCACCGGCCTTCTTATCACCAAGGTCGGCATCAATCCGCTCATCAGCACACTTGGCACCATGGGAATGGCGCGGGGTGTGGTCTATGTCATCACCTCAGGCAGGGTGCTCGCGGGGTTGCCTGACAGCTTCCAGAGGGTCGGTCAGGGAAGGATCCTCGGCGTCCCCAATGTCATCTGGATGGCAGCCGTGGTGGTCCTGACAGGCGACTTTCTTCTGAGGCGGTCCAGAATGCTGCGCCAGGTATTCTACGTCGGAGGCAATGAGAGAGCTGCCAGGCTTTCGGGCATCAACATCAATCGCGTGAAACTGGGAGTCTATGCTATCACAGCCCTGTTGTCCGGTGCGGCAGGCGTCGTCGAAACTTCACGTTTCGCCTCGGCAATCTCGCCCATGGGTACAGGCAAGGAGCTGACGGCGATCTCGGCCTGTGTTATTGGAGGTGCTAGCCTCTCTGGCGGTGAAGGAACGGTCCTGGGAGCCTTTTTCGGTTTGTTGCTGCTGGGTCTCATCCGTGATGGTCTCATCCTGAACGATGTCTCGGTGTATTGGCAGCAGTTGATTCAGGCGGCGATTCTGGTGCTGGCGGTGGCTTTTGATGTCCTTACGCGGCGACGTCGCAATGTGTGACCTCGCGTGGAAATCCCGGCGGCACGCTACCATGCGCAGCCTGAGCGAGTGCTCCGGAAAGCGCGCTACTCAGACGGTATTCCGGGCACTTTGAGCGAAAGGAGGTGTGAGAAACGGAGCAGAATTGTTGAAGGTTTGTGACCCATCCGTCTGGTGCTCAAGCACACGCTTGGCCACTACAATCGACACAACTTGAAGAGGAGGAAACAAAGGTGAAATCGCTACGGAACGTAGTGTTCATGGCACTGGCCTTGCTGATGGTGGTGCTACCATTGGCTGGCTGTGCCCCAACGGCTACTCCCACACCTGCAGCTCCGACGAGCAAGGGTGTGGTGCTAAAGGGAGTTGAGCCATTCCCCGACGAGCGGTACGTGATGGTCACCTTCCTGTCGGGCATCGAGTTCTGGGTGCCGGCCAGAGAAGGCATGGAAGCCGCCGCCGAGATGTTGGGTGTCAAGGCTGTGTACCAAGGCACTGAGAAGTATGACGCCCAGGCTCAGGCCACAGTCCTCGAGCAGGTCATCGCGACCAAGCCGACCGGCATCATTACCACTGCTCAGAACCCCGACGCGCTAAAGCCCTACGTCGATCAGGCCATCGACGCTGGGATCTCAGTGGTGATGTTCGACTCGGACTCTCCGCAAAGCAAGCGCCCGGTTTTCTTGGCTACGGACAACTACGCCGCAGGCGCGAAGGCCGCTATGCGCATGGGCCAACTCACCGGTGGGACGGGCAAGGTGGCAACCATCACCAAGCCTGGCCAGCTCAACCTGGATCTGCGTGCCGCGGGCTTTGCCGACACGATCAAGGCGCAGTTCCCAGGGATGGAAGTCGTCGGCGAATGTGAGGGGTTGGGCGACTACACGGCTGCAGCCAAGTGCGCGGCCGAGTTCCTCCAGGCGCACCCGGACCTGGCCGGCATTTTCAGCACAGGGTCCGAAGGTGGACCCGGTTCGGTGCAAGCCTTCCGCGAAGCCGGTAAGCTTGGGGACATCAAGATCGTCGGCTTTGACATCGACCAGGCCACGATCGAGGGCATCGAGAACGGCAACATCGACGGTACCATTGTGCAGGCAGCCTGGAATATGGGTTACTGGGGCATGATGATGTGCTGGGCCCAGGCCCACAATCTGTCCACACTTCCGTCCGTCATCGACACAGGTGTGTTCGTAGTCGACAAGACCAACGTAGGAGAGTGGAAATAAGGCATGGAGTGGAATCGATGGAGCTTGCTTCCATCGATTCCACTTCCTTCAGTTGGACAAACGCATACGCCGGGGAAAGGGGATCCGATGGAGATCAAGATTGCACAAGTCGGCACCGGCTTCATGGGCAAGACCCACAGCATTGCCTACCGGGTACTGTCCACCTTTGTGCCTGCCGGCGTGAAAGTGAAGCTCCAAGTCCTGGCCGACGTGACCGAGGAACTGGCGCGGGACGGGGCCCGCAAGTTTGGGTACGAGAATTGGGTCGTCGGCTGGGAAAAGATCTTTGACCACGACATTGATGCCGTCGACATCGTGACTCCTAATGATGTGCATCCTGCCATTGCCATTGAGGCTGCTCGCCGAGGCAAGCACGTCATCTGCGAAAAGCCCTTGGCGATCAACGTTGCCAAGACGCGGGAAATGGTCGAAGCAGTGGAAAAGGCGGGTGTGGTCAACATGGTTTGCTTCAACTACCGCCAGATTCCAGCCGTGGTGATGGCCAAGAAGCTGATCGACGAGGGAGCCATCGGCAAGCTCTATCACTTTCGGGCCCAGTACCTGCAGGACTGGTGTGTGGACCCTGAAAGCCCCTTTGTCTGGCGCTTCCAGGCGTCCAGAGCGGGTTCAGGAAGCCTGGGCGACATCGGTTCTCACGCTATCGACTATGCGCGCTACCTGGTGGGTGAGTTCGACGAGGTCGTTGCCCTTACAGAGACATTTGTCAAAGAGCGCCCCCTGCCAGGGGCCAGGGATGTACACCCAGTGGACGTCGATGATGCAGTCAATATGCTCATCCGTTTCAAGAACGGGGCCATCGGCTGCCTGGAAGCCAGCCGCTTCTGCTACGGCCGCAAGAACTACCTTACCTTCGAGGTCAACGGCAGTCAGGGCTCGCTCTATTTCGATTGGGAACACTGCAATGATTTGTTTTTCTATTCAGCCAGGGATCGTGAGGATCGCCAGGGCTACCGCGACATCAAGATTGGCCCCATGCACCCCCACGCCGAGGCTTTGTGGCCCATCCCTGGAATCAACATGGCGTATGTGGAAACGGCCATCCTGCAGGCCAAAGAGTTTGTGACGGCCATCGTGGAAGGGCGGCAGGCCGTTCCGAGCTTCCGCGACGGGCTGCAAGTTGCCTCTATCATGGAGGCAGTCCTGCAATCGGCTGCCACCGGAAGCTGGACCAAAGTGCCGCTGGTTGTTTAGGAGTGGCCCCTCTACTGACAAGCAAAGAAGGGAGGAAACATGAAGGGGAAGATATCCATCGGAACTTCGGCTTTCGCGATGGGGGTGTATGCCGACAACCCTATCCCGTTTCCCAAAGTTGTGGCACGTCTCGGTGAGCTGGGCTTTGACGGACTGGAACTGCCAGCCAACAGGGGCTATGGCTCTTTGGAGGACTGGCCGGACACCGCCGCCCGCAAGCGGCTGATGAAACATGTCGGCGATCATGGTCTAGAGATTTCTTCCTACGGCGCCGACCTCAGCTCGGCACCATTCTACAGCAACGACACCAAAGTACGGGCTGCGGCCAGAGATGTATTCACGCGGAGCATCGAGCTGTGCGTCGACTGCAACATCCCCGTCATCCGCGTGGACACGTTGTCCGAGCCGCCCTATCCCGAGGGAGTGACGTATGAGGATGCGTGGAAGCGCGCGGTCGAGGCCTTCCGCGATCACTCGGAGGTGGCGCAGGAAGCTGGGGTTGTGGTGGCCTGGGAGTTTGAGCCGGGGTTCATGTTCAACAAGCCCAGCGAGGTACTGCACATGATGGAGGAGGTCAACCACGAGAACTTTACGACCATGTTTGACTTCTGTCACGCCAACATGGTCGCCGCCGTTGGCTCTCGCCAGATTCCGCCCACAGAAACCTTGCCGGGAGGTGCACCAGAGCTGGCCCGCAAGCTCAGCGGACAGATCGGCTTCGTGCACCTGATCGATTCGGACGGCACGCTGCACGATAACCTGACCAGCACCCATGCACCCTTCGGCACGGGAGTTCTGGACATGCACGAGATGATGCAGGCTGTGCTGGACGCCGGATATGAGGGGCCATGGTGGACCATCGACCTGTGCTTCTGGGCTGGAGCGTGGGAGGAACTGGAACCCAGCCTCGAGTTCATGCGTGGGCTATTAAAGGATTTCAATCTGCTGTAGAGGTGATGGAGGAGGAGCAAACTGTGAAAGGGACGATGAAGGCTCAGGTTTTCTATGAACCGTTTGTGATGAAGTATGAGGAAGTACGGATCCCCACCCTGCGCGCCGACCAGGTGTTGATTCGGGTGCGAGCCTGCGGCATCTGTGGCTCAGACAACGCCTATTATCGTGGCAAGAGCCCGCTAGAAACGCCGACGGGCAAGGGGCCGCTGATCTTGGGGCACGAGTTCAGCGGCGAGATCGCCGAGCTTGGCGACATTCCGAAGGAACAGGGTTTGTTCAAGGTCGGAGATCGGGTGACCGTCAACCCGGTGCAATACTGCGGGGCATGCGAGCACTGTCTGCGGGGGCTTACCAACCTGTGTGAGTTTGGCGGTGGGCGGGGTGCCTCCAGCGATGGGGCTTTTGCCGAGTACGCTGTGAGCAAGTACCAGAACCTGTGGAAGATACCTGACGATCTCGCTTTTCCACAGGCATCTATGGCCGAGCCACTGGCCTGTGGCACGTATGGCGTCATGAACATGAATGTCAACCTGGGAGACACCGCAGCAGTCATCGGACCGGGTCCCATTGGCTCAATGATGGTGCGCATGATCAAAGCCATGGGGGCCAGCAAGGTCTATCTGATTGGCACCCGCGACTACCGCCTGCACGCTGGCCAGAAGTTCGGTGCTGACGTGCTGATGAACACCAAGGCCAAGGATTCTCCCTACTACGTCGAGGATGTCGTGGCCAAAGTTGCTGAACTCACCGGTGGCAAGATGCTTGATCGGGTCATCACTGCAACTGCCAATGCAGAGGCCATGCAGCAAGCATTGGAGATTTCTGGCAAGGCATCGAGAGTGGTATTCTTCGGACTGCCGGGAGAGGGGGACGAAGTGAGGGTGCCAGCGCTCAGGAGCATCTTCTCAGACAAGACCATCCGCTTCTCCTGGCTGGCGCCCACTAGCTGGCCGACTGCCACGAAGGCGCTGTTCTCCGGGATGCTCGATCCCGCACTGCTGATCACCCATCATTTCCCGTTGAAGGATCTGGTACACGCGCTGGATTTCGTTCAGGAGCGCCGCGATAATGTGATCAAGGCTGTGATCGAGCCATGACTACTGAGAAGCAAGGCTGGGAGGAAAGGCGATGGCCACTGTTGAGGTCCCGGTAGTTAGACTAACCCCAGAAACGTTCGGTGATCTGGGCACTGTAGTGTACAAGCCAGACACTGAACCGACAGTCACTCGCCCTGGGCTGCGTTTCTGGAGCCGTGTAGGAGCGATGGAAATTCCGGGCGAAGTCGAAATGGGCATCTTGGAATTGACGGCCCAGGAGTTTGTCTTCGATCACATGGAGCGCCACGTCCACACGCCCGAGATGTTCATCCCGATTGAAGGCGTTGCAGTAATGCCCATCGGTCTGGGCAGCGGCCCGGATGGCTTCCCATGGCCGGAGGAGATTCGCGGTTACCTGATTGACTCCACGACGTCGATTATCATAAGGCCTGGAGTGTGGCACTGGATTCCCTACCCTCTCACATCAGTGGCGAGCTATCTGATCCCTGCTCTGGTGGGCACGCCTACAGATGACAGGGAGGTCCGGCCACTGGATCAACCGTTACGTTTCAAATTGTGAAAGGAGAATGATCATGAAGCTTGGTGTGTTCACCGTAATGTACAACGAAAAGCCACTGGAAGAGGTGGCAAAGTACGTCTCCAGTCTTGGGTATGAAATGGTTGAGTTGGCTGCGTGGAGGTCCAGCGGTCATCTCGACATCGACAAGGTTCTGTCGGACAAGAGCTACCGCACCGGCTTGTTGGACATGCTGAAGAAGTACGGCCTCGAGATCTCGGCGCTCAGCAATCATCTGGACGGTCAGCTCATCCTCGGGCCGCTGGATTGGACCACCGACGGCTGGGCCCCGATGAAGGATCCTGATGAGAAGGTGAAGTGGGCCATCGAGCGCATGAAGGACACCGCACGGGCTGCAGCCGCATTGGGAGTGAATGTCGTCGTGGGCTTCACCGGTTCGCAGGTGTGGGGCCAGTGGTATTCCTTCCCCGAGGACAACATCAAGGCCTATGAGCAGGCCTGGAAGGTGTTTGCCGAGCGCTGGCACCCTATCTTGGATGTGTTCAAACAGGAAGGCGTCAAGTTCGCTCTGGAAGTGCACCCCACCGAGATTGCCTACAACATCGAGACGGCAGCGGATTGTCTGGCGGCGATCGAAAACCGACCCGAGTTCGGCTTCAACTTCGATCCGAGCCACTTTGTGTGGCAAATGATCGATCCCGTGATCTTTATCAAGGAGTTCGGAAAACGCATCTACCACGCCCATGCCAAGGATTCCGAGCTGCAGAAGGATGCGCTCGCCCGCTCTGGCGTGATCCCCAACGGACCGTGGATGCGTCCGGATCGTGGCTTTCGCTTCCGCGTGCCAGGATGGGGCGACATCAACTGGCGACGCATCATGACTGCGCTGCTGATGGTGAGCTATGACTATGTCCTGTCCTACGAGCACGAGGATCCGGTCATGTCGCGTGAAGATGGTGTTGAGAAGAACATCGAATTCCTAAAGCCGCTGATCATCAAGAGCCCCAACTTGGATTGGGGGGTCTGGTGGGAGAAGGAATAGTCGGCGTTGTCGGAGCGACTGGTCAGGCAGTTTCTCAGACTCAACAACACTGAAGGAGGGATCTAGGACATGAGTATCAAGTACGGAGTGAACACACAGACATGGGTGGGTGGTTTTGCACCCAAGGATTTCCCCCTCGTCGAGAGGGCAGCCAAGATAGGGTTCGACGTGATCGAGATCTCCTACGGAGAGAGTGAGACCGTCTTCGACGCCAAGGCTCTGAAGGAGCTGCTGGACGAACACGGGCTGGATGTGATCATGTGTGGGTACATCGCCACTGATCGCGACATCACCAGCACCGATCCCAGCGTGCGAGCCAGGGGAATGCAGTATTTCCGCAACGCGGGCGAGACGGCCGCCATTCTGGGGGCGCGCATGTTTGCCGGCCCGCTGTATGCCGAGATATTCCGTGGCCGCTGGCTCCCGGAGGCCGAGCGCAGGGCGGAGTGGGAGCGCAGCGTGAAGGCGTTGACGGAGGCCGGGGCCATCTGTGCTGACTACGGCGTCACCATCGGCCTGGAACCGCTCAATCGCTTCGAGACGGACTTTCTGAACACAGCACACGATGCGGTGCGGTTCGTGGAGGCGGTCGACCACCCGAACGTCAAGATCCACCTCGATACCTTCCACATGAACCTTGAGGAGAAGAGCCACGGCGACGCCATCCGGGAGGCGGGGGAGCATCTGGTGCATTTCCACGCTAACTGCAATGATCGAGGCACTCCAGGTTCGGGGCACATCCCCTGGCAGGATGTAGCTACTGCGCTGAAGGATGTGGGCTACTCCGGGACTATATCGATTGAGGGCTTTTCGCCCTACGACAAAGGTCTCGTCAACGGCGGCAAGATCTGGCGCCCTGTAGCCAAGACACAGGATGAAGTAGCGATCGAGGGGCTCAAGTTCCTCAAGCAGTTGTTGTCTTAGGCACAGCGCCTGGCAGGTTCTTTGTCCGAGCAGAATCGCATTACTGTAGTCCACCGAGAACTTTGCGGGTGGGCTGCAACACGAAGACACGAAGACACCGAAGGTCAAGGGAACTTGGTGTCGTGACTACCTACATCTCACCGCTGAGCACACAGCCTCGCCTGAGAGATGGCGACAGCCGAAGGGCTCGTCGTAGATCTTGCGAAGGCAAGGCCGGAGGCGATGGCTACGACGGGGGACGCTTCGCGAAGGTCGCGGAGAGGATCAAGGAAAGGCCTTCTGTGCGCACTTCCTTGCCTTGGCGGCGAGACAAGGTGCGCTCTCTGCGGTGAACAGAAGAGCCGCCACTATGCTCGCTTTCCGAGATGTGGGTAGTCACCGGAACTTGTCATTTGGCCTGTCTTCGTGCGGCAGTGACACCGCAGCCTGGCAGCCAGACGAGAGCCAGCCCGGGCGTGGCTGCAGTGGTTGCTGTCATTCCTTGATCTCAGCGTTATTCAGAGCTTGGTGTTTTCGAGTCTTTGTGTTAGGGTTTGGGGCAATCACTAAGTAACGCATAACCTCTGCGATTCCGTTTGGGACAAAGAGGGCCAGATGAGTACCAAACTTGAACAGCGGGTAGCTGTGGTGACGGGCGGTGGCAGCGGGATTGGGGCGTGCATCTGCAGCGCGTTTGCGATGCAGGGCGCCGCGGTGGCTGTGACCGATGTGCGGCTGGAGGCCGCAGAAAAGGTCGCCTCTGAGATCCGCGAGGTGCAAGGTCGTGCAACCGCATGGTCATTTGACGTCTCGGATCGACAAGCGGTCGAACGTGTCGCTGATGAGATTGAGAAGGAACTGGGCCCACTGGATATCTGGGTGAACAATGCTGGCATCTCACGGATCGTGCCTTTTCTCGAGTGCAGCGATGAGTTGTGGGATCTGATACAACGGATCAACCTGAAAGGCACTTTCATCGGCTCGCAGGTGGCAATTCGGCGCATGCTGCCACGCAAGCGGGGCGTGATCTTGAATATGTCGTCCCAATCCGGCAAGGTTGGGAACAGCCATTACGCCGCCTATTGCGCGAGCAAGTTTGGAATCATCGGGCTGACGCAGTCGCTGGCTGTGGAATTCGCCGCGGACGGAATCCGGGTGAATTCGCTCTGTCCTGGCGTAGCTCTTACGCCGCTCTGGGATGAGCAGCTCGAAGATTATGCACGCAAGCGCAAGTTGAAACCCAAGGATGTGCAGTCCCATTTCGAAAGCAAGATTCCTATCGGCAGGCTGTGTTCCTGTGAGGACGTAGCCCGCTTGGCCGTGTTCTTGGCCAGTGACGATGCTGCGTACATCACTGGACAGGCCGTAAACGTATCTGGCGGTTCGGTGATGCACTGAATAGAACTGCACGAATGCTGCGTGATGAGCCAAAGGTGTCCATCGCGGGCGATCTTGTTCCCCAATATGCGATCCCACTTTGCTGGACTCTCGCCAATCTGCACACAAGGGTCAAGCCGAAGGCCGTTTCTGGCCGTCTTGGCTCCACATGATGTGGCAGCATCAATGATATGCTGCTACATATGTCGGGTCGAGGCAAATGGACAGAGTCTGGGTAATCAGGGAGGCGATCAAACATGGAGCTATTCCTCGACACAGCCAAGATCGATGAGATCCGCGAGGTAGTGAAAATGGGGCTCATCAGCGGAGTGACCACCAACCCCAGCTTGATGCTGCGCTCGGGTCGTGCAGACTACAAAGAGGTCACGCGCGAAATCTGCTATCTGGTACAGGACCGCATCCACGCCGAGGTTGTAGGTACCGATGCGGACGGAATGATCGCCGAAGCGAAACAGATTGCCACCTGGTCACCGCACGCAGTGGTCAAGATCCCTCCCACAGCCGCCGGCTTGGCTGCCATGAAGCAGGTCAGCCAGGAGGAGGTAGACCTAAGTCGGCTGTGTCAGGGCTGCCCCTGGTTCGGCAAGTGCGGCACCGACATTGACATCGCACGTGACTTGGCCGCCACCTGGGGCATTCGCATCACTGCGACGCTCGTTTTCTCGCCCAACCAGGCCTTGTTCGCTGCTACCGCTGGCGCCAGCTTTGTAGCGCCTTTCGTCGGCAGGCTTGATGACATTGGCGGCGACGGAATTGAGGTCGTGGCCGACATCGCCCGGATCTTTGACACCTATGGCATCGAGACCCAGATCATTGCTGCCAGCATCCGCCATCCACTGCACATTACCCAGGCTGCACTGGCTGGCGCAGACATTGCCACCGTTCCCTACCCCGTGCTGCTGAAGGCACTCAAGCATCCGCTGACTCGCAGCGTGTTGGAGCATTTCCTGGCTGACTGGGCTCGAGTCCAAGACCTAGTCCAGTAGTCACATCGTCCTGCAGATCGATAGTCGGAGAATCACACCTGCCTTCTCAAGCCATGGACTGGGGGACCCAGAGCCAACGTTCCGGCCGACCAAGAGACCACCGACTAGCACGCTAGTCGACCAACAGACTGGCTGGTAGAGAACAGAAGGAGACTGGATCGAGTATCCGCAGCTATGGAAAAGATTGGTATCCCCGGACGAGACGCCTACGACCTGCCGACCAGCGCTGAGCGTTTCGCGTGTGGGGCCTCAACGAGCGACACCAATAGCAAGAGTGATGGTACTATGTTTCTAGAGACACTTCCGCTGACGAGTGACGGACAACTGTCTTCTCGCCAGTCTGACGTACCTTCTGGATCCGACAGACCGCTTTTTCCAGAAATGAGTTGTACAACGTGAAACAGTGCTGGGTATCATCAGCGGTAACGCATGACTTTGCCGCTCCATTCAGTGATGGCCAGCACCCTCTTGCAGGCATTCTGCACTACAGTGGCCATGGGAGGTCAACCCGCTGTGAAAGTTGCCATGCTTGAAGCTGCGCATAGACTCGTCTTGCGCCAGGTTCCCATCCCTGCTGTCCGCCCCGGCTGTGTGTTGATCCGCATAGCGGCTTGTGGGATCTGCGGAACAGACGTTGCGCTGTTCGAAGGGCGCTTGCCAGTCATTCTCCCGTACAGTCTCGGCCACGAGTACGTGGGCACCGTAGTGGAAGTGGGCCGCGATGTGCGCGGCTTTGCCCCAGGCGACCGCGTTGCGGTCAACCCCAATGCCTACTGTGGCGTCTGCAGCTTCTGCAGGCGCGGGCAGGTGCACCTGTGCAAGAACCGCTCCACCTCCCGTTTCAAGTCCAACGGCGGCCTCGCCGAGTATACGGTTGTCTCCGATAACATCGTACATCACTTGCCAGAGACATTGCCTTTCCCCGAGGCGGCATTTGCGGAACCGCTCTCGTGTGCTCTGCACGCCCTGGACAGGGTTCGCTTCCTGCCGGGAGATCGTGCCCTGGTTCTGGGCGCTGGGACGATGGGGCTGCTGATGCTCCAGCTCTTGCTCAACGCAGGTGCACCGGGCGTGGCCGTCAGCGAACCGATGGCCGTGCGCCGCGAACACGCGGCCCGGCTGAAGGCCGACCTGGTGCTGGATCCGTTGGGCGAAAACGTTGCCGCCAAGGTCAGGCCTTTCGCTCCGGATGGCCTGCAACTGGTGGTCGAGTGCAGCGGAAACTCCGACGCTGCTGTGCTTGGACTGACGCTGTTGGAGCGCGGTGGCACGCTGCTCTTGGTGGGTCTCGGAGCCCCAAGGGAGGAAATCGCCGTCCGCCCCAATGATCTGGTGGAAAGGGAGCTGGCCATAGTGGGCACTGTACTCAATCCCTTCAGCTTTGCCCGCGCCATTGAGCTGCTGCACGCGGGGAGGCTGCAGGTGCGGGAGTTGATCACGCCCTTCAGCCTGGACCAGGTTGTGGACGCGATCACTGCGGCGCAGACGGGGAACACAGTCAAGAGCATGGTGTTGAATGCTGACTGAGACAGAGAGGAGGTGAGCGGATTTGGTCTACCTGATCGGACTGGATGTCGGTACGACAAATCTCAAGGTTATTGTCTACGATGTAGAGCAGAAAGCACAGAGCGTTTACAGCTGCCCCACCCGCACCCACTATCCCAGGCCAGGGTGGGCTGAATACTACGCCGAGGAGCTCTGGACCGATATGGCAGCCCTGCTGCGTCAGGCGGTTAGGCAGTTGCCTGAAGCGGCTGCGGTCAAAGGCGTTTCAGTGGCCAGCATGGGGGAGGCGGGGCTGCTGGTCGACGCTCAAGGACGTGCTCTCTCGCCGATGATCGCCTGGTTCGACACGCGCGCTAAAGCCCAGAGCCACTGGTGGAGGGAACAGGTAGGGCAGGTCGAGGTCTATGCCGTGACTGGACATCCCATTCATCCTTCCTTTGGTGTCAACAAGCTCATGTGGCTGCGCGAACACGAAGCCGAGGCCTACGCGGGTGCCGCCTACTGGCTCTCCGCCGAGGATTGGTTCCTGCACAAACTGAGTGGCGTCGCGGCCACCGACTATTCTGTGGCTTCGCGCACCATGGTTTTTGACGTCGCTGCACATCAGTGGTCGGCAGCTCTCCTGGAAAGGGCTGGTCTCCGTCCGGAGCTGATGCCTCCCGCATACTGTGGCGGCACAGCCATTGGCCAGGTCACCAAGGAGGCTGCGCAGGAAACTGGGCTTGCGCAAGGAACTGCGGTGGTTACGGGGGGCCATGACCACATCTGCGCTTCGTTTGCCGTCGGGGCGTTCAAGCCTGGCGCACTGATGGACTCGACAGGAACGAGCGAGTCGCTGATCTTGACAATCCCTAAAGTGCTCACGTCGGCGGAGATGTGCCGTCAGAATTTTGCCCAAGAGTGCCACGTCGTAGCCAATCGATATGGGGGTCTGGCCGGTTTCCCTGTCTCGGGGTACCTGGTGGAGTGGGTCAACCGGCTGCTGGAGCACGGCGACATCGCTCCAGACTTTGGTCTGGCGGAAGCTGCCGCCGTGCCTTCGGGATCGGAGGGACTCCTTTTCTTGCCTCACCTGAGAGGCTCTGGGAGCCCCAGCTTTGATCCTTCATGCCGCGGCGCGCTGATCGGACTGACCGCAGATCATGGGCGCGGGCACCTGTTGCGTGCAGCCATAGAGGGAGCCTGCTACGAGTTGAAGAGCAACATCCTTGCCCTGGAGTCGGCCGTGGGTTGCCAGGTGGAGAAGGTCTATGCGGTGGGCAAAGTGACCCAAAGCGATCTCTGGCTCCAGATCAAGGCGGATGTCAGCGGCAAGGAGCTGATCGTACCCAAGGTTCGGGAAGCAGCCGGATTGGGTGCTGCACTTCTGGCCGGTCTGGGAGCCGGGCTGTTCCGGTCTCCCGGTGAGGCGATTGCGTCGCTCGCTGCGGGCTACTCGGAAACGAAGCCGGAACCTGAGCAGGTGCTCTTCTACGAGCATCAATACGATGCCTTCTACAGCAAGATCTACCCGGCGCTGAGGGAGTTGCACCATGCGCTGGCCGAGCAGCCGTAGGCTGCCATGGCCGCCGAGCCAGAAGCTGGCTAGCATAGGCACCCTCCACACGAGGCTGTGAACTGTCTCGCCATCGACTTGGCGAGGCTGCGCGCGGTCAGCACGGACTACACGGACTCAACTGCTCTGCCAAGAGTCTGGACGCCCTGCGTAGTGAAGCGCCCTTCCATCTACAGATAGCGCCCCGTCGAGCAGGATGAACGACAGATTGCCCAGATCAAGTGACAATGCATCTGTGTAGTCTGTGGATGAGCACACGCCTTCATCCACGGTGCGCTGTGCCGATGGCAGCCGGCGCGAACACAAGAAAGGAGCCAGTCCCGATTCTGAGGCTGGCCCTTTCCACGAGTTTGCCACATTCCGCGGCAGCCACACCGCCGCTCTCATAGGCTTATCCGTTTATTCGTTTCGGCGCAGCCGATCCGTTGACAGCCCGCTACTCAAACCGAAACCGCCACACCGCCAACCCGAAAAAGACCACCGCGTAGGCCACCACAATGCCCACCGGCAGCAGCACCGACTGCAACCCCAGGCCGCGCATCACGATATTCTGGAAGCCGTCCAGGGCCCAGGCGGCGGGGGTCAAGTGCCCGATGGTGTTGAATGCCTTGCCCGTGTATTCCAGTGGGAACCAGGCGCCGCCCAGCGCCGAGAAAAAGAACATGGCCACCAGCGACCAGGTGTGGACATGTTCCTCCGTCCTGGCCAGTGCGCCGATCAACAAGCCGAGGCTGGTCACCCACAGGCTCAGTGCCGCCATCACCGCCAGCGTTGCGACAGGCTCCCGCAAGTAGTCCACCCCGAAGGCGAACTGGCCCACAAGCACCAGTAGGGCTTGCTGTGCAAAGACGGTCACAAATGAGCCCAAGACCTTTGCAGCGATGATCTGCGTGCGGGTCATTGTCGTGGGCAGCAGGCGCTGCAGCGCCCCCGTCTTGCGTTCCAGCACCAGGATCATCGCCGTCATCATCAGCCCGTGTATGGTGAACTGGATGATCATGCCCGGGGATGACTGTGCGAAGGCGTTGGGTTGGCTCTGTTCATCTTCGCCCGCCGCCCAGGCCTGTTCAACCGCAACGGAAATGGGCGGCTCTCGCCAGGCTTCGCTGGCCGATGCCAGCGCTTGATGGTGGAATGCTTGCCGGACCGCCTGATCCTCGAATGGGACACTTGCCTCGAAGGCTTCGGTGGCCAGCCGGGCAATCTGCGCCGCGCTCAGCAGGCGCGTCACAGCCGTCTCTATGGCGCTGGCAGCCGTCTGGCCCGCGGGTGTGCTTCGATCCACAATGAGCGTTGCCTGCATCGCCTCGTCACCGGCGATGGTCCCGTTTGAGGCGAGACGCTCCGCCTTGCCTTCGGCAAGATGTTCCACAGTCCCGCCAAACCCAGCGGGCACGAAAAGCGCCGCCGCATACCGGGCGTCACGGACCCACTGGCCTGCTTCTTCTGCGGAAACACCCTCCTCGACGACCGGCCGGACAGCCTCTGAGGCTTCTAACAGGCTCAGCAGGCTGCCGCTCAGCGAGCTTGACGAGTCCGCGCTGATGACAGCCACGGGCAGCCTGGGATCGGTCTCACCTCCAGCCGAGCCGAAGATCAAGCCGAAGAACAAAGTGAACAAGATAGGCATGGCTGCCATGAAAAACACCGTTTGGCGATCTCGAAGGAGCTGCCGCCAGTCCTTGACAGCCAGATCGATTACACGCATGTGACCCTCCTAGACATAACGCCTACGGAAGTGATAAGCGCCGATGGCAAAGAAGACGATTCCCATCCCCAGCAGAACGATTGCCGTCGGGGCGACATCGCGCACCGTCGCGCCCGACAGGCTGAGTTTCCAGCAGCGTGCTGCCCAGCCCTGTGGCGTGAGCAGGTTGATGGTTTCGTAGAAGGATGGCAGGCCCCCAAACCCGGTCGTGAACAGGCCGCCGAGCATGCCAGTGACAGTGAGCAGGCCACCCATCACCGGGCCCAACTGCTGTGTCGTTTCAATAAGGGAGATGAGCAGGATGCCGAAACTGGAGGCAGCAATGACCAGCCCAAGTATCGCAAGCGCAACGGTGGCTGGCTGTCCCCAGTGCACGCCAAAGATGGCTGAAGTCAGCACCGTGAGCACCACCACCTGCACCAGGACGGTGGCAAAGACCCCGGCGAGTTTCCCAGCCAGGATGGCCGTGTGGGCAGTTGGTGTAGTGAACAGCCGCGCCAACGTGCCCCTTTCGTCTTCGCTGACAATCGTTCCAGCGGTGGTGGCCCCTGTGAAGAAGCTGAAAAAGATCATCATGCCGATCATCACCGCGCCGGCCATCTGGCCGCCTCGGTTCGCGGTCTGCTCCTTGCTCGGCGGGGGTGCAGTCCGCAGGGCCGGATGGCTGCCTTGGCTGCGGCTTTCGCCCTGCTCGGTCCCCCACGCCACGTACTTTGCCACCACGCTCTGCAGTATCTCGGCGTCCGCCGTGGCCCCAGACTGCCCAAGCTGTTTCGCAACGACGTTCGCGGCGATCTTGGCGCCCGCGAACCCGTCCACGAATTGGCTCACCAGCCCCTTGACGATGCCCGGTCCGAGGGTCAGCGTTGGATCCCGAACGAGGGTGACGTTCGCGGAGCGTCTCGCCTCAAGCGAGGCTGCGGAGCGTTCTGGTTCGAGCACGGCGGCAGTGAAATCAGCCGGGATAACGACGGCCACGTCCGCCGAGCGCTCCTCTACAGCCTCCCGAGCGCTGGCTTCATCTGCTGCTACCGCCACCTGAAGCAGGCTGGCCAGCGAGTCGTCCTGCAAGAACTGCAGCAGCATGGCGCCAGCCGAAGAACCCCCGAGCTGCGCACTGGGTGGGTCCAGGTTGGCCACAATCACCTGGGTAACCGGCATATCGAAACCACCACCACCACCACCTCGCAGGCTAGGAAACGCCAGAAGCGGGATCCCAGTGAGAATGATGGGCACGAGGAACATCATCAGCAGGCCGAATCGGTTCCGCACAGAGCGGATCAGGTCTTTCAATGCGATGTCCAGTGCTTTGCGAATCTGAACAGACATGGCTACCCCCTAGTCCCGCAGCGCGCGGTCGGTGAGGTGCAAAAAGACCGCTTCCAGGTTGGGCTCCTGGACCTCCACCGCGGTGATGCGCACGCCTGCTCCCACCGCCGCTTCGAACAGACGGGGCAGGACGACGTTGCTGTCATCCACCAGCAGCGTGATCTTGCTATCCTCCGCTGAGACCTCGTGCACGCCTTGGGTTGCCTGCCAGCCTGCCAGCACCCGTTCTGACTTGGCGTTGATGGTCAACTCGATGCGATCCAGCTCGCCGACGATCTTGACCAGTTCTTCGTGCGTGCCGCAGGCGATCAACTTGCCATAGTCCATGATGGCAATGTGATCGGACAGCTCCTGCGCCTCTTCCATGTAGTGGGTGGTGTAGAGGATGGTCATGCCCTGCCGGTTGAACTCCTTGACCTGGTCCAGGATGTTGCGGCGGCTCTGGGGGTCAATGCCCACCGTGGGCTCGTCCAGGAAGAGCACCTGCGGCCGGGGTAACAGACCGATACCGATGTTCAAGCGGCGCTTCATGCCACCGGAGAACTTGTCCACGCGCCCCTTTTGGCGCTCGGTCAGGCCGATGGTCTCCAGCACTTGGTCCACGCGCTGCCGCAGGGCTGCCCCGCGCAGGCCATACATCTTGCCCCAGAAAGTCAGGTTCTCGCGGGCTGACAGGTCGGGGTATAGGGCCGTCTCTTGCGGGACGACGCCGATGGCCTCCTTGACAGCCATGGAATCGGTGCGGATGGAATGGCCCATCACCCAGGCCTCTCCCTGTGTCGGCTCCAGCAGGCAGGAGAGCATGTTGATGGTGGTGGGCTTTCCGGCACCGTTGGGGCCCAACAGGCTAAAGATCTCGCCTTCGTACACGTCAAGGTCGATGCCGCGCACGGCCTGTACATCACCAAAATCCTTGTGCAGGTCGCGGATCCTAATTGCTGTTCCGTCGCGCATAGTAGCTCCTTTCTCTCGCGTCTCCTCCGTGGAGGAGTCTGGGCCAGTCGTGTCAAGGTCGAGGTTTTGATGCTTTGATGTCTGGCTGAGGTGGCTCTGGCAGCGCTCCACGGTGGGATGTGGTCACGGACGAGTTCTGCCGTGCAGGTGGGACGAGCTGCCCTTCGCCGTGGGCCTCTATATACGATACATCAGGTGCCTCGTTTTGTCCATAGGCAGGTGGCTAGTTTTGACCTTGGCCAGGTGTACAATTCGCCTATTGGCCAACTGGCCAATGGGCGCCGCACTGCCCGCAGACGCAAAAGACCTCCCAACGGTGGATGGACCGCAGCGCCTGTGCACCTCGGGAGGTCTGCCAAAGAGAAGGTCAGAACCCTGTTTTCCCAAAGGCACATGCCCTGGTGGGCAGTGCCCAGGGGAAAACGGTTTTCTTGTTATCGAATCCTCACACAGAAAGGGGCGCCTGAGTTGGCAACTACGCAGCACCCTGTTTTTTCATCTTTGTCTGCTTCTCTACTCCACCGGGCTGAACATGTCTTTGTCAACGCCGCATTCTGGGCAGACCCAGTCGTCGGGCAGGTCCTCGAAGGCTGTCCCGGGAACAACTCCATTGTCCGGATCGCCCTTCTCGGGGTCATAGATGTATCCGCATACGTCGCATTCCCACTTCTTCACGTCTGCACCTCCTTCAGTTTGTGAGCCATCCTTGTGGCGTGAATTATAGCGCATGCCGGCACACTGCCAAATCGGACAAGGTCCCTCCTGTTGGTCATTAGAGTGAAAAAACACAAAGACGCAAAGGCACAAAGACCCGAGGGATCAAGATTGTCTCATCGCGGAGCACGCATCCCCGACTAGGCGATGCCGGGACGCTTCGCAAAGACCGCAGAGAGTAGGTCGGGTTTTCATACCCGACGTTCTTGTGGGTGAGTGGGGGCTGTCGGTAGGCAAGAGGAACACAAGGACACAAAGGCGCCAGGACACGAAGGAAACCGAAAGAGAAGTATCTTTTGTGCCTTTATGGTTAGTTCCTGCATCTCTGCCACACGTGCCCTGGCGGGCAGTGCCAGAGAAAACCTGGTTTCTACAAGTGCTCGGCTTCACGTGTAGCGGATGCGCGGATCCAGGAAGGCGTAGGGGATATCGACACCTAGATTGGCCAGCACCAGGATCACCGCGTACAGCAGAATGGTGCCCATCACCACTGGATAGTCGCGGTTGGTGATGCTGGTGACAAAGCACCTACCCATCCCCGGTACGGCAAAAATCTGCTCCACGATGAAGGTCCCCGTCACTGGCGCGGCAAACAGCGGCCCCAGAATCGTTGCTACGGGGATGAAGGCGTTCTTCGTTCGCGGGTGATGGCCAGAGCAGCGCGGTAGAGCGGAAGCCTGTATTTGTTGTAGAGCGCTTCGAATGCCTCAAGCTCGCCTTGGCGAATCCTCGAGACTAGCTCTTCGTCACCTTCCATCGTACCGGTCCTTGAACCTGTGTACTCTACACTCGTGTACAGCGGATGAAGGCAAAAAGTTCGATTTGTGGGGAGTATTCCAGAGGGCATTGAAGATTGCCTTCAAGGCGTCATCATGAGCGGGGTGCAAGTGTCCGACCAAGGAGATTCAGCTGTCGATGCACGAAGCGGTAGTGCCTTGTCAATGTTAGACTGCTAGATCGTAGTGGCGGCCTCAACGCAGTTCTTGGCCTCAATATAGCCCTTCGGACCTACTCTTCGGGGTGGCTCAGGACATCGTTCGCCAGGCGAACTGCGCGATGCTCAGCAAGGCGAAGACAGGGCTGCCGCCGTGCGATCCCTTCAAGGCAGCGTGCACTCTTCGTAGGGCCGGCCGTGCGCCAGCACTTCCTCGACGCGCACCATCCACTCGCTGATGGGGATTTGCTGCGGGCACAGCTCTTCACACTGCTGGCACTGCGTGCACTTGTCGGCTCGTGCTTCTTCAGGAACGAACTTGTACCCACTGCGCGCGCCTTGGATGTCGTCGTGCATCATGCCATTGTTGAATACCTCAAAGACCCGCGGGATATCGACACCACTGGGACACGGCAGGCAATACTTGCACTTGGTGCAGGGGATGGGACAGAGTTCGTTATACTTGTCGCGCACCTGGGCGATGAGCGCTTGCTCCTCTTGGCTCAAGGGACCGATCCGGGAGCGCTCGGCGCTGTTCAGGTTCTCTTTGACGTGTTGCATCGCGCTCATGCCGCTGAGCACCACCGAGACTTGGGGCTGGTTCCACACCCATTGCAGCGCCCAATCGGCTGGGGTGCGCTCTTGCGTTGCGCTATCCCACAGTTGCTGGATGCGCGCCGGGGGGTTCGCCAGCCGGCCGCCTAGCAGAGGCTCCATGATCACCACCGCCAGGCCCTTGGATGCCGCGTACTGCAGGCCTTGGGTGCCGGCCTGGTTGGTGACGTCCATGTAGTTGTACTGTATCTGGCAGAAGGTCCACTTGTCGTAGGCATCCACGATCTCCTGAAAGGCCTCGTAGTCGTCGTGAAAGGAGAAGCCCAGATGGCGGATGCGCCTGTCGGCGATGGCCCCTTCGGCCCAGGACAGCACGCCCAAATCGCGCATTTTCGCCCATGATTCCTTGTTCAAGGCGTGGAGCAGGTAAAAATCAATGTGATCAGTCTGCAGCCTGCGCAGTTGCTCGATCAGATATTTGTCGAAATCCTCGCTGCCCTCCACCAACCAGCAGGGCAGTTTTGTAGCCACTCTGACTTTGTCCCGATAGCCATCCTGGAGCACGCGGCCGACAAAGGGTTCGCTCTTTTCGCCGTGGTATGCCCAGGCAGTATCGATGTAGTTCACGCCGTGGTCGATGGCGTAGCGCACCATGCGCATCGCTTTCGGCTCGTCGATGTCGGCCGGCTCGTCGCTCGTGGTAGGCAGACGCATGATCCCGAATCCAAGGGCCGATACATTCCATTCCAGCCCTCCGAACTTGCGGTATTTCATCCAGTTCCTCCTCGTGCAGAGAATGCGTGGAAGAAACCTGGTCGTGCCTTCTTGCAGCGGCAAAACCAGGTTTCTCGATCAAGCTCTGGCCAGAGCCAGGTTGGCTTAAAAGTCCTTGGCGATGCGGACTGCCTCGCGGATCATCTGGTTGGCGTAGCCCCATTCGTTGTCGTACCAGGCCATCACCTTGACCAGATCACCGTCCACCACGCGGGTCATGGCCAGGTCAACGATCGAGGCTCTAGGATCCATGATGATGTCTGAGGATACAATGGGGTCCTCGGTCACACCAAGGATGCCTTTGTACCTCTCGCTTTCGGCCTCTTCGCGGAAGATCTCTTTGACCTCCTGCACACTGGTCGGCCTCTCAGTGAGCAGAGTGATGTCGGAGAGGGAGCCTACCGGGACCGGAACACGCACCGCCACACCATCGAACTTGCCCGTTACCCCTGGCAGCGCTTTGGAGGTCGCCACAGCAGCCCCGGTGGTGGTAGGCACCAGGTTGGCTGCTGCTGCTCTCCCTCTGCGCCACCTCCGATGCGGTGCATCCACGATGCGCTGGGTGGACGTGTAGCCGTGGATGGTGGTCATGATGGCCTTCTTGACGCCGATCCTTCGCTCCATGATCTCCATCACTGGTGTGATAGAATTGGTGGTGCAGCTTGCGCAGGATATCATCCGCGATGCGGACTTGTTCACGCCGTGAATGACGGTGGGCACATCCGCGCTTTGGGTAGGTGCGGAGAGGATCACTGATTTGGCGCCAGCCTCAAGGTGCTTGCCCATGTCTTCTGACCTGGTAAAGACACCGGTGGACTCAAAGACGATGTCCACACCCAGCTCGCCCCAGGGCAGCTTCGCCGGATTCCGCTCTTGAAGGAACTGGATGCTGTGGCCGTCAATCACCAGGGTGTCCCCATTGACCTCCACACTCTTCCCATAGCGCCCATATACCGTGTCGTATTTCAGCAGATAGGCAAGGTTGTCCGCTGGAGCAATGTCGTTGACCGCCACGAGTTCCAACTCTGGGGTATCCATGATGATTTTCAGAGCAGCTCTGCCGATCCTGCCCAATCCGTTGATTGCTACTTTTGCCATTCTGGATCTCCTTGTATGGTGTTCGTCCCCAGGTTGACCCTGGGGACCGCTCCGCTCTGGGAGCTGTAGTCTCAACTGGCTCGCGGGCGTGGGAGCCCGCTCAGCTTCATAATTTGCACCTACCGAGTCTCTAAGCACGACTCAGAAGCCCAGCGTACCGAACCTGTCCTGCATCGCTCCATGGGCATCAGCGCCACAAACGCAATGGCGAAGAAGGCGCTCAGAACGCTCGAAAGCCAGACAAACCAACTGGGACTATGCCTGGCTATCTCAGCGATTATATCGCGCAAGTGAGAGAAGGTGCAAACTGGGGAAAGAAACCCGTTTTCTCCTATGCTTGGCTTGGCGAGGCTGTTTTGGAACGCAGGCGGATTAAAGTTGCAAGCGCCAGAAGACGGGTTTCCAAAGCAGATGAGGTTGAAATACTGAGAGCCAGAGTTCTAACCTTTGTGCCTTCCCGTTCGTGCTCTGCATGTGCTCTGCATGCCCCGTGGGCACCTGCGGGCGACGGGCGACCGCCACAATGGGGGCGTCTTTGTGTTGAAGCTAAGGCGGTGGGCATGATTGTCGCATTGAAGGAGGGCCGCGGTCTCTTACGCGACCGGCAGTGTGAAGTGGAAGGCAGCGCCCTCGCCGGGCGTGCTTTCGGCCCAGATGCGCCCGCCCTGGGCCCTGACCAGGCTTTGGGCAATGGACAGGCCCAGCCCGCTGCCGCCTGCCCCGCGCTCGTCGCGGCGGCGTGAACGATCGGCCCGCCAGAAGCGGTCAAAGATGTGCGGCAGGTCTTGCGGGGCGATGCCCTCGCCGCTGTCGCTCACTGTGAGCTCCACCGCGTCATCAGCCGAAGCGGCAGTGACGGTGACGGAGCCGCCAGGTGGCGTGTGGCGTAGCGCATTGACCAGCAGGTTGTGCAGGATCTGGGCCACGCGGTCGGGGTCGGCCCACACGGCGGGCAAGTCCTCGGGGGCCTGCGCAGTCAGGTGGACCTCCTGCGCCTCGGCGGCCAGAGCCAGGTTGTCGCACGTGGCCCGCAGTACCTCGGCCGCATCGGTGGGCTGCAGGTTCATCTGCAGTTGCCCGGCATCGGCCAGGGCCAGCTCTCGTAGGTCGTCCACCAGGCGGCTCAGCAGGCGCGTCTCGTCGTACAGATGCGAAATCTCCGCTTTCTTCAGTGGGTAGACGTCATCCAGGATAGCCCGCAGGTTGCCCTGCAATACGCTGAGCGGAGTACGCAGCTCGTGGGCCACGTCCGCCACCAGGTTTTGCCGCAATTGCTCTGCCTGCTGCAGAGCGGCTGCCATTTCGTTGAATGCCTGTGCTACCTCAGCCATTTCCACGCTTCCACCGCCCTGCACCCGCTGGCTGAAATCGCGGCCGGCCACGGCCCGCGCTGCAGTCGCCAGCCGCTGTAGTGGCGTAGTCAGACTGCGGCTGAAAGCCAGGCCCAGCAGCACGCCCAGTCCAGCAGCAAGCGCTGCGCCAATCACCAGCAACTGGCGCATGCGGTCGAAGAAACGCTCTTCCAGTGGCCCCAATATGGCCTGCTGCATCGGCAGGGCCACTACTAGATGGCCCACAACCTCGCCGTCCGCGACGATGTCCAGCGCAGCGGCTTGCTCATCGCGAGTCCACCTGCGGCCGACGTTGGCGTGCAAGCGGTCGTAAACCACGCGGCCGCTGGCATCAGCTAGCACGACCTGTGCCTCGCTGTCTCTGGGAAAAGTAAAGCCCCGCCGCATGCCCATCATTGGGCTCGGCATCGTGGATGCAGGCGCCAAGACCATCTCCACTCCGTGCCAATTGCCCAGAGCTTCATAGTAGGCAGCCAGGGTTTCCACCAGGCGATCCTGACCTGGAAAGCCGCTGTAGGACAGGTAGAGGCGAAAGGCCTCGCCGGCCCTGAGATTGGCCAGCACTGCAACTGCGCCTACCGCCACCAGAATAACCACGGCGAAGGCCAGGGTCAGCCGCACCCACAGCCGGTTCATGGTTTTCCTGCCTTTGTCTCGTGAGGCTCCGGGCACAGTCGGTAGCCAACGCCGAACACCGTCTCGATCCACTCTGCGCCCGAATTGGGCCCGCCCACCTGGTTCAGTTTGCGGCGCAGGTTCTTGATGTGGCTGTCCACTGTTCTCTCCAATCCTTCATAGCTGTAGCCTAGGGCCTTTTCGATCAGTTCCAGGCGCGTCAGGGCGTATCCGGGCCGCTCGGCCAGCGCTCGCAGCAGATTGAATTCGGTAGGGGTCAGGTGCAGCGGCTGGCCGCGCAATTGCACTGCATGGCGGTCCAGGTCGAGGAGTAGCTCCCCGCTCTGGATTACCCTGGGCGCGACCGGTTCCCCCTGGGCGCGGCGCAGCACTGCCCGCACGCGGGCGACCACCTCGCCTGGACTGAAGGGCTTGGTCACATAGTCATCGGCGCCCAGCTCCAGACCCAGGATCTTGTCGTGGTTTTCCACGCGGGCGGTGAGCATGATGATGGGCGTGGCCGCCAGGCCGGGATCGCCGCGGACGATGCGCGTGACCTCCCAGCCGTCGCGCTGCGGCATCAATAGGTCCAGCACCACCAGGTCAGGGCGTTCGCTGCGCAGGAGGCGCAGCGCCTCGTTGCCATCGTAGGCAACGAACACGCGGTAGCCGCCCTGTTCCAGATAGGCGCGCAGCAGCCGCACGATCTGCCGATCATCGTCTACTACAAGGATTCGTTGAACCATTGATTGGTCATTCCCAACCTTTCTACGATCCAAGGGCGACCATCGCTGTCGCTTCAAGTACCATCATGCTTTGCTCACCGTGGACCACGGTCCATGTTCATTGGCAGCATGGGTGGACTGTGGTCCAGCCAGAGCAGAGAGTGGGTCTCTCTTCCTCGTCGTTCCTAGCCTGAACGAGATGCTCGATTATGGCATCGGATGGGGCAAAGTGCACACTCCAAAGGGCGTCCCAAGGCATGCAGAGTGATTTCGCTCTGCCCTATCCTTCTGGTGGAGCGATGATTCACAGCGATTGCTCAAGTTGTCATCGATTCGGCGGCAGTCCTCCCAGCGTCACGGGGACAGCCAATTCCTTAGGGTCGCGCAGGATGGTCAGTTCCACCGTAGCCCCGCCGGTGGCCTCTCTCTCCAGGTACACAGCCGGTTGCTGACTCTGTTCCGCCGAGGGTGAATCGCTCTTCTCCGCACCTGATGTTGCTGATATCTCACTCATACCTCAGCGCCTCGATGGGGATGAGAGCGGCCGCTCGGCTGGCCGGATAGATGCCGAAGAAGACGCCTACGGCGACGGACACGCTCACGGCCATGACCACGCTTGCAGGGGTAACCAGGGCGCGAGCGCCCCCCAGCAACGGAGTGATTACCTGCGCACCACCGTAGCCGACCAGTATGCCAACGATGCCACCCACAAGGCTGAGCACCACTGCTTCCACCAGGAACTGGGCCAGAATGTGCTGCCGCTTGGCACCCACCGCCTTGCGGATGCCAATCTCCCGCGTCCGTTCGGTCACCGAGACCAGCATGATGTTCATAATGCCGATCCCGCCTACGAGCAGGGAGATAGCAGCGATGCTGCCCAGGAGCACAGTGAAGGTCTGTGCCATCTCCTGCACTATCTCCACGATCTGAGTCTGGTCTTGCACGGTGAAGTCATCGGACTGGGCTGGTGCCAGACCATGGCTGGCCCGCAGGATAGCGGCCAACTCTGCCTGGGCCCACTCCATCTTATCTGCTGAGACCACCTGCACGTTGATGGCCCGCAGGGACGTGTTGCCCGCTCCACCAAACTTGATCTGAGCTGTGCTCAGGGGAATGAAAACCTGGTCGTCCAGGTTCTGGAAGCCGCCCACCCCCTTGCTGGCCATGATACCGACGATCTGATAGTTCTGGCGGTTGATCTTAATCATCTTACCCAGGGGGTCGATGAGGGTCTGCCCAAAGAGATCCTCGACCACCGATGCTCCCAGTGCAGCCACCTTGGCGTGGTTGATCAGATCAAGGTCGTCAATAAAACGCCCCCGATCCGTCTGCCACTTGCGCACCGAAAGGTATTCCGGGGTAACCCCCAGCACGGTGGTCTGGGTGTTCTTATTGCCATGGACTACCTGAGCGTTGATGGAGTACTCGGGCGCAATGCCAGATACGGTACTGGCCAGCCGGGCGATGGCCAGCACATCGTCATTGGTCAGGCTCTGGGCAGTCGCTGCCCCCTGGGACATGCCACGAAAGAAGGCCGCCCCTGGTGAGATGACCAACAGATTGGAGCCCAGGCTCTCGAACCGCTCTGTCACCTGCGCTTGAGCCCCGGCGCCAGCCGCCACCAGAGCGATGACTGCCCCCACGCCGATGATCATGCCCAGCATCGTCAGTCCCGAACGCAGCTTGTTGGCCGCCAGAGACTGCAGAGCTACGCGCACGCTTTCGATCACGTTCATCGCGTCATCCCCTCTAGGCCGCCGGGAGGGTGGATCATGGGCCCGAAGCCACGGAAGAGGCCTCCCGGCTGCTCTTGTGATTGGAACTCAACCACCACACGATCCCCCTCGTTCAACCCCCGCAGCACCTCAACGTACACCCCATCGCTCAAGCCCACTTCCACCCGCGTCGCCACCGCCGGCCCCTGCGGCGTGTCCTGCACCATCACCACGTTCCCCTCTTCTCCTTGCTGCACGGCCAGGGCCGGAAGCAGCAGCACGTTCTCCCGCCGCCCCACCACAATGCTGAGATTGGCCGTCATTCCCGGCCTGAGCGATACCCCCTCGGCTCCCTCCAGGCTGACCGGCACCTCGTAGCTCACAACGTTCTGCATCAGCATTCCCTCCAAGGGCACCTCCAACACCTCTCCCCAGAAGCGCCGCCCAGGGAAGGCATCGAAGGTGATCTCCGCCTGTTGGCCCACCTCCACCTGGCTGATGTCCGTCTCGTCGACCATCCC
>JAUWJD010000017.1 GCA_030607875.1 Chloroflexota bacterium
CCTCCGGTCAACGGGACGGCCGATGAGCCGCCGTTTGTGCCGCCCCCAGAGCTCGTCGGCTCGTGGGAAGGGCTTGTTCACACCTACGAGGGAGAGAGTCCTCTTGTCTTGGAGATCGGGGAATCCGGCAGCGTCTACGCCGCGCTGGGCGATCAGTCTCGTACCCTTCTCCAAGACGTGAGCTACCAAGATGGTTTCCCCGAGTTCCTGAACGCTGGCGGCGGGCCTTTTCTGCGGGGGTGGATGTTGGGCGAACTCGGAACCAAAGACGTGAACCGAGGGCGGCCTTACAAGCTATGGATTGAGTTAAAGCTCCGGGATGACGTGCTCAACGGGTCGCTGATCGCGTTCTCCCAGAGAGAGATTCCCACCGGGCCGCTCGCACACTGGGTGGAATTGAGAAAGAGGGCTGCAGAGTAGATATGGACATTCGAGAGTACAACCGCATGGCGTGGGACAAAGAAGTTGAACGTGGGAACAAATGGACCGTTCCGGTGAGCGCAGCGGCGATCGCCGCCGCGAGACAAGGACGATGGGAAATCCTCCTAACCCCCTCAAAGCCGGTTCCGAGGGCCTGGTTCCCTGACTTGGAAGCCACTGACGTCCTCTGCCTGGCTGCGGGCGGAGGGCAGCAAGGTCCCATCCTGGCTGCGGCCGGAGCAAAGGTAACCGTTCTCGATAACTCACCCAAGCAGTTGGAGCAGGATCGCTTTGTCGCCGAGCGGCACGCGCTCCCCATCGCCACAGTCGAAGGTGATATGGCTAACCTTCCCATGTTCTCCGATCAGAGCTTTGATCTCATCGTCCACCCGGTTTCCAACGTGTTCGTCCCTGATGTTCGCCCGGTGTGGGAAGAGGCGTTCCGCGTGTTGCGCCGTGGGGGTGTACTGCTGGCTGGTTTCTCGAACCCAGCGATCTATCTCTTCGACTACGATCTTGCCGACCGTACCGGCATCCTCCAGGTCAAGTACGCGCTCCCTTACTCTGATTCGACCAGCTTGCCCGCCGAGGAAAGACAACGATACATTGAGACAGGAGCGCCTCTTGAGTTCAGCCACACGCTGGAGGATCAGATCGGTGGACAACTCGACGCCGGCTTCCTGCTCACCGATTTCTTCGAGGACGCCTACAGCAAAGAGGAAAACGACCTGCTCACGAACTACATGCCGACTTTTATCGCCACGCGAGCGGTAAAGCCGTATCACAAGACACGAGACGAGGACACAGCATGACTGAGACAGCCATTCGTATCGAGAACCTTACCCGCGATTTCGAGACGGTGCGGGCCGTGGACGGCCTCTCTCTGGAGGTGCCCGCCGGTATTATCTTCGGCTTTCTGGGACCAAACGGTGCCGGCAAGACCACCACCATCAATCTGCTGCTGGGCCTGCTGGAGCCGACCAGCGGGCGAGCCGAGGTGCTGGGCTTTGATACCCGAACGCAATCCGACGAGGTCCGCACCCGCACCGGAACACTGCTCGAACACCCCGGCCTGTACGAGCAATTGAGCGCTGAGGACAACCTGGAGTTCTACGGTCGGGTCTGGCGCATGACGCCAGCCGAACGGCAGGCTCGTATCAAAGAACTGCTCACCCACATGGGCGTGTGGGAGCGACGAAAGGAGCGTGTCGGGACGTGGAGCAAAGGGATGAAGCAGAAACTAGCCTTGGCCAGGGCACTGCTTCACCGTCCGCCCTTGATCTTCCTGGACGAGCCGACGGCCGGGCTCGACGTGGTGGCTGCAACAGCAGTGCGCGACGACTTGGAGACCCTGGCTGCCCGCGAGGGAGTGACGGTCTTTTTGACCACCCACAACATGGCGGAGGCAGAGAGGTTGTGCGGCCAGGTGGCCGTGATTCGTGAGGGCAGCTTGGTGGCGGTTGGCCATCCAGATGAGTTGCGGGCACGAGCCGGCGGCCCCCGCCTGGAGATCTTTGGGCGTGGGTTCAATGACAACGTGCTGAATCTGCTGCGAACGCGCCCAGAAGTAGTTGCCGCTGGAGTGCAAAACGAGCACTTGGCCATTGACCTGCGCAAAGATACGGACGTTGCGCCATTGGTCAGCCTGTTGGTGGGCGCAGGTGTCCAGGTGGAAGAGGTCCGCCGGGGCAAAGCCAGCCTGGAGGAAGTTTTCTTGGCCTTGATGGAGGAAGAGAGATGATAAACGATATTCTGACCGTGATGTGGAAAGAAAGAAAAGGGCTGCTCCGTTACCAGGGCAGTCGAACCAGGGCCGTGTTGGGCCTGCTAATCCCAGTGGTTATGCTGGGCATCTATCTTCCCCTACAAATCGGACGCGCCTTGGTGGAGGGGCCTTGGTCGCTCCTGACCTCTGTATTCATCCCTATGATGTCGGTGGGAATGATGATTCCCGAATCCTTTGCTGGCGAGCGGGAGCGGCACACACTGGGGACGTTGCTGGCCAGCCGTCTGCCGGACGAGGCCATCCTGTTCGGCAAGGTCGCTGTGGCAGTGGGTTATGCATGGGGGATGGCGCTGATGCTTCTCCTCGTGAGCCTTGTGATGGTAAACGTTACTCACTGGGATGGCCAGGTATTGCTCTACACCCCGATCACGGCCCTAGTCAACGTAGCTTTGAGCCTGCTCATGGCAAGTCTCGTGGCGGGCCTTGGCGTCCTGATTTCACTGCGCTCTGCGACAGTGCAGGGGGCTCAGCAGACCCTGATGACTGCTACCCTGTTTCCTCTCGTGCTTCTGCAGATGATACCACTCTTGCTTCTTAACGTGGTGCCGAATGGCAGGGCGCGCCTTAAAGAACTAGTGGCGGCTGCCAATCCTACGCAGATCATTCTCATCGTCATGGCCGTTCTGCTTGTGTTGGATCTGGGCTTGCTCATGGCAGCGCTGGCTCGCTTCAAACGAGCGCGGTTGATTCTGAATTGAGAGCGGCCAGTCGCATAATGTGAAGAATGAAAATGTGATACTCCCAGTCTTGATCCCTTCGGCAACATACGGTATTCTCATCTTGGGGTCGGTTTTGTTTCTCCGCAAGGCAGGAGTTTCTGAGAAGAGAGCCATCATCCTCAGTTTCCTGCTCTTTGGAGCAGTAACGGGAATCCTCACAGCCTGGGTATGGCCGATAGATTCGAGTATCCTCTTTAGTGTTTTCGCTACATTTCTTGGCGATCAGGTTTACCACCTGTCAACCGAGTATTGGGGAGACCCGTGGGTTTTGCGAGTTCCCCAAGTCTATGTTGTGGCCTCCATGATTTTGTGTGGATTAGTGAGCCTACCGGCTCAATGGTTCTACAACAGGGGGTTGAAGATGAAAAGGAGAATGCAAGGCGATAGGAAGCTAACCAGCCTGGGCAATCCTTAAGGCTGCGACGAGACTGAAGACTTGTTTCGCCAGTCATCAACGGAAACAGGAAGGAGAACCGGTGAAAAAGAGACCGCTTCTTACCGCTGTGGCGCTGACTCTGCTGCTGAGCGGCTGTGCTCAGCCAGCCGCATCACCAACGCCTACAACTACTCTTGCTCAAGAGCTGAAGGTGCAAGCCGATGACGTCGCGCTGCACGTCAGGATCGCGGGCGATCCAAAAGCAGGAGATGTGCTGATAGCTGTCCGTGGCGGGCCGGGCAATTCCAGCGACTATATGCTCAGACTGGAGCAGCTTGCCAGCGCCGAGTTCGCTGTGGTGAATTATGACCAGCGCGGTACAGGCCAATCCACTGAGCCGTCCAACGGCTATGCGATGCGCACCTACCTAGCAGACCTCGAGGCCGTGCGGCAGGCCGTCGGCGCCGAAAGCGTTCATCTGTTGGGCCACTCTTGGGGTGGCCTGGTCGCCCTGCGCTATGCCGCAGCCCATCCCCAAAAGGTGCGCTCGATCATACTCATGGGTAGCGGTGTGCTAACCCCGGAGGCAGCTCAGGCCGGGCAGCGCGACAAGGCTCAGCGAGTTGCAGCCTTGCAGGAACGGGGCATCATTCCCCAGCCCATAACCTCGCTGGCAGACATTCTTCCCGCTTACTTCTCCGCTCCCACCTTTGACCTGCCCGACGAATTGAAGAATATGCACTACAATCCGACCGTGGAGCAAATGACGTGGTCGGCCCTGGGCAACTATGACTTTGCCGCCGGGCTAGACAGGCTGGCCCTTCCAGTGCTCGTCCTGTGGGGCGAAGACGATCCCTTTGGCCTGGCGTATGTTGAGGCCACCAAGCTGTCTCTGTCGGCCGCCACGGTCGAGATCGTCGTGCTCGAAAAATGCGCCCACTACTGGCACGAATGCCCTGGCGAATTCTTCTACCACGTTCGCGCCTTCCTCAAACTGCCGCCTGCGCCTTGAAAACAACAAACTGAACCCGCCTGGATGCAGTGCGGCAGATTCTGTTCTGCGGCCACCTGCTTCTCAATAGACACCCCATGATAGGCAAGGAAGGTCTGCGACCGGCGATCCCCCTCGCCAGCATCGAGACAGCACAGGTGCGCAAGTCAACACGCCAGGTGCCCGCATCGCCCGTGCTGTCGAGGCCGCTGACGCTCCCGGATGCTTCCCAAGGTGCGGTACAGGCGGGCGAGAACGGCGACTCAAGTCGTCACTACGAAGCAGTTGAACTTGGCAGCGCAGCAGCGCCTTTCTGATGCAGTCATTATGCCATATCTGAGGAGGCGTATGGTATGTCGTGTACAGTGCACGTGCACCTTGACAAGTAGTCCAAAGTAGGCTACAATAGACCTACCATGCCTAGTGATACAGAAAGAGAGATGCTTATGCCTTTAACCAAGGACGTACTCACGCCGCAAGAGGTAGCTGAGTACCTGCAACTGGCTCCGGAGACGATCTATCGCTACATCAGACAGGGCAAACTCGTGGCGTCGAAACTGGGGCGCCAATACAGGATCCCAAAGGAGAACGTAGAGTTCTTTCTCCTGGCGACGTCCACTGCCGGAGAAGCGCGACTGCGCACCTTCTCTGGAGCGGAGATACGGGACTGGCTCAAGGAAGATCAAATCGACCGGGAAACCCGCTCCATTGGGGAGAGACTCCTGAGCGCGTTGCAGAAGTCATAGCTGCAGCCAAATGAGAATCACGTGCCACACTCCGCTCTTCTTTGACGCCTCAGTGCTGGTGGCGGCAGCCCATTCTTCAGAAGGGGGCTCTGCCCTCCTCCTTGAGGCTTGCAGGGCCGGTGGCTTCAGAGCGCAGACCACTTTCGTCATCCTGTTTGAGGCCCTCCATGCCCTGCGAGGATTCCCGCAAGAGAGCCTCCGGCGGTTCTACCGGCTGTTGATGGAGGTGAACTGGGAGCTTCTTGCGGTACCCCCCAGGGAAACCCTCGACCAATACCGTCGTTGTATTGACGCCAAGGATGTTCACGTCCTGGCAGCAGCAGTGGAAGGAGAGGCAGAGTTCCTCCTCACGCTCGACCGCCGACACATACTGGCTGCTGCGGAGAGGGTCAGGAAGGCCAATATGCCCATTGTCATCCTTCGGCCTGGCGACTTTATCCGTCAGTACTACACGCAGCACGAAGACTATCCGCTCCTCCCTCCTCCCAGGGGGCAACCAGCCTAGGGCGAGTGGGCAGGGGAGACGGAGCTCATCTGCCAGGGGAAGCCTCTCCTGTTCGCACTCCTGGACAGACTGATCTGCGGCGGTGATGAACCCTCCCGGTCCGCCTGTTGAAGCAGAGCATCTCCTCGCCCATCCGGCTGTATGCCGCCAACATCTGACAAGCATCCACAATACCCCACACACATACCTCAGAGACCTCACAGCCAAGCCACTGTGAGGTCTCTAAGGTCTCTGTGTACTGTGAGGCCTGTGTGCGCTCTGTGCGCTCTGTGCGCTGTGTGCATCAGGGATGGCGCGGAGCATATCCTTTCCCTACTCCGGGGCTTGAGCAGACCTTTGGGGTTTCGAAAACCCCAAAGGTATCTCGCTCGGGCATCGAGAGTACTCCTCCCACAGTGGCCTGACGGTGTGCACTCTGGGCACTGTGGGCACTGTGGGCACTCTGGGAACTGTGTGGTGTGGTTCTCAGGGATAGAGCAGGCTCGTCTCGGCCTGCCGGGGCCGGCGGCAGCGATCTTTGGCGCGGCGGAATGCTTGCCCATCGGGACCATGCAGGCATGTGGCCTGTGGATGCCAGAGGATGTCGCTGTGATGGGGTATGGGGACGTCGAGGCGGCCACGCTGGAGAAACCCGCGCTGACGACGGTTTCGGCTCCCAGCTGCGAGATGGGCCTGGCGGCGATGGCAATGCTGCACCAGCTCCTCGCTGGGCAGGTGGTGGAACTGCGGCGCGTCACACTGAGCACACCGCTGATCCTGCGCAAGAGCTGTGGGTGCCTCGACACGGGGAGTAGCAGCCTTGAGTGGGTCCACCACAGCGATTGCCGACGAGTGGCCACTACACTCAGGGCCTTTGGCCGGGAAACCCAATTGCGCAGAAGTATCTGCCCTAAGGACACCGTCCATCATGTGCCGGCGAGCGGATGGTAGCACATCGCCCCCCTCCTCGTGGCGAGGAGCCAAGCATGACAACGATAGCGTCGAATCAGACACGGACCGGGGGCAATGCATCCCTTGCCCCTACTTATAGTCTCCTCACGCTCTCCAATGCTGCCGTGGCCAGTTCGCACATGAGTTCGCTCAACATATGCTGGTCCATGTGCTTGTTCAGGAAACTTATGTAGGGGTTCATCACGGTAGCCCTCAGTACCGTCAGCCCGTGCTGGTTGTACTCATTGCACACCTGGCCCATATGTGACTTTTCGAAGAACCTGCTTAGCACCGGACGCAGCGTTTCGAAGGGATACGACGGTCGCTCGAAGGTAGTCTTGGACAGGAAGAACGGCTGCGAGTAGCTGTACTCTCGCTCTCCTAGCTCTGCTTGGATTGCGAAGCGCTCATAGACCAGCTGGGTCAGCGCATTCATCTGCGCCAGCGAGTTGCTAGTGCGCTTCTTGACGGCAAAGATGACAACGTTGGTATCTGGCACTTGCGTCGTGAGGGGCACAAACTGGTAGTCCACATCCTCCTTGTTATGCCGCAGGGCGGCTGGCCAGTGGATCAGCCACTCATACAGCTCCCGTGCGGCGAGAAGGGATGCCTTCACGATTGCACCACCTTCTCTCATCGTCGGCGGGATCGTCTTCACGGTCAGCCAGAGAGCGGAGGCGGCGGCCCCGGGCCTCGAACCCTCCACGATGAACGGGGCGAAAGCCTCAACTACCACCTTGGGCGTGCTCTCCAGTCCCTCAATGTGCTTGGGCGGCATGTGAACGAGAACGTCCTGGCTCACCGAGGTGATGTACGGGGCTTTCTGCAGGATAAAGTGCCGCACTCGGTCGTTCCTGAAGGCGATCAAGCCGCATGGATAGTGTACATAACCCATCTTGTGCGGGTCCACAGTGATCGAATCAGCGCATGACATGGCCAGCAGCGCGCTACACACCTCCTTCGAACCCCATTTCACTTCTATATCGCGGGAGTACCGGCCCCGGGCAAGCCGGACAGTATCGCTGACGTACTCGCTCACCAGGTTCACTCGGTCTTGCAGGCTCAACTGTGGCTCTGGCATGTGCACCCCGAGAGCCCTGTACTCAGAAGTGAGCTTTCTGAGCACCGTGAGGAATTGCCGAAGAGATCCAGTCTTTATCAAATTGGCCAGCCTTCTCTCGGCGCTCCTAGTCCGGCTTCTGATGTTCTCCTCGGCCCCCGAGTCCCTGTCGGTGGGCCGTTCGTCACTGCTGTTCCGCTCCTCTGCTTTTCGGCCGACGTTGCCGATAGCCTGCTCCTCCGCATAGCGGAGGAACGCTGCAGTCCAGGTGCCCAGGTCATCGTCGAACTTGACCCCGATCCCGTCGGAGATCTTTGCCGCGATGGCACGTGCCTCATCTTCGACTGTGAGGTTGAACAACGACCGCATGTACCCACCCCAGGCCGCATCCACGTGTATCCAGAAGCTGACGTCCTGCTCCTGTTCAAACTTCCTCCTCAGGTCGACGACTCGATGAACGGGATCGATGGCTCCTTCCTCGGTGGTGCCCGCGACGGGTATGACCGCCAACGGAATGCACTCGTGGTCCAGGGTCTCTTGCAGTCGCTGCTCCAAGTGCCGCATGTCCATCCTGAAAGCAGAGTCCATGTGGATGTCCTCGATGCGGTCCTTGCCGATTCCCAGGATGTCGGCAGCTTTGCGCACGCTGTAATGCGCTGACCCTGAGGCGAAGATGACCGGCGGGAACTCCTGGAACAGCTGCCCGATCCCTCTGTTGAGGCTGTACCTGGACTCATTGAGCAATTCGTACGCCTGCTGGCTGGCATCTCCAAGGGGCAGATTGTACTTTGAATGGAAAGCAACAACGTACTTGGCCAAGAGGTAGATGGACTCGTTGGGTTTTATGTGCAGCAACTGGAGGCGTTTGAGTCTCTTGATGTCTTTGGGCTTTCCGCTGGGAAGCTTGATCTCCAGGTTCAGTTTCTCCCGTCTGGCCACGTCCCAGATTGCCAGGGGTGAGTACTTTATGGTGCGCGCAACCCACAAGGCCTCAAGGTTTGCTGTGGTTCCCCCATGCGTCAAATGCGCCCAGCCAAACTGACTCTGTAGCTTCTTCTTATAGTCGTCTATGGCCTTCTGAGAATACTCACGCGGAAGCGGGGGCGGAGGGCTGAAACCCAGCATCTCGAGTAGCGCGTTGCAAGCCTCGATCTCCATGTCAACCGTCACGGGCGCTGCTTCTGGCGTGACGTTGTTAGGGTTGTAGAGCATCCCAGCCAGGTACCCGATGGTGGACGGCATGAGGACGTCCGACAGCATATGGGCAAAGTACCTGGGGCTGTAGAAAGGAAAATTCCTTCTCAGCTGAGCCATCAACTCGAGGAGGTTCTGGTGGAGATGGTCATAGTGAGCTTCTAGCTTGCGCTGCAGTTTCTTGGTGACCAGGATGCTGTCAGCGGGGAAGTAGTTGCGCCGCCAATGGCAATAATCCCGAAGGACAAGTAACAACATCTCCTCAAGGAGTGATGCGTTTTCCGCTTTCGGACCCAGGAACCATGCCAAGAGCTTTCTGTCGCGATCCATTAGGCCTCCTTTCGAGCAGTGTCATCTTCGGTGCGGCACCGATTGTCAGGCGAGCTCGCAATAGTGCCCACGCATTCTTGCCAGCCAAGGCCTTTGGGGCTTGCCAAACCTCAAAGGTCGGATAGGCGCGGCATCAACAGCCTCCAGTTGGCCTGCGACAGCGAGCGCTGGTGGATGGTGACCATCTTCTGGGACGTGGAGCAGCCAGTGAACCCGATTCCCGAGGAGCGTCTGGCCCAGGAAGGGCCCTCACGATCCTGCATCCCCCTTCGCTCCCCCAAGTTTGTCGGAGGGCATCGCATCCCTCTGTTGTGAGTACCTGCAGAGGGGTATGTGAGCGCTTCCAGACCACACGCTTCACAGCGCAGGCCTCAGGCTTTGAGAAGCCTTGGCGGTCTCAGTCGGCGTGCACTTGTTGCTCGCCTTGATCGTCACTGGAGCGGCCTGATGGATGCCGCGTTTCGTCTGGAATCCAGTAGTCAGCGCCTACGCTCTTGAGTAGCCTCGTTTTCTCCCTAATTCCGGATGCCGCCTTGACCTTTCTTCTGATGTCTCTTCCCAGCTCTTTGTTCTCGAAGGTCCTCGAGTAGAAAGGAAAGCCGTGCCTAGCACATATGTTCTGCTGTCGAACGTTTCTTCGAAACTGCTTGATCAACGCGTCGGTCCAGCCGGCCTTCTCGTGGATGTAGTAGTCTCTGGATGTCTGTTCCACTAGCCAGGGCTTGTAGTTGTCGTATAGTTGGTTCAGCGGTCTGTATCTGCAATCTGCGATCTGCACTCGCCAATCCCAGCACTTCACCCTCTTCATCTCCATCACTTCGAAAAATATGTCCCAGTTGTACAGAACGAAGACGTAGATGTCTCTCCGGTGATAGCCAGCGTTCGTCAACAGATCAATCTGCCGCTCTATCTTGGGATAGTCATCATACTTCCAATCCCATGCAATACGCGGATAACGAAAGCCTGCTCTCTTGATCATCAAGGCCAGGTGTGGCTGCTGCAGCAGAATCCTCCCATCAAACCCGGACTGGCTTTCGCACCAGGCTATCTTGCCTTGGCTTCTGAGTTCTATGAGTTCCTCCAGTATGTCTTCGGAAAATGGATTCATCAGGAAGTTGTTGTCATAGAAGACAAGCTTCCTATATCTGACCTTGCCCTTGATACTTCGCAGAGGTACGAACTCGGGCTCGATCTTCCAGGTTCCACAGAACGCACATTGCCTGGGGCAACCCCTCGAGGCGTGAAGGATCTGATAGTCAATCTGATGAGGATTGGCCCCATTTACCAGGTCATACGCTGGGAAGCACTCCTCAGCTTCTGGGATGATGCCCTGGTACACTTCATCGCAGCCTGTGTATTCCTTCACTTCGTCCTTGGGCAACAGCGAAGCGTAGATCCCGCCCACGACAACCTTCGCGCCAGGAAACAGGCCCTTGTAGTGCTGAACCGTCTCTCTGACAAAACCCGCCCAATAGGTGAACAGCGAAGTTATCCATACTTCAGCAGGCCCAAAATCGACAATCCGGGCCAGATCCTCCAGATCCTGTGAGATGCCTCGTACGAGCTTCACATCGACTCCGTTCTTTCTCAAGTACGAGGCGATCTTTAGAAGGCCTGTGGGCAAGAAGTTCTTATGATTCCTGCTCTTCGCAGGAATCGGAAACCCCGGCTCAACCAGGAGTGTTCTCGTCATCGTCTGAATCCAAGTCCAACTCGCTGTACATGGTGAACAGGTCCTTTTCGAGATGTTTGGCAAGAGATCCAAACTCCGTGGAGTCTACCTGACCAACCAACAAGCGTATCCCTCCGTGAGCATACTCCTCTGCTATTCTGAATACCTCTGCTCTGTTGGGCAACAGGTCGACGGAGCCGCAGTCACACAATGCTACGGCATTCATCAGTGCCTCATCCTCCGGTCGCAAGTAGCTAGTTCGGAAGAAGCCGCCCGACTCTTTGTTCGTCAAAGCGCGCTTGGCTTTGCTCTTGAAACCAATTGCCATAGCGAGCAGGAACTGCTCCTTTCGCGTTGTACCCTCAAACAGACTCTCGTTTTCAAGGCGTTCATACAAACCTCGATCACCCTTGTCTATGTGCAACCGGTCCGGGATGTCAGACATTCTATAGCACCTCCGCTGATGTCTCCGTCTCGTCCGAGGACAGACGGAGCGAGATCCTTGTGCTGGCCAGCTGGTCCAGCGAACCACTGATGTCATCGGAGTACTCGGCTGGAGTGAAGAGCAGGACAATCTGTCTGTCCGCACTGACCTCTGACAGGACAGAAGCGAAGTTGACCCTGTGCACGTCCGACACTCTCGCCACAGGTGTGTCAATCAGAATCGGGGAACTGAACCCCGAAACTCCGTGCAACGCAAGGGTGAACGACAAGGCCAGCAGCTCCCTTTCCGCCGCGCTCAGGGAACCCAGACACGGATATCCCATCGCATGGGTGACATTGATATCATAGTCCTCCCCGATCTCGACACCCGAAAAGGTCCCCTTCTTCCACAGAAGCTCCAAGAAGGTGCTGCTCGTTTCATACTCCAACCGTTCTCTGGTTTCCGCCAGAATGGTTTCTTTCGTCCTACGCGCCACTTTGGAAGCCTTCTCACAAAAATCCAGCTCTCGCCTCAATCTCATCACTTTCTCTTCTCTCTTGAGTTCCTTGTCCAGCTGCTCGTCAAAGATCCTGACCTTCTTCTCAAGGTCAGTCTTGTGCCTTTCGAGGCTTCCGAGTCGCCTCTGAATCTGGGCACGAATGTGCTCAAACGTCTTTCGTTTCTGATGCCATTCCCTTATCGCGTCAACGTTGTAGCTTTCCAAGTTCCTGTCTATCTCTCCCAGCCTGCGCTCTATCCGCGCCAGGTCTGATTCATATCTGTCAATCTCTTTGGTCACACGTCCGATACTCTGCGCAAACTCCCGGATGCTGCCCTCGAACGTCCGAAGCGACGGCTCCATGAACATCAACTGCTGAGCAACGTCAGAAGACAATCTAATGTCATGAAGTAGTTCCTTCACGCGCTCCTCTGACTCGGGGCCGAGTTCTCGACCACAGATAGTACACCTTTTGCTCTTCAGGATCTTCTCCAGAAAAACTCTGTGAACCGGCGGTGGCACTTCTCGGTTTTGCCTTTTGACGGAGATGATTCGCTTGGACTCTGCGATTGCGTCCCAGAGCGGCAGAATGGTGGCATAATGAACCAACAGCGCTTCCTTGTCCTTCACCTTGGCAGCCCGAAACCGCTCTACCTGCTCCCTTTGCTCTTTCAGATCGTCCCGTTCCTTCTGCAAGCTAGCGACATCCGGAACTGCCCGCAGGCGCTCCTCATACTCCTGGATCCGACTTCGTGCAATAGCACCTTGCGTCTTGGATTCTTCTATCTCTTTCTCTGCTTCTGCCAGCTCACCCTCCGTTTTTTCCAGCAGCTGTCTCGCGACATCGATCCTGGGATTCTGTTTTCCCGCGCTCTTTCTGAGATCCTTGACAACCGTCTCCAGTCTATTTTCCATGCGCTGTAGAAGATCAATCTGAGATATGCCATGAACTGCGTAGCGAATGTTTTGTGCAGTGGCTTCTCTGAAGTAGTTGTCGAGTCTTTCTCCATCAAAGAAGAAAAAGTCCCGAAGTCTCTTGGGCACGAAACGCTCCACGCAAGATTCAGCTTCTTCGTCGCTGAGCAGCTTCGTGTTGCCCCTGTCGTCTAGAAGCCTGACCTCCAGGCTTTCAGGCTTGGCCAGTTGGGGAATCGCTGCGTCGCGATCTTTGTGTACCGTATACTCAGCCCTTCGCTTGAAGACTAGCTGTTTGCCATCGTCCGACGTGACCGAAAGCTCCACAAAAACAACGCAACTGGAGCCGCTTTCGGTGTGCTCGATGCAGCTCAGGTTCAAGAGCGGCAATTGCTGCGAACTCCTGGACAAGTGGGGCTCATCGCCATACAGGCACCAGTTTATTGCGTTCAAGAGATTCGTCTTGCCCGTCCCGTTCCTGCCAATGATGACATGTAGATCGTGCTGACCCCGCTTGTCAAAAGAGAGTCGGAGATTCCTGAACTGCCGATAGTTCCTAATCCTTATCGTTTCTATTCTCATCCTGTCGCTCCCCAACTTCGCAGTGCTCAGCTATCATGCGCATGTAGAAGTCCTTCCACCAGCGGAGGCCCTCAGCCTCCCTGTAGAGCACGTCAAGTAGGAAGGCTCTCACCGCGTCATCATCAGCATTTGCCCCTATTTCATCCAGAATTCGCGTGCTCATCCTGCCTTCCATCATTGTTCCACTCCTATCGAACGTTCTTGTATGTCACAGACTAGACTGAACGCCTCAGCTCCATTTGAGGCAATAGTGGCTATCTCTTTGTATCTGCGAAGTTCGTTGCTGAAGATCCTGCGCTCAATGGCCCTCAACTCGGGCGGCAATCTGCCGAAGGAGGGTACTACGACTATGTCATAGATTGTGGCCTCGCTCTTGCCAGGATACTGCCTGATGACCCTTCCAATACGCTGCACATACTCCCTGGGATTGCCCGAGCTGGCCATTAGAATGGCCGTTCTGGCCGGGGGTACGTCCACGCCTTCATCCAGGCACTTCATAGCAACCAGAACTTGATAGGTGCCGTCCGCAAAAGCCTTCAGAAGGAAATCCCTTTCGGAGAGGCCACGATACCTGGTCTCAGGAGTCGTCCCTTCATCCATGGTGAAGCGGTGAGCCACAATGCTGCTCTCGTTGAGCATCTGCATGACCTTGTCGATTTGTTGGTGAATGCAGTATATGAGCGTCCAACACACTGAAGGACCCAGATCGTCCAGGATACTGCTGAGAGCCGAGTACTTCTGCTGGGCATTCTTGACTATGTCTGCCCGCCTGAACAGCAGACGCTGCACGATTTCGTGGATCTCGGGCTTATCGCGCGCCCTGCTGTAACGAGCTCCGATTGCTTTGGTCTGTTCGACATACTCCTCCAGCTCCTCAGGAGTAAGACCGACAAAAACGGGAACATACCGGTAGGGCGTCAGGTACGTTCGGCCTGTGGCTGGATTGACAGAGGTCACAGCCTTTGCCAAGCCGAACTCATGAACCGTCTCACCAAAGTAATCGTATATTGTCTTTGTGCCAGCCTCATCGAACCACCTTCTTGGGGTAGCGCTTAGTCCGAGTCTCAGGTCATATTCGTTCAGAAGTCCTCTCTTACGCTTCTCAGAACCCAGACCGTGCACCTCATCGCCAATGAGGAACGCGCTTGCATCACCCTTGTTGTCTCTCACGATCGTGATGAGAGCGTGCGAAGAGAGAGTATCATGTGTAGTTACCACCATCAATCTGGTCTTGTGCCCTATAGACACATCAATCAGCGATTCGGCCAAGTCATCCTTCCAAGAACGATTTGAACTGTCTGCAACGATCAGTTCGTCAAAAGCAGTACCGAATTTGCCAATTTCCCTCTGCCATTGGGATACCAGATGCTGATAGGGACATGAAATGACCGTTACAAGCTTGGTGTAGGACCGCATCGCTACGTCCAGGCAGCCCAATGCAGTGAACGTTTTTCCCGTCCCGGTGGCCATCTCAAGAATGCCTCTCATGCCGTCTGCAACCCACGAGTCGACGGCCTTACTCTGCTCAGGGAACAGTCGTACTGGCTTTCTCCTCCACTTCTTGTAGTGTCTCTCAAGGTCCACGACCGCGATGTCTGCCGGGGCGATCTCGATCAGTTTCTCTCTAACTGCACGGGGTATGTCAACAACGGTCACTCTCTGAGAGTCACTGTTCCAGAACTTCTCGAACTTGGAAACATCCGCCTCAACGTATTCCTGCTCTGCTGGCACCCAGCTGCGGAAAACTTTGAATTCCTCGATGTTCTCCAACCATGCCGAAGCAGTCTCATTCACGGACCCGCTGAAAGTGAGCACGCTCCCTTCAGAGTCCTTTAGAATGCCAACCTTCTGGTGGAAGAGGCCACTTCGTTGGATGTCTTCGCCGCTGAGAGGGTAGCCTTCGTTGTCGTAGGCTATCGCTACTTTCAGGTGCAGTTTGTCGTTGGCCACCATCCAGCCCAGCGCATACACGTGATCTCTAATGAACTGGTCTTCGAGTGTCTGCAATTCTTCGACCATCTTTCTTTCTATGTATGCTTCGGGTTGAGCGAAGGAATCCAGCATGGCCGCTAGGTCTTCTCGGCTCAGTCTGGGGGAAACGATCAGCCTCACGACGCCTCCATTCCCTATCAGACCAAGAATGCCTCTAGCTGCGATCGCCAGACTGGTCGATGAGAAGAATCCAGCCAGCCTGTCATATGCTATCGACACCTTCAGCACCGGGACATAGAAATCGTCTAGGATATCATCAGAGTCGGAGGAATAGGCTTTGCGGAGGTACAAGTCTCTCAGACTCATAGACGTCACCTTTCAGGGTCAGGGGAAAACCGCCAGATGCCAGTCTGTGCGGAACTGCAATGCGTTGGCGCAGGACTTGCAGTAAATGAGCCATCATGTTGTCACACGGATCTTGCACTGTCCACTGCACCATGCCGTGCCCTGAACTTCGAAAGTAGCATGGCGATCTTGCACCATACCATTATACATGATGTGGCTCACTTCCGCCAAGCCTGCGTCGGCGCAAAGTGCAGAAGGTGAGCCCCATCTACACAGGGACGCTCGCCAACTCTGCACGCAGGCGGGTAGACGTGCCCTCGCTGGGTCAGCGGACCACTTGTTTCTATCCGCACCTCGTGACCTCTGGCACTGGCGCATGTGACCCCAAAGCGGGCATAATGCGCTGTAGAAACAGCCCTTCCACCTCAGGAGGTGCACGTGGCCAAGCCAGGAGTCCATCCAGCCGATACCAAGCGCGCGAGCATTCTCGCCACCGTCACCCGGGCCATCTTTGTGTTCTCGCTGCCCTCCGCCAGGTCCTGCACTCCTTGAGGTGCTGCCCATCTTCGGCCAGGAGGTCGGCGGCCGGCATCTGCGCCAGGCACCTCCGCCCGCTTGACTCTCCCCTTGCGGTAGGTCGTATAATGTGCTTGCTTCTGATCAGAGGCGACTCTGTGTTGTGGAGAGGGGAATGCTCAAGATGGGTGACTTTGCCAAGCTGGCGCGAGTCTCGGTCAAGACGCTGCGGCACTATGGCAAGCTCGGCCTGCTGAAGCCAGCCTGGGTGGACCGCTTCACAGGCTACCGCTACTACGCGCTGGAGCAGTTGCCCCGTCTGCTGCCATTGTTGCCACCTCTGCTGTGGCAAGCTAGCGTCCAGTCAACACTCGCCACAACGACAGGAGGATGTTGTGCGCCTCCGCGCGCGGCTGGCCGTCGTGATTGGCCTGGTTGTCCTGCTGGCCTTTACCGCCTGCCAGCCAGATGAATGCACAACGGCATTTTGAAGAATCCTCATGTCCTCAAGGACGGTCAGGCCGGCCACTGGCAGTGGCGCGTTTGGTCACCCGCCCCGAAAACAGCGCTGGCTCAAGGCCACACCTCGCACAGCTCACAAGGTACAGTATCTTTGGCTCAGGGAATTGGGTCCGGAGAGCAGATGGGTGCAAAGCAGGGTATGTAGCATAGCCCCTTGCAGTTCGTCCCGCTTGACGGGGTGGGCGTCACGGACGGGGACCTCGTCGTAGCGAGGCGAACCGTCGCCTTCGGCCTTGTCTTCGCCAAGATCTTCGACGAGACATGCGGCAAGCCCCTATGCTACATCAGAGCACAGTGACACACTACCACTCACAACCCGACCTTGACCCCGGACAAGACTATGCTATAATACATCGGCAAGCATCGTTGAAATCCATACTCCTGTCAGGCGAATCGTCGATGTCGTACCGGTGTTGTACAAGCAAGGACGCGAAGATGACAACCGACGGAATCCAACTCCGCGTTGACGACGTGTCTCTCAGCTTCGCTGGGATCAGCGCTTTGCTCTACGTGACCCTGGAGGCTCGCCAGGGCGAGATTCTGGCCATCATCGGCCCCAACGGCGCTGGCAAGACCTCGATGCTGAATTGTATAAACAACTTTTACCGACCAGACAAAGGTCGGATCATCTTCGAGGGTCACGACCTCACTCGTATGCCAGCGCATCGCATCGCCCAACTGGGCATCGCCCGCACATTTCAGAACATCGCCCTATACACCGGCCTGAGTACGCTGGACAACTTGATGGCGGCACGCCACATTCACATGCGGGCCGGGTTTGTGCAAAGCCTGTTGTACTGGGGGCCAGCTCACCGTGAGGATGTTGCCCACCGCCAGGTCGTGGAAGAGATTATTGACTTTCTCGAGATAGAGCATATCCGCAAAGCCATCGTCGGAACTCTGCCCTATGGCTTGCGTAAGCGCGTCGAACTGGGCCGGGCGCTGGCGATGGAACCGCGCTTGTTGCTCCTCGACGAACCAATGACTGGCATGAATCAGGAAGAAAAGGAAGACATGGCCCGCTTTATTCTGGACATCCACGAGCGTCATGGCAAGACCATCCTGTTGATCGAACATGACATGGGATTGGTCATGGACATCGCCGACCGGATAGTGGTGCTCGACTTTGGGCTGAAGATCGCTGAGGGGACACCAGGGGAAATCCGCCACAACGAAGCGGTAATCAGGGCCTATCTGGGGGAGGAAATGACGGAATGAGCAACCCCGACACTCTTCCCAAGAGCTTGCTAGCCGGCTACCAGAAATATAGCAACCGCGAGATCGCCATGCGCAAGAAGGATCTGGGCATCTGGCGGTCCTATACGTGGCAGGATTCCTACGAACAGGTCCGCCAGTTGAGCCTGGGTCTGATCAAATTGGGCCTGAAACGCGGTGACAAAGTCTGCATTATCGGTGACAACGACCCCCAGTACTTTTGGGCTCAATTGGCCATTCAGTCAAGCGGCGGTGTGGCGGTCGGTATTTTCACCGACAGCGCTCCGCATGAGATCGAATACATCGTCAACCACTCAGACGCTGTGTTCGTGTTCGCCAAAGACCAGGAGCAATGTGACAAGCTGCTCGACATCCGGGACCAGGTGCCCGCCGTCCAGGGTGTGATCTATTGGGATGACAAGGGGTTGTGGAACTACAACGAGCCCTGGCTGATCAGTTTCGAGCAGGTCCAGAGCCGGGGACGATCGCTGGACGCCGAGCAAGCGGACCTTTTTGAGCGTTCCGTAAACCAGGGTTGCAGCGAGGATTTGGCCGTCTTCTGCTACACGTCGGGCACTACGGGCCTGCCCAAAGGGGCCATGATCAGCCACGGAAACCTCATCGCCGGTTGCGACCAGACCATACAGGTTGACCCCCGCCTGGAGACGGACGAATACATGTCCTTCCTCCCCCCCGCCTGGATTACCGAGAACACCCTGGGTTTGACCACCCACTTGCGCACCGGCATGGTGGTCAACTTTCCCGAAGCGCCAGAAACTGTGCAGCAAAACATCCGCGAAGTTGCGCCCCAAGCGCTGCTCTTTAGTGCTCGGTTGTGGGAGAACATGGTGGGGATGGTTCAGGTCAAGCTGATCGAGAGTACATGGATCAACCGCCTTCTGTACAGGATCTTTATGCCGATCGGCTACAAGGTCGCCGGCCTGCGCTTTGAGGAGCGCAAACCGGTGGGGCTCTTCTGGCGTTTCTTGCACGCGTTAGGTGAGTTTGCTGTCTTTCAGCCGCTGCGTGACAAGTTGGGATTGGTCAACGTCAAATCTGCCTATTCCTCCGGGGCGGCGCTTAACCCAGACGTGATTCGCTTCTTCCGCGCCATCGGGGTCAATATCAAGCAACTGTACGGCTCGACTGAAGCGCAGGTGCATACCCTGCACATCGGCGATGACGTGAGGTTTGAAACGGTTGGCGTCCCCCCTCCTGGGATGGAGATCAAGATCGCAAAAGATGGCGAAATCCTGGTCAAGGGTGCAACGGTCGTGCGGGGCTACTACAAGGACCCTGAGGCCACCGAGAAAGCGTTTTTCGTTGACCAAGATGGCCAGCGCTGGTATCGCACCGGGGATGCTGGTCACATCGGTTCAGATGGTCATCTGATTTACCTTGACCGGGTGAAGGAAATGCTCACCCTGTCCAGTGGCGAAAAGTATTCGCCGCAGTACATCGAAGGGCGGCTCAAGTTCAGTCCATATATCCGCAACGTGATGTCCATCGGTGGTGAGGACAGCCCCTTTGTGACCGCGCTGATCAATATTGACTTTGACAACGTCGGCCGCTGGGCAGAGAGACAAGGCCTGGCCTACACCACCTTTGTGGATCTCTCTCAAAAGCCCGAGGTCTACGAGTTGATTCGGAAGGACGTCGAGGAGGTCAATCGTACCCTGCCACCGGCGGCCCGGGTCAGAAAGTTCGTGCTGCTGCACAAAGAATTTGATGCTGACGAAGGCGAATTGACCCGCACGCGCAAACTTCGGCGGAGCCTGCTGGGTGAACGCTATGGGGAGATGATCGCAACGATGTATGGCGGAGGCGATAGGGTGCAGGTGCAGGCAGCCGTCAAGTACCGCGATGGGCGGGAGGGGGTCATAGAGACCACAGTGCGCATTGCGACCCTGGAAGACGAAATGACGGAGGAAGAATCAGCATGAACTGGCAACTGGTGCCCCAATTTGCCATCACCGGCCTGCTGGCCGGTGGCCCGATTGCCCTGACCGCTCTGGGCCTGGTACTGATTTTCAAATCGTCGTACATTTTCAACTTTGCTCAGGGCCAGTTGCTGCTCATGGGAGCGTTGCTCACGTGGTGGTTCGCGGTGGAACACGGTCTCCCCCTGTGGATGGCCATCCTCCTGGCTCTTTTCCTCTCCGCACTGTTGGGTCTGGCCATCGAGCGTCTGGCGCTGCGTCCCATGACCGGCCAGCCTTTGTTGTCCATCATCCTGATGACATTGGCCTTGAGCCAGGTTCTTCAAGGTCTTGCACTGTTGCTATTTGGCGCCACGCAACGGAACTTTCCCCAAATGTTTTCGGCCGCCAACCCCTATCGCATCACCACGCCGTTTGTCTATAATGATAGGCCCATTGTTGTGATCTTGAAGCAGAATCTCACCTGGTCGTTCGTGGTGGCGGTCTTGGGTGTGCTCGTCATCGGTGCCTTCTTCCGCTTCACCAAGACGGGGCTGGCGATGCGAGGCACTTCCGAGGATCACGAACTGGCCCAGAGCATCGGCTTGAGTATCCACCGCATTTTCGGCCTCTCGTGGGCGCTGGCCGGAGTGGTGGCCACCGTGGGAGGCATTCTGCTAGCCACCTCCAGCGGTCTCGACCTCAGCCTGTCCGTGGTGGTGCTGGCAGCGTTTCCAGCCGTCTTGCTGGGCGGCCTGGAATCAATCCCTGGAACGATTGTCGGCGGCCTGCTCATTGGACTGTCCCAGGGGCTAGTGTCCGCTTCAAAAGTTTCCATCGTGCGCAACGCAGCGGAGATCATGCCCTACATAGTTCTCCTGATCGTGCTCGTCTTCCGGCCAGAGGGCCTCTTTGGTCAGAAGCGTATCGAAAGGATCTAGCCTATGGCTATCCTCCGCCCAGCCGGTGAATTCGACACTGGCTACGCTCGCGACATGGCCACCATCCGGCGACCTTGGCAGTGGTGGTTGCTATTGGCGTTCATCCTGGCCCTGTATACGCTGCCTTTCTATGCCGGCCAAAGCCTGGTGTCGCTGGTCAACCGCATCGGCATCACCATCATCGCCGTGCAGGGGTTGAATCTGCTAACCGGCTATACCGGCCAGATTTCCCTGGGGCAAGCAGCTTTCATGACCACAGGGGGATACATTTCGGCTCTTCTGGTCAATAATCTGGGCTGGTCTTTCTTCGCTGCCCTGCCGGTAGCAGCAATGGGAGCGGGCATAGTCGGGTTGCTCTTTGGCTTGCCCTCACTGAGGGTCAAAGGTTTCTACCTTGTCATGGCTACCCTGGCCGCGCAGTTTATCATTCCCTGGTTCACTCGCAACGCCTTCCCTGATGTACTCAACGGAGCCCAGGGCTTGAACGTGCAAGTGCCCATCTTGCTCGGTCTTGAATTCAACAGGCCGCAGCGTTACATCTACATTACGCTGACCGTGCTGATCTTGACCACGATAGTCGCCCACAACGTCTCTCGCTCGCGCCTGGGCCGCGCTTTCGTGGCCATTCGCGATAACGACCTGGCTGCCGAAGTCCTGGGTGTGAATCTGTTCAAACACAAACTCCAGGCCTTCTTCCTGGCCGCTGTCTACGCAGGCGTGGCCGGAGCACTGGCGGCCCACAACATCCGCCACCTGAACTCGGAAACGTTCAACCTGACCGACTCGGTCTTTTACCTGGGCATGCTAGTCGTGGGGGGACTGGGTTCCAGTCTAGGCCCGATCTTTGGGGCCATCATTGTGGAGTTACTGATCGAGGGAGCCACGCTGTTTGGCCCCTTCTTCATCCGTACTTTCCCTTCCACTGCCGCGGGCGCGGTGCAAGCCTTGCGTCCTCTGTTCTTTGGCACTGCCTTGATGCTGTTCTTGATCTTTGAGCCGCGCGGCCTGGCACATCGCTGGTATTTGCTCAAGGCTGCTTGGCGCTTGCGCCCGTTCTCACATTGACCGGAAAGGAGGTGGTGTGCGGGCCAATTGGAGAGTGCACTGAGTATGACTCGAGGTTTCGCCATCTGACGAGCATGAGTGAGGGGAGGAGAGTAACCATGCGGAAGTACCTGTTATCCCTATTGACCATCATGGTGTCGATCTCGCTGGTTCTGGGAGCCTGCGCACCCAAGCCAACACCAACGCCAGTACCCACCAAGGTACCAACGGCTACGCCGGTGCCTACCAAAGCGCCGACGGCCACACCGGTACCCACCAAAGGTCCCCCGGATCTAACGGGCCAGACTATTACGATTTACCACTTTGGCGACCTGTCGGGGCCATACGCCGCCATCACAGCCCCACTCATCCACGGGGCCGAGGATGCAGTGGCAGCCATCAATGAAGCGGGCGGCCTATACGGCGCGACCCTGGCCATCAAGTTCGCCGACACCGCTGGCAGTATTGACGAGGCCGTAGCCGCCTACGACCGCTTCACGGGCGAAGATGACAATCCGCTGGTGATGATCACCTACGGTTCGGGCGAAGTCGAAGCCCTGGCTCAGCGCTTTGCAGAGGGCAAGGTCGTCAATCTCACGGCTGGCCTTAGTGCCCGAGGCTTCTACGTTGACTCTGGCTACACCTTTGGCCTCGGCCCCATATACCCTGACCAGATTGGGTTCGTGATGAAGTTTCTGAAGGAGAACTGGGACACCTACAAACCGGCTGGCGCAGGGGAGGAGATCAAATTGGCCTATCTCAGTTGGCCGACGGCCTTTGGCCAGGGGGCCTTGACCGACGAAAGCCGGGCGTACCTGGCAGACCTGGGCATCGAGATCGTTGCCGAAGAGATCTATGACCTTTCGCCCACGGCCGATACCACCACTGCTATCCTGAACGGTCAGGCAGCAGGTGCCAACGTGATCTGGACGAACACATTGGCCTTTGGCACATCGGTCATCTTGAACGACCTGAACGCCCTGGGCCTGCGCGATCAATTCGTCGTTTGTACGGACAACTGGGGGATGGACCTGGCAACCTACGCTTTCCTGGCGAATCCGGCCTACGGCGTGGGGCTGATTGCGACCTTCCCCTATCTGTGGTGGACAGACACAGACAACCCCGGCGTCCAGTATGCTCAGCAACTCTTCGAGGCGAACGAACGGACGGCTGGCGAGCACAACGTGGGCTACCTGCTCTTGATAGCTGGCGTTGACCTGGCCGTGGAGGCCATCCAACACGCCATTGATACCGGAGGCTATGAGAATCTGACCGGAGAAGCGGTGCACGATGCCCTGATCGATATGAGTCCGTTTGAAGCACTGAACGGCGTGCTGCGAGTGGACTTTTCGGGTGGCAGCCGGTCCCCGCACACCGCTCAGATCCGCATGATCCAGGGCGGTCCGGATGCCTTCGCCGTCATCCAGAACTGGGCGGAAATGCCTGACCTGCGTCCAGCCGAATAGCTTTTCGGCAGACACTCAACAGGGAGCGCTCGGAGAGAGCGCTCCCACCTCTTATCAGTGGATTTGGCCTATGCTCAAACTCAACAACATTGAAGTCGTCTACAGCGACGTCATCCTGGTGCTTCGCGGCGTGTCCATTGACGTGCCGGATGGCAAGATCGTCGGTCTGCTCGGCGCCAACGGGGCCGGGAAGAGCACCACCCTCAAGGCCATCTCTGGCCTGCTTCGCACCCAGGAGGGCGAGGTTACTCGGGGCAGTATAGAGCTTGACGGCCAACGCATTGACCGTCTCTCCCCGGAAAAGATCGTTCAACTGGGGATCGTCCAGGTGCTGGAGGGAAGGCGCCTATTCCGACACCTGACCGTCGAAGAGAATCTGGTCCTCGGTGGGGTGGCTCGGCGCAATGCTTCACGGCGCTCATCCGTCAGCCAGGATGTGGAGCAGGTCTATCATTACTTCCCTCGGCTCAGAGACCTTCGCAGGCGCACCAGCGGCTACCTTTCTGGTGGTGAGCAGCAGATGCTGGTCATCGGGCGAGGGCTAATGGCCCGCCCCAAGTTGATGCTGTTGGACGAGCCCTCCCTGGGCCTGGCACCTTTGCTGGTCAAAGAGATCTTTCGGGTGATCCACGAGATGAGCGCTGACGGGGGCATGGCAATCTTGCTGGTCGAGCAAAACGCCCGCATGGCGCTGAGCGTGGCTGACTACGCTTACGTCATGGAAAACGGGCGTGTCGTACTCGATGGCCCCTCGGAGCAACTGGCAGAAAACGAAGATATCAAAGAGTTCTATCTGGGTCTGACTCAACTTGGCGCGCGCAAGAGCTACCGTCGGGTCAAGCACTACAAGCGCCGCAAACGTTGGTTAGGCTAACTAGGAGGGAAGCACAACCATGAAAACCTCACAAACCGACAGACTACGCCACATCATCCAACATGCCTACGCCCACGCGCCGGCCGTAAAGTCTATCCTAGACGCGGCGGGGGTCTCACCTGAAAACATCCAGACCCCCGCCGACCTGGACAAGATCCCGGTCACGAGCAAAGATAAGGTGGTGGAACTCCAGGCGGCCGACCCGCCCTTTGGCGGTTTCCTGGCCGTACCTCTCGACACCCTCCAGCACGTTTTCCTCTCCCCCGGCCCGCTCTACGAACCCTCAGCCGACGAGAGCGCGGTGAGGGACACCATTCGGGACATGTTTGCCATCGCTGGCTTCACCGCTGGGGATGTGGTGATCAACACCTTTGGCTATCACCTGATCCCAACCGGCCTGGCCCTTGACCAGGTCCTCACGCAAATCGGCGCGATGGTGATTCCGGCCGGTGTGGGCAACGCAGACCTGCAAATCAAGATGATGCTAGACCTGGGCGTAACCGGCTACATCGGCACCCCGTCCTGGTTAATGGCGCTGATCGAAAAAGCCGAGGAGAGGGGCCTGGACTTGCGCCAGTTCTCTCTGCGAAAGGCCCTCGTCTCCGCCGAACCGCTGCCGCCGGGCCTGCGCCAGACTTTTGTGGAGAAATATGGCCTGAGCGTGACCAACGCCTACGGCACCGCCGAACTTGGTTTCCTGGCCTACAATACCGAGGGAGGCCTCCCAATGCAGTTGCTCAAGACGCCCATCATCCAGGTCGTTGACTCTGAGACGGGGCAATCGGTTGGCCCCGGCGCGGCGGGTGAAGTGGTGGTGACAACCTTCAACCAGACCTACCCCCTGATCCGCTTCGGCACCGGTGACCTGGCCATCAACCTGGACCCTGCCCCTGGGGAGAGCCGGCAAGAAGAACGTTTGATCATTCTGGTAGGGCGTGTTGGGGACGCAGTAAAAGTGCGGGGAATGTTCGTTCATCCGAACCAACTGCGATTTGCCCTCAGCCAGCTAGCGGGGATCGCGCGCGCTCAGGCAGTGGTCAGCCGACCCAAGAACCGGGACCAATTTACGCTGCGAGTGGTGGTGTCTGACGAGTCCGCGGACCGCGCGGCGCTGACCAAGGGCCTGAGTGCCGCTGTCCAGTCGGCTTGCCGGGGCAAGGTGGATCGGGTCGAGTTTATCCCAGCTGACGCCCTGGCCGAGGACGCAAAAGTCATCCTGGACGAGCGGAAGTGGGAGTAGAACTCGGACAGGCGGTTCACGAGACCCCGGGGCCGGCGAACGGACTTTACCGGATGAAGCCAAGAAGTGCCTTCGGCGTCTCTATGCCGTCGTAATGCCCTGAGGGTTCTTGGCAATCTCAGCCAGGGATTCCCAATCCTTGGCCCAGAGAAGCGCCCGGGCCTCAGGGCTGTTGTCTGAACGCGCAAGCCCCGCGAACCGGGCTGCCGACGCCACCTGTCGGCTTGAGCGGAATCTTCTGCAACGGAGGAACTCGATTCCCCGGCGCCCGTGCGGCTAGGCAGCTCGCCACACGCTTGGTAGCTGCTGGCCTCTCTCCAGGCCCGAAGTGATGGCTTCAGCCGTTGTGGAGACCTGGAAAGCGACCAAGTCGCCACTACGAAGGTGTGCAAGATCGCGGACCTCGATCCCAGGTGTCGCGGTATCCATCCGATGATGGTCTCACAGCTCCATCTGACACGGACTGTGGTCTGCTCGGGCCTAGCTTGATGGCTGCGCCACCTCTGGTGCTCCACGAGGGCGAACGGCCGCTCCGCTGGGCCACCCGACACCCTGCAGCTTTCGACAACGCAGGCCGGAGCAAGAGCTCCTAATCTCGACCCAGGAAGCGACCGAGTCGCCACTACCATGCCTCCCCATTCGGCTTGAGCCGATTCCCATGCCTTCAGCCGGGGAGTTGCAGCCCTCGGCCAGACTGCTGGCGCCGTTCGCCCTCGCGTTGTTTCTCCGGGGCTAGGCCCTGTCTCGAGACGAGACCTTCGGCCGAGGCGACGGACAGCGCTTTGACGAGGGAGCGAACCATCCCATCGACCATTCGTCGCTGCGGGACGAACTGCAAGGGGCTAGGCTACGCTCACTGTCAGATTGCCAAGAGTTTACGCCACATTGCCGGCGTTTTGCACCAAGAACTAGCTAGACACGTCACTCACCATGCCCAAGTCCTAAACCTTACAGAGTACTGCGTCAATCGCCAAACTTGAGCACCTGTTTTCATGCAAGAAACCGACCAAAGAGGTTTAGCCACCTTCGGTGCACGAAGCAGTAAAGCGCTGATTTGGCATTTTCGAGATTCTGTGGTATAAACATGCGCGTATTCGTATATGCTCATATTCGTATATACGGATGGAGGGAAGGATAATGATCGATCCCAAGCTCACTCAAGAAGTACACCTGCTGCACAAGCGGATATGCCCGGCGTTGGGGGATCCCAAGCGCCTGCTGATCCTCTACGCGCTGGACCAAGGCCCCTTGTGCGTCCACGAAATGGTCGAGGCTCTGCAGCTCAAGCAGCCGACGGTGTCCCGCCACCTGCGGGTGCTGCGCGAGCGCGGATTGGTCCGCACCGAGCGCCGGGGTACGGCCATCTACTACAGCCTGACCGACCGTCGTCTCCTTCAAGCGGTCGACATGCTGCGAGAGGTGCTGCAGGCACAGATGGCTGCCGAAGCGGACCTCGCACAAGCGCTGGCCTGATTGGATTTTGGAACGGAGGCAAAGATGCTAGTAGCTGTTTCGTCATTGGGGACATCGCTGGACGCCTGGACAGGCATCCCCTTTGGGACTTGTTCCCAGTTCCTCGTCGTGGACACCGAGACGATGGAGTTCGTCGTGGTGTCCGTCCCTCCCGAGCACCAGGACCCCACCAGGGTCAGCCTCTTTGTGATTCGCGCCATCGCCAGACAAGGGGCACAAGTCGTGATCACCGGCCCCATCAAGGGCATCTGCAGACAGACCATGCAGAGCCTGGGCATGGAGGTCATCGACAACGTGGGTCGCATGACGGTTCGCGAAGCGATTGAACGCTATGCCGAGGGCGGCGTGGAAGCTATCCACGAACACAAGCCATCCCCGCAAAAGATCGCCGTGGCGTCACACGGCCCCACGCTGGATGCGCCCATCGGCGCAAAGGGCGAGCCGTGCACAGCGTTCGTCCTGGTTGACCCGGCAACGATGGAGTTTGAGGTGGTCCAGGCCAAACCGGCCGAATCGCAGGTGCAAGCCAGCGTCAACGCCGTCCGTGCAGCAGCGCGTGCGGGCGCGACGGTGGTCATCACACCACAGCTCAGACCGGCATGCTGTGTCGCTCTGCGCGCGCTGGCTATCACCGTCGTCCTGGCCCGCGAAGGCGCGACCGTGCGCGAGGCTGTTGAGCAGTACCAGCGGGGCGGACTCACTGAAGCGCCCTACGTATAGGCAATCATCGCACCACAGGAGGAATCCACGTATGAAGATCGGCGTAATGGTTCTCGAAGGACCGTACCAACATCAGGCGGTAGACTCCGCCTATCACTTTGTTCAGGCGGCACGGGCACGCGGGCACGAGATCGTGGGGCTCTTTCTCTACACCGACGGCGTGAACAACGCCAACAGGTTCATCAAGCCGCCCGGCGAGCGCAACATCTCGCAGCGGCTGGACGAACTGGGCGCGGAGGGAATCGACATTGTGGCCTGCACTGCCTGCAGCAAGTTCCGGGGTATGCGGCCTGACCTCAAGGTCGAGCACATCCGTATGTCCGGCCTGGGTCAACTGGCCAGCTTCTTGCGGGAAGCCGATCGCTTTGTAACTTTTGGAGACTGAGAGGTAGCGTTATGAGCGACAAAGTAGCCGTTGTAATGCGCAAAGCACCCTACGGGAGCGTGTACACAGCAGAGGGCTTCCGCACCATCATGGGCGTCGCGGTATTCGAGATGGATATCAGCGTAGTCTTTCTCGACGATGGCGTGTACGCGGCCGTCAAGGGACAGCATCCCGAGAAGCTGGACATGAAGCCGCTGGGGGACGGGTTCCCCATGCTGGGTGACTTTGGCGTGAAAAAGTTCTACGTACACGACGAATCTCTGGCCGCGCGTGGCCTGACCGTGGATGACCTCGTCGTTCCGGCCGAGGTCGTAAGCAGCGCAGAGATCGCCAAGATAATGGGAGAATCCGGCAAGGTATTGCCGTTCTAGCCTGGGAGGACAGATGCTGTACACAATCAACAAGTCTCCATTCAGCACCAATAACCTAGAGTCTGCCCTGGGCATCGCGCCTGCAGGTGCACCGATCCTGCTGTACGAAGATGGCGTGTACGGGGCAGTGGAAGGCACTCGGAGCGCTGCGCTCATCCAGGCAGCGCTATCCGATCATCCCGTTTTTGCGCTCGAAGCTGACCTGGAAGCACGAGGGCTCAGCAAGGTGATTGATGGCGTGCAGGTGATCGATTACGATGGATTCGTCGAGTTGGTGGAGCAACACGACGTTGCTCCCTGGCTCTAGTAGCACGCTCACAGAACAAGAGGAGGAGCAAGTGGACATTCAGGTCGACAAAGTACAGGACTCTATCGGGCAGATGTGCCCGATGCCCATTGCCTTCATGGCCAAGAACATGCGCACCATGGAAACCGGGCAGGTGCTGGAGATTCGCGCAGATGACGAGGGCGCGCACTCTGACATCCCGGCCTGGTGCGAGCAGACCGGCAACGAGTTCCTGGCCGAAGAGGACTGCGGCGATTACTGCAAGTACTACGTCAAGAAGACAGTTTAGGGGGATCACATGGCAGACAATGACAACAACAACGCTACCATCATCGTCATGAGTGGGGACATGGACAAGGTTTTTGCTGCCTTCATCATCGCCACCGGCGCTGCCGCCGCAGGCATGGACACCACCATGTTCTTCACCTTCTGGGGCGTCAAGGCCATCCAGAAGGGCAACCTCACCGGCAAGGGGCTCTTTGGCAGGATGATGGGACTGATGAACCGCGGCGGCATCAACGTCATCGGCCCATCTCGTTTCAACTTTGGCGGCATCGGCCGCTGGATGTTCAAGAAGATGATGGGCGACAAGGGCGTGGCTTCCCTCGAGGAACTTCGTCAGATGGCCATCGACCTGGATGTGCACCTGCTGGGTTGCGGCATGAGCATGGATGTGATGGAGATCTCGCGCGAGGACCTGATCGACGAGGTGGAGGACATTGTCGGCGTGGGCACGATGCTCAATCTGGCAGCCAACTCCAAGGTGCAGCTCTTTATCTAGTTCTTCGTGCAAGACGCCGGCCCTGTGGCGTGAGCTCTCGACATTGGACAATAAGACGGGCACAAGCTACCATACCCCAATAGACGTCGCGCGCCAGCCGTCGGAGATGGGCGGCTGTTCATGGCCACCTAGCCGCGTTTGCACTGGACTGGCTGGCGCCACACCTGGGAGAAGACGATGAGCGAAGATCTGCTAGAGATCACTGAGGACGTAGTTGACCTTGCCTTTGCCGAGGAGCAGGGCTTTGACGCGGAGAAGCTGGGCACGTGCTTGCAATGTGGTACCTGCAGCTCGTCTTGCCCAACCTATTTCGCCATGGACGTGCCACCGCGCAAGCTGTGGCGAATGGTCTCGCTGGGCCTGAAGGACGAAATTGCCCGTTCCAGCACCTTCTGGCTGTGCACCGCGTGCCACTCATGTACGGTGCGCTGCCCGCGCGGCATCCCCGTGGCGGAAAGCATGCGTCAAATCCGCGAGTGGGTGAACCGTAGCGGCGCGCAGGAGACGCCCCGCGCGCTGCACCTGCTGAGCGACATGATCGTCAAGTCACACAACATGGCTGGCGAGGACAACGAATCGCGTCTGATCTGGAGCCAGAACCTGCCCGGCGGCCCGCCAAAGCGCAAGCGAACGGCTGAGGTGTTGTGGTATGTGGGCTGTGTGTCCTCCTTCTACCCCATGGCCTACAAGATTCCGCAGGCCATGGTGCAGATCCTGGGACGCGCCAACGTGGACTTTACCCTGCTGGGCGGCACGGAGTGGTGCTGTGGCTTTCCTCTGTACACCGCCGGCTTGAGTGACCCCATGGCCGAGTTAGCCCGCCACAACCTGGCGCAGGTGCGTGCGACCGGCGCCAAGATCCTGGTCTCGACCTGTGCTTCCTGTTACCACACCTGGAAGCACATCTACCCCGAGATCCTCTCCGACTTTCCTCAGGATCTGGAGGTGCTGCACGCCACTGAGTACATGGCCCGCTTGATCGAAGGCGGGCAGCTCAAGCTGGGGCCGGTGGAGAAGGTGATCACCTACCACGACCCCTGCGACCTGGGCAGGCGAAGCGGCATCTATGACGAACCGCGCTACGTGTTGGAGCACGTCCCCGGAATCGAGTTGCGGGAGATGGCCAGCATCCGTCAGAACTCGCTTTGCTGCGGCGGTGGGGGCAACGTGGAGGCCTTTTCCCCGGATACCGTTACCGAAGCGTCGAGGAGGCGGCTGCTGGAGGCACAGGCCACTGGAGCCCAGTACATCGTTTCTGCCTGCCAGCAGTGCATGCGCACCCTGTACAACGGCGCACGCAAGAACAAGATCCGCGTTCGCGCGGTGGACATTTCGCAGATCGTGCTGGAATCGGTCCAGAACGCCGAGCAATAGCACAATCTGCCTGAAGGCGCGGATTCTCTCGCGGGGGGCATCCGCGCAAACACAAGAAGAGGAGACCCACATTGGCTTTCCTAGGCGCATCAGACATCGTCGACCTGGCGAAACAATTGGAGCAGAACGGCGAGACCTTTTACCGCACCATGGCCGAAAAGGCCAAATCGACCGAGACCAGGTCCCTGTTTGAGGACCTGGCTGATCAGGAAGTGAAGCACTACCAGATCTTTTCCAAGCTGGCTCAGACCGTTGGAGAGAATCCGCTGACGACGGACCAAGAATGGGGCCAGTACGTGGAGTATCTGAACGCCACCGTGCAAAGCGCTTTCTTCGAGGGGACAGACAAGGCCCTGACCGCAGCCGAAGAGGTGACGGACGAAAAAGAAGCGATACGCATGGCCATGGGCTTTGAGAAAGAGACTCTGTTGTTCTTCTACGACCTGAGGGATATGGTCCCTGCCGCGGACCGGACGTTTATCGATAAGGTCGTTGCCGAAGAGAAAGCGCACATCCGGCGATTGGCCGAGATGCTGTGACGTGAAGCGCAAAGTCTGAAACGTGAGAGAGGCCAGGAACGTTGCCGATCACGCATCACGTTTCACGCGTTACGTTTTCTGGCCTCTGGAGGACCGTTTATGAACCAAGACAAACCTCGCATTGGCGTTTACGTGTGTATGTGTGGCAGCAACATCGCTGGGACGGTAGACGTGCCAGCGGTGGTTGAGGCCTCCAAGAAGCTCAAGAATGTCGTCTTGGTGCGGTACAATAAGTACACCTGCGCTGGCCCGGGGCAGACGGGCATCAAGGAAGACATCAAGGCACACAATCTGAACCGCGTGGTGATCTCGGCCTGTTCGCCACGCATGCACGAGCGCACCTGGCGTACCATGCTGGCCGAGGCAGGGATGAACCCCTACCTGTTGGAAGTGGCCAACTTGCGCGAGCAGTGTTCTTGGGCGCACCCTGCGGGAGACATGACCACCCAGAAGGCCATTGACCTGGTAGCTGCCGCAGTGGAACGGGTGTCCTGGCACAACCCGCTGTTCCCCAGGCGCGTGCCGGTCACCAAGTCAGCCCTGATCGTCGGCGCGGGGATCGCGGGCATCCAGGCTGCTCTGGACATCGCCAAAGCGGGTGTGCCCGTATACCTGGTGGAACGCGAGCCTTCCATCGGCGGGCACATGGCCCAATTGGACAAGACCTTCCCCACGTTGGACTGCTCGGCCTGCATCCTCTCCCCCAAGATGGTGGACGTGGGGAGCCATCCCAACATCACCTTGCTGAGCTACAGCGAGATTGAAAAGGTAGAAGGATTCATCGGCAACTTTACGGTGACGGTGCGCCGCAAGGCGCGCTTTGTGGACGAGACCGTCTGCACAAGCTGCGACGACTGTACGGCGGTGTGCCCGGTGCAGGTACCAGCCGAGTTCGACCTGGGCTTGGCGGAGCGCAAGGCCATTTATCGGCCCTTCGCCCAGGCTGTGCCCAGTGCCTTTCGCATTGACAAGCGCGGGCCCGCTCCATGTAAGAACACCTGTCCAGCCGGCATCCATGTGCAGGGTTATGTCGCCCTGATCGGCGAGGGCCGTTTCAAAGAGGCCTACGACCTGATCTGCGAGCAGATGCCCTTCCCGGGCGTCTGCGGGCGCGTATGCCACCACCCCTGCGAGGCTGCCTGTCGCCGCGGGGACAAGGATCAGCCAGTGGCCATCGAATTCCTAAAGCGCTTTGCCGCCGACTGGGTGACCGCACATCCCGAGGCCACAGCGCCCCCGCCGGCCACAGCCAAGCCTGTGGAACGCCCTCTGCAGGGACACCGGGTAGCCGTCGTCGGCGCAGGCCCGGCGGGCCTGACCGTCGCCCGTGACGTGGCGCAGATGGGTGCTGACTGCGACGTCTACGAGTCGCTCCCCGTGGCCGGAGGCATGATGGCCGTGGGCATTCCTCGCTATCGCCTGCCTGCCGACGCGCTGCAGCGCGAGATCGAAACGATCATCTCCACACCTGGCGTAAACCTGCTGCTGAACACACCCGTCCAGTTGGAGGGCGAGAGCAAGTCTGGCCCCAGCCTGGCCAGTCTGCAGCGGGACTGTAACGCGGTGTTCATCGGCGTGGGCGCGCATCAGGGGATGCACATGGGCGTCCCGGGCGAGGATCTGAAGGGCGTGTTACACGGTGCCGAGTACCTGCGCCAGCTCAACCTGGCCCAACTGGGTGTCAAGGGCCTCAAGACGCCCAACGTTGGCTCGCACGTGGTGGTCATCGGCGGCGGCAACGTGGCCATCGACTCGGCAATGACCGCCAAGCGTCTCGGCGCGGACAAGGTCACCGTCCTCTACCGCCGCACGCGCGCCGAGATGCCCGCGAACGACTGGGAGATCGAAGAAGCTGAGGAAGAAGCCATCGAGTTTCACTTCCTCGCCAGTCCCATCGAGTTCCGCGGCAAGAAGGGCAAGCTCGCGGCCATTCACGCCCAGCGCATGGAACTGGGAGAGCCAGACGAAAGCGGACGGCGGCGCCCAGTGCCCATCGAGGGCGACACCTTTGAGCTGGATGCCGATACCGTCATCGTGGCCATCGGCCAGAGGCTCGGCCAGAGCCTCGGCGAGGTGGAGCAATCCCGCCGCAGTTGGATCGAGACTGACCCTGTGACCCTGCAGACCAGCCGGCCCGGCGTGTTCGCGGGCGGCGACGCGGTGAGCGGGCCGGCCTCGGTGGTCGAGGCGGGCGGCGCGGCACACCGCGCCGTGGAATCGATCCGCCGCTACCTGTTGGGAGAAGAGCTAGCTGAAGGCCGCAGTGCTGAGCCGGCGGACATCTCCGACATCGACTACTACGACCCAGAGTCGTGGGCCCTCACCGCCCGCCAGGAGATGCCTCGTCGCGAGGTAGAGGCTCGTTGCGGATTCAACGAAGTCAGCCTCGGTTTCACCGAGGAGCAAGCCATCGCCGAAGCCAGGCGCTGCCTGTCCTGCGGCATCTGCTCCGAGTGTCTGGCCTGCAGCAACGTCTGTGGCGCTGGCGCCATCAACCACGATGCCCAGGATGAACTGATCGACATCGATGTGGGTGCCATCATCGTCGCCAGTGGCTTTGACCCCTGGGACCCCACGCCAATGCTCGAATACGGCTACGGCGTTTATCCCGAAGTCTACACCGGGCTGGAAATCGAGCGCCTGTCCAATGCTTCCGGCCCGACCAGCGGCGAGATTGTGATGCGCAGTGGTGAAAAGCCCAAGCGCGTGGCCATCCTGCACTGCATTGGCAGCCGTGACGAGCACTACCAGCCGTATTGCTCGCGCATCTGCTGCATGTACTCGCTCAAGCTGGCCCACCTGATCGAGGAGAAGACGCACGCCGAGGTATTTAACTTTTACATGGACATGCGCTCGTTTGGCAAGGGCTATGAGGAATTCTACGAGCGCGTGCAGCGCGAAGGGGTGGTCTTTGTACGTGGCCGTGCCGCGCAGGTCTCCCCGGATGGCGACCGTCTGATCGTCCGTGCCGAAGATACTGACCTGGGCCGCCCGGTCAACCTGCCTGTGGACATGGTGATTCTGGCCACGGCGGCCGTGCCCTCCAAGGGTTCGGCAGAACTCGCCCAGAAGCTTCACGTGACCCGTGACGCCACCGGCTTTTTCTTGGAAGCGCACCCCAAGCTGCGCCCGGTGGACAGCAACACCGATGGCATCTTTGTGGCCGGTGCTTGCCAGGCTCCACGGGACATCCCGGACACCGTAGCGCACGCTGGTGCGGCGGCGTCACAGGCGCTTGGGCTGCTGAGCCAGGAGTTTGTCGAGGTGGTGCCCACGGTGGCCGAGGTGCGCACACTGCACTGCGTGGGCTGCGGCCTGTGCGTGGAGGTCTGTCCGTTCAGTGCACCGAGCCTGGTGGAGAGCCGCGGACGTATGGTCGCCGAGATCAACGAGGCGCTGTGCAAAGGGTGCGGCCTGTGCGTGGCTGGCTGCCGCGGCAAGGCCATCTCACTGCGGGGCTTTAACGATACGCAGATCCTCACCCAGCTTGAAGCCCTGCTTCAACTGAGCCCGGCGACGTGTGCATGAGCCGAAGGAGTGCCCATCATGTCTGAGAACGTTTTCCAACCCAAGATCGTCGCCTTCCTGTGCAACTGGTGCTCCTACGCCGGGGCCGACCTGGCCGGAACCAGCCGCACCCAATACCCGCCGAACGTGCGCATCATCCGCGTTCCCTGTTCAGGACGGGTTGACCCGCTGTTCGCGCTCAAAGCCTTCCAGGACGGCGCGGACGGTGTAATGGTCCTCGGCTGCCACCCGGGTGACTGCCACTATCAGCAGGGCAACTACTTTGCCCAGCGCCGATATGCGCTGATGCATCGCCTGCTAGAGTTCACCGGAGTGGAATCGGAGCGGCTGTTCGTGGACTGGATCTCGGCCTCGGAGGGAAAAAAGTTCGCCCAGGTGGTGACAGACTTTACCGAGCGAGTCCGCGCCCTGGGCCCGGTGCCCATCAAGCGGCAGACTCCGGCCCTGCAGGAGGTGAGCGCATGAGCGCGCTGGAAGAGCAAATCCGCAGCGCTGCACGGCAGTACCTGGAGAACGGTGACGTTTCGGTAGTCATTGGTTATGAGCGCGGGCCAAAGGGCAAAGTACGGCCGGCATTCGTCCACCAGGCCGATGACGCCGAGCGGCTGGTGTGGTCGCCAGAGTGCAATCTAAACCTGGTGACCTACCTGCACAATTACAAGCACTCGCCGCGACGCGGCGTGCCGGTTCCCAGGGTGGCTGTGGTCGTGCGGCCTTGCGACGCCCGGGCTGTCAACCTGCTGCTCCACGAGCAACAGATCAAACGCGAAAACGTAAAGGTCATCGGTGTGACCTGTGCGGGCAGCGAGGTCGACGGCGAGCTGCGCCAGGCCTGTACAGTCTGCCAGGAACGCGTGCCGGTGATCTATGACGTGTTGGTCGAGCCGGAGCAGCCCGTCGAGGTGCCCGAGGCGCAGGACGACTATGGCGACGTCGCCGAGATGGAGAGCTGGACACCCGGGGAGCGACTCGAGTACTGGGCCAAGGAGTTTGACCGCTGCATCCGCTGCTACGCCTGCCGGCAGGCTTGCCCAGGCTGCTACTGCTTCGAGTGTGTAGCGGAGCAGGTGTTTCCCCATTGGACCAGCATTGCCCTGGAGCTGCCAGAGAAGTACTTTTTCCACGTGATGAGGGCCTTCCACCTGGCCGGCCGCTGCGTCGGCTGTGACGCTTGCGAGGTAGTCTGCCCGATGGACATTCCACTCAGCAAGCTGAACCGCATGCTGGCCAAAGAGGTCGAGGCACTGTTCGGTTACCACACCGGAGATGATCCGGAGACGCTGCCACCACTGGCGACGTTTAGTCCTGAAGAACGGCTGCGACTGTAGGGGGTAGAGAGAGAATGAAAGTGTTGACCCAAGCTCAACTGAACGAATGGCTGAACCATCTGGCCGAACGATTCACCCTGGCAGCTCCGGTGAACGTGCAAGGCAAGCTCCTCTACCGCCAGGTCGACGACAGCAGCGGGATAGCCTGGGGATTTGAGCGCACAGACATGTCACCCAAGACCTGGACCTTCCCGGCCACAGAGCCAATCCTGATCATCGAGCAAGGGGCGGAGACCAGGCTCGACGATGCGCCCGCTCCTGCGCCCACGGTGGTTTTTGGCGTGCGGCCGTGCGACGCGCGCGGAGCGCTGGCCATTGACGCCCTGTTCCTGGACAAGGAGCCCAGCGACGGCCAGTACGCACGGCACCGCGAGGCGACGACCCTGATCGGCCTGGCCTGCCCACAGATGTGGGATTCCTGCTTCTGCACGGTCGTTGGCGGTGCGCCAAACAGCACCGAGGGGCTGGACCTCCTGCTGACCGAGGTGGATGGCAGCGATGGCGCGGCGTACGCCGTGCAGATAATCAGCGAAAAGGGCGAAAAGTTGGCTGCCGGCATGCCTGGCGAGGAGAAGGGCGTCTCGCTGCCCAAGCCCAGGCTGGCCAAAGGGCTACCAACGCTGCCTGCCAGCCAGGAATGGAAGGCACAGTTCAACGAGACCTTCTGGAAGCAGGTCACCGAGCGCTGCCTGGGATGCCGGGCTTGCACCTTCGTCTGCCCCACCTGCCGCTGCTTCGACGTGCGCGACGAAGTGGTCTCCCGGCAGCCGGGGCGAACGGTGCTCCAGCGGCTGCGCGCCTGGGACGCCTGCACGTCGGCGCCATACCGGCGCATCGCTGGCGGGCACAATCCCCGGCCCACACAGCACTCGCGCTTGCGCAACCGATTCTACTGCAAGTTCATGTACTACCCAGACGATTTTGGCCCACTGGGCTGCGTCGGCTGCGGGCGCTGCATTGAGGCTTGCCCGGTGAACATTGACATCCTGGAAGTGATCGCCGGTGTGGAACAACTCGCTGCAAGCGGATCTTCTTGAGGTGTGAAGATGACCCATTCTCTACCCAATCCTATGAAACCCCACCTGGCGACGCTGGTCGGCGTGAGAAACCTGGCGACGGGCATCAAGTTGTTCCAGGTGAAGATTGACGACGCTGAAGTAATGCGCCGTTTCGACTACACACCTGGCCAGTTCGCCGAAATCTCGGCGTTCGGCGTAGGTGAATCGCCCATTGGCATCGCTTCCATACGGGCGCGCAGCGAGGCCATCGAGTTCGCCGTCAACCGCGTCGGCACGGTGACCGAAACGTTGCACCGCCTGGATGTGGGAGACAAGATCGGCCTTCGCGGGCCCCTGGGCAACGGCTTCCCAATGGAGCAGTTCAAGGGCAAGAACATCGTCGTACTGGGCGGAGGCATCGGCGGCGCCCCGCTGCGCCCGGTCGTCCAGACCATCCTGCACAACCGCTCCGACTACGGCAAGCTGTCCATCTTCTGGGCAGCCCGCACCCCCGACCTGCTGGTGTTCACCGACGAGTACGACGAGTGGCGCGCCGCGCCCAACACTGAACTGCATCTCACGGTGGACAAGGCCACCCCGGACTGGCTGCACAAGGAGGGGCTGATCACAACGCTGGTTGAGGAGGTGGCACCATCGGCCGAAAACGCCATCTCCATCACCTGCGGTCCGCCGATCATGATCAAGTTCGCCATGCTGAGCTTGCAGAAGCTGGGCTTTGCCTCGGAACAGAACTGGGTCACCCTGGAAGCCAAGATGAAGTGCGGCATCGGCAAGTGCGGGCGCTGCAACATCGGTGACAAGTTCATCTGCCTGGATGGACCGATCTTTCGCTTTGACCAGGTTCAGCAATTCCTGGAAAGCTTTGTATAATAGCACCTACAACACACACCCGCGGGAGGGCAAGCATGACCACAATTGACAAGTTCGAGTTTCCCGACGAGCTGTACTACACCAAGGAGCACATTTGGGCCCGCGTCGAGGGGAACGTGGCAACCATCGGCATCTCTCAGTTCGGAGCAGAACTCGCTGGCGAGATCGTCTACGTCGAGATACCCATGGTCGGGCGAGAAGTGAAGCAGGGTGAACCCTTCATGTCCATGGAGTCCGGCAAGTGGGTCGGCCGGGTCAAGGCACCGATCAGCGGCAAGATCGTCGAGGCCAACGAAGAGATCGAATGGGAAAGCACTCTGGTGAACGAGGACCCCTACGGGCAGGGCTGGCTGGCCAAAATCGAGATGGCAGACGCAAGCCAACTGGACAGCGTGCTGCGTGCGGATTCTAAAGAGTTCGCCGCAATGATCGCCGCAGACCGGGAAAAATACGACAAGTAGCAGCGCCCCGTTCGTTTCCCCGCGCTAAACTGTTGCCGTGGACAGCTTCAGGGGTCTCTTTGGAGGACCTCGTCGCTGCGTAATACGTCTCCGCAACTCTGGTCAGCGTCATGCCTGCACGCTCGTCGGCTGGCACGACACCATTGGGCACATGGCTCGCTGGCCTGGGCATAACTGACAGAGGAACACACATGAAACTCTACCATCTGAAGCACGTCCCGTGGCTGGACTCACAACTGCTCTACCATGCCATGCCCCGGGTGGGCCTCGAGGGCATCCTCATCCTGGCCCCGGCGGAGCCTTACGTCTGCATCGGCTTCCACCAGGATCTGATGCAGGACGTCGACGTGGCCTACTGCCAGGAGCACGACATCCCCATCTTCCGCCGCGAGGTGGGTGGGGGAGCAGTTTACCTGGACGGCAACCAGATCTTTTACCAGATCGTGGTGCACAAGGACAATCCGATCGCGCACGGCGACAAGGCCAGGTTTTACGAGCGCTTGCTGCAGCCAGTAGCCGAGGCATATGACGACCTTGGCGTGCCTGCCCGCTACCGCCCGATCAACGACATTATCACGACCGCAGGGCGCAAGATCTCTGGCAATGGCGCAGCTACCATCGGAGATTATGTCATCCTGGTCGGCAACCTGATCGCCGACTTTGACTACGAGAGCATGGCGCACGTGCTGCGCGTGCCCGACGAGAAATTCCGCGACAAGATATTCAAGAGCATGCGCCAGAACCTGACCACGCTCAAGCGCGAGACAGGGCGTATGCCAGAGTGGGACGAGATGACCAAGCCGCTGCTCGCCCGCTTCGAAAAAGTGCTGGGCCCGCTCGAGCCGGCTGCCCTGCCCCATGCGGTGCGCGAGAAGGCCAAAGCGCTGAAGCCGCTGTTCCTGAGCGAGGAATGGCTGCACAAGAAAGGAAGGCGCCGCCCAGGGCGCGATGTCAAGATCGCCGCTGGAGTGAACGTGATTCAGCGCCTGCACAAGGCGCCCGGTGGTCTGCTGCGGGCCACGATCGAGGTCAAGGGCGACCGCCTGACGAGCGTATCGCTGTCTGGCGACTTTTTTGCCTATCCCGAAGAGGCCATAAGCAAGCTCGAATCTGCACTCTCAGGGGCCTCCTTGGAGCAGGTGGAGAGCATAGCGACCGACTTTTACGGCCACGGGGGCATCGAAACGCCTGGAGTCACGACAGAAGACTGGTTGAAGGTGTTGGTGGGATGACGAATTTGGTGCGCGTGCACTATTCGGACGGCCGCGCTGAGGTGCGGATCGGGGAGCGGGTGCTGCCAGTGGATCGGCGTGACAACGAAACACGCGACTACACTTGCCCTATCGAACTGGTGTCAGCCTCATTAGGCTCTTGAATCGTACTCACCATCGCTGCGGTCGCAGAGAACAAGCAGATCAATCTCGAGAAACTCGACGTGCAGATTCAGCGCCAGACTGCGGAGGGATCTGTGTGGCAGACTTCCTTCATCATTCGCCTTGACCTGGGCCAGGGCTTGACTCAGCGTGAGCGGGTGATCCTGTTCAATTCTGCGCGCAACTGCGAGGTCTACAAGCTCTTGATTGGAAAGATGCACTTTGAGTATGGCTGGCTCGATGGAGGGGGCCAAGCCGAGAAGCACGCGTAGGGCTCGCCCTTCCTGCTGACGCTCAACAGCGAACCCCCGAGACCGGCGGACTTTCAGCATGTCGCTCAGGGACAGTCTCTTGCACATCGTGCTGTGGATCGCTATAGCGGTGCTAGCAGCCTGCCAACATCCCCCTGTTTGCCGCAGCAGACCACCCAGGCACACCATGCCTATGTAACTGATGCCCCTCAGCAGCCCTGCAACTGCCAGAACGGCCATGTTGCTCCTCACAACTGGACGCTTCGTAGTGACGACTTCAGTCGTTATCCAACGCCCCAAGTCACCATCACCAACAGAACCGCCAACGTCCAGCGGGCCATCCCTTTGGTCTCGCTGCTCTCCGCCAGGTCCTGCACTCTTTGAGGTGCTGCCCATCTTCTGCCAGGAGGTCGGCGGCCGGCATTTGCGCCAGGCACCTCCGCCCGCTTGACTCTCCCCTTGGGGTAGGTTGTATAATGTGCTTGCTTCTGATCAGAGGCGACTCTGTGTTGTGGAGAGGGGAATGCTCAAGATTGGTGACTTTGCCAAGCTGGCGCGAGTCTCAGTCAAGACGCTGCGGCACTATGGCAAGCTCGGCCTGCTGAAGCCAGCCTGGGTCGACCGCTTCACCGGCTACCGCTACTACGCGCTGCAGCAGTTGCCCCGCCTGAACCGCATCCTGGCACTGAAGGACCTGGGGTTCTCCCTGCAGGAGGTGCGGCTGCTGCTGCGTGACGACGGGGCAGCGGCGGAGATCCGGGGCATGCTGCGTTTGAAGCAGGCGGAGCTGGAGCGGTTGGTGGGGTCAGAGCAGGCCCGGCTGGAACGGGTCGAGGCCCGGCTTCGACGGATCGAGCAGGAAGGCCAGATGCCGGACTATGAGGTGGTGCTCAAGTCTGTGCCTCCGCGCAGAGTCCTCGGCATCCGGGGGGTCATCCCGGGTTACCCCGAGGTAGGTCGTCTCTTCGACAAACTGGAAAAGTACCTCGAGCATCACGGGCTGGCGACAGACGCGCTGGCTCCCCGCATTGCCGTCTACTATGAGACGCAGGGCGGCGAGCAGGGAATCGATGCCGAGGTGGCCGTGCCCGTCGCTGCCGCCAGGGCCAAGCCCCCCGCCGTGGTGCATGAGCTGCCGGGCGTCAAAGCGATGGCTTGTCTCGTACACCCAGGCGGGTACGACTCGCTGGGGGATGCGTACAGCGCCGCCATGGTCTGGATCGAGGGCAACGGCTACCGGGTGGCGGGCCCGATCCGAGAGGTGTACCTCCACGAGCCCCACGTCTGGCCGAGCGCGGCGCCTTGCCGAAGGCAAGATGTCCCACAGTCTCGCGGGGGTACGCGAGACGCTGCGCGGCCAATCATCGACGTGCAGTTCCCTGTGGAAAGGAAGCCTGTTTCGACCTACGTTTTGCTTCGAAAGGAGGAAGGTGAGATGCAACCCAAGATCGTACACAAGCCCGAGTTCACGGCCGTAGGGATGGAGTACCTGGGCAAGAACGAGAAAGAAGAGATCAAGCAGATGTGGCAGGTGTTCGTGCCGCGCATAAGGGAGATCAAGCACGCCAACTTCACCTGGGGGACGTATGGCATCTGCAGAGACTTGCCGGAGGGAGAGGGAGTGAACTACCTGGCCGGCGTAGAGGTGGACAAAGTCGAAGATGTGCCCGAGGGGATGGTCGTGTGGACGGTGCCGGAGCAGACGTACGCCGTCTTCACATGCACGCTGCCAACCCTGCATGATGCCTACCGGCACGCCTTCGAGACCTGGCTGCCCCAGTCAGAGCACAAGCGCGGGGATGGCCCTGACTTTGAGTTGTACACTGAAGAGTTCGATCCGGACGTAGCCGACTCAAAGATGTACATCTACGTGCCCATCAAGTAGTGACCGTCTCGCCTCAGGTGGAGGCGAGGAGCGATCACACTTGACACGCTGAACCGTGCTGGGCCACTGCGCCGCGTCGCCCCTCCCTCAGACTGGCGAGGCGTCGCGGCGCTTCTGTCTGCACGGAGCGCACACCTGCCACCCACGGCTGCCGCGTCGCGCCCACAGCAGGGCGAAGTGAGGACATCCCCTTCATGATCCCAAGTCGTGACCTCTGGCACTTGCGCATGTGACCTCGAAACGGGTATACTGCCCAGCACAAACACACCAGGAGGCGCACATGGCCAGTGAGGCTCAAGCACAGTCCAACGCCCGCCCAACGCACAGCAAGCACACCAACGCGCTCGCCACCGTCCAGCAGGCCATCTTCATGGTCTCGCTGCCTTTTGGCATTCTGCACTTTGTGCTGCCCATCTTCGGGCAAGAGGTCGGCGCCGATGCGGTGCAGATCGGGCTCTTCTTCTCCGCCTTCTCTCTGATGACGGTGCTGCTGCGGCCCGCAGTCGGTGCGGGGCTGGACCGCTACGGCCGGCGGCGGTTCTTTGTCAGCGGGCTGCTGGGCTATGCCGTGACCATGTTGGCCTTTGCCTTCTCCGCCAACGTCACGCTCATCGTACTGGCCCGCATGCTGCAGGGCATGGCTTCCGCCTTGCTGTGGCTGGCGGCCAACGCCGTCACCGCAGACGTGGCCAGCGAAGACGCGCGCGGCGGGGCCTTTGGCGGCATCGGCCAGTCGAACATGGCGGGGTCGGTAGTCGGCACCTTCATCGGCTTTGGCGTGTTCCTGTCCATGCCCTTCATGGACGGCTGGAAGGTGCTCTTCAGCGGCTATGGAGCGGTGAGCCTGCTGGCCGCCTGGTGGGCCTGGCGGCGCCTGCCGGAGACCAACCCCAGGCTCCGACACAAGCCCCGTCCCATCGTCTGGTCGCGATCCTGGGTACAGCTCCTACTGGTCACCGTCGTGACCGGTGCTTCGGCGGCCATGCTCGGCCCGATCATGATGATCTTCCTGCAGCGCAAGCTAGCGGCGGACGTGGCCGACCTGGGCTGGGCCTATCTGCCGGCAGCGCTGATCGTAGCCCTGTTCCAGAGCCGCCTGGGCAGGCTGGCCGCCCGCTTTGGCCGCAAGCCGTTGATGGTGCTGAGCATGGCCGTGGCAGCGATCACGTCCTTCCTCATCCCCGGGCTCAACCGCCTGACGCAGTTGGCCGCTTTGTGGGCGCTCCAAGCGCTGTGCTACAGCGCGGGCGACCCGGCCGAGCAGGCCCTGGTGGCCGACCTGACCGGCGGCGACCAACGTGGCCGGGCCTATGGGCTGTACGCCATGGCCGCCGGGTTGGGGGCGACCATCGGGCCAGTGGCAGGGGGCTGGCTGTACGAAGCAGTTGGGCCACATGCGCCCTTCGTAGCCAACGGCGTCATCCTGGGCGTGTGCGCGCTGGTGCTCGCGGTGTTGCTACGAGAGCCCGCGAGATCGGCCGAGATGCCGATGAATCAACTCACCGACTGAAACTGAACGGCCGGAGGTCTCACCAGGCTCTGGCCGACGAGGTGACCTCAGGCACCTGGGGCAAGCTGACTAAGCCTCTGAGGAGGCTTGTCAGTTTCAGCCAGGGATTTCCAATCCTTGGCTGGGGCCTCTGACCGACGAGGTAGCCTCAGGCACCTGGGGCGTGCTGACTAAGCCTCTGAGGAGGCTTGTCAGTCTCAGCCAGGGATTTCCAATCCTTGGCTAGGTCTCGTCAGGCTCCGGCCGACGAGGTGACCTCAGGCACCTGGGGCAAGATGAGTAAGCCTCTGAGGAGGCTTGTCAGTTTCAGCCAGGGATTTCCAATCCTTGGCTAGGTCTCGTCAGGCTCTGGCCGACGAGGTGACCTCAGGCACCTGGGCAAGCTGAGAAAGCCTCTGAGGAGGCTTGGTATTTTCAGCCAGGGATTTCCAATCCTTGGCTGGGGCTCTGCAGAATCACCCACCCTGGCGCTGACAACTCACACCGTGGTGCTGTGGACGGCTCGGGGTCTCTCCAGCCAGTAGTTGCACCCTGTCCAGGGAACAATCGCCGGACCTGGTTGACCGGTAAGCAGAAGATTAGCCACCTGGCCAGTGTCAAGATTGCCTGGATGGCCGATGCGCTGGTTGATCGCATCTGATATACTTGAGGGCAATCGGTGTTTTCCGTTTGCTGATGTACGTGTACTCTTGCGCAAGGAGAGCCATGAGAACAAGCGTTGCCTGTACGGTGCGTATGGGAAGGGCAGCGGCCATTCTTCTACTGGTCACGGCACTCGTGGCCAGCGGCTGCGATCGCCTACCATTGCAGCAAAACCTGGTGGTCCCGACGCCTGAGCAACTGGACGATGGCTGGGAGGTGTCGACGCTGGACGCCGAGGGTTTGGACGCATCGATCATCGCGGAGGTTGGCGAGGAACTCAAGGGACAGCGGTACGGCGCCATCCACAGTTGCCTGATCGTCAAGAACGGAGCCCTGGTGTACGAGCACTACTCTCACATCCGGCGCAGGGAAGCGCCGCACCGGCTGTACTCGGTGACCAAGAGCGTCACTTCAGCGCTGGTGGGCATCGCCTTGGAACAGGGGTTCATCGACGACCTGGACCGGCAGGTCATCACCTACTTCCCAGAGTACGTCGATGAGGAGTGGAACCACGACAAGGACGCCATCACCCTGCGGCACCTTCTGACCATGTCGGCGGGCCTGCAGTACGATGAGAACGCGTACCGTTACGGCGACCCACGGAACAGCTACACCCAGATGACGCGATCGGATGACTGGATGAAGTGGACGCTCGACCAGCCGTTGGTGGCAGAGCCGGGCACGCGCTTTGCCTACAACAGCGGCTGCAGCCACCTGTTCTCAGGCATCCTCTTCAAGACCACCGGCGAGTATGCGGACAAGTTCGCCGAGAAACACCTCTTCGCGCCATTGGGCATCACCAACACTTTCTGGATCAACGGCAACGGCTTCCCCGCCACGAGCGGCGCAGTAGGCGGGCTCAGCCTGCGCCCTCGCGACATGGCCAAGATCGGCCAGATGTACCTGAACGGCGGGCGGTGGAAGGGCGTGCAGGTGGTGCCTGAGAAGTGGGTCGCGGAATCGTTCGTGCCGCGAATTCAGGCCTGGGGGGACTGGCAATACGGCTACCAATGGTGGATGCGCAGCGACCGGATTTCCGGACAGCAGATCGACTCGTTCGCAGCAAGGGGCTACGGCGACCAGTACATCGTCCTCTTCCCCTCCCTGGACATGGTCGTCGTCATCACCGGTGGGAACGAGGGCCGTTCCTACGCAGTCGAGTCCGCCATCCAGACTATCGCCCGCGCCGCTTTGAGCCAAAGGCAGTCCGGTGGCCAACGATGACCGCAGACCCCAGAGAGCAACCCGCTGAGGAAGGCGATAGCAGGGGCTCGCGCCTGTTTGCCGTCGACGCGCTGCGAGGGTCGATCATCATCTGGATGGCCCTCGACCACGCCAACCACTTTGTCGCACAGAAGCATTCGTCCGGCGAGTACTGGGGCGGGCCATTCCCCGTCTACCACGACGAGCTGACCTTCCTCACTCGACTGGTGACCCACCCAGCCGCACCTGGTTTCTTCTTGCTCATGGGCGTGGGCATGGTATGGTTTGCCCGTTCGCGCCAGGAGCGAAGCTGTGGGACATCTTGCCTTCGGCAAGGCGAAGCGTCTCGCGTACCCCCGCGAGGCTGGAGCAAAGGGGCCATCGTGCGGCATTTCTTGATCCGCGGCGCGCTGCTGATGGCCTTGCAGTTGCTGGTGGTCAACCGCGCCTGGGAGCTCTCCCAAGGAGGCTGGGGCATAGAGATCTACATCGGCGTGCTGTTTGCGCTGGGCGGCGGCATGATGGTGGGCAGCCTGCTGCTGTGGCTCAAGCCAGCGCATCTGCTGGCGCTGGCCGCTGTGCTGTTCGTGGGCACCGAGTTGCTGCACCCTGACCCAAGTCTGTGGGGCAGGCTCTCGATTGCCGGCATCGACAGGATGAACCTGCTGCTGATTCGCCCCGGTGGGGACCCGTACCTCTACTCGAACTATCCCATCCTGCCCTGGTTGGAGCTGGTGGTCTTTGGCATGGCCTTTGGGCACTGGCTGGTGGCGGACTCTCGCAAGGCGTTCCAGCGAGCGCTTGGACTCGGCGCGGCACTCCTCGTGGCTTTCGCCGTGATTCGCTACCTGGACGGCTTTGGCAACATCCGCCCGCGGATGGGAAACGACTGGATCAACTTCCTCAACGTGGTCAAATACCCGCCCAGCATCACCTTCACCCTGTTGACGACCGGGGTGAACCTGATTCTTCTGGGGCTGTTCGGCCGCGCGGGTGACGAGGCACAGCGATTCCTGCGACCGTTGGTCGTGTTCGGGCAGGCACCGCTGTTCTTCTATGTGACCCACCTGTTCCTGTACGCCGGACTTGGCCATCTGCTGACGCCCACGGGCACGAGCATCCCGGCAATGTACCCCCACTGGCTGCTGGGACTGGTGATTCTATGCCCGCTGTGCCTGTGGTACGGGCGGCTCAAGCAGCGCCAGCCGGCTAATTCGATGCTGCGATTGCTATAGGGAGAGTTGAAGCAGGAGCTCGGCGCAGAGCAAACAAGGATGACGTGATCCCTCTGCGCCTCAACGGGGATAGAGAACGCCGTTCCTCATCGCAAGCGACCCCACGCGCTTTCCTCATCACCTGATCAGCTTGCACCACCGCACCCCGGGTGCGCATGACCCGAGCTCATCCATTGGCCGCCAGCCAGGCCACTCCTTGTCACCATTTTGCTGCCTTTGTGAACGGTAGTATAATTGCTCAAACATCGCTTCCAGGGTCAGTTTGCCTGGCTTTCTGGTGCGTCCGTTCCAGCGACGATGCATCGTCCCGAGTAGCATAACTGCGTTGTCTGAGACCTGGCGCTCCTGGCGTTCTCCGTTGCTTGTGTCCACCGCGGCCAAGCACACAGCAGTGAGCACCCCAGGTCATGTGCTTTTGCCAAAGGACTGCACCTCTTGAGCCCTATAGCACCTGGAGCAGCTCGTGGGAGATATCAGATGGGGTATATCGATCCAAACACCGGTGGAATGCTATTTCAGGTCCTGGCAGCCGGATTGACCGCGCTGTCCGGGTTCGTCTTGGTCTTCTCGCGCCAGATTCGCACCGCCTTCGCTCGCTTCAAGCGCTTCCTGCGCGAGCGGTCGCAGCGCGAGGAGACAGAAGAGCAACGACCGGCACAGTAACCGGGCAGCAGTGAGCTCCTGGACGCTGCTTGCCGTTCCCTCTCACTGGGGGTATCCACAGTGCACACACTGATACTGGGTTTGGATGCTTATGATCCAAAGATCTTTGAACGTCTATCCGGCCAAGGGAAGCTGCCCAACCTGACGCGGTACGCAGGTGCCGATGGGTACGCTCGCTTCGAGGTATCGAATCCGCCCCAGAGCGAGGTCTCTTGGACCAGTATTGCCACGGGTCTGAACCCCGGCGCGCACGGCATCTTTGACTTTGTTCATCGCGACCCCGGCACATACACACCGTACCCGTCCCTGCTGCCAACAAAGACAGGCCTTGCAGGAACGCAGTTCGTTCCCCCTCACACTGCAATGACCCTCTTTGAGCAGGCAACCCGCCAGGGTTTTCCAGCCACCGTACTGTGGTGGCCAGCCACCTTCCCAGCCCGGCCCGAGCTGCCAGTGCGCACACTGCCTGGCCTCGGCGCTCCGGACGTCCTGGGCCGCATGGGCGTGGGCACGTTCTTCTGCTCGCAGGCAGGCTCCATCTCTGTCGAGGGCAAGATCCCCGTCCTACCGCTGGAAGCGGCGGGAAGGGCTCGCTTTCGTGCTTCCCTCCCCGGCCCATCCCGTAAGACGCGCCGCGGCCCGCAGCCGTCTTCGCTTAAAGTGCAGCTTGAGCTGGCGGATGACAACCCAGCCCGCCTGATCATCGGCAAGACCAGGACCGAGTTGCTGACCGGAACCTGGAGCCCGATCATCGAGCTCACCTTCCCCATGGGGCGTTTCCTCAAAGTGCACGCACTCACTCGTGCCATCCTGACGCAGGTGGAACCTGACGTGCGGCTCTATTTGCTGCCGCTGCAACTGCACCCTTTGCATTCACCCTGGCGGTACGGCACTCCAGGCTCCTTCGTTGCCCAGGTTTGGAGAGAGCACGGCCCATTCCTCACCCTGGGAATGCCCCAGGACACGACCGCTCTGGAAGAAGGGTACATCAACGACCAGCAGTTCCTAGACCTGTGCGACTCGATACTGGAGACGCGCAGACGCATACTGATGGGCGAGTTGGAGCGATTCCCAGAAGGTGTCCTGGCCTCGGTGTTTGACTCACTGGACAGAGTTCAGCATGTCTTTTGTCGGCGCCGCCCAGACGTCATCGAGGCGTGGTACGCAAAGCTGGACCAGTTAGTCGGCCAGGTGGCACAGCGCACGACAGAACTGGGGATGGAAGGCATCAGAACGATCGTCATCTCAGACCATGGCATAACGCGGTTTGAGTACAAGGTTCACCTCAATCGCTGGCTGGCCGAGCGTGGCTATCTCCAGCAGAAGGCGCACAGCACATCGAACGACCTGACCGCAGTGGATTGGACGCGTACGCAGGCCTATGCCGTAGGGCTGAACAGTCTGTACCTCAACCAGGCAGGCCGTGAGGGTCAGGGCTGCGTTCCGGCGGATGAGTGCCAGAGCTTGATCCAGCGTCTACAACACGACCTGCGCGACTGGCAAGGCCCGGATGGCCGTCCCGTTGTGGGGAAAGCCTGGAGCAGGGAAGAGGCCTTTGTGGGGCCCCTGGCCAGCTACGGCCCCGACATTGTCGTCGGTTTCGCCCCCGGCTACCGTGCCTCGGCTGAGACTGGGCTGGGCAAGTGGAAGCAGACGGCCATCGAACCTAATCCCGATGTCTGGAACAGCGATCACTGCGTGGATTACCGCGAGGTGCCTGGCGTACTGTTCTCAAGTCGCGACCTGAGAGCTTATGCTCATCCCTCCTATCGAGACATTCCACAGCTCACGATTGGCATGGAGCCCGCTCATCGTGACGCCGCTCCACCGCCTACTCTCGGTGACGAGGATCGAGAGATGGTCGAAGAGAGGTTGCGAGGACTTGGCTACCTTTAGTGACCGCCTGCCTTCAAGGCACGACATCTACCTGCTGTTCGGAGCGTGCGTGCTTCCCGTTCAGGCGCAGGCGTTGTTCAGTTACCTCAACGAGTTTCCGTCGCTGCTGCGGCACATGACCGTTTGGGACGCCTTGTCAGCGGGCGCCTACAGCTTCACCTTTGCCCTGTTCGAGAGCCTGGTGCTCCTGCTGGCGCTCGCGCTTTTGGCCATCCTGCTCCCTGCGCGATGGTTGAAGGATGACTTTGCGTCCAAGGGCAGCGTCGCGCTCTATGCCTTGCTGCCCTGGCTCGTCTACTCCCTGAGCACGGAAATCGTATCCTGGCCCAGGTACATCCTGTTGTCCGCGGGATACCTGCTGCTATTGAGCCTGCTGTACTTGCTGCTGCGCCGTGTAGGCGTCACTGCTGGCTCCATCAAGGCTTTGCTGGAGAGAGTCAGCCTCCTGGCCTATCTGCACGTCGTTTTGGACGTGTTCAGCCTGTTGGTAGTGATTGTGCGGAACCTGTGAGGGATGGCTGCAATGAGTTGGCCCATGAACAGGCGTGAATTCCTCAAGATGGGTCTGGGCCTGCTGGCCTCTCTTGCGGTACCGTGGGACCGAGCCGCGGTCACGGCTCGTACCCATCCCGGCAGCCAGAGGCCGCCCAACGTGCTCATTCTGGTTTTCGATGCTTTCTCTGCCCTGAACGCCTCTCTGCATGCCTATCCCCGCCAAACCACGCCGAACCTGGCACAATTGGCGGCGAGGGCTACGGGCTACCACCGACACTACGCGGCGGGCAACTTTACCAACCCCGGGACGGCCTCGCTGCTGAGTGGAACCTATCCCTGGACGCACCGCACGCTGCAACTCTTTGATTCTGTGGCCAAACCTCTCGCAGGCAACAGCATCTTCCGAGAATTTGCCGCTGCCGGCTACCGCACGGTGGCCTACTCACACAACCTGCAGGCCCTCAGCGTGCTGGAGGCTTTCCGACCCGACATACACCAGTTCATTCCTTTGCAGGAACTGTGCCTTCTGGACAATCACTTCTCTGACCTGCTGTTTGCCAAGGACTATAACGTAGCCGTTTGGCAAGAGCGGCTCTTCCACGGAGCGGACCGCATCCACGCCCGGTCGACCTCGTTGTTGTTGCGCTCGCTGAGCCAGAAGATCTGGTCCGCTCAAGTGCGGAGCCTGGAAGCGCGCTATGGGGAGCTTTTCCCCAGAGGCCTGCCCAAGATGCACGATCAGATCTTCCTCCTTGAGGACGCCGTCGATTGGCTAGCAAGCAATCTGCCACAGATACCACAGCCCTTCATGGTGTACTTCCACGTGATTCCACCGCACGGCCCGTGCAATCCCCGCCGCGAGTTCGTGGGCCTGTTCGACGATAGCTGGCGTCCTCCCCACAAGCCACGCAGCTTCTTCCCCCAAGGCCCGTCCGACGAGTTGCAGAACTACCACAGGCGTCAGTATGACGAATACATCGCCTACACCGACGCAGAATTCGGCCGGCTATATCGCTCGCTGGAGCGAGCCGGGACCCTGGACGACACGTATGTCGTCGTGACATCAGATCACGGCGAGCTGTTCGAGAGAGGCATCATGGGGCATTTCACCCAGACGCTGTACGAACCGATTGTGCGCATACCGCTGCTGATATTCCAACCCGGGCAGTCAAAGCGCAAGGATGTGTATGCGCCGACGAGCTGTGTGGATGTGCTGCCGACGCTGCTGCACGCCGCTGGCCAGCCCATCCCGGACTGGTGCGAGGGTCAAGTCCTGCCGTCTTTCGCCAGTGAGGCGAGGCTGGAAGAACGCAGCCTCTACGTCGTCGAGGCAAAGCGAAACCGCAAGTACAGAGCGCTGACCAAAGCCACAGTGGCCATCGTAAAGGGGCCATACAAGCTGGTTCATTATTTCGGCTATCCTCTCCATCAGGACGCCTATGAGCTATACGACGTAGACAACGACCCGGAGGAACTGAACGACCTGTACGAGTCGAGGAAGGAACTGGCACAACCACTTCGAGCGGAACTGCTGAGCAAGCTCGAGGAGGTCAACCGGCCCTTCGCCTGAGAGGGCATCACCGCCACGCTCGAGGCCCAGAAGAGGTAACGCGCCGGGCCCCAGCAGCCAAACCACGTGGAGGGATCCTCAACCTTGCCCCACGTCTGGCAGACAGCGCAGGCGGGGTGGTGAAGAACAAGGTCAGCCGAAAGAGGAGGCCAAGGCCCGCGACGAGCGGGAGTGCCTGTCTCCACTGCTGTTTGGGCCAGTGATGCGTCCTTGGTACCAGCCACCACACGGCGGCTGTGTAGCCCACCCAGGCCAGTCCATTGAGACACAGGAATGGCACGACGTGCCCCAGCAAACAGCACCCACGGGAGCATCTTGATGGTCGCGCTGTGGCACGGCGCACACAACGCCACCGTCTCAGCTACCGAACCAACCATCGCGGCGGTTGTGAGCACATTCGCCTGGATCGCAGCGGTGATCATCGTGTGGGTGGCCAAGCCAGCCCACCTCTCCCATTCCGGCAAGTACACCGTCTAAACACAATGATTGGAGGTCAAGAATGACACTGATTGTTCTTCTCATCGTTCTCGCTGCGGCATTGGTATTGTCGTACCTCTGGCTGAACAAAGAAGTGGTAAGCGAGCTCGAGGTCCGCAATTCTGAAGGGAGTGTGGGAACAGCGCTGGTGGTCTATCACCCCGGGAAAGGCGGTTCTGGCAAGAGAATCACCACTTCGTTTGTGCAGGGCCTCGTCTCAAACGGCTGGCGGGTGGAGATGACTACGCCAAGTGCTCAAGCTCCCACCGACCTTTCCGGCTACGACCTTCTGGTGCTCGGAGGTCCCACGTACTGGTTTACACCGAATCGGCCTATCCGGCGCTACTTGCGCAGGCTTGGAGACCTGGGAGGCAAGCGCACTGTAACCATCATCACGGGCATGGGAGAGGGCGGTCGTTCGACTTCCATCATGGAAAGGGATGTCCGAGAAGCGAACGGCGATCTCGTCAAGGCCCTGCTGTTGTACACTATCAGACCCAACGAGGAACTGCATGGCATCAATGATGCCGTGGAAATCGCGACTCGGGCGGCAAAGGAAATCCCCCTGCCTGGGGAGTGAAGGCAACGCCGTTCTTACAGCAGATCACGCGCGGCCCAGCGATTCCCAACCGGGAGCTGTCTTGGCGACCCGTCCAGGGCAAGGCCCATGTTTCCATGGACACAAGGGAGTACACCGCTCAACAGATTCTTCACAAAAGCGGTGAAACGCACTATAATGGCAGACACATCAGGACCCGGAGATTTGGTATGCTGCTTGCTGGCGACATTGGCGGAACCAAGACCAACCTGGCCATCTTCTCCCCCGAAGCCGGGCCCCGAACCCCTGTGTCAGAAGCGACTTTCCCCAGCGCCCGCTACCCCAACCTGGAGGCAGTGGTGCGTGAGTTCCTGGCCCAGGTGGACGTGGAAGTGGAGCGGGCCAGTTTCGGCGTGGCCGGTCCGGTGGTCGGCGGCCGGGCGACAATTACCAACCTGGGCTGGGTGATGGAGGAGAAGGAGCTCCGGGCCGCGCTGAACTTGTCCGCCGTTCGGCTGCTGAACGACTTGCAGGCCATCGGCTACTGTGTGCCTTCCCTGGGGCCAGAGGATCTGCACACTCTGCACGTGGTCCAGCAAGTTCCTGGCGGAGCCATCGCCGGCATCGCTCCGGTCACCGGCCTGGGAGAAGCTTTCCTCACCTGGGATGGCTCGCGTTATGAATCTCACCCCACCGAAGGCGGGCATGCTGATTTTGCACCAACAGATGACCTTCAAGTTGGGCTCTTACAGTATCTCCTGGAGCGCTACGACCACGTGAGCTACGAATGGGTCTGTTCAGGCATGGGATTGCCAAACATCTATGCCTACCTCAAGCACAGCGGTCACGCGGCAGAACCGGCCTGGCTGGCCGAGGAACTGGCCGCAGCGGATGATCCCACGCCGGTCATCGTCAACGCCGCGCTCGCTGGCAACCGCCCCTGCAAGCTCTGCACTGCCACCCTCGACATGTTCGTCTCCGTGCTGGGGGCAGAGGCAGGCAACCTGGCGCTCAAGGTGCTGGCCACCGGCGGCGTCTACCTGGGCGGCGGCATCCCGCCGCGCATCCTGTCTGCGCTGGAGAGCGGGCCGTTCATAGAGACTTTCCGGGCCAAGGGCCGCTTGCGGGACTTGATGTCCCACCTTCCAGTGCACGTCATCCTCAACCCCAAGGTGGCGCTGCTTGGCGCGGCCTGCGCAGGGCTCGAGCTGTAGTTGCGTTGGGCTGCGGGACAGGGACCTATCCCATCCTCGACTTTGGACGTGAGGTCTGCGGCAACCTGGGCCTGGCGGCCAGCAGAGAGTGGTTGGTCACCAACGGCATCGGTGGGTATGCTTCGGGCACGGTCGCCGGCCTGCTCACTCGCCGCTACCACGGCCTGCTGGTCGCCGCCCTCAAGCCGCCACTGGGACGAACCTTGCTGCTGACCAAGCTGGACGAAGCCGCGGCCTACGACGACCAGGTCTACTTTCTTTTCGCCAACCGCTGGACCGGTGGCTACATCGATCCGACCGGCTTCGTGCATCTGGAGCGCTTTCGTCTGGAAGGGACGACGCCGGTGTGGACGTTTGCCTGCGCCGACGCGCTGCTGGAGAAGCGCATCTGGATGCAGCCGGGGGCCAACACCACCTACATCCGCTACGATCTCATCCGGGCCTCCGCCCCGTTGATGCTGGCCATCAAGGCGCTGGTCAACTACCGCGACCATCACAGCAACACACACGCCAGCGATTGGCGGATGCAGATCGAGCCGGTGGCCCGTGGACTACAGGTCACAGCCTTCGATGGGGTTGCGCCGTTCTACCTGCTGAGCGAGCAGGCCGATGCCATGTTGCAGCACGAGTGGTATCGCGATTTCTACCTGAGCATCGAGGCCTATCGCGGGCTGGATGCTCAGGAGGATCACCTGCACGCCGCCACCTTCCACACGACGCTACAGGCGGGCGACTCGCTGACCCTGGTCGCCAGCACACAGGCAAACCCGAACCTGGACAGCGCATCCGCTTACGCCGAGCGGCAGGTCCACGAACAGCAGCTCCTGCACCAAGCCCAGGCAGCAGGACAGGCGGCGCCATGGTGGATGGAGCAGCTCGTCCTAGCAGCAGACCAATTCATCGTACACCGCCCGTCGCCGGACGATCCCGAGGGCCTGACGGTCATGGCTGGCTACCCCTGGTTCGAGGACTGGGGGCGTGATGCCATGATCAGCCTGCCTGGCCTGGCGTTGGCTACCGGCCGACCCAGGGTCGCAGCCCGCATCCTGCGCACCTTCGCCCGCTTCGTGGATCGAGGGATGCTGCCCAACCGTTTCCCGGAAGTGAGCGAGCTTCCCGAATACAACACGGTAGACGCCACGCTGTGGTACTTCCAGGCCATCCGCGCCTACCGTGCGGCCACCAGAGACGATGGCCTGCTGCGCGAGCTCTTTCCGGTACTTCGGGACACCATCGCCTGGCACGAGCGCGGCACGCGCTACCAAATCCACGTGGACCCGGACGATGGCTTGCTGTACGCCGGTGAGGAAGGCGTGCAGCTCACCTGGATGGACGCCAAGGTGGGGAACTGGGTGGTCACGCCGCGCATCGGCAAGGCGGTGGAAGTCAATGCGCTGTGGTACAATGCCTTGCGCAACATGGCCGAGTTCGCGCGGCTACTGGGCCAACCGGCCGAACACTACGACCTCCTGGCACAGCGGGCACGTATGGGCTTTGGCCGGTTTTGGAACGAAGCAGCGGGCTATTGCTACGACGTACTGGATGGCCCTGACGGCGACGATGCAGCACTGCGGCCCAACCAGTTGCTGGCCGTCTCCCTGCCCCACAGCCCGCTGGACGAACGCCAACAGCGCGCCATGGTGGACGTCTGTGCACGCCATCTGCTTACCTCCCACGGCCTGCGCAGCCTGGCCCCGGGTCACCCAGCTTACCTCGGCCACTACGGCGGGGACCAATACCAACGTGACGCGGCCTATCACCAGGGCACCGTCTGGGGCTGGCTCATCGGCCCCTTTGTCAGCGCACACCTGCGCGCCTACCGTGACCCGGCCCTGGCGCAATCGTACCTGTTGCCTGTGACTCGCCAGTTGACCGACGGCTCTGTGAGCAGCATCCACGAGGTTTTCGATGGCGCCCCGCCGCACACGCCACGCGGCTGCATCGCCCAGGCCTGGAGCGTGGCCGAGCTGTTGCGCGCCTGGCAGTTGACCGAAGAGGCGAAGAGGACCCGATAAGTGCGTTCGCACTTATGTCACCCTGAGCACAGCGAAGAGTCTAGGCGACGGACTAACAGATTCTTCGTCGCTACGCTCCTCAGAATGACGGAATGTGTAGCGAGGAGGACCCCATGCCATTCGCAACCGAAGAAGGAATCATAGTACCGGCCGTGACCGCCGACCAGATGCGCAAGGTGGACCGCATCGCGGTGGAGGACTTTGGCCTGGGTATACTACAGATGATGGAGAACGCCGGGCGCAACCTGGCCGAGAACGTGATGGATATGCTGGACGGTGCCAGGGGAGAGGTGACGATCCTGACTGGCGGCGGTGGCAATGGCGGCGGGGGACTGTGCTGCGGGCGGCACTTGCACAATCGCGGCTTCAAGGTCTGGTTGGTACTGGACACGGAGCCGGCGATGCTGGGCCCAGCGGCAGCCAACCAATTGCACATTCTGAAGGTGGCAGGACTGCAGCCGATGGCACCAGCTCAGGCCGAGGACGCCATCCGCCGTGCTGACATCGTCGTGGACGCGCTCATCGGATACGGCCTGCGTGGTGCTCCGCGGGGCAGGACGGCCAGACTCATTGACCTGTGCAACAAGCACGCTGCGCGCGTGCTGGCTCTCGACGTCCCCTCGGGGTTGAACGCCACGACGGGAGAAACGCCCGGCGCCGTGGTGCGAGCCGAGCGAACACTAACCCTGGCCCTACCCAAGACCGGCCTCCAGGGTCTGCCGGGGGATCTCTACCTCGCCGACATCGGCATCCCAGCAAAAGTCTACGAGCCACTTGGCCTCTCCTTCGAATCGCCCTTCATGAAGCGCTATTGGATGCGTCTGGAAGGGGCCGCTCCTCGTTGACCTACGTATTGCCCCCCTAATCCGTAACTATCCCGTAACCAACCCGCTGCTGTGCACGTCATGAGAGCTGAGGAATATCGCTGCTCTATGCTGTCCTTACCGTGCACGGATCAGCAAAGACACATCTGTCAGGGAGCTATCCCCATTCGTATCCTGTGTTCGGGGACATGCCTCAGTAGGCCTGCAGAGAGTGTACAACCGTCTGGCTCGGGAACACCCGGAGCGAGATGTGCCGCAGAGCGGCGAGGAGGTGCGCCGCCATGCTCAGGAAACGTTATATCAGATGCTCCAACCTGTGGGAAGTCACGTTCGAATTGCCAGAATTCGAGTTGCCGAGAGGCCTCGAGGGCGAGAGCGTGCATCTGGTGGGCGACCCCAATAACTGGGATCGAAGGGCAACGCCCATGAAGCGTGGCAACAACGGCGTCTTTCGGACCACACTTGAACTGGAACCGGGAAAGTGGTACGAGTTCCGCTACCTGATCAATGGCGAACTGTGGTTCAACGAATGGCACGCTGACGCATATGTCCCGGACGGCAAGGGCGGCGACAACTGCGTTGTGGTAACGCGGGCCGAGGCCGACTAATGCAGAGATACAGTTATAGCTCGGTCTACCTGCTCCACGTCCTACACAGCGCACCGCGACCCTGACCCTCCCAAGGCCAGCCTGCAACTCCTACGAAAAAAGTCCTACCTGGCCCACATCGGCATCCCGGCCAGGCTCCCTCAACACGTAAGCCTCTCCCTCCAATTGTCCTCCCGCCAACGTTCTTCATCTGGCAAGGGTAAGGAAGCGTCCCCTTGAGACATGCGAGGGATAGAGCAGTCTCCCGGCCCAATGTGGTTCCCAACAGGGAAGCAAAGCCGCATTGCACGAAGCCTGCCAAAGACCCTTCGCGTACCTAATCGCTATGAGGTTGCCTCGGCAAGCAATCATTGGTAGAATGGCTATCCGTATCCCACTGTGACCGTGGTGTGTTTCATAACTGGGAATATCGCTTATCGCCCCGGAGATTTCTCTCCAGGATTGGCCGCTATGTAACGAGGAGGGTAACCAAAACAATGAGTCAAGCATCTGAACTGGACCAATTGTGCATCAACACCATCCGCTTTCTGGCCGTTGACGGCGTGCAAAAGGCCAACTCTGGCCACCCCGGCTTGCCGATGGGTGCGGCGCCGATGGCCTATACACTGTGGACGCACCACATGAAGCACAACCCAGAGGACCCAAAGTGGCCAGACCGCGACCGCTTTATCCTCTCCGCAGGACACGGCTCGATCCTGCTGTACGCGCTGCTGCACCTCACGGGCTACGATCTACCGCTCTCTGAGCTGCAATCGTTCCGGCAGTGGGGCAGCAAAACGCCCGGACATCCAGAGAGTCACCTGACGCCGGGTGTCGAAGCCACTACCGGCCCCCTGGGCCAAGGCATTAGCCATGCGGTGGGCATGGCCATCGCTGAGGCACACCTGGCAGCCGTTTACAACCGCCCTGGCCACTCCATCGTGGACCACTTCACCTACGTCATCGCCAGTGATGGCGACCTGATGGAGGGTGTCTCTGCCGAAGCCTCCTCACTGGCAGGGCATCTTGGCCTGGGCAAGCTGATCGTGCTTTTTGACGATAACCGCGTTTCTCTGGCTTCCTCCACCGCACTCACCTTCAGCGAAGACGTGGCCAAGCGCTACCAGGCCTACGGCTGGCACGTGCAGCGCGTAGAGGACGGCAACGACGTCGCGACCATCGACGCAGCGATCAAAGCCGCCAAGGCCGAAACCCCGCGCCCCTCGCTGATCATGGTTCGCACGGTGCTCGGCTACGGCGCGCCGCACAAGCAAGGCACTTTCAAGGCTCACGGCTCCCCCCTCGGCACTGACGAAGTGCTGGCGGCCAAGGAGGGCCTGGGTTGGCCCACCGAGCCGAGCTTTTTCATTCCGCAGGACGCCTTAATCAAGTTCCGCCAGGCGCTTGCACGAGGACAGCAGCGGGAAGCGGAGTGGGAATCCGCCTTTGCCAAATACGAGGAGGATTACGCCGAGCTCGCGGCCCAGTTCAGACGAGCCATGGCCGGCGAACTGCCTGCCGGCTGGGACGAGGACCTGCCCACATTCGCAGGTGCAGAGCCCCTGCCCACTCGCAGAGCCTCCGAAGCCATTTTACAAAGCCTCGCGCCCAAGCTGCCCGAGCTGGTTGGCGGATCGGCTGACTTGAACCCGTCCACCTACACCTGGTTGAAGGGCTACGGCGATTTCCAAGATCCTGACTTTGATCCGGAAGACAAACAGGGTGCCGTTGGCGGCGAGTGGGGCTACGGCGGGCGCAACATACACTATGGCGTGCGTGAACACGCTATGGGTGCCATCGCTGGCGGCATGGCCCTGCATGGTGGCATCATTCCTTACACGGCGACTTTCCTGACCTTCGCCGACTATATGCGGCCGCCCATGCGCCTGGCCGCCCTGGGGGAGACTCGCGTCATCTACGTCTTTACCCACGACAGCGTTGCCCTGGGCGAGGATGGCCCCACGCACCAGCCCGTTGAACAAGTGATGAACCTGCGCGCCGTACCCAACCTGACCGTCATCCGCCCTGCCGACCCCACAGAAACCACCGAGGCCTGGCGAGCGGCCCTGCTCAACACCGACGGCCCCACGGCTCTGATCTTCACCAGGCAGAAGCTGCCCGTGCTGGATCGCGCCATCTATCCGCCTGCAGAGCACTTGCAGTGCGGTGGATACGTGCTGTGGCAATCGGACGAGGGCATCCCGGAGATGATCCTGATCGGCACCGGCTCCGAGACGCACATCGCCCTGGAGGCAGGTAAGACGCTGGCTGCTGAAGGCATCAAAGTGAGAGTGGTTTCCATGCCCAGTTGGAAGCTGTTCGACCAGCAGCCAGCGGAGTACCGCGAAAGCGTGTTGCCCATGAAGGTTCGTGCCCGCGTAGCGGTGGAGGCCGGGGTAACGTTTGGCTGGGAACACTACGTGGGGCTCGACGGTGCGGTGGTAGGCATGCGCAGCTTTGGTGCCAGCGCTCCGGCCAAGGTGCTGTTGGAGGAATTCGGGCTCACGGCAGAGAACGTGGTGGCGCAGGCCAAGGCTCTGCTGGGCCGATAGTACGCATCTTTAAGCCTAAGGTAGAGACAACCATGCCAAGAGCAGCCTGGATCAACGCGGTAAACGACGAGCATGCCAGTTCAGAGCTGGCTGATGTCTACGCTGCCTGTGCCGACCCCGAGAGCGGCCGGCTCGCCAATATCATGAGGGTTCACTGCCTGCACCCACAGTCGATGCTCGATCACCGTGCGCTCTACCACACGCTGATGTTCGGCTCTTCGCCACTCAAACGCTACCAGCGGGAGATGATCGGCACGGTCGTGTCAGCGCTGAATCACTGCCACTACTGAATAGTGCATCACGGAGAGTCTCTCCGCCGGTTGGTCAAAGACGAGCAGTTGGTGGCGCAGCTCAAGGAGGACTATACGCAAGCGTCCTTGAAACCCAGAGACCGGGCGATGCTCGATTACGTGGCCAAGCTCACCCTTACGCCTGCTTCCGTGGCGGAGGAGGACGTCCAGACCCTGCGCGACGCGGGCTTTGACGATCGGGCCGTTCTGGACATTGCCCTGATCACGAGCTACTTTGCCTTCGTCAACCGCGTGGCTGACGGGCTGGGTGTGGCATTGGAGGACTACTGAGAGCGGGCATAGCATAGAGGAGAATCAAGATGACCAAGCTGCATGAACTGGCCAATCTAGGCCAGGCTATCTGGATTGACTATATCCGGCGCTCGTTCATCACCTCCGGCGATCTGCAGGCCTTGATCGACGAGGGGGTGCGCGGCGTCACTTCGAACCCGTCCATTTTTGAAAAGGCCATTGCTGGCAGCAGCGACTATGACCCGGACCTGCACCGCCTGGTGGACGAGGGCCGTTCGGTCGAGGAGATCTACGAGGCACTGACCCAGGACGACATCCGGCAAGCTGCCGACCTGCTGCGGCCGGTGTACGATGCCACTGACGGCCGCGACGGTTACGTCAGCCTGGAGGTGAGCCCGACGCTGGCTAACGACACAGCAGGAACGATCGCTGAGGCACGGCGGCTGTTTGCCGCGCTGGATCGGCCCAACGTCATGATCAAGGTGCCAGCCACTCTCGAGGGCATCCCGGCTATCGAAACGCTGATCCGAGAAGGCATCAACGTCAACGTCACGCTGATGTTCTCGTTGGCGCACTATGACGTCGTGGCCGAGGCCTACATCGCCGGGCTGGAGAAGCTGGCTGCGGCTGGAGGAGACCTGTCCCGGGTTGCCTCGGTAGCCTCTTTCTTCGTCAGCCGGGTGGATCGGGTCGTGGACCCGGAGCTGAAAGCAGTAGGCAACACCAAACTGCAAGGCAAGATCGCCGTCGCCAACGCCCGCCTGGCCTACGCCCGCTTCCGCGAGACCTTTGGCGGCAAGCGCTGGGAACGCCTGGCAGCGCAGGGCGCTCGTGTGCAGCGCCCCCTGTGGGCCAGCACCAGCACCAAGAACCCGCTGTATTCAGATACGTTGTACGTGGACAACCTAATCGGTCCGGATACGGTCAACACCGTGCCTCCACACACGCTCAACACCTTCCGTGACCACGGCACCGTTGCGCTCACCCTGGACCAAGGCGTGGCCGAGGCACGCGCTCAGGTAGCCCGTCTGGCCGAACTGGGCATCGACCTGGATGCCATTACCCAGAAGTTGCAGGACGATGGAGTAGCGGCCTTTAGCAAATCCTTCGAGACCCTGATGGCCAGCATCGCCGAGAAACGCGAGCGGCTGCTGGCTGGCTGGCAGCACAGTACGGCTAAGCTGGGCGCGCATCAGGCCAATGTGGATGCGGCGTTGGCACAGATGGCCAGGGAGAAGATCATGGCCCGCATCTGGGCCCACGACCACACCGTCTGGAAGCCAGACCCGACCGAGATCACCAACCGGCTGGGCTGGCTGCACATCGCCGAGGCCATGCTGGAGAGCGTCCCGCGTCTGCAGAAATTGGCCGAGGCGGTGCGCGCCGACGGCTACAGTCACGCTCTATTGCTGGGCATGGGCGGCTCCAGCCTGGCACCGGAAGTCTTTCGCCTCACCTTCGGCGTGAAGGAGGGCTACCTCGACCTGGCAGCGTTGGACAGCACCGACCCGGGGGCCGTGCTGGCCCATGCCGAACGTCTCGACATGGAACGCACGCTGTTCATCGTGGCCACCAAGTCTGGCGGCACCGTGGAGACCCTCTCCTTCTTCAAGTTCTTCTACAACCATGTAGCCGAAATCGTGGGGGTGGAGCATGCTGGAGAGCATTTCGTGGCCATCACCGACCCTGGTTCCAGGCTGGTCGACCTGGCCGAGCGGTACAACTTCCGCGCTACGTTTCTGAACGATCCCAACATCGGCGGGCGCTATTCGGCCCTCTCCTACTTCGGGCTGGTGAACGCGGCACTGATCGGCGCGGACCTGCAACTCTTGTTAGAGCGGGCTCAGGAGGCAAACGTTGGCTGCGCGTCCTGCCTGAAGGAGGAGCAGAACCTGGGTGCCTGGCTTGGATCCATCATGGGCGTACTGGCCAACAAGGGACGGGACAAGGTGACACTGGTCACCTCGCCATCTATCGCCAGTTTTGGCAACTGGGGGGAGCAACTGATCGCCGAGAGCACGGGCAAGGAAGGGCGGGGCATCCTGCCTGTGGTCGGGGAACCGCTTGGGCCGCCTGAGGTCTACGGGGACGACCGGCTCTTTGTGGGGTTGGAGTTGGCCGGAGACGAGTTCGACGATGCAGCACTAATCGCGCTGGAAGATGCGGGGCATCCGGTCGTGCGCTTGTACCTGCGCGACCTGTACGACCTGGGCGGGCAGATGTTCCTGTGGGAGATGGCCACCGCTGTAGCAGGCTATCATCTGGGCATCAACCCCTTCAACCAGCCCAACGTAGAGAGCGCCAAGGTGTTGGCACGGGAGATGGTCGCAGCATACATGGACAAGGGAGCGCTCCCTCGCGGCGAATCCGCCCCGCTGACAGCCGAGGCACTGCGCGAATTCCTGTCCCAGGCCGGGCCTGGCGACTATGTGACGCTGCAGGCCTGGGTCACGCCGAACGCCGAGACCGATGCGGCGCTGCAAGAACTGCGCACGCAGCTGCGTGACCGCTTGAAGCTGGCCACCACCTCTGGCTACGGGCCGCGCTTTCTGCACTCTACCGGCCAACTGCACAAGGGCGACGGCGGGAACGGACTGTTCATCCAGTTCGCCGCCGACGACGCGCGAGACGCAGCGATTCCGGACGAGGCGGGAACCCCAGAGTCGTCGATGACCTTCGGCGTGCTCAAGGAGGCGCAGGTCCAGGGCGATCAGCAAGCGCTGCTGAAAGCCGGCCGGCGCGTGATCCGCTTCCACCTGGGAGACGACGTGGTTGGTGGGCTTGAGCTGTTGGCAGAGGCAGCGCGGTGATGTGTGTGCTTCCACTCAGCACACCCGACAACACCGCTTGTTGTGATTCTTCGCTTCGCTCAGAATCTCGGCCCTCTCAGCACCGCGAGGCCCTGTGTTGCGCTCAGGGTGACATCGATGGAAAGTTCTCTTTGCAGCTGCTGTCGCTTCGTCCGTATGTGGAGTCGCTGTGATCCAGGCCATGATCTTTGACCTGGACGGCACGCTGGTGCAGACGGAACGGCTCAAAGCCATGTCCTACGCCCGCGCCAGTGTGGAGCTGTGCCCTCACGAACTCCGCGAGTCAGCGGTTTTCGAAGCCTTCAAGGATGTCGTTGGCTTTTCGCGGCAGGAAGTGGCCACGGCACTGATGCAGCGGTTCGGGCTGCAGGAAGCAGCTCAAGCGCGCATGGCCGAACTCGGGGTAAGCACACCCTGGCAGGCCTTTGTTCAGGTACGGCTGCGCATCTACGAGAAGATGCTCGCCGACCCTGAGGTGCTGCGCAGCAACCAATGGCCGTACAACGTTGCGCTCCTGCAGGAGGCCCATCGCACCGGTTGCCGGACAGGCCTGGCCACGATGTCAACTTGCAGCCAAACGCGGCGCGTGCTGGAGATCCTGGAACTGACTGATGCCTTCGATTTCGTCGCCACGCGGGACGACGTGGAGCACGGCAAGCCCGATCCAGAGATCTATCAACTCGTGGGACGCGAGTTGGCTGTTCCTGCTGTGGAATGCCTGGTCATCGAGGACTCACCCAGCGGGGTGAAAGCTGCGTTGGCAGCCGGCATGTGGTGCATTGCGGTGACCACGCCCTTCACCCGCGCATCTATCCACGCCGAGCGGCTGCTGGACGACCGCTGGGTGGTTGACGACCCGGCAACGCTGATGTCAGTGGTACGGCAGATGTATGAAAAACGCAGGCAGGACTAGAAGTGGTTTGCAGTGGCCCTGTCTCAGTCCTGTCGCACTGAGACAGGGCCACCGCCTGCATTTCGCGCGGGCGCGCGCACAACGCACAAGAAAAGGAGCAGCCCAATGGAACGGGGAATGATTTGTGTGGGAA
>JAUWJD010000018.1 GCA_030607875.1 Chloroflexota bacterium
CAACGCGAACGGCATCAACGTCCTGTTCAGCGTCGTCAAAGCGCCGAGCTGGTCCAGGCCGCCCGGCGATACCGACCAAGGTCCGCCGGCCGATCTCAATACCTATGCCACGTTCATGCGCGAGATGGCCCTCAGATACAAGGGCAGAGTAAAGGCCTACGAGATCTGGAACGAACAGAACCTGTACTACGAATGGGGGGGCCTGGGCAACAAGCTGAATGCTGCGAAGTACGTCGAGCTCTTGAAAGTGGCTTACCAGGCGATCAAGTCCGTTGATCCCAATGTCACCGTTATATCGGGAGCACTCACGCCAACGGGCTACAATGATGGCAACATTGCCATTGACGACCGAGTCTATCTGGAACAGATGTATCAGGCCGGGGTGAAGAACTACTGCGACGCCATCGGCGCGCACCCCAGCGGTTACAACAACCCGCCTGACGCCGATTGGCAGACCTACCAGGATCCTACGGCCAGCTTCAATGCCTCAGGGCATCCAAGCTGGTTCTTCCGCGGTACGATGGAGAGCTATCGCAACATCATGCTCAAGTATGGCGATGGGGCAAAACGAATTTGGCCCACGGAGTTTGGCTGGGCTTCTGTGGAAGGGCTGGGGGTGCCGCCAGCACATGGTTACGAGTATTCTGCCGACAATACGGAGATGGAGCAGGCACAGTTCCTCGTTCGCGCCTACGAAATCGCCAAAGGCTGGGGCTGGGTTGGGCCAATGTTCCTGTGGAACCTCAACTTTGGTCCGATATGTGGTTCTCAGGATGAAAAGGCTGCCTTTGGCATCGTGCGGCCGGACTGGGGCACGCGTGCCGCCTTTGCAGGGTTGGCGAACATGCCCAAGTAGGTTGATGTGTTCTCAAGATCCCTTGCAGAGCATGGGGGTGTTCTCCCATGCTCTGTGTGTGCTGTACATGAAGAAGGAGCATTGTCGACATGGAAATGAAGGAAGCTGATTCTCGTTCACCTCGGAGTGGAAGCAGGGTACCCCTGTGGGCTGCTCTGGTCATGGTGGCGATTGGTGCGCTGGGTCTGGTTTGGTTGTTGTTTCTCAACAAACCCGCATCACCAGCGCCTCTGGCTGCTACTCGCACGCCACAGCCTACCTTTACCACTATTGCGCAAGTGGTTACCCCTACTGCACCCCCGGTTTTGCCGACTGCCACGGATACAGCGATCCCGCCTACGCACACACACGTGCCGCCGACGGCGACTCCTGTACCGCCGACTGTCGCAGCGACAGCAACTCCCGTACCGCCGACGGCCACGCCAGCGGCGACGCCCATGCCACCGGTTCCAGTGCCCAAGCCTTTGCGCATGAACTCCCCAGAATATGGCATGCAGGCATTCCTGTGGTACCGACCGGAAGTGGCAAGCAGGGACATGGGTATGATCAAGGATGCTGGTTTCGGCTGGATCAAGCAAGGCATTGGCTGGCGTGACGTCGAAGGTGCAGCCAAAGGGCATTACGATTGGAGCCGCGTTGACTGGATCGTCGCCGAGTGCAACAAGTTGGGCCTGGATTTGCTCGTGCGTGTAGATCACCAGCCGCAGTGGGTCGGGGGCAACTTCCCCACCAATGGTCCCCCTGATAACTACGCCGATTTGGGTGACTTTTTGTATGCTATGGCCAGCCGCTACAAAGGGCGCATTCGGGCTTACGAGGTATGGAATGAGCCCAATCTGGCACGCGAATGGGGTGGGCGCCCACCGAATGCGGCTCAGTACGTGGCTTTGTTGCGGGAAGCCTATCGGCGTATCAAGCAAGCGGATCCGAATGCTATGGTTGTCAGCGCTGGACTGACACCCACAGGAACCTACTCTTCTATCGCTACACCGGATGACGTCTACCTGGAGCAGATGTACCAGGCTATGGGAGGGAATAGCGACGGTTACTTCGACGTGTTGGGAGTTCACGCTGCCGGTTACAAGGCGCCACCCGAGCTGAGTCCTGATGAGGCCGCCAGCAATCCCGATTACGGCGGCGGACGCTGGTTCTGCTTCCGCCGGGTAGAGGATTTGCGCCGCATCATGGAGAGGTACGGTGATGCCGACAAGCAGATTGCTGTGCTTGAGTTCGGCTGGACCAGCGATCCCATTCGCCCGGAGTATGCCTGGCATCGCGTGGATGAGGAGACGAAAGGCGACTATTTCGTGCGCGCCTATCAGTGGGCCAAAGAGCATTGGTCCCCGTGGATTGGCGTCATGAGCCTCATCTATATTGCCGATCCCGATTGGAACGCCCAGGATCACGAGCAGTACTGGTGGGCCATCTCTGAGCCTGGCTATCCGGACTTTAGGCCGCGCCCGGCCTATCTCAAACTGAAGGCGATGCCTAAGTAGGCGAGACAGGATTATCCCGTCCTGTTATGCACCGAGTTTAGGATCAACTCGTCGTATTGAGTCTGTTCTACTGCTTTGTGCACCGAAGGTGGCTGAACCTCTTTGGTCGGTTTGGTGCGTGAAAACACGTACTGAAGTTTAGCGATTGGTGCAGTACCCTGTAAACGACAGGATGGTTCCCAAAGTGTGTGAAAGAGGTCGAATAGCACGAGGAATAAGGGACACGGATTTGTGCTATTCGGCCTTTATTCGTGCACTCCAAGTTGGGTTCTCACTCTGCGTGGGGTTGGGCCAAGTTCAACAGATAGGTTACGTTGACAAGGCATATCATTTGCTATATACTCTTGTTGGGGTTGAGCGCCAACCTGGGGTAGCGAATGCTTCAATCCGTAGTATGGGTCCCTGAATTGCAGGGCGTTACGGTATGAGTAAGGAATGCAGGTCATAGTTGAGGGTGGTTACAAACTAAACGGCGAAGTGACCGTTGCCGGTGCCAAGAACGCTGCTTTGCCGATCATGGCAGCAACCCTGCTCACCGCTGACGAGTGCTATCTGGAGAACCTGCCGGACATTGAAGATATCCGTACAATGACCACCCTATTGCGCCAATTGGGAGCCGGTGTCAAGACAGAGGGTACGCATGGTGTAGTGGTCAAAGCGCACAACTTGCCCCGCTGTTCTGTGCCCAGCGATCTGGCTGCCAAGATGCGTGCCAGCTTTCTCGTCGTTGGCCCGCTGTTGGCACGTTTGGGAAAGGCACAAGCTCCGCACCCTGGAGGTTGCGCCCTCGGCACTCGTCCTGTTAGTGTTGACCTCAAGGGGTTCCAAGCGATGGGAGCCAAAGTTGATCGTTTAAACGGCAACTATGCACTGCGAACGCGAGGATTGATCGGCAGGAGGATCTCTTTAGACTATCCCAGTCACACTGGCACTGAGAACCTTCTGATTGCTGCTTGTCTGGCCGAGGGCACGACGATCATCGAGAACGCCTCTGTGGAGCCGGAAGTTGTGGACCTGGCCAGTTTTCTGAGTGCGATGGGTGCACGCATCTATGGCGTTGGCACTGGAATCATCCAGGTTGAGGGCGTTCGCAGGCTGCACGGCGCTGTCTACCGCATCATGCCGGACCGCCTGGAGGCTGGAACCTTCGCCATTGCTGGGGCCATAACCAGAGGCTCCGTTGCTATACGAGGCCGTGTGGCCCGCTATTTGGGCGCCTTGACCAGCAAGCTCAGCGAAGCCGGGGTATCCGTGGTGGCAGACAAAGAGACATATATCGTTCAGGGGTGTGAAAGCCTCTTGCCCATAGATATACAGACTTTTCGCTATCCCGGTTTCCCAACGGATCTACAGGCCCCCACCGGGGCTCTGTTGACACAAGCACATGGTGAGAGTTCTATCCATGAGACGATTTACGATGGTCGCCTGTTCTATGCAGGTGAGTTGCGTAAGATGGGCGCTGACATCAAGGTGGAAGGACAGACGGCCTGGATTCGGGGCCCAACCCAACTGAGAGGTGGCGAAGTACGGGCGCTGGACATTCGCTCCGGCGCTGCGGTGATCCTGGCCGCTCTGGTTGCCGATGGCCAGACCAAGGTGTCGGACGTCGGATATGTTGACCGTGGATATGAGCGGATTCATCACAAGCTGACCCAGCTAGGGGCCAGGATCGAAAGAACATCATAGAGGAACAAGAGCATGTCCTGCCCTTGCCTGGAAGATAGCAGGACTGTGCAGGAGGTTTGATGCTGGCAAGACAAATCGGGATTGATCTTGGCACGGTGAACGTGCTGGTTTTTGTGCGTGGCAGAGGCATCGTACTGCGCGAGCCATCGGTGGTTGCCATTTCTGCCAATGACAGTCGCATCGTGGCTGTGGGTGAAGAAGCTCGCAGCATGCTCGGGCGCACGCCCGAAACCATTGAAGTGATGCGTCCGATGCGCGGTGGTGTGATTGCCGATTATGTCGTCACAGAAGCCATGCTGCGCTACTTCATAGCAAGGGTTTGTGGTCGTTTTCGCCTGTTCCGTCCAGACGTAATGATCAGTGTGCCAGTGGGGGTCACGAGCGTGGAAAGCCGTGCAGTGCGAGACGCGGCTATCGAGGCAGGCGCCAGAACGGCCTACCTGATCCCCGAGCCTCTAGCTGCTGCTTTGGGTGCTGGTATGCCCATTCACACGCCAACGGGCAACATGATCGTCAACATTGGTGGTGGGACTAGCGAAGCGGCGGTCATCGCCGTGAACGGCATTGTAGTCTCGAGTTCAGTCAGAGTAGGCGGTATTCGAACCGATGAGGCGATTGCTGCTTATATACGACGCAAGTACAATCTGCTCATCGGTGAGCAGACGGCCGAGGAGATCAAGATTCAGATAGGCAGTGCATTGCTGCTTGATGAGGAATTGAGTATGGACGTGCGTGGTCGCGATCAGGTGACCGGTTTGCCCAAGACGATCACCATAACGTCAGGCGAAGTCACCGAAGCCATCGTGGAGCCCCTGGCTGCAATTGCCACCACTGTGAGAGCAGTCCTCGAGAAAACCCCGCCAGAATTGGCTTCGGATATCATTGATCGAGGCATTGTCATGACTGGCGGTGGCTCACTGCTGCGCAATGTGGATCGCTTCTTGACCGGAGAAACAGGAGTACCCTGTCATGTAACTGAAGACCCCTTGGCTTGTGTAGCGCTGGGTGCTGGCAAGGCCTTGGAGCAATATAACGTACTGAAACGCAGCTTGCCTTCGTTGTAGGCCTGACATACATCAGACGATAGGCCAGCCTGATGTAAAGGGCAGGGGTATGCTCTGCAGGGCATACCCTTTCTGTTTTCTGCGGGGCTATCTTTGACTGGGGTCCAGGTAATAAGTCATGCTTTGCAGGCCGACGAGTGGGTCGATATGTTGCACGCGTATGTGTGCTGGCAAACTCAGTGGAATTGGAGCGTAACTCAGAATCGCTTTCACGCCAACGTTGACCAGCGCATCGGCCACTTCCTGGGCATCATTGGTTGGTACAGCGATGATGGCGATTTGTATGCGGTGCTCTTTGATCACCTCGGGCAGTTTGGCAATGTCCAGAACTTGTAGTTTGCCAATCCGACGACCAATCTTGTCCCTATCCCTGTCCAGGACAGCCACGATGGAGAAGCCACCCTCCTCGAAGCTGCTGTAGCGCAGGATCGCGCGCCCCAAATCGCCAGCGCCAATCAGGGCAAGGTTCCACGTACTGTCAACCTGCAGGATTTGCTGCAGTTGTTCCTGCAGATAGCGGACATCGTATCCGGTTCCTTGCTTACCGAATTCGCCAAAGTAGGATAGGTCCTTGCGTATCTGCGTAGCACTGATTCCCAACTTGTCGCCAATCTCTTGCGAGGACGTCACACTTTGGCCCTGGTCTTGGAGCAATTTCAGGGTTCGCAGATATAGGGGCAAACGCCTGATTACGATCTCTGGAATTGCCAAGGGGTTCATCAGCACCTCCCGGAGTCTTGGCACAGCCGTTCTAGAAGTATGACGCGGTGTTTGAGTGGACCTATCTTAACACAAGACGCTGGCGAACAGCAACTCTGGCTGTCAGTCGGTAGTATATCTTTTCCACAGGAAATTCGGGGCTGCGCGCTCGTAGCAGTCCAAGTCGCCACGGCAACACCAAAAAAAGTGGCGGACAGCGAGAAACAGGCTGTTACAGGGCATGCTTAGGGCCCAAAGCTGGCTGCTGTGCACTCCCGTGTGTGTGCTGCCGAATTTCCTGAACGAAGGATACAGTATCTGTCAGTCCGGAGGCAGGTTTAGGCTTTGACGAAGTAGCTCGCCCGAGTCCCCGGTGGAAGCTTTCGGCCCCGAGGCCAAGCCCCGGGGATCAGAAGTGTCCCCAGGCACAGCACTTTCGGAGGCAGCGCGGCCCTTCCGAAACTTTGTGTTTCGGAAGGTGAACTCATTCCGTCGCTCGCCCTGCCGAAGGTCTCGTCGCAGACGACGGCTCCACGGGGATATAGTCCACGGTCGCTCCAGAAGTGCATTACACCTGCGCTGTGCTGACATTTTGAAAGTTCACCACACCTGACGCACCTCTTCATCATGTCTTCATAGGTTTACAGCATACTGGAGCGGAAACATCAAAGGGAAGACGTCTCTGGCCGGCTTTGCTACTGCGCTTCAAATGCTGGGCACAACCCCATCGGGTGCTTGGGACAGGACTTTATTCCACCGTTCGACAGGCCCGACATAGGTGGTCATGTTCGCCGCTAGGTCGCTTTGGCTCGATTGTCACATAGAAACGACTGCCTGGATTTGGCGAGTGACGCAGTACCCTGTAGAAGGAACGGTCAGGCTGTTGTCCGCAGAAGCTGCGTCACAAGCCATTGTGGTATTTGACAACCCTTGAAAACCCACTATAGTATTTAGCATTGCGAAGTAATTTTCGACGCAAAGGTTGTGGTAAGGAAAGGAAACCTGACTATGAACAAGAAGCTCGTAGTAGCTATCGCCGTGATCGCCGTGGTCGCTGCTGCCCTTGCTATGCTGAGCAATCAGCGTGCACAGGGGCTGGCCAGTCTCGCCGAATACGAGACGGTGCCTGTTCTCCGGGACACCATAGTAGCCACGGTAAATGCTTCTGGCACTGTCAACCCGAAGGAACAAATCAACTTGACCTTTCCGTCGGGTGGTTTACTGGCACAGATGGATGTTCAGGCAGGGCAGCGGGTTGAGGCTGGCCAGGAACTGGCGAAGTTGGACACTCGTCAATTAGCGTTGAGCGTTGCGCAGGCAGAGGCCACAGTGCAGATCAACGAGGCTCGCCTGGGGCAGACCCGGGCAGGCTCAAGCCTGGCCGATATCGCGTCAGCGCAGGCGGCGGTAGCGAGCGCGCAGGCGGCATATGACGGTGCCAAAAGGAAATTGGACCTGCGCAGCGACCAGTTGTCCATTGTCGAAGCTGATCTCAAGAGGGCGGAGCTTGCGCTGCAAGATACACAAGCTGCATACGACCTGGTCGCGCATCGTTCTGATATCGGTGTGCTGCCGCAAGCAGCGGCACTGGAGAGGGCCACACTCGATTATCAACGTGCCTTGGCCAACTACAATCTGCAAGTTGCTGCCATAGATGACACCACTTTCAAAGGTGCTGCCGCTCAACTGGCACAAGCGAAAGCGCAATTGGATAGGCTCAAGAGAGCTCCGACGTCCGAGGAGTTGGCCATTGCCGAGGCTCAGGTAATGCAGGCCAAAGTGGCCTTGGAACAGGCCATGCTGCGTCTTGACGATGCGATTCTCACAGCCCCCTTTGCAGGGACGGTGCTGGCGACGAATGCCCAGGCTGGCGAATTCATAGGGGCAGCTGTGCCCGTAGTGATCCTCGCAGATTTGAATGGCTACTACGTGGACACGAGCATTGACGAAACGGATATTGGCCGGGTGCAAATGGGGCAAGATGCAGCAATCGCATTGGACGCTTTTCCCGACGTCGAGCTGCACGGCACGGTGACTCGCATTGAACCGCTGGGCCAGATCACACAGGGGGTCGTGAGCTATGATGTGTGGGTACAGGTCCTCTCCACAGAACTGCCCCTGCGGCCCAACATGACCGCCATCGTGGACATTGTTGTTGACCGCAAAGAAGGCGTTCTGGTCGTGCCGAACCGAGCGGTCAAGCGTGACAATCGTGGAAGGATCTACGTGGAGATCCTTGAAGAGGGAGAAGCGAAGCAACACTTTGTTACTACCGGCCTGAGCAACGAGCTTGTGACAGAAATCGTCGGCGGCGTTGACGATAGGGACCAGGTGGTCGTCAGCGCTCCCCGCGAGAATGTTCTGGAGCAGTTCGGAGGCGGATTCCCATTCGGAGGCCGTGGGTAGATGATCAGGCTGGAAGGCGTAACCAAGATCTATCACATGGGCGCGGGGGATGTGCACGCTCTGCGTGGTGTCAGCCTGGAAGTGGCCGAAGGGGAACTCATGGCCATCATGGGGCCGTCTGGTTCCGGCAAGAGCACGCTGATGAACATGGTCGGCTGTCTCGATCAGCCCACAGATGGACGGTACTATCTGGAGGGGACGCTGGTTGGTGAGTTGACAGATAACCAACTGGCTGAGATTCGAAACAAGAAAGTCGGCTTTGTCTTTCAGAATTACAACTTGCTGCCGAGGACAAGCGCCCTTCATAACGTCCAGGTGCCGCTGGTGTACGCAGGGGTACCGCCATCTATGCGCCGCTCGAAGGCGATTGCAGCTTTGGAAAGCGTTGGTTTGGGCGACCGCCTACATCACAAGCCCAATGAGCTTTCTGGCGGGCAACAACAGCGGGTGACCATCGCTCGTGCTCTGGTCAATGAGCCCGCGATCATCTTGGCCGATGAGCCCACGGGCAACCTGGATACCCAGACTGGGCGCGAGATCATTTCCATCTTCCAAGAGCTCAATCGTCAACGTGGCATAACCATCATCTTTGTAACACATGATCTGGAAGTGGCTGCATGTACTCAGCGCATTGTGCGCCTAAGAGATGGCTTGATCATCGGAGAAGAGAGGGTGGAAGAGACATGCACCGATGTGCTGGGAGATGCGGAATCAACATAGGAAGTGGTGGTTGAACAGCTATGGACATCATTGAGAGTGTTCGGTTAGCCACGCGGGGCCTATTGGCCAACAAGATGCGCTCCATACTCACGATGCTGGGCATCATCATCGGCGTTGGCGCAGTGATCGCCCTGCTGTCCATTGGCCAAGGGGTACAGGCGGCTATAACTGAGCAGATACAGGACATTGGCTCCAATCTGGTTATTGTCTTCCCTGGCAGCCTGACGCAAGGCGGCGCTTCCTTTGGCATGGGCAGCCTAGCCAGTTTGACCCTGGAGGACGCTGAGGCCATCGCCGACCCGGCCAACTGCCCAGATGTTGCTGCTGTAGCGCCGCAACGGGGTCGCAGTGCACAGATCATCTATCGCAGCCGAAATTCCAATGCTACAGTAATTGCCACAACGCCGCAGTATGCTTTCGTGCGCAAAGTGAGCCTGGAGCAAGGCGGCTTCTTTGATGCGCAGGAATCGGCTTCGTCAGCGCGGGTGGCGGTGCTTGGTGGCCGCCTGGCAGGGGATCTCTTTGACCTCGAAAGTCCCATTGGGCAGACGATACGCATCAATCGGGTTCCGTTCCGCGTCATCGGCGTGCTGGAGGAGCAAGGAGGAGGCCGCAGTGGGGCGAACCTCGATGTCTCAATCTTCGTGCCGCTTTCGACAGCAACGTCACGTCTCTTTGGCAGCACTACCGCGAGAGGCGGAGGCAGAGCCGTTTCAGTGATCAATGTGTCCGCGGTAAGCGAAGAGCGCATCGACGCTGCAGTTGAGCAGATTACCGAGTTGCTGCGCTACAGGCACCGAATCCAGTATCAGGAGGATGATTTCACCGTCACCAGCCAGAAGGACATCCTGGGCGTCCTGAATCAGATCACGAGCATCCTGACCATCTTCCTGACCGCAATTGCGGCCATCTCGCTGTTGGTGGGCGGCATAGGGATCATGAATATTATGTTGGTTTCAGTCACCGAGCGGACACGAGAGATTGGCATTCGCAAGGCGGTGGGAGCCAAGCGACGCGACATCATGTGGCAATTCCTGATTGAGGCGGTGGTTCTGAGTGTCATCGGTGGTGTGATTGGGGTTGGCTTCGGTGCCCTGGCCGCTGCCATCGTTAACTCCACGGGGCTGCTTTCCGCGCGGCTTTCCTTTGAGGCCGTTGTCCTGGCTGTGACTTTTTCTGTGACGGTAGGGCTGTTCTTCGGCCTCTATCCGGCCACTCGGGCGGCCAGTCTCAATCCTATCGACGCCCTGCGTTATGAATAGCATCTGGATAGAGAGGAGCGAGGGAGGACAGATGCCCTCGCTTTCCATTTGTTCCTACCTCGCTGCGCTCGGGGTGACATGTGCTACAACCGGCAGGAGACTTGGCAGCGGCCATGTTCTCATAAGCGATGGTGCGCTGTTGACACGAGTGACGAGGTGTGATATAAAAGGCTGGAAGCTAGAGATAGTGAAAACATCATAAGTGCAGGCAGTAAGCCTGTCGAGAGGAGGCCGGATGGCACTGCGAAATGTGACCAAAGCCTTTGGAGTGATTGTCCTGCTTTTTGCCCTGTCTTCGCTTCTCATCGTTGCCAAGCCTCAGCCTCTACTACAGGCGGAGGAACCACCGAAGCCAGCGCCTGCCGAGGTGGACAAGAGATTGCCCCAGCCAATTGTCGAAATCCCTCTGGAACTGAGGCTGAAGATTGATCCCCGTGTGCTCAAAGCTTTCCACACACTTACTGAGAACCCCGACAGCCTCGCTGAACACAGTCCGCAAGTAAGGTACATCATCCACCTGGCCTCCAAGGCAGATTTGTCTCGCCTTGCCGACATGAAGCAGAGACGTCAAGCTGTGGTGGATGCGCTGCGCAGGACGGCCGGTGAGAGTCAGGCCGGCATGTCGACGTATCTGGAAGCACAGCGCGCATCTGGTGCGGTCACTGCCTTTACTTCCTACTGGATCTTTAATGGGCTCGCGGTGACCAGCGACCTCGAGACGCTGCTGGCTGTGGCTGCAAGACCAGAGGTGGAGATCGTCCGGCCAGATCGGGTGCATCACCTCCCTCCGGTGGAAAAAGGGGCTGAAGTATCCTCGTCGGAGTCAATAGAATGGAATATTTCCAAGATCGGAGCCGACCGCGTCTGGAATGCCTACGGATTGCGTGGCCAGGGCATCGTGGTGGCCAACATGGACTCGGGCGTAGACTGGGTGCATCCAGCTCTGCAGCCCAAGTACCGGGGTTACGACCCTGCTGACCCTACACAATCGCGACATGACTACAACTGGTTTGACGCTACCGGTACCTATCCCGCTGCTCCAGACGACGGGGATGGCCATGGTACGCACACCATGGGTACCATAGTCGGGTCACTTCCTGGTGGCCAGAACCAGGTCGGTGTCGCTCCTGAGGCACGCTGGATTGCCGTCAAGGTCTTTGACGACGAAGGCGAGGCATATGACTCCTGGATTCACGAGGGCTTCCAGTGGATCTTGGCCCCTACCGACCTTAATGGGCAGAATCCTGATCCCACTCTGGCTCCGGACGTTTGCAGCAACTCCTGGGGCGATACAGATGGTTCGGACACAAGTTTCTGGGAGGATGTTCTGGCCTGGCGCGCAGCGGGGATCTTTCCTGTATTCGCCGTCGGTAACAAGTATCAAGACAGCCTGGCAGCACATGCTCCCGGCACTTTCCCCCACACTTTTGCCGTCGGTGCCACCGACTCCAGTGATGTTGTGACTTCGTGGAGCTGCCGTGGGCCTTCACCATGGAACGAGATCAAACCCGAGATCACAGCACCCGGGGCGAATGTGCGCTCCACGTTCCCTGGCAATCAGTACGCGGAGCTGGGCGGAACCTCGATGGCCACACCGCACGTTGCGGGTGTGGCAGCCTTGCTCTATCAGGCACAGAGGCAGTATGCTGCTCTGGGTGCTTTGGATCGAGCGGCTCTGACCATTACTGCGACAGAGCAGATTATCACCCGTACTGCACATCCGCTGCCCGATGCCAGCTCCGTTCCCAACAACGACTATGGCTGGGGGCGCATCGACGCCTACCAGGCTGTAGGCAGCGTTGCCCAGGGCGGAAGTTTCTGGGGCAGAGTCACCGACACGGCCACCGGGCAGGGTATTTCTGGGGCCATGATTGCTATGGCCAATCGCCGCTTCGGCGGCGGCTCGCAGGCGTGGACTGCCCCCCAGGGATACTATACCTTCTCTGTGGCTGCAGGCATTTATGACGTCACGGCCACGCACTTTTACTACGCACCGCAGTCAGCGACAGCGGTGGAGATCGTTGCGCAGTCGACGACACAACTGGACTTTCGCCTGAGTGCGTTGCCTGCAGGTCGCGCTGTGGGGCGGGTTACGGAAATGGGTACCGGTCAACCAGTGAGCGCTACCATCAGGAACGTTGAGCGCTCGGTCCAGGTCACGACCGATGTGGGGGGCTACTACACACTGACTCTGCCGCTGGGCCAGCACATGCTGGAAGCTGTACCTATGCTTGCCGGTCACAAGATCGCGCAGGCGACGGTAACGGTGGAGTCCGAGGGCCAGATGGTCGGCCAGGATTTTCGTCTGGATGTGATTCCCAAGATCCTCCTCGTGGATGCAGATGCCTGGGTCACATCCGGCACTATTGAGTATTACCGCAGGTCTCTCGAAACGCTGCTGTACAGTTACGATATCTGGCTCGTGGACAGCAGATCATCCTCTGGAACTGGCAACTTTCCCCCCGCCACGACCTTACAGAACTATGACGTCGTGGTGTGGGCACAGGCGCTGTCGTCGCCGGGCTACATAGGCGCCTGGCCAGCCCTTTCCAGCTACCTGCAGGCTGGAAAGTCGCTGCTGATCACCGGTCAGGACATTGGCTATTGGGACGTACAACGCGGATATGGCGCCAGTGACTATGAACGCTATCTGCACGCTAGCTACGTTCGTGACGACTCAGGCATAGAGGAGATCGTTGGCCTGGATGAGACTTTCCTGGAGGGCGTTACTCTGACGCTGGGCACCGATGACAGTGCGGGCAACCAACTCGACCCCAGTGAGGTCGCACCGCTGGACGCTACGGCCACACCTGTTCTTAATTATGTAAATGACGGTAATGCCGGTCTGGCAATAGATGATTGCAAGGGATATCGCGCTGTGTATCTGGCTTTTGGGCTCGAAGGAGCAGGCCCGGAGGCTGCTCGCACAGAGGCTCTGAGGCGCGTTTTGGATTGGCTGGCTGAGCCACGGCCCGACTATGCGCTGTCACTCGACACTCCTTCGCGGCAGGCTACAGGCACGCCGGCCAGCGAATTAGCGATTGATTTTGTCGTGCTGAACACAGGCTCACGAGTGGATGCTTACGTGGTGACTCTGGAGGGCAATCGCTGGCCGGCAGCCGTTTGGGATGTCATGAGTATGGGTCCGATTACCACTACTGCGACTGTGAGCCCGTGTGGGTCTGTAAACCTCATGCTTCGAGTGCAGATACCGGATGCCGCGGTTACAGGGCAGATCGATGCCATCACCTTGGCTGTGAACTCGCAGACAATGCCTGCCATTCGACAGGCTCGCGTTGTGCATGTGACTGCCTCGGTGCCCTGGAAATCGCTGCCGGCTTTGCCCACCCCCCGTTATCGGTTGACTGCCGCCGCTGATGGGTGCCGCTTCTTTGTCATTGGTGGCTGGGGTGCCTATGATGAGGCATTACGAACCAACGAGATGTACGACCTGCGCACAGGAGCCTGGCAGACGATGGCGCCCAAGCCTACCGCTGCAGCGAACGCTGGCGCGGCAGTGATTGATGGCAAGATCTACGTCCCCGGCGGAATGCGAGGGGACACGAGGCTGTCTGTTTTGGAGATCTATGACCCAGACACGAACCGCTGGACGCGGGGCACGGATCTGCCGCGTGCTGCGACGGGTATGGCTGTCGCTGCTGCTAATGGCAAGTTGTATGTTTTTGGCGGTAACGTAACCGGCGGGACATTGCTTGACACCACCCTCGAGTACGATCCGGCTACTCAAGTGTGGAGCGAAAAAGCGCGGCTGCCGTCGGGTCCTCGAACGTACGCAGTTGCGACTGAGCTGGGCGGCAAGATATACGTGGTGGGTGGTTGGCAAGCACTCAGGACTCTTGAATGCTACGATCCGGCCACTGACTCCTGGACATCGCTGCCTCCCCTGCCCACGGGTCGGCAGTCCTTGGGCCTGGTCGCTTTGGATGGCCATATCTATGCCGTTGGCGGTGGGGATGGCTGGACAGGGCTGAGCACTGTCGAGCGCTATGATCCACAGACGAATTCGTGGACGGCGATGTCGTCATTGAGTTCATCGCTCAGGGCAGGTACTGCTGCGGTTTCCGCAGCAGGACGCCTCTTTGCAATTGGGGGAGCCGATGAGGGGGGCGGGACTGGGGCCGCGCACGAGGCCCTGGCTGTTGGAGTTTCCCTGAGTGATTCCAGCCTGGTAGCGGACGGGGAAGTGGTTGCCAGTGGAAGTCAACTCAATTATGTCATTACCCTGCGCAACCCTGGGCAGCAAGCGATCAACCAGGCCGTTTTGTACGATGACATTCCAACTCATACCGCTTATGTGTCGGGCAGTTTGGTGGGTGATGCTACTTACGATGCCTCCGCTGCCCGCATCGAGTGGCATGGTTCGATGCCGGCCAGATCCAGCAAGGTCTTTGGCTTCGCAGTTACGGTTGCTGAAGGCCTGACCAGAGGTACGCTCATCACCAATACTGCTTGGGTGGATGATGGCTTGTGCGGTGAGCAGCCCATAGCGGTGGCCACTACAATTGAGGCTGCTGACCTCTCTCATTCGCGAAAAGTGGTGGACAAGCTTGTGGCGTATGGTGGTGATGAGCTGTTTTATCTCATCGAGTTGAGCAACATAGGCGCGTTCACCGCCACTGACGTTCACCTTGTAGATCCGTTGCCAGCGCTTCTCACATACGTTCCCAGCAGCGTGACGGGAGCAAACTACAATGAAGAGCTGGGTCAGTTCGAGTGGAATGGCATCCTTCCACCGGGTGCAGAGGGAAGTTATCGCTGGGCAGATATGGCCTATGAATGGGTGGATGCGACTGTGGATGGCATCAGCGTGCCCGGTGGTGGAGATGATCGCTCGCTTGGGCCCTTCAACATCGGCTTTTCCTTCACGTTCTACGGTGCGGAGTACACACAGTTCTATCTGAACACCAATGGTCAGGTGCTTTTTGGGACCGGTTCTTCGGTGTACTCGAATGTAGGGATCCCGAATCCCAGCACACCGAACAACTTCATTGCGCCCTTCTGGGATGACCTGGTCTCCTCGACGGGCACCATGTACTACAAGCTGCTGGGCAGCGCACCGAATCGCCGCTTGGTGATCGAGTGGGCGGACGTGCATCGTTACAGCAGCAGTGGTTCGTTGACCTTTGAGGTGATTCTGCATGAGGGCAGCAACCGGATTGTGTTGCAGTACCACACGTTGGATGGCGCATCTGCCGATGGAGGGAGTGCGACAGTTGGGATCGAGGATGGGGTTGAAGGTATAGAGTACCAGTACAATGGTGATGGGCCGGGATATCCTCTCCATGCTGGCCTGGCTGTCCTGTTTGAGCCTGTGGCCAGACACCGGATCAGTTTCCGGGCCCAGATAGCGCCCGACGTACCGTTGAACACGCTGATCACGAACGAGGCGCTGCTCAGCCTCAACGGGCAGCCCTCGCTCCCAATCACGGCCACTACTCGCGTCGGTTGGGTCGAGCTTCCACATTCCAAGATGGTGGACAAAGCTATGGCGGTCAGCGGTGACGAGCTGTCCTACCTCATCAAACTGAGCAGTGTAGGTACTGTCACTCTCACCCATGCCAGCCTGGTGGATCCGTTGCCGGCATATCTGGCGTACGTTCCTGATAGTGTGGTGGGGGCAACCTACAATCCGCAGTTGGATCAGATTGAGTGGAGCGGCGTTCTCCCTCCGGGTGCAGAAGGAGACTATCGCTGGGAGGACATGGCCTATGAATGGGTGGATGCGACTGTGGATGGCATCCATGTGCCCGATGGGGGAGATGACCGCTCGCTTGGGCCCTTCAACATCGGCTTTTCCTTCACGTTCTACGGTGCGGAGTACACACAGTTCTATCTGAACACCAATGGTCAGGTGCTTTTTGAGACCGGTTCTTCGGCGTTCTCCAATGTGGGGATTCCGAATCCCAGCACACCGAACAACTTCATTGCGCCCTTCTGGGATGACCTGGTCTCTTCGACGGGCACCATGTACTACAAGCTGCTGGGCAGCGCACCGAATCGCCGCTTGGTGATCGAGTGGGCGGACGTGCATCGTTACAGCAGCAGTGGTTCGTTGACCTTTGAGGTGATTCTGCACGAGGGCAGCAACCGGATTGTGTTGCAGTACCATACGTTGGATGGCGCGTCTGCCGATGGAGAGAGTGCGACGGTTGGGATCGAGGATGGGGGTGGGGTTGAAGGTATAGAGTACCAGTACAATGGTGATGGGCCGGGATATCCTCTCCATGCTGGCCTGGCCGTCCTGTTTGAGCCTGCGGCCAAGGGCCACCAAATCGCTTTCCGCGCCCGTGTAGTGCCGGACGTACCGTTGAACACGCTGCTCACGAACGAGGCGTTGCTCAGCCTCAACGGGCAGCCCTCAGCTCCCTTGACGACTACTACCTGGATCAACCGCATAGACCTGTCCAATTCCAGCCTGAGCGTTGATAAGGCAGAGGCACGAGCCGGTGAGCAACTGATCTACACCATACTGGTGCACAATTCGGGCAACAGCAGTGTGCCGGATGCTAGTCTGATTAACCCCATTCCAGCAAGTGTGGGCTACGTGGATGGCAGCGTGTGGGGTGGTGCACTCTACAATGGCAATGAGAATCGCATCGAATGGCGTGGGTCTGTGGCCCCTCGCGGCTCGGTGCCCATCTCCTTCACAGTGGCAACACCACCTGACGCGCGGCACAACACCCGAATCACGAACACGGCCATTCTTGACGATGGCTTGGGCAATGTGGTCACCAAGACAGTGGTTACCGTTTTGCAGTCGTTCGACCTGGCTGCTTCCGACAAGGTCATGCCTGGCTATGCCCGGCCGGGAGAACGGATTACCTGCACCATACGCCTGCGTAACACCGGTGTGGTCTCTGCTTCTGCGGTACTCACAGACGCAATACCTATCCATACCACGCTGATCGCCGGTTCCTTGTGGTGGAGCAGCGGTGAAGGAAGCACGGACCTGGAAACCGTGACCTGGCATGGGGAGATCATTGGGCGCGGTATGGTGATCGTGCGCTTCCAGGTGCAGATTGACCCGGGCGTGGAGCCGGATGCCTGGCTGACCAACACAGCGTTCGTCCAAGACCAGCTCGGCAACGTGTATGAACGCTCGGCGACAACAACAGTCTATTCCGGGGCTCATCCGGGAGTGATTTACCTGCCTGTCGTCATCTGTGCAGGCCAAGTGAAGCCACTGGACTGAGCGGGGAAGGGAGAAACCCCTGGCATGTAGGGGGGCAGCCGAGGGCAAGAGCCCGGGTGGTCATAGTAGTTTCTCCTTTAACTCCGACATCTATGCACACGGCAGAGGAACGGCCCCTGTTCGCGCACGCGACGGGGCCCTTCGTCTGCTGGTCAGGCGTACTCCTCTCGCTTGGCAGGCTCCATCGCGGGACGTCGCCACTGGGCTAACTAGTGGAAAGACACCCCTCCCCCCTCAGGCGACCCGCTCGGTCGCGCAGCACAGCTTGAATGGGCCCAGCGTGCTGTTGCGGGCGGCAGTGAGTTGACATCCTCTTTGTCCACAGCGCTCGTGGTCGAAGAGTAGCAGCATGGTCGCGATGCCAGACGGCCCCAGAAATGCCCTGCGAGGGGCAGGATATGGCGCAAAGTGGCGCAAAGTAGGGACAGATGGGGATAAATGGGGCGTATAATGGCGTTGTCTATCCTGCTATGCGGAGGGCGCAGTATTCGCCGCGAAGCAGATCGGGAGGTCATGACGATATCAGGTGGGCGCGCTGAGTTAGCTTGCCGTGAGAGGTATACAAGCCGTAGTAACGTATGAATTGGCGTTTTGAAGTCTCCTCTCGGTAAAGACTATTCAGATCTCTGGTGCTATGCATAGGGATGTATGATATGTGCATAATAGGTGTATAAAAGAGGTATAAAGAGGCGTTTATAAGGCTTTATTTGGTAACAGCCAGGTAGATCGGCATACTATGCATAAGAGCGCATGAATTGTGTATAATAGATGTATTAAAAAGGTATAAATTGGCGTTTTGAAGGCTCCCCTTGACAAACTCCAGTCAGATTCTCGGTGCTACGCATGAGAGCGTAATAACGATGTATAAATGCTGTATAAATAAGGTATAAATAGGGCGTGAAATGACGTTGATGGGAAGCGGATTCCAGCAGTGACAAGAGACTCTAACGGGCGGCGTTGGCGCAGAACCATACTCCTCGCAGCCAAGCACACTCGCAGGGCTTTCACGTCATTTCGCTGACTAGCTTTGCCACATACCAGGTGAGCGGCTGACTGTCCGGAACTTGCCCAGATAGGCAGGTCCCTGAGCTTACGAAACTTCGGGCTCCAGGCGAACGGCCGACGCGTCTTTCACGCTGACGAGAGCACCGGCAACGGATGGTGCGAAGTGGCCAGAGCTCGCGGAACTCGGTCTCTGCCGCTCAACACACAGCACAATCACAAGGAAACACAAACACGGAAGATTTTGGGGAGCGGCGAACCGTATCCCGAAGCCAATCGCTTCGTCTACATCAGTGAAACCGATGGGATGGAAGCCGGGTTGCTTGATCGCTGCTACATCTTAGGGCAGTGGCCGAGTCAGCCTTCGCACTCCAGGAGGACGTGTCTATTCGCTGCTCAGGGCAGTTTCGGCTGGAGCTCAGCTCGAACACGAGACTTAAAATGGCGTATAAACGTCATAATACGGCGTCTATATGGCATTACATGGCGTGAGAACTATCGGACAGATCTCCTCAGCACGACCCAGTCGTACGTGAATGGAGTTAAAGGGCGTAAATACGGCTTATTATGGCGTTAGTTGGCGTCTAAACGGCATATCCCCTCCCCAGGAGGGGGCGCTGCGGCAGGTTGTCAGGAGCTTGGATGGGTTTGCTTCTCGAGGCAGAATCGTGTATAATATGGCGCAGATCATGCATAAAAGGGCCATAACGTGGACATGGTAGGCGCCCAGGCCTCGATGCTTACTAGTGCGCAGACTATGGGGGCGAGCAGGTGAGCATGCGAATCGAAAGAGATGCTCTTTATACGATAGAGGAAATCTCGGAGATGTTTGGCATTGGGAAGCGCACGGCACAGCGCATGGTCTATAGCGGTAAGGTGCCCGCCAGGAAACTGGCCAACAAACTCGTCATCCGTGGTGCAGACCTGCTGGACAACCTGCCCCTTTACACCCGACGCAGAAGGCGTCGTCCTCAATAGCGCACAGGCCCCTTGAACAGTGCTGTTTGGCGGCAGGATACTGTCCTCGCTGGCTGCTGGTCTGTAGCTGAATCATGGCCACTACCATCAAGTACAATCCCTTCTATGTCGCATAGAAGGGATTTCTGTTGTGGGGGCGTCTGGGTGCTTCGGGTGGAGTGCCGCCGCCAGAACACGTTGATTTGACAGGCATGTCTGATTGCCCTATACTTACGTGCACAAACGGGGCTGTAGCTCAGTTGGGAGAGCGCATCAATCGCACTGATGAGGTCAGGGGTTCGAGTCCCCTCAGCTCCACCCTGAATAGAGCAAAGGCTGTGAACAGGAGTAGTAGGCTATCCCTGACAGAGAGTTGGGGCATGTCCAGGTGGGAGCCCGACGCAGGTGCCCGGAGGGAGCGCCACAAAAGCTGAACTCGCCTGAGAGCCTCCGTGGTGAAACTCTGATTGAGAGCAGTAGCTACAGACGCTTGGCGCCCGTTACCGCGCCCCAAAGTGGGTAGAGTTCCTATCGTGGGGATGTAGCTCAGTTGGGAGAGCGCCTCAATGGCATTGAGGAGGCCAGGGGTTCGAGTCCCCTCATCTCCACTACCACACTGGAGGCCAGGTCGTACAATGTTGAATTCTGGTGTCCAGTTTGGGTTCCCTGCCAATCAGGGTGGTACCACGGAGAGCACTTCGTCCCTGTACGGAGTGCTCTTTTTTCGTCCCCCAGTTTGCAGCGGGGTGTTGGCGCAGTGATTTGGAGGTCATGATGAAAAGAGACAAGTATCAACCACCAACGATTGAAGCAAAGTGGCAGAAGAAATGGGAAGCAGATAGGTTGTACCATGCTGATGAGGACGATCCCCACCCCAAGTTCTACTGCCTGACCATGCTACCCTATACCTCGGGTGACCTGCACATTGGCCATTGGTATGCTATGGCGCCATCAGATGTCAGAGCACGCTACATGCGCATGCAAGGTTACAACGTGATGTTTCCGATAGGGTTCGATGCTTTTGGCTTGCCGGCAGAGAATGCTGCTATCCAGCATGGCATCCATCCCTACAAGTGGACGGCGGCCAACGTCGAACGCATGCGCGGGCAACTAAAGACCATGGGAGCCATGTGGGACTGGCGACGAGAGGCCGTGACTTGCGATCCGGACTACTACAGGTGGTCGCAATGGTTCTTCTTAAAGTTCTACGAGCATGGCCTGGCCTACCGTGCTATGTCGCCTGTAGATTGGTGCCCCAAGTGCAACACATCCCTGGCGCGAGAGCAGGTCTGGGGCGAAGACCGCCACTGCGAACGCTGCGGCACGCCGGTGATTAAGAAGGACCTGGAACAGTGGTTCTTCCGCATCACCCAGTACGCCGATGAACTGCTGGATTTCAGCAAGATCGACTGGCCGGAGCGTGTGGCGACCATGCAGACAAACTGGATCGGCCGCAGCGAAGGCGTCAAGTTCGACCTGGGCATCAAAGGTTCGCCGAAGAGGATCCCGGTCTTTACCACACGCTCTGACACCGTCTTCGGCATGACCTTTGCTGTGCTGGCCCCGGAGCATCCGCTGGTGGACGAGCTGACCACGCCCGAACACCGTGCGGAGGTCGAAGCGTACAAGCTGAGAGCCCGGCGCCTGTCGGAGATTGACCGCCTGTCCACAGAAAGGGAGCGCGAAGGCGTCTTCATCGGCGCCTATGCCATCAACCCGATGAATGGCCAAGAGGTGCCCCTGTACGTCGCAGACTATGTGCTGATGACTTATGGCACTGGCGCCATCATGGGTGTTCCTGGCCATGACCAGCGGGATTCTGAATTCGCCCGGCGCCATGGCTTGCCCATCCCGGTAGTCATTGCTCCGCCGAATTGGGACGGACAACCCCTGGAAGCTGCCTACGTCGGTGAGGGGACAATGGTCAACTCCGGACGCTTCAACGGTATGCCAAGTCCGGAGGGGTGGGAGGCCATAGCGGACGAGATGGAGGACAAGGGTATCGGACACCGCAAAGTGCAGTACCGCCTGCACGACTGGCTGATCTCACGGCAGCGCTACTGGGGTGCTCCAATCCCGGTGGTTTACTGCCAGGAATGTGGTATCGTGCCAGTGCCTGAAGATCAACTGCCTGTGCTGCTGCCAGAAGACGCCGAGTTCCTGCCCACCGGCGAGTCGCCTTTGAAATACCACGAGGGCTTCTTGAATACCACTTGCCCCAAGTGCGGCGGCCCAGCGAAGCGGGAGACCGATACGATGGACACGTTCATGTGCTCTTCGTGGTATCACATGCGTTATACCAGCCCCGGCTATGACAAAGGACCCTTCGATCCTGTACGCGGCAAGTACTGGCTGCCGGTGGATCAGTACACTGGTGGCATTGAACACGCAACGATGCACCTGATGTACACACGCTTCTTCACCAAAGCATGCCGGGACATCGGCATACTGGATCACGATGAGCCGATGCTGCGTCTGTTCAACCAGGGCATCATCCTGGGCGAAGACAACGAGAAGATGAGCAAATCGCGCGGCAACGTCGTGAACCCCGATGACTATGTGCAGTCGATGGGTGCAGACACGACCCGTGCCTACTTGATGTTCATTGGTCCCTGGGACGCTGGCGGCCCGTGGAGCAGCCGCGGCATCGAGGGCGTGCACCGCTTCCTGTACCGCGTCTGGGACGTAGTGACAGGCAAGCCGAAATCCTTCGAGGAGCAGCCTGCCGACAGTGAGATCGCAGCACTGCGACGCATTACGCACAAGACCATCCGCAAGGTCACTGATGATATGGAGTCCTTCCATTTCAATACCATGGTCGCTGCGCTGATGGAGTTCAACAACTACTTGATGAAAGCCAAGCAGACACCGGTGGTGCAGTCGGATGCCTGGGACGAAGCTGTACACACACTGATTCTGCTGCTGGCTCCTACTGCGCCGCACATCGCTGAGGAGTTATGGGAGCGCATTGGCGGAGCGTATAGCGTGCACACCCAGCTTTGGCCGGAGTGGGATGAAGCTGCGGCGGCTGATGAAGTGATCACCCTGGTGGTGCAGGTGAACGGCAAGTTGCGCGACCGTCTGTCTGTACCTGTAGGGATCGGTGAGGAAGATGCACGAGAGCTGGCGTTGGGCAGCTCGAAGGTGCAGCGCCACATTGCAGACAAGCGTGTGATCAAGATCATTTATGTGCCGGATCAACTGGTGAATATCGTCGTCAAGTAGGAGATTGCCCGCGCCCACGTGCGCGGAGTCTGATCTCGGCCCCTATCACCAGAGGGTGAGGATCCTGTACGTAAACCATGAGAAGCTCGGGCCGAGGACTCGTCGCTGTGTCCTCTCACATGAATAATGGACAAAGGAGTCTGTTATGAACAAAGTGAGTCTGATTGTTCACGGCGGAGCCTGGAACATCCCTGAGGAGCTGGAAGCAGATCACGTCAAAGGAGTGCACCAGGCTGTAGCAGAAGTGTTCCCCAGGCTGCGGGATAGCCTTCCAGCCCTGGATGCGGTGGAGGCAGCGGTCAGGATTCTGGAGGACGACCCCACCTTTGATGCCGGACGCGGCTCTCGTCTGAACGCTCGGGGAGAGATCGAACTGGACGCCATCATCATGGATGGGGCGTCGCTAAATCTTGGCGCCGTCGCAGCGATCCAGAGTGTCCTCCGCCCCATTACCGTAGCCCGCATGGTGATGGAGCGGACCGAACACTGCTTCCTCGTTGGTACAGGTGCGCAAGCTTTTACCCGTGAGATGGACGTGCCACAGCAGGAAGCCAGTGAGCTGCTGACGCCAAGGGAGCTGGCCCTTTACCAAGAGATTCAAAACGACCCCTCTTTCACCACGCGCCAGCCCTTTGAACCATCGCCAACGGGCACTGTCGGTGCGGTGGCAATGGATCAGTGGGGGAATCTGGCCGCGGCCACTTCCACAGGCGGTACACCGCGCAAACTACCAGGCCGGGTAGGTGATTCGCCATTGGTTGGGGCGGGCGCGTATGCTGACAATGCATGCGGCGCTGCCTCGGCAACGGGATGGGGCGAGGCGATCATGAAGGTCTTGCTGAGCAAAACCGCTTGCGACTTGCTCAAAGATCATCCGGCCATGGTGGCTGCTCAAATGGCTGTGGATTTTCTGCGGCGGCGGGTGCAGGGCCTGGGCGGGATCATCCTCATTAACCCATTGGGTAACTATGGTTTTGCACACAACACCACCAAGATGGCCTTTGCCTATGCGGATTCGTCAGGCCAAGTTGTGGCGCGTATCCACGCGGGGCAGGTATGAGGAGTGGACGGAATCTCACTGTGACACACTTTGTTGGTCAAGGCTGATCCCAGCAGCGACAAGTGCCTGAGCTGATTTGTGCATTGCTCGCCTCATACGGTATCATTGCAACATGCAGGTTTATACCGTCAGCCAAATCACACAGTACATCATGGATCTGTTCGAAGTAGATCCTTTGCTCCAAGACCTGTGGGTGGAAGGGGAAGTTTCGAACTGCGTAGAGTCCGCCGCCGGACATATGTACTTCACCCTGAAAGATGCGCACGCTCAGTTAGGTTGTGTGCTCTGGCGTTCCCAGATTGCCTCGCTGGAGCATGTGCCAGCCGATGGCCATGCGGTGATGGCGCATGGCCATGCCTCGGTGTATGAGCGACAGGGAAGGTATCAGCTCTACGTTGATCGAGTGCTGCCAGTGGGGGAAGGGGCGCTGTTCTTACAGTTACAGGCGCTCAAAGACAAGTTACAGCGAGAGGGCCTGTTCGCCACAGAGCGCAAACGTCCTCTGCCCCATTTTCCACGGTGGCTGGGTGTGGTGACCTCGCCCGTAAGCGCAGCAATACGCGATATCCTGCACGTCTTACAGCGGCGCTATCCTCTGGCGGGAGTGATTCTGGCTCCGACGCTGGTGCAGGGCGATGAAGCACCGCCGCAGATCGTTGCTGCCATCGAAACACTGAACGCCCGTACGGATGTGGACGTAATCATCGTGGCCCGTGGCGGGGGCTCCCTGGAGGAGTTGTGGGCCTTTAACGACGAACGCGTAGCTCGGGCCATCTTTGCTTCCAGGGTGCCGGTGGTCTCTGGGGTGGGCCACGAAACGGATTACACCATCGCCGATTTTGTGGCCGATGTGCGAGCGCCCACGCCGTCGGCTGCCGCTGAGGTAGCTGTGCCTGACCAGCAGGTGCTGCGTGACCAAATCGTGCAGTATCGTGATACCCTGTATCAGGGCATGAAGCAAAACCTTGCCGAGAACCGCAGGAGGGCAGAGCATACCCTGACTCTGCTACACCGCTTTTCGCCACGACCTCTGCTGGATAGGTGGCGGCAGCACGTGGATGAGCGCCGCCAGCGGATGTGGATGGTGCAGCGACATCATTTGGCGCTGCACCGAGAGCAGACGGCTGGCATGCAGCTCCGGCTACAGGCGCTGAGCCCAGAATCCATTTTGAACCGTGGCTACGCTGTCGTATCTCGTCGAGATACTGGCGCCGTGGTCAGGCGCACTGCTCACGTGGCCTCGGGGGATGCTATCGATGTCCGCGTCAGCGATGGTCGTTTTACTGGCGTCGTTGACTGAAGGAGAAAGCACATGGAAGAAACAACAGACCTGACTTTTGAGCAGGCATTTCAACAGCTTGAGGAAATGGTGCAGAAACTGGAAGCCGGAGATCTACCCCTGGAGCAATCGTTGGCCCTGTTCGAACGCGGGATGCTCCTGGCCAAGCTGTGTGAGAGTAAACTGGACGAAGCGGAGCAGAAGGTGAACCAGATCACTGGTGTGGACAGCAAAGGCCCCATACTAGCACCGTTTGTCTCTAAGGAATAGCGTGGTCCTACGAGATTTGTTCCGTAATCATCATCTTCTGGTCGCAGGAGCATCCTGGTTAGCAGCTCAAGTTATCAAGCCGGTGCTGTACTGGATCACCAAGCGGAGCTGGGATTGGAGCTGGTTGTGGACCGCTGGCGGTATGCCGAGTTCGCACTCTGCAGCCGTATCCGCGCTGGCCACGGCGGTAGGCCTGAGCGAGGGCCTGGACTCGGCTGCCTTTGCCATCGCCTTGGTTACCGCAATCGTGGTCTTGTACGATGCCGCCGGGGTTAGACGCGCAACAAGCATACAGGCAAGGATATTGAACCAAATACTGACAGAGTTGTTCAGTGGGCGTCCCATTGCCCAGACCCGCCTGCGAGAGCTGATTGGACACACGCCCTTTGAGGTGCTGGTAGGCGCGACGATGGGGGTCGGCATTGCGCTCCTTCTGTCTCCCTAATGGTCTGGTCACCCTTCCACCATCAGGGCGTCGGTTTCGTTCAGGCCGCTGACACCCTTTTCCGTGGGCGTGTTTGACATGGAGTTCATTCTGGAGAATGATATGCTGCGAACAGGCTTTGGGTCTTTTTCGATCCTTGCGAACGCTTGATGGCAACAAGGGATGTTGTGATTCAAGATCGGCCAATGGAGGAACTACGATGCAAAGAAGCAAGCCCAGGATCCTCGTCACCGGCGCTGTTGGCCAGATTGGCTCCGAGTTGACGCCAGCGCTCCGAGAGCGCTATGGCCATAATAACGTCGTGGCCGCTGGTCACAAGACCAAGCCCAGTGCGGCGCTGCGCGACTCTGGCCCCTTTGAGTTTATTGACGTGACCCAGCGGGAAACGATTGAGGCAGTGGTGGACAAGTATGACATTGATACGATCTGCCACCTGGCCGCTATCCTCTCGGCTGTTGGGGAACAGCACCCACAGTTGGCCTGGAACGTGAACATGAACGGGCTCTACAACATCCTGGAGGTAGCGCGAGAACGCGAGTTGGCGCGCGTTTTCTGTCCTAGTTCTATCGCTGCCTTCGGCCCCGAGACCCCGCGAGACAACACTCCACAGGAAACCGTCCTGCTGCCTCGCACCATGTACGGCGTCACCAAGGTCGCCGGCGAATTGCTGTGCAACTACTACTTCTGCCGCTTTGGCCTGGACGTGCGTGGCGTGCGCTACCCGGGCATCATCAGCAGCGAGACGCCGCCTGGTGGCGGCACCACAGACTATGCGGTAGAGATCTTTTACGAAGCGATCAAATACAAGCGCTACAATTGCTTCCTGAAAGAGGACACGGTGTTGCCGATGATGTACATGCCGGACTGCATCAAAGCCACTATCGGCCTGATGGAAGCTGACCTTTCCTCTCTCACACGCCATGCCGATTACAACCTGGCGGCATTCAGTTTCTCCCCCAGCGAGCTGGTAGCCGAGATCAAAGAGCATATCCCCGATCTGGCCTGTAGCTATAATCCCGACTTCCGGCAACAAATCGCTGATTCCTGGCCTCGGAGCATCGACGACAGTGCGGCGCGGAGGGATTGGGGCTGGAAGCCGCAGTACAGCCTGGCAGCAATGGTGGCAGATATGCTGGAGAAACTGGGGAGGAAACACGCGGAGGGGAAGCTGCAATCCACGTGAAGCGCGAAACGTGATTGCTGGGCCTGCGATCACCACAGTGACGAGAGGTATCCAGGCGCACCAGTGAAGCTGTTGGCTGATAGCAAACTTGATTTAGGAGGAAAGAAGAATGGCAAAGGACAAACTGGCTTTTATTGACGAGGACGTCGCCAATCTCAAGGAGCAAGGACTGTTTATCAACATTCGCACCATCGAAAGTGCGCAGGGTGCGTGGATCGTCGTGGATGGCAAGCGGGTGCTTGACTTTTGTTCTAACAACTACCTGGGATTAGCCAATCATCCGCGCATGAGGGAGGCAGCAAAAAAGGCCATTGACGAGTTTGGTGTGGGCCCAGCCGCTGTGCGCACCATCGCTGGCACACTCAGTCTGCACCATGAGTTGGAAAGGCGGCTGGCCGCGTTCAAGGGCGTAGAAGATGCTCTCTATGTGCAATCGGGCCTTTGCGCCAACCAGGCAGCGATTCCACCGCTTGTAGGCAGGGAAGATGTCGTTTTCTCTGACCGGCTTAACCATGCCTCGATCATTGACGGCTGCCGGCTGTCCAGGGCCAAGATCGTGGTGTATGAGCACTGCGATGTTGCCGACGCCGAACGTGTCATTAAGGAGAACCTGCCTAACTACCGGCGAGGTCTTCTGGTCACAGATGGCGTATTCAGCATGGATGGTGACGTCGCCCCGCTGGACAAGTTATACGAAGTTGCTGAACGCTACGGCGTGATGACCATGGTTGACGATGCCCACGGGGAGGGTGTACTGGGTAAGGGCGGCCGGGGCATTGTGGATCACTTTGGTCTGCACGGCAAATTCGACGTGGAGATGGGCACTCTATCAAAGGCCTTTGGCGTGGTGGGTGGTGTGCTCGCCGGGAAGCGCAAGATTGTGGACTACTTGCGGCAGAAGGCGCGGCCCTTCCTCTTCTCCAGCGCAGTGCCCGCTGCTGACACTGCCGCCTGCCTGGCGGCAGTGGATATACTAGAGTCCTCCACTGAACTGGTGGACCGCTTGTGGGAGAACGCCGACTATTTCAAGGCCGAGATGAAGCGCCTGGGCTTTGACACCGGGAACAGCATGACGCCCATCACTCCGGTCATGCTTGGCGAAGCACCACTGGCCAAAGAGTTTTCTCGCAAGCTGTTTGATGAGGGCCTCTTTGCCATGGCCATCGGCTTCCCCACCGTGCCGCGAGGCCTGGCGCGCATCCGCGTCATGATCTCGGCTTCGCACAGCAAGCAAGACCTGGATCAAGGCCTGGAGGCATTTGCCAAGGTGGGCAAAGAGCTGGGGGTTGTCTGAGGCAACTGGTCTGGAAACGCTGGAAGAGGGGAAAGACACGCTGGCGCTGGGTGTGCCCCGTGAGAGAGCCGCATTGGGGACAGTGGGAAAAGGTCCCTGGCGGATGGCGGCCAACGAGGGTCTGAGCAACGCCTTTTGGCGGAAGCAAGGGCTAAGGAGCATCGCCGAACGGTATCACCAACTGCGTGTGGCTTGACACCTGCATGTCCGGTGGTGTGAGAGGGGGCGCTTAGCCGCTGCCCCCTACTCGATCCAATGCGGTCAATAGAGTCTGTCCTTGCCAGGTGCGTGCTCGGCCGGGACACGCTGTGCATTTGCAGTTGCACGACTTGGATTTTCTCTCATTTTGCAGTATCATTTCGATGTGAGACGTGAGGCAGTCGTTGTTCGACTACTGAGTTAGAGGAGAAGCAGTGTGCAAGTTCTGTTGCTGAAAGACATCAAGAGGTTAGGAACGGCAGGGGAAATCAAGAAGGTAGCCGATGGCTATGCCCGTAACTACCTGATACCGCGCGGCCTGGCGGTGGTGGCTACGCCTGGTGCGCTTCGACGCACGGAGGTGCAGAAAGCTATCGAGGAGCAGCGCGAAGAACGCATTCGCACCGACAGCGTTGCTTTGGCAGAGCGGTTGTCCGAGATTACCCTGACTTTTAAGGTCAAGGCCAGTGACAAGGGACGCTTGTACGGGGCCGTCACCTCTGCGGACATTGCAGCAGAGATCGAGAAGCAGATTGGTCACCCCGTTGACAAGCGCAAGATCCTATTGGATGAGTCAATCCGTTTGCTGGGCAGTCACCAGATTCCAATCCGGCTGCCGTCTGGTGTGATCCCAGAGGTCACTGTGGTTGTCGAGCAGTTGGTAGAGGAAGAAGGAGAAGGTAGCTAGGCACAGTCTTGCCGCTGGTCGCGCCGGTGTGGGCACTGGCCGGGGTTGGCACAGCCTGCTGGCGGGCAACAAGGGGGCGGACCATGAATGAGAATGAAAGGTCAATCCACTCGCTGATTATCCGGTATCTGGTGACTCATACGCAGTGCACCGGCTGTGGTCGACGTTATGCCTCTGAGGATGTGCACCTCCGCCATCGCCGTGGTGATGTATGGCTGGCGTCGGTGATCTGCAGGCATTGTGGTCTGCAGGGCTTGATCATGGCCACCGTCAGTGCAGACCATGCGCAAGAGATGGAAGCTGCTCTTGATCCTGAGGCTGAAGAGCGGGCCGCCTTCCAGAAAATGGGGCCCATCAGCGGTGACGAAGTGTTGGATTTCTACCGCTTTCTTGAGGGGTTCGGTGGTGATATGCGGCAGTTGCTCAGAGTTGGTAAAGGCAAGCCGTAAGCACAACGATTACTATTTGGGAAACAGGCCGCGCCTCTCTGGCGCGGCCTGTTTTGCTATCCGCGCTACTTCTCTTCTTTCTCTGTTTGCTCTGCCTCGGAGGAACTGAGCGATCAGGGCCGAGACGCCGAGCACAATCAGGATGCCGGGCCAGAAGATGTGGTAGTAAAAGAGAAAGAACAGTCCTACCCACCATAGCCCGCTCTGCAAGCCGTACCAACCCCGGCCTGTGGCCAACCCGGCAAGGATGGACGATAGGCCCAGTACGCCCAGGATGGCTGGGAAGAAGTCAAGCCTCAGCAGGAAGATCAGGCCGATACCGGTGAGCAGCAATCCGCCGCTTAAGGTCCCATATAGCGATGATCGAGATTTTATGGTGAGTTGTCCTTTCTGATGTGATGTTCCTCAGGCGATACTTCTGTGGTGATGCCCTGTCTTTACTACGTACCGAGCGCGCTTTGGGTTCACGCTGGGGCAAAATGGGCGTCCCACCGAGCGCTCGGAAGGATCTCTACCTTTCCAGCAGGCTGACCCATCAGCATTGCGGCGTTACTTGCAGCAGACACAAGGCGGTCTGAGGACGGCTCATGGGAAGCACGGGCTGGCGGGTCATGGGTTGTGACGTCGACGAAAGGCCGTGCGTTGGCGAGGAGTTGGGCGCTGCCAGGTCTTTAAGATCGGACAGCAAGCCAAGGGATTGACAAGCTAAGTCTGTACCAGCTTCAGGACTGCGTTGTCAAACTCTCGTTCGGTGTGAAGTGCGGAATCCACCGACACGGCGCCCCAAAACTGCTGTTGGGCCTCTCTGCTGTGCCACACCCTTTCTATCATCCGGGCTGCGATTCTCGGTCTACCAACAGGCCACAAGACCTCATCTGCTGCACAACCCAAGATCTCCCTGTTCGCCGGAATGTCCGTTGCGATTGGAATTGTGCCACCTATGAGTGCCTCTAGTATCACTCTTGGCCGGCCTTCCTGCTGCGAAGGCAATACCAAGAAGTCCGCAGCCGAGATCTCGCAAAGACTCACATCATGTGGTTGCCAGCCAAGATCCCTCACTGAAGCAGACGTAGCACCTAGTTGTCGGATTACATCTTCTCTGAGCGGACCATCTCCCACCAAAGACACTTCGGGAGGCAGCTCAAGAAACTCACCCAAGGCTGCTACTAATTCCGGCAAATCAAGGACACGCTTTCTCTCGCAGAACTGTCCGGCATACACCAACTTCGGAGGGCGTCTAAGCGATTCTGGCTTTTTCGACATCTGTTGACTGGCAGGTGGGGGGTGCCGGAGGACAATTGGTGTGAGGTGGAAGGCATCTGCGAGCAGTTGCGCCAGATGTTTGGCAACACATCCCACACGAGTTGCACGCGAAAGCATGTCCCCTAATTGTGGTTCTGCATGGGTTCTACGGCCATAGCTACCTCCACGGATGACAAGCGCATAGGAGAGCGACTGTCGTAACGCAACGGTAGACACCAGGTGAAACAGGGTGGTGGAAGACCCTATTAGCATTCGAGCGTGCATTTGACGTGCTAGTTCGGCGAGCTCTTCCTGTCTGTCTCCTATCTCTATTATGGAGTGCCGAGGCAGGCGAGTGAGCAACGATCCGTTTCGGGACGGGTCGGGGCGAAGCCGTTCCACCAAGATGAGCGCCGCACGGAGGCCTGCCTTAAGAAGCGACGCAACGAGGTCGGCAGATGACAAGACGCTACCTGCTCCCCATGTGAGCGAGCGAGATACCACCAATACCATAATCACTTACCTGTTTGGAAGTCGTGCAACAAATATGCTCTCCTGCCCCAGTTTTCGAATCACTGGCCAGTAAGACATGCGCTCGAACAGGTGTCGATCAATTCACCGTAGCACATGGTTCTTGTCCAAAGCGTCGTCAATTGGTTTCAGACTTTCGCTCTTGGTGTCAAAGGAAATACTGGGAATGAAGTAGAATCCACGCTCATGGATTACTTGGAGGCCAGTCCTGAAGATCAATTGGCGCCAGTAACTTGCTCCACCAACATGAATGTGCCGATCTCGATAGTGCCGATATGGATCCAGAAACCTGACGCACTCCAAATGGTACCATTGAGGAGTAACGATTAATAGCCGACTTCCAATAACAGCTGTCTCTCGTAGAACTCGATTTGGTCGGCTATGTGTTCCAGGATATCACTGAGAACAACCCAATAGAAGCGTTTGGAAGCGATGTCAGCCAAGTGGTGGGCGTCTCCGACATAGTCAGGTTGAAAAAGCTGGTTGATGTCAAACCCTGCGTATTGGCCACCCTCCGTCAAAATCTTCTCAGCCAACGGTCGTGTTGCACAACCAACATCCAGGATTGAGACGGGAGGGTTGGGCTGAACAATGCTCCTCAGGGCTTTGTGCTTGCACCCTCACTTGCTCTTTGGAGGGCGATCGTAAACACGACCGTATCTATCATGCCTGTAGAATCTCAAGAGGTAGTGGCGGTTTCCTGTCCTCTTGTAAAGGTCGATCAGGTCGTCGGGACTACTGCTTCGAGAGCCGCTCATAGATGCTCCGTAGTCTCTGAACTTCCCGTTCTACCAGGTAATCAGGCTCGATCAAGTGACGGGCGTTCTTCCCTAGATTCGTGAGTTGAGATGGATTTGAGAGCAGTGCTATTACCGCTCGAGCCCCTTCAGCGGAATCAAACGGATTGAGAAGGATCCCGGCATCGGTGTTCTCTAGTAGTTCTGTGCATCCATTCACCGCCGTGGCTGCCACCGGTGTACCTCGTGACATCGCCTCTATAGCAGCGTTTGGCATACCCTCTCGACGACTGGTGAGCAGAAAGAGGTCCACTACGGACAGAAGCCTAGCCAGGTCTCTCCTATCTGGACACGACACAGAGACGAGCTTGCGTGTCCGCTCCCGTGTGGCGGTTCCTTGAAACCTTCTGCGGAGCTTGTGGCGCCAAGAAGCGTCAAACTTCCCTACTAGGACAAACTCAATGTTGGGAATGTCACTATGCCCAACGCTGACCAGCAGGTCTTCAAGATAGTCTGGTCCCTTCTTCCACCGAAACACGGCATTGCTTGCTAACACGATTGACCCTTGCATCAATTCATACTGTTCGCGGATCGCTGGTGCGTCACACTGAACAGCAAGGAATGACGGTTCTATTGAGTTTCTTACGACTGAATACTGGCTAAACTCTGAGATAAGATGTGCCCAAACAAGAAGACTACTGCACACGGACGTGACAAAGTCCGCAGATTCGAGCACACGTCTTAGCGATGCAGGTTTGTCCAGTATGGCTTTCGTGATATCATCACCCCGACATGAAACGACTACTGGGACACCAACTCGTTTTCCGCATGCAATCGCTAGATAGCCAGACGGCACAGCGTAGTATGCGTGGATGACATCTGGGCAGAACTCATTGGCAATCCTGATCAGTTCCGGTATGCACAGGCCATAGGCCGGTGTTTTGAACCATTTGTCCGGAAACCGATGGACGCGAATACCCTTGAATTCAGCGCTTTCGGGTTGCCCGAAACCAGCAGGTGTGTGATCTCCATGGTTTCTTGTAATGACCTCTGCCTTGTCTCCGACGGCGAGCAGCGCCGTGCTCAGACGGAAGGTCGCGGCCGCGACCCCTCCCAGTCGCGGCGGAAACTGGCTTGTGATGATCAGTACTCTCATTCGAGTATTGCTCCGGCGAGCTCCACCGCACTTAAGGCAACTTGTGAGCTTGCCTTCGCCTTGCTCCTTCCCCGAACGGCAGGACAAGCCTCGGGATGCTTGACTGGCTCTACGGGGAATCCCGCCGGTACGCTCAGCGGAATTGACCAGTGATTTGCCTCCTTCGCAGCCAAGGCAGTATTCACCTCCCCGCGAGGGCGCACCATCATTTCAGCCTGCTTGACCAGTCCTGTATATCGGATTCTGCTAAGGGTTCCCGTAACCACAAAGCTCTCAAAGAGGTCTACGAGGGCCAGTCTCCTAAACATTGGGACCAGGATGTTTTGGTCAATGTGGCCGGCATGGACCCATCTCTGAACGATGCCATCTTTGATCAACCTAGATACAAGATCGAGCAACTCCCTGTTGTCAGTAAGAGAACTGAGCAGGCCGGTCGTTACGACATATGGACAGCCATCACTGAGTTCACGTATCCATTCGCAGCAATCATCAGGTGGGCACAGGGCATCTATCTCTGGAGTGAGTTCGGTGTCCACGAGCAAGGTCCTGTCCGTTTCATAGAAGGCTGCCAGATGGGAGGCTATCGTGTGATTTGGCGAAAGTATATGGTCGGCGGTGCTGTGAACTAGGTCAACCTCGTGTGGGGAGTTCAGATGGTGTTCAAAGGCATCGCGATAGTTCACCAGCACCGATAGCGGAGTACTGGTGAGTCGAGACGCGATGCTGGCAACGTATCCAGCTCGTTCTACCCCGATGGCGAGCACGTGATCGTAGCTTGACCGGGAAAGCTCACCCTCCAACCGGTGCAACAGCCTCGGTCGTCCGTTACGGCCAAAATCTCCATTAGGCCACCACTGTACTCTGAGATCACCTCGCGGAGAACTCGCGACCTCAAAAGCCGTTTGGTCGAGGCCAAGACCTGTAGATGCCTTTGGCAGAATCAAGGTCACCTCTGCTCCTGTCGCTAGAAACCCTGCTACTAGCTGCGTCACTAGAGCGGGCATACCGCTTGGGTAGCGATGTTCATGGGGGTGCATAACGAGAACACTTGCCGCTTCAGTCATAGAAACCATACCTCAATCACGTCAGCCAGTCCAGTGCAACACCGCACTCTTGGACAAAGGTAGCATCTTCCTCACACGAGGGACCTGCGCACACTTAAGAAGAGGAATAGTAAAAAGGCACACCACTTGGTGCGATGGTTGGGGACAGATCGCTCACTGGCCAAACACAGAAGCGCCCAACGCCCTGGAAGTGCGCTCTCAGCGTCACGGAGTCTTGCGGCGCGAGGCTAATGCGCAACCACAGTGGCAACGAAGCACCATACGAGAACTCGCACCCAGGACCAGCGGCCGTTCATGCCGGTCCCATTCCTTGCGGCGAAACGTTCCGAACCGCGCAGGACCTGAAAGCTCCGCCCTATGCCCCAGGCATGTTAGCCTTCTGCGAGGCCTCTTTGTTCTTGGAAGACGAGAAGCGCAAACTGTCGGCGAAAAGTGGTCGTGTGGAGCCAACGCGTAGTATACGAGGAAGATCCTTGAGGTGCTAGGCTACGCGACCTAAGTGCATTGTAGCGCGCTCGCGCTCATTTGTCAAGCAGCCTCTTGCGCGCCCAGGAGAACCTAGCCACTCGTCCTCGGGGAGCTGCTGCGCCAGCTTGGCCGCATCGTGCTCATCCGCCAGCGACTTGAAGGCTGACGGTCCGCCCCTCGTTCTTCAGCAGGCACTTCAAATGAAGCGGATTCCTCAGTTCCTCCACATAGCACGTAGAGGGGAAGCTAGCTCCTCTCAGCGAACGGCCTCAGGCAGAACCGGCGACCCACTGAGTGCTTATAAAGGAATCAACAGTACTTACGCAGTTGAAAAGAAACTGGTCACGAATTGCACGAATTAATACGAAAAAGAATAGAGAATCAGTGAAATTCGTGTAATTCGTGGCGAAATCCTAAGCAAGTGCGTAAGTACTGTCAACAAAGTCGGACAGTCTTCCCGGAAGCTTCAGCGTAGGGCATTCTTGAGCTTCTGGGAAAATGAGTACAAACACCCATTTGTCCAACGTATAACTGGTTTCTCTATTAGAAGGATATCCGTCTTTCCAGTAGGTGGTAGATGGCCCCGATGCTGATGGCTATGATAAAGGAAATCACTACTCTATACGCGTAGAACCAGGCTCCGAAATATGCGACCTCTAAGAACAGTCTCATTGGGCCTACCAGGGTCTGAGCTGTGATGAAAGCAACAATTAAGCTAAGTGGGAAACCTGTTTTTCGCAAGACCCTCAGTAGGGGGAGATAGCAGGCTAATGGTCCCGGCGTAACTAGGCCTGCGAGGGCAACCACTGATAGAGTCTCCCTCAATCTTCTTTTCCGGAGGTTCTCTACCAATCCTCTTGACAGGTATGAATTGAGCACCCGGGCTACGATAATAGCCAGGAGTAATATGGGGAGAGATCTTAGGAAACGGCCTATCGTTATGTTCAGTATATCGATCATTATGCCAGAATCTCAATCAAAAACCCGCCCATTATGACAAACGCCGTGCACAAGCCTAGTCTTAACACGTAGGATTTCCAGCCGAAGAATTTGAACTCCATGACGTCCCTTTCGAGAGAACCGAGAATGACTTCCCCCGAAATAAGGGAGAAGATCACTCCCACCCCAGCTCCTTTGTCAAATAGTGCATAAGCTATCGGATAGGTGGCGTATCTGGGAATAGGCAGAATAATGCCGGCCACCGTGGCAAGCGGTATGGCTAGCAGTAGATTCTTCCCCAGGAGGGTGAAGATGATTTCTTCCGGTACGTACAGCTCCAGCAATGTGCTTACAAAGACGGCAACAAAAAAGATAGGAAGAATGGTTTTCATATCTTCCAGCGAGTTTGCCGAAATCTCCTTTATTCTTTCTGTCAAGTTGCTCCGTGTTTGGCATACCATGTGTTGTGCTCGCAATCGCTTTGCTTATCGCGCTCCTTCGCTGGCGGTAGGAGTTGGTCTGGCCTGTCCTTGTCTCACCTGGTAAGCCCCGATTTCGGCTGGCGTGATCGGATCTTGTTTCGCGGCTCTCGCTCCCCTACCTGGTTAGCTTGTAGGCACTACCAGGCAGTGAGGACTTCAGTAGTGCCCCTTTGCCGGACCGCTTTGACGAGTGCACCAAACGAGCCCTGGCCCTTGTACTGATTGAATTTCTGGTCCAAGGGAAAGAGATAGGACCACTCAACTTCTGTGCTCTCGTTCGCCTTCGCAGCCCATTCCTCGGCCACTTCCCGCTTGGACTCGGTGTCTTTCTGCTTGGCGAAGCCTTTTCCCTTTGTTTCGACGAGATAATACCGTTCATCTGCTTTCACAATGGAATCGGGGATGTAATAGTGAAAGCCATAATCCTCGTCGTAGTAGGGAATCCATTATGTTCTTGTTGTCGCCCCAGATGAGCCGGTTGGTCCATCCCTCCCACCGGGGGGCAGCCTGGCGCATCTGCTCAAAGGCCGCCCGCTATTCCGCGCTCGCCTGTGCGTCCCACAGGTCAATGTGCTCCACCGTCTGGAAGGGCAGGCTGACCGTCTTGACTTGAGTCTGCTTGCCTCGCCAGCGCAGGGCCACGTCGGGCTCGAATAGGTCTGCCATACGGGTTCTCCTTCGATCTACGCCTTGTCTACTCTCTCCGCAGCTCTCTCCAAGCTGGCTGTGGCACGTACCTCTTTCAGATACTTGCGCATATAGTCGGCCAATTTCAGATACTCACGCAGTCGTTCCACAGGCGCGGCATAAGCTATTCTATGATGGGGGTCACCAACAGCAGAGTAAGCCGCGATTATCTTGTCCACGTAATCCGTCGGCATGTCGCACTCTATAAGGATAACTCTAATTGCCGCCCCGTTGAGCTTATCGGCGTTTTTTGTTTTTCCCGTCTTTGCACGGGAAATGTCTGCTGCCAGTTCGTTGAACAAGAGACGAAATTCTTCTGCAGCTCGCTGCTTTTCCATTGCGCCAGCATCGGGTTTGTTGAGAATCGTGTCAATCTCTATATATCGCTCGTCAATAGTCGCCCATAGGCATCGTCGAATGACAGGGCCACTCTTCCTATAACTGGCAATTTCGTAGTAGTAGCCGTTCAATGTGCGGCATCCTTTGCGCACATCTTTAAGCCAATCGTGATCGTGAGAAAGAAGGATAATCTGTTTCCCTTCACCTTCGGCTAACTTGCGGAGCACACCGATGAATTGCTCAGCGTGGCCGCTGTCCAACGACTGAATCGGATCGTCAATGACCAGAAAGCTGAAAGGCGAACCGCCTTTGAGGTTGTTGGCGATATTCATACATAAACCTAATGCATTGAGTTTGGATTCGCTGAGCGAAGATACGGCACTAATCAGAGCGGTGCCATAGGACGTCGCTTTGACCCCGATCTGTCGAGCTTTGATGTCACCGCCCTTGGTTTGTGGAAGATCAAACCCAGTAAAATGCACATCTGGGTCGCCCTGGGTCTTAATTTGCTCATACCATTTCATTACATCAGAAGTCAACCGGTTCTCAACGACATCGCGCAATTTCTCTGCCACATATTTATCTACGGTCTTACGCAACCCCTTGAGGTTGGCCAGAATTGCCTGGATTCTGAGTTTCCTCATAACATCCTGGTGTCTTTCCAAGAGTTCTATCAAGACGCTAATATCCTCGGTGCCCGCCTGTATGTCTAGCTCGCGTTTCAAGGCTTGGTCAGCGTCGAACATCGCCGACACGTGACAAGAAAGCGTTTGAGCGTAGGAACGCGCTACAGCGATATACTCCATCAAAGCTGTCCCTAGTGCTTCTGCTAGCTTGGCATCCTCTCTGGATTCATTTACTGACTCCGTGACTTCGTCCAGCCTTTTCACAGCCTCGTTATAGGCCACCTTCAACGTCTCTGTCGCAGCTTCAACATCAGAGAGAGCCGCTTCAACGGCGCGGAAATGCACTTCGTACTTAGGCACAAGTAGGGTCTTGAGCCGAGACAGATTATCTTCATCTCCGAGTGATAGCAGAATTACTGCTTTGTTGATATGGCGATTATGATAATCCTGAAGGCGTTGACTCAGGGTGGACAGGTCCATGAGGATCTTGTCACGTTGCTTCTGTATAACTGCAACTGCCTGACTCGCCACCTTTTTCTTGAGGGCACCGTGTGTAGCTTGAATGTGAGCCCTTCCTTTGTCGTCAAGAGGCAGGCCACAGAATGGGCATTCGTCAGGAGTTTGCTGAAGCAATGGAAGCCCCAAATCGAAAAACTCTACCCGATCCAGTATACTCTGAATAGTCGCCAGCGCAAGCAGATCTACATAGTGCTTGGTGAACTCAGCTGTGATCACAACGCCAAAGAAATCTTCATCACCAGCATTTGATCGCTGCTCCGCTTCCGAATAGTCAACTAACGTGATGCGTCTGTCAAAGATCTTACCTACAGCTTCTTCCCTGACCTTTCGCAACTGTGGAAGCATATCTTTTTCGTCTATGTCTTCAGAGAGCTTGTTCCTACATTCGGCAGCTACTGCCTCGTAGATTCTATCCAGGTCAGGTGGTTTTTTCTTATAGAGCTTGTAGACTGCACCCAGAGAGGGCAAGCTGGCAAGGCGTTGGTCAAGTTCGGAAAAGCTGTCGAGGAAGTCCTGTACATCTTCGGGAATGTGAGGCTTGTACTTCGTGCATAGCGAGACGAAGTGTTCTTGAAACTGATCCAATTCCCCCGCTCCAATCAAGCGAGTGAAACCCTTGTAGCGGGCTGTTGGCGTAGTCAGGAGAAGATTCTTGAGCGCATGTTGAAGGACAAAGGGGCGAGGGGCCAAGCTGGCATCTTGTTCCCAGAGCCATCTATCAACCTCCGTACCATCCAAGTACCTCTGGATGGAGTCTTCGCTTGTCAGTTCTCCCTTATACACAACCTTGCTTCCGTCACTTTTCACAAAGGTGGCCTCTACGAAAGGGGTTTCTGACTTGGGGGAATGACAATTCCGATATGAGCCCTTGTATTCGATCTTGGCATCAGCACCTTCGACCTTAGACGTTACTCCGTACAACAACCACTCAAGTGCCTCAGACATACTTGTCTTACCATAGCTGTTAGGCCCGGATATCAAGGTGAGGCGCTCATGAAAATCAAGGGGGTCCGATCTCTCGTTGAATCCTCGGAAGCCTCGAATGGTCAGGCTCTTAATCTTCATTGTGCAGCACCTCCAGGAGTATTTCTCCCAACTTGTCCTCCATAGACTCCACCGGGTTCTTGAGCCGATATGCCCTGATGAGTCGTTTATGCACGGGATCAGAAACCTTGTCTAATAATTCGGCTTGATACTCTTTGAAGCGAGATTCTTGTATGGTAGATTCACTCATTGCTTTTCCCCCTTTGCTGCGGCCCCAACGGCATCAAAGCTGCCCTCGCACTCTACCAAGCTCTTGCGTTGCCTCCAGCGGCCGGCGCGCACGTCAGTGCTGCTCTGAATGGCGGCCCACCCCGATTATAGCCCAACGGCGGCATTGGCATGAACGAAGCCGCCCGCCGTCCCTGAAAACGGGGCAGGCACGGCAACACACCGTCCGGCTGCCGCATCCAGCACTGGCCTTGCTGTCTCTGCGCCGAATCGTCGGGGTCGACTTGAGCTGGTGGCCTGCCAGTCGGCCCATCCCCCCGGGGGGGCAGCACGCTGTTGTGCGTTCTACTCCTTGCGCGACAGTTTTGTCATCCGCCTGCTGGAATCCGGCGTGGATCTGCGCTATACTCACGAATTGTTGGGCCACCAAAAGTTCCGAGACCGCGCAAATCTACACCTCTACGGCGCGGAATGCGCGAGCAAACATTGGCAGCCCGGTCGACAGCCTGTTCAAGTAGGAAGGACGAGATCGGGAAAGGGGATTGCTTACGGGAGTGGATGGGAGTCGAACCCACCAGGGCCGCTTCTGCAGCACCCCTCAAGCGGTTTTGAAGACCGTGGAGCCCACCGGGACTCAACCACCCCCACGTATAGCCATAGGATACTCGCTTTTTCAGGATTGGTCAAGCGATTTGATTCTAGGCTGAATCTGTCCCGAATCTGGATTGAGTTGTGCCACAGATTCGGGCTGGAGCCACAAAAGCAGGCTGCCAGGTCACTGAACTATAAAGTCCATCACGAAGACACAAAGGCACGAAGATCATGGAATGTCCTCGTGCATGGTGGCTTGGTGGACCAGTTCTGTTGTCTGACCGCCGCTAACGCACGTGGTTTGCCAGGCGCTCACGCATTCGTCTCGTCATGGGCACCAGGATGTAGCCCTGAGTGGTGTCACCGTAGACCTGGTAGCCCGTGGGTCCCCAGTACCAGGCGTAGTAGGCGATGTAGGCGCAGGTGGCTGCGTCCAGCAGGTCCTCGCAGCGCTTGAAGGCGGCACCGCGCAGTGCACTTGGATCGCGGTCGGCAACTGCAGGAGGACTCGACATAGCTGGCGTTCCATGCTGCAGGCCAATGAGGTAATGCTGCAGACGTGCCAGTTCGCTGCGCCGAAAGTCCATAGTGCGCTTGCGACGCGGCTTGTACTTGAGGGTCCTTTCCAAGTCGAACAGAACGATCATGGCCGGATGAGGGTAGACCTCGAAAACGGTACGCGTAGCTGCTTGCAGGCGCACATACGGATCCTGTACGAAGCTATCTCTGGTCAACCCATCTACGAGGTCCTCTCCGCGCATACAGCCCCTGCTGCGATTGGCAGGATAGCAGCCAGCATGATAGCGGCCAAAGAGGCGTGTGATCTGGCGGTCTACAGGCCGCGCTCCTTCTTCGTTGGGCACGATCAGCGGGGCGTCTATGGCTACCAGGGCCGGACCACGGCCTGCAGCTTTCCTGACAAAGGCCAGCACCTCTTCATTGTCGCCCAGCCGCTCACAGTGGGCAATCCACCGCGCCGAATCGTTTTGCGCTTCGAGAACCACGGCAGCGGAGTTGTTCCGGGGCGACCAGGCCAGATCCAGGCCAATGAAACGCGTGATCAATGCCCCTCACTCCCTCCTCTACTCGAGTGGCTGTCTGAAGTCATAGATGCCGCCTGCTTTGCTCCAGCGACGGCCGCAGTCGCTGCAGGTTAGTGCAGTGGAGTCGGGCACGAGCTCGCTGCTGCCACAGTGCGGGCAGCAGAAGATCTGCGGGGCAATGGGTGCGGTGTCTTGGCCAACGGTGTGTGCTCTGAGAAAGATGCTCGGGGTCAGCTTGAGTCTTGATGCAGGCTGCTGCAGCCAGCCATCGATGGTCGCCAGCAGCCCAGCGGGCACGAAGCGTTTCAGGAGGCCGACGCGCAAATGGGACACGCTGAGCTGGCGCTCGACGTGGAAACAGGCTGCTTCCAGGTTGAACTCTACGTATGAGGGATGGAAGTTAAAGTTGAGCTCGACGAATTCCCAGGGTTCCCGACTGAAGGGATTGTGTTGCTGCTGCCGCAGCAGGTAGCGGAGAATGGCTTTCAGGTTGCGCTTGTTGGCGTATTCCAGGACAAGGGTCCCACCGGGTCGCAGGATGTGGTGTAGTGCTCTCAGGGCACCGGGTACGTCGGAAAGGTGATGCAGGACACGCACCATCACAGCCGTATCAAATGCTCTGCCGGCGAATGGCATTTCGTACAGGTTCCCCGCAACGTATGTGACATTGCCTTCTCCGAGGCGGGAGTGCGCATCGGCGAGTTGGGTCCTGGAATAGTCCAGGAGCACGATTTCCTTGTACTCTGCGTACAGATCAACGAGGCGTCCGAATCCACCGCCAATGTCAATAATGCGTTCGCCGGCAGGAGGGAGCAGTTTCCGCAGGGCGATGCGTTCTGCAAGGTCTTCGTATTCGCGTCGCTGCCCCTCCCAAAAGGCGGTGCGGTAGTCGCTGCCTTCGTAATCGCAGAAGCGTGGTGAGGGTTTGCTCATCCCTAATTCTCTCTGGTGGCGCAATGTTTCACGTGAAACATCGTTGACCATGCAGGCCACTCAAGCTCGTGGGGGGAAAGGGTCCGCCGTTTGACACTCTGCCCAAGATGGGTTAAAATATGTTCGCCCTGGTCAACAAGCCAGAGCATTGTAGTGCATGGCTCCATTGCTGTCAAAAGTCCCAAGCTTGCTCTTAGGCATGGGGTCACTTGGCTGTCGGGCTTACAACTCTGCTATTCTAGTAACATTGGATGGAGGTTCTCTTGGCAAACACAAAATCAGCTCTCAAGCGCATACGCTCATCGGGGAAGAGGCGTGTGCGCAACCGCCGGGTTCGATCGGAGACCCGGACGTACGTCAAAAGGGCCAGGGCACAGATTGAGGAAGGGGAACTGGAAGAGGCTCAGAAGAGCGTCGCTCAGGCCATACGTGCCCTGGACAAGGCAGCGGAGAAGGGCATTTTTCACCACAACAACACAGCACGGCGCAAATCGCGTCTGATGCGCAAGCTGAATCAGGCTTTGCAGGCCGAGGCCGCAGAGGCGTAATTCATCCTATCCTGATTTGGTCGTTCCCCTGCAGGGCAGCGTTTCCAATAGGATCGCTGCCCTCTGTTCTCGTTCTGGTCCTATTTGACTACCTCAAAGATCCACACCTCTCCCGTGCTGTATACCGGACGATATTGCGAAGTGTGCAAGAACATCTGAGGAGTTAGCGCCCCCCCTTTTGCACCTACGTAAACGTGCGTCACATTCTCCCGTTCCAAGATCTCCTTCAGTTTGGGATCGTCAGCTTCCTTGACCTCAGATACGATCCGGGCGATGTTGTTTACGCGCTGTACATCATCGGGCGTTCCGTAGACGTAAGGGAGCTCTGGCAGCAGGGTTCGCCGACCGGTCAACCGGGCAATCCAGTATCCACCATCAGTGCCGGTGAAGGTTCCCAGTTGCCAGTGGTGCGTGTTGATCAAGAATACTGCGTCCACTGGCGTGTTCTCACTGATCCAATCCATGGCTGCCAGATCCTCAGCGGTGGCCAGCACAGTGACGGGATTGACGATGGAGATCATTCCCCAGGCGCTGCAGAAAGTGACGGCTATCATGAGCAGCATCAACGTGGCTCGCACTGCCGATGCGGCAACTCGAAGTCCAAGCCGTTTGCACAAAGAAGCGAAAGCGGACGGGACATGGTCCCACAGGAAGACGATTGCCTGACCATCCAGAACGGATAGAGGCAAAAAGAGCGCGATGACGGCAGTCGCGTTATTCAACAGATTAGTACTTGGCAAGCCCAACCAGCCGGGATTGATCACCAGCGCCACCAGGATGCACCAGGCCAACACCCAGATCGTCTCTTTCTTGCGACGCAGTAGGCCCCATACTGCCCCAATTGCCGCCAACGCCATCAGTTCACGATTGTGCGTGATGAACAAGAGTCCACGAGGAACTGCGTTGTAAGAAGGGTCGCCGCGCAGGGTGCGGCCAGTAGCGCGCAAAGCGGAAAGGACACCCGCGCTGACCTGTACCATCCATGGGCCGCAAAGCCCGATGGCCAGCAATGCGAGCATGCCGGCTCGTTTCCAGAGCTCGGGGTTTGCGCCTGCTCCTCCACGTCTCCAACGGACGATGCTCTCACAGAGCAGATAGGCGAGCAGGAAGCAGGCACAGAAGATGGTCACCCTGGCATGTGTCAGGAACAACCCTGCTTGCATCAGCCCTGCTATCCACAAGAGACGGTAACTGCGCTGCTCCGTCTCCAGCCAGTCGATTGCCACTACCAGCGCTGCTGGCAGCAGCAACAGTCCAGTAAGCTGTGTATAGCGTCCCCAGGATACGTAGTAGGCGGGCATATAGGACACGAGTCCCACTACCAGCGCGGCTACGACTGCGGCCAGCTTTCGCCCCGTAAGGCGGAGCGTCAGCAGGTAGGCCATGAGCGCGCTGGCAGCGTTTAGCACCTGGCCCAGAATGAGCATCGCCTGAGGAATGGGCAGGTCCGAAAGCCACTGAAACACAGCCGTGTTCGCATGGAAGCCAAAATGGTAGACAAAGTTTGGGGCTGCTAGGAACGGTTCGTAGGAGTGGGGCACTTGCCCATGCATGGTCACGAGCTCGGCGACGAGGACGTGTTGTGGGGAGTCCACCCATGCAGGCAAGACCAGATCTCGAATCTGTGCCAAGCGCACCAGCAGGGTGATAGCCAGCAGCAGCAGGACCGCTGTGGCGGTTCTGTGGTTGCCCTCAGCCACCCAGGGAGCAAGGTCAGCGAACCTCGTGCGGAGCAGTCGGGATAGCGCGCAAAAGGCCAGCAACAGATAGGCGATCAAGCAGAGGTTACGCTGCCAGTGCCAACCGAAAACTGTGCTCCACAGGAGGCACACAGGCACAATGGCCAGGCTAATAGCCAGGCTGAAGGCCAAGTTGACGACAGGATCCTTACGCTTTGTCAGATTCAGACCATGCCAGAGCAGGTAGCCCGGCAGGAGCAGCGCGAGCGCCAGCGGGATCACCAACGACAGGCTAAGTGACCTGCCCTGCGTAAGATGGGGCAATATGGTTGCGATCTCCCGGGCCATTACCAACGGGTCGTAGCGGCAGCGCGTGGTGAAATGCAGGTCTCCCACATCATTGCGGTCGAGTTGCAGTTGTCCATCACCGTAGGCATTCACACTGCTGTACCAGAAGCCAACACGCACTCCGGGACTGCCCTCAATCCACAGTTCGTACGCTTTGCCAGACGAATCGGGTTGTGGAGCGAAAGTGAAATGAAAGGGCTCGTTGTGGGCGATGCGAGCAGCATCAACGCTCTGCGTGGCCAGTTCGCGGTGTCCTGGTGCTGGGCTGCGAAGATGGAGGTTCAGTGTGCCCTGGCCTGGAGTCTCGTACACCGCGGGCAGGAGCTCTATCTCGTACAGGTTGGGGTGTTGGCAGACAAAGGACTGAACAATCGTGTGGGTGCCATCGAGAGGTGGGGTGGCAATATCGAGCCGTTCTTGTGTGATGTCCAGTTCAGCAACGTAGGCTGTGCAGCCTGTGAGGCACAGCGTGAGGAGCAGCATCAGGCTCACTCCGAGCCGGCTGCGCAAACGCCCCACCTCCCGCCGCCTATTGTGCATGTTTGGATACACTCTGGTTGCTGTTGCTCTGCTCTTGGCGCGTGTGGATCGCCAGCCAGGCGTCTCTCACCCGCTGCACGTACTCAGGTCGGAAGGAGCGCGCGCCGTAGTGCACGCGCACATAAGCATCCGTGATCAGTTGAATCTCTTTCTCACTACCCGGAAATGCCTGCTGCAGCGTGGCAATGTACTCATACGGCGTCTCCGCCTCAGGCCGTGGGTGCCCCGATGCCGCAGCCAGTCTGGCCAGGCTGGCGTACGTCTTGCGGATGGAGGCCAGCGAGTACTCTTGACCACGCAATTTGGCCAGCTGCGCCAGCAATCCTTCACGCCACCTTCTCCACCGGCTTTCCACGGCATCTCGCACATCTTGAGCTGCGCTTTCTGTATCCCACACAGATTCGTGTTCTGCGGCTCGGCTCTCCTGGAAGGCTCGCTGAACACGGCTGATCGAAAATGCCAACACGAACAGCGCACCGATAAAAAACAGTCCAAGCACTCCCCACTTGATTACCTGCACAATCCACGCGGCGCTGCGAAAGGGTTGCCACTGCTGGAACTGTTGCAGTTGCTCGGTGATCTCGGTCAACGCTGTTGTCAAGTCCTGCTCTTCACCTCCAAAGGCCGACTGAAAAAAGCGAATGAGCCATGTCAGGATGAATTGCAGCAGCCTGGCTGCTGCCACTTGTAGGGGGAGGGTGAATCGCCAGATCCAGGCGAGAACTGACCGGAGTGCGCTTGCGAGCGCGGCAATGTTGCGGAATGAGAACAGATTCACGACAAGCAGGCTCAGTGCCGATATCATGACCGCCGAGCTGCCAAGGATGCCCATCCACGCAGTGTTAAACGGTGAGCGGATGCCCACATGGCTCCGGCTTACGTCTTCGATGCGCGCCAGCCCCATCACGGTCAGCCCTACAAAGAAATATAGAAAGGTGAAGGGTACAGCGTCTGGGGCGAAGAAGAATGCTCCTGCCAGGAATAGCCAGAGGAAGGCGACAATGCCCACGCGGAATGAGAACCCTACGGACTCAACACCAAGGTCCCGCTGTGCAAGCTGGATGCCTCGCCACCAGAGATAGAGACTGGTGAAAAAGATGACCAGTGATGCATGGATGCGCTGCAGGACATTTCCAGTTTCCCAGGCAAAACGGCCCAACCACGACAGGTCGGTGAGACGGTAATCCACGTACACGTATAGCCTGAGCATCAACAGAGTGCCCAGGAGGGCAAGTGCGATGGTCACAACACGCTGCGCCGGCAGTGAGACCCGCCTTTGGTGCAGGAGCCGCGTTACGTACAGCGCTAACAGCAGCACAGCCAGGAGCCCGGTCGGTGGGATGCGCCGCGCTTGGCCGCTGGCACCCAATAACAGCGTCTGCCAAGGGTACAGCCAACAGCATTCCATAGCCGCCAGGCCCAGGTAGAGCATCTCTTTGCGCCAGTGCGTCCGCAGTTTGCTGATCATTGCCCGCGCTCTGTTGCCAGGCCAAATGCCGTGCCCAGGTCTATCACACGGTGCACCATGATCTTGGGCACGTCGAAAGGAAGGGGCTTGTCATCCAGGCGCACCAGTACCATTTGCCGTCCCGCAGCTTGCAGACGGGTCATCACCACCAGGAGTTCCTCGGTCACGACAGCCGTGACCACTGCTAACGTGGCTCCCCAAGGCAAGCGGGCACTTTCCCTGTTGAGCAGTTCCTCGATAGAGATCGTTGGCAGCGTGGATACAGCGGCGAGCGCCTCCAGGATATGGGTCAGTTGGTCCGGGCTGCGACTGGGCAGCACTTTCAGGGGCTGATCTGACTGTGGCCAACAGCCATTGGCCAACAGCCCAACCTGGAAACGCTTCTCTGTGGCATAGCTGGCGATGGATGCAGCCACACTGACAGCACGTTCCAAGAGTTCTGGGATCGTGCCCTGCCAGTATTTGGGCAGCGTAACCATGTTCAAAAAGATCACCAACTGGAACGTTGTAGTCGGCTCATAGACCTTAGCCTGCAAGCGCTGCCGGCGTGCTGTGGCCTTCCAGTGGATTCTCTTCAAGGCATCCTCGGCCTGGTAGTCGCGTATGCCAATGGTGCGGCTTGGATCCTCGAATATCCGCTGTCGAGCTTTGGTTTCGCCGAAAGGCTCTTTCGGCGGCAGCGTCAGGACCTCTATGGGCTTTACTTCCGGGTAGATAATGAGCCAATCCAGCGTGGGCGATTTCGTCTGGGAATGGAACAAGCCAAAGAGGTCACCGGCATGCAGGTGAGCTGGGCCGAAGGGGTAAAAGCCACGCTTGTCGCAGCGGAAACGATATTGCCACCTGGCTCGTTCAAACCAACGCAGCGAGACGAGATTGCTCAGCAGGCCCACGTCTGGCTTTGTGGAGGGTTGTACTTCTCCATCCAGCATGGTCACCTGCAGCGGATACTCGTCGTCGATCTTCAGCCAGGCAACAGGCAGCAGCTTGCGGTTGGCAATCTGGATACTTATGTCAATAGTCTCGCCCAGGAAGGCGCGCCGTTCGCTGAAGGAACGCGTGTACTCGATATCCTGTAAACAGTATTTGTTCCACGACCATCCTACAGCCGCGGCTACTAGCACAAGGATGGCGATTGCCAGCAAGCCGTTCTGCTGCAGCACCAGTCCGAGCAGGATGGTAAAACCAGCAAGTCCAATCCAGTTCTCGTTGAACATTATCTTTCTACGGGCACGGGCACCGAGTCCACGATCTCTGTAATGACCTGCTCAGGGGTGCGACCACGCAACCGCGTCTGTGGACGGATGATGATGCGGTGGGTCAAGACCGATGGCGACAGGTGCTTGATGTCATCTGGAATCACATAGTCACGACCGCGCAGCGCGGCCAGTGCCTGCGCCGTCTTGTACAGAGCCAGTGTGCCGCGTGGGCTGACACCGAGATCCACAGCAGGATGTTCTCGCGTAGCGCGCGTCACACGGACGAGGTACTCACGTACAGATTTTTCCACTTTTAGGGTGCAAGTTTGCTGCTGTAGATCCAAGAGTGCTCCACTGGCCAAGACAGATTCAAGCGTCTCCAGAGGGTCTTGCTGTTCGTAGCGAAGGAGGATCTCGTTTTCATCCTCTTCGCTGGGGTAGCCCAGCTTGATCCTCATCAGGAAGCGATCCACCTGGGCCTCAGGCAGAGGGAATGTGCCCTCCAGTTCAATGGGGTTCTGGGTGGCCAGGACGAGGAAAGGGCGAGGCAGTGGCCTGGTCTCCAGGTCAACGGTAACCTGGCGCTCCTGCATCGCCTCGAGCAAGGCCGCCTGTGTGCGTGGCGTCGCCCGGTTGATCTCGTCGGCCAGCACGACCTGGGACATGATCGGACCAGGCCGAAACTCGAACTCCTGAGTCTTTTGATTGAAGAAGTAAATGCCGGTCACGTCCGAAGGCAGCAGGTCCGGCGTGAACTGGATGCGCTGAAAGGAACAGCCCAAGGAACGGGCGATGGCCTTGGCCAGCGTCGTCTTGCCAGTGCCAGGCACATCCTCGATCAGTATGTGCCCTTCACAGAGCAGGGCCACCAGTGTCAGCTCGATAACGTCTCTCTTGCCAACGATGACTTTCTCGATGTTGGCGATGACTGGTTCCATGGCCTCTTGAATCGTCATTGCGTGCGCTTCCTTTGGTCTGAATATGGATGACGCTGTACTTTGTCAATACTATCACTCGTTGGCAGGGCCCCAGGTTCATGCCCTGCCATCAGGTGCATGGACTTGAGACGCAAATGAAGCGACCTCGAGGCCAACTCGAGGTCGCTGCGATGCAACACAGAACTCGCGCGCTGCTGTGCTGCAGGCGCTGAGAACGTATATGGGACTCGCTGCTTCCTGTTGCCAGGAGAGTTAGAAAGGAATCTCCTCTTCGGCCGCGGGAGCAGCTTCCTCAGGAGCCTCAACTCTTTCGCCTCTACCGCCCAGGAACCGCACTGTCCGGGCGCGAAGCTGCAGGCTAGCTCGCGGTTCACCGCTAGTCTTGTCACTCCAGGCGGAGGCGTCGACATCTCCGGCAACGAGCACCAAGCGACCTTTGGTAAGGTACTGGTTGCAGGCCTCGGCTTGCTTCCCAAATACACTGACGCGGAACCAGGTAGTCTTCTCCTGAGGCTGGCCTTCAGCGTTGGTCCATTTGCGTGTGGTCGCGACGCTGAAATTGGTCACGGGAGTGCCAGACGGGGTGTACCTCATTTCCGGATCGCGGCCCAAATACCCTACTACAACAGTGTTCTGATACATCGTTTATCCTCCCTCCCTTTTGTGGATCAAGCCTTGTACAAGTTGACATGCTCATTCTATAGTACACTCTCATGGTTGTCAAGAGTCAGCGATTGCCGCTTAGCACCGCAACAAGGCCGTTATGTACAGTTGAGTCTTCTGCCGTCGGGACGGATTTATGTTTAGTGCGAGCTGGAGTTGGGAATCGGAAGCTTGCCTATGGCCCTCCCCGCCTAAGAAGTTGGCCAGCGTGGCTCGAATTCTATGCCAGCGCGTCCCCATACTGCTTCGGCGCGCTCTCTGGCCTGGCGCAGGATTCGCTCCTCGTCCATGGTCAGAACCTGGCCATCTTGTACGACTACCTGCCCAGCAATCACCACCGTGTTCACGTCTGTTCCTGTCGCAGCATAGGCCAGCGTGGAGACGGGATTCACACTGGGGGTCACGTGCGGCTTGTCCAGATCAAAGACCACAAAATCGGCCTGCTTGCCTACCTCGAGCGAACCGATTTCTTCTTCCAGGCCCATTGCCTTCGCCCCATTGATGGTGGCCATTTCCAGTACAGTTTCTGCCGGCATCACCAGCGGGTCCAACGTGCGTACCTTGTGGAGATAGGAGGCCAAGCGCATCTCGCGGACCAGGTCATAGGTGTTGTTGCTCGGACCGCCATCGGTGCCCAGCCCGACGTTCACGCCGGCGGCGAGCATTTCAGGGATGGGCGCGATGCCAGAAGCGAGTTTGGCATTGGAGGCCGGATTGTGCGATACGTTCGTATCTGTGCGTGCCAGGATGGCGATGTCGTTGGCATCCATCCACACCGCATGTACCAACAGCACATTTGGGCCCACCAGCCCAACGTTTTGGGCGAATTCGGCGGGCGTCTGGCCAAACTGTTCCTGCAAATAGGTGCGGTCGGCCTGAACCTCAGCCAGGTGCACGGTGACGCCCATGTTTCGCTCCCGCGCCAGCGCGCTGATCTCGCGGTACAGTTCCGGCGTGACCCCACCTGGCGTGCGGGGCCCAAACCATACAGCCAGGCGTCCATCTCCCGCGCCGTTCCATTTGTCATACATGGCCAGGGTGTCCCTCAAGGTCGTTTCGCGATCCTCAATCATGCCCGGATGCATCCAGTTGTCTTTTGCGGCGTAGGTGGCTACGTCCATCACAATCTTGGACAGTGCTGCGCGAATGCCGGAGCGTATCACTACCTCCGCAATACCGTCGAAGCCATAACGCCCAGCGAGCATGGATTCGACGAAGGCGGTGGTGCCTGATTTCAGCATCTCCAGGATGCACAGCTCGGCGCTGACCCGACCATCTTCTTCCGTATAGTTGCCTTGCAGTACCCAGACGCGTTTGCCGAGCCAGTTGAGCAGTTCCATGTCATCCGCGCAGCCACGGATCATCGCCTGCGCCAGGTGTATGTGTGTGTTGACCAGGCCAGGGGTTACTACTCGTCCTCGCAGATCGGTGCGCGGTTCAGCCGGAAAACGCTTTCTGAGCTCCTGGGTCTTGCCAACGGCCACAATGCGGCCATCTTGCACCGCCAAGGCCCCATCGGTGATGATGCGTCGCTGTGCATCTATGGTGATCAGTGTGCCGTGCTCATAGATCATTGCTTCTCTCTCCTCTCCCTGTGATGGTTTGACAGTTGGCATGAGCAAACTATAATGGAGGCCATGCTCCTGCCCGGAAAACTCGGCGCCGTTGTCGCTCTGATCGCAATTGGTCTGCTCGCCTCCTTCGGGCTGGCTTGGCCAGCCCGTGATGTCTATTGGGGCGGTCTATCCTTCACCCTGTCTGGCAAGATGTTGCTCGGGCTGGTCCTTGTCGGGCTGGCCTGGACAGGCGCGGACGTTGTGGTACAGCAGCATCGCAAAGTTCACGCCGAGCGGCCGGGGCTCCCCTTTTCGCACTCTATCCTGCCTGCTGCGTTGACCGCTGCGGCCTGGGTGCTGCTTGCCCAGCCTGACAGCATCAAAGTCAAGATGGTTGGCGTGGTGGCTGCCAGTGGACTCTTGGCTTTCCTCATCATTGCTGAATGCTCTGTTGGCGATCTCACAGAGCGCTGGCGTGCTGTGGCTCAGCTTTGTCTGCGCCTTTTGGCCTATTGGGTCGCCACGCTGCTGTACACTGCCATTCACTTGAGCACCTCTGCAGATCTGCCAGCCACGATTGCCGTGGTGGCAGCAAGTGTAATTCTCGGCCTGAAGCTGCTCAGCGATGACGGATCCCTTCTACAGCGCATTCCCGCCCCTGATGTGGAAGAACAGGGCGTCGCCGCAGAGATGCCAGGACGTCGCTTCGCCTCTATACTACTGAGGCACAATTGGTTGTGTGGCGTGGGCCTAGGAGTCCTGCTGGGTGTTATCTCTTGGCTACTGAACCACTGGGTGGCGTCCCCCTTGATACACTCCCTGGCGCTTGTTGTCTTGCTGTACGTGCTGGTTGGCATTGTCAGACACTTCCTCTTGGGCACGCTAACGCAGCAGGTGGCTCTCGAATACCTTTTCGTAGGCGTTCTGGTGGTTCTGTTGCTCCTTCCCTTGGCTCGATAAACCCCGTAAGCTCAGTAAGCTCGTGACAGCAAATGACGGTTGCCGATCCGTACGTTGCGCAATCCAGCCGCCTGTGCTGCCGCCAAGGCCTCTTCAGCGTGTCGCACCGACGTCCGTGGCAGGTCATGGATGTAGAAATGCGGGTGGAATCCTAGCAGTGAGTATGGGATGGCAGGGTCAAGCGAAGCGATGAAGGCAGCCAGTTGGCGCACTTCCTGCACGTCAACGTAGCCCGGCACCAGCAGGGTGCTGGCAATCAGCAGCGGTGGCTCAGGGCGCCGGTGTATCCTGGAAGCGATCCGCTCCAAGTTCTGCAACGTCTGCTGATTGCTCGATCCTGTCAATGCGCGATGCAGGTTGTCGTCCCATGTTTTCAAATCGAACTTGATGCACCCGCCGCTTTGCAGTGAGAGTTCTACCATTTGATCCACCATCGCCGGATGCATACTGCCGTTTGTCTCCCAACAGATGCGCACTCCGCCCCGCCCAACCCCGCCTAGAGGAGGGCGAGACTCTGCAGACGGTGGGACTTTGCGCTCAGCCAGGAGACGTGAAGTGGCCAGGGCATGGGCTATTTGCGGCGTTGGATCTCCGCCAAAGTAACAGACGCAGAAGGTATGCTGGTCAGCGCACGCTGCCAATTCTGCTGCACTGAGGCCTGGCCCGTGGGGGGACATCTGCCGGTAATGCCAGTTCTGGCAGAACAGGCAATTGAAGGTGCAAGCGCCGTAGAACACGGCCAGGTTCTTGTAGCCACGGCACGTGTGGCCCTCGCAGACCCAGTCGGCAACGCAGTTGCTCGGCAGAGGATCAAAGTACCAGTGCAGCAGCCCCTTCGCTGGCGTGCCCGCAAAGTGTCTCAGCGTATCACCCTCATTGCAGCGCAGACCGCAATAGCCTGTCTCTCCCTCGGCCATGCTGCACTCGTTGACGCATAGGTGACATGACTTGCCTGGTTCACTATGCGGCGGGGCCTCTGGCAGGCCAAATTCACGGCGAGAACGATGATGAACATTTGCTGCTAGTGGCAAGGCATCATCAGGATGCTGCCGGATGCAGTCTGCGCACAAGCCCAATGACGAAGCGATCAGTGGGGACTGTCGCCCACACAGCACGCACTGTGCCATCTCAGTATCCCAGTTCGCGGATACGTGCTTCGCTGATGCCGAAATGATGAGCGATTTCGTGCACCACTGTCTGGCGAACCTGCTCGCGCAGTGCGGGCAGCGTGTAATGCGCAGCCTGCAATGGACCCCGGTAGAGAATGATGCGGTCCGGGGTAACCAGACTGTAGTGCTGGCCTCGTTTGGTGAGAGGGATGCCCTCGTACAGGCCAAAGAGTTGACGGGGAGGGCTTACCCCGGCTCGCTTCAGTTCGCTGGCACTGGGCCAGTCGGCGATGGTTATCGCTACGTTATCCATGTGTTGCAGGATCTCAGCCGGCAAGTCGGCCAGTGCCTGCTCAATCAGAGTTTCAAACTGAGATTTGCTCAGGACCACCATGGCTTGCTATCCGATGTAGCCCATTCTCGCCTGACGGATGGCGGGACTCGGCCCCGCCTGACCGATGGGCGGGACATGCCCGTCCAAGAGATTGCGGGCCGAGTATCTGTGAGAGATTGACCGTGCTTGTGTCATTCACTTCCACCAGCGATAGTCGTGATCCAAGGCAGCTCTGAAGTCATCCTGGACTTCCGGTATGTCGCTAAAGTGCCACTTGTCGCTCGCGTGAATCTCCCAACGATACAGAAGCAGACAGCGGATCTTTTGGTGTGTGGGCTCCTGGTTCCATTTGTCAATCTCGGCGTACGCTGCTTGCACCCAGCCGGTGTTGCTGTGAGCCCAAGCCTCGTCCTGATCGGTCTCGGTGATATAGACGGGAAGGCCCCTCAGGCTGGCCGGGATGGCTTTCATGAAATCGCGGTACGCGCGGAAGTGCTTGTTGCGGTGATCGAATGGTGGATCCATTGTGGCAAGGGACCTAATCAGCTTCTTGTCAGAGCCGTGGGTGTAGGTGTGTAAGGCAATGCCATCGCACTTGTTTCCGAGGAGCTTGAGAATGTCCTCCAGATACTGCACCCAATCGCCGAGTGGGTTGCCCGGATACTTGGCCTTGTCCGGCCAAGGAGCTGCGGCGCCTACCACCACTTGGTCCTGCTCGTGCCCTTGGCGCTGGTGTATATCAGCATAACAGTGCTTGAAGCAATCGGCGTACATCTCTGGTGTGATCATCTGCGCCTGGTCATGCTCGTCGCGAGGCCACTCATTGGGGTGGTTCGGTTCGTTGCCAATGATCCAGATGTGGCATCCTGGCGAATTCTGCACAAAGTTGCCGCAGCGCACAGCAAAATCCTGGTAATTCTGCCCGGTATCATCCTGCCAAGGAATAGTGCCCCCAGGGTGGTAGTCGTGGTTCAGACGCACGATTACGCCGTAGCCCTCATTCTCAAGATCGGTGTAGTCTTTGCCGCTGTGGTCGTGGGGATTCCGCAGGATCTTTTCCGTGATGATCACCCAACCCTTCTTCCCTTTCTCAGCCATGAGGTGTTCTCCGCCCCGGTCGTGGATGCCGAAGATATAGGGAGGCTCGCCGGCTGGCAACTGCCCCAGGGTCACTGGGTCTGGGATGATCAGTTGTTGCCCAGCGTGGATCATGGCCACATCGCGCAGGCCATTAAAGTGCGCTATTACTCGATACTTGGTAGCGTCGTTGTAGAAACGAAAGGCAATCGCGCTTAGGGTGTCACCCGTTTTCACGGTATAGCTCATGGTTTTGGTCGGCCAGTCGCCCGTCCATTCCGTCACAAAGTCATAGAGCCAGGCGGTCATGGTCGTCCCTTCAAAAGCTGCCCTGGCCTTGAACCTGCGACGTAATGCTGCATCGATGTCCGCCGAAGCCGTGTTCTTTGGCATGCCCCGGGGGATGGTGGTGCTGGGGACCAGGCCGGATGGTGATGTTCCGGGTTCGGGTACCTGAATCTGTGGCCCAGGTTGCACCAATACCGGGAAGGCAATGTCATTGAAATAGGCGATAGCCAAGTACAGCTCAGGATCACCGTAGTGTTGGTTGGCAATGCTGCGCAGATCCTCACCGGCGGCCAGGGTATGGGAGATTGTGTTGCTGCCCCAGGTGCCTACCCACTGGCTGATCAAGTTAGTGAGAACGTCTTTCATCGAGGTCTCTACATATTCTACCCGGGCCTTGAACCTGCTATAGAGGGATTCTTCCAGGTCAACCGAAATTCTCTTGGTGGTCATGGTTCCTCCTTATGGGTCTCCGAAGAGATCCAGGATGTCCGTTTGTGCGTCCTGAGAGGTCTCGACACGCGCTCCCATTGCCTGATAGAAACGCTCGTCGTACTGCCGGGTGCGCATCACGATGGGCATCGGTACAGCGTGGCCCATGATCAGGATTTGCTGACGGGTATTGAGGCTTGTCAAGGCGCCACGCAGTGCGCTGCGGTTGCTCACACCGGTTAAGACTGCCTCAATGTCTCGTTCCTCGGTAAGTTTGCCGGATACGCGTGTGCCTAGCTGCGACATCACTTCGGGATCAATGCCGCTGGGCCGCTGGTCAATCACCAGCAGGGTGACGTTGTACTTGCGCATCTCGCGTGCAATGGTGCCGAACGTCGTTTGGCGCGCTACAGCAGGGTTCAGGAACTTGTGTGCTTCTTCGATGGTGATCATCAAGGGCCGTGGCTTGTCTGCTACTTCCTTGGTCTCTTCGTAGCGGCGGGTCTTTTCTTCGTAACGTTGGCGCACACGCCGTGTCACCAGGTTCGAGACCAGTACATAGTCCAACACACTGTTGTAGCGCCCAAACTGCAGGATCACGTGTTTGCCACGGTCCAAAGCCTCCACCATATCATCCAGCGCAGAGAAGGTTGCTTCATCAACGACATAGTCTTGGCGCTGAAGCCTCTTCAGATTGCGTTGTAGGCTGGCCATCGATGCTGGGTGTGCGCCACTGCCTTTACAGAATTCCCCCAGTTCTTCTGGAGTCATCTGCAGCAGCTTGAGCAGCCATTGTTGACGGAAGGCATCGCGCAGCAGGCCGATGGTGGCTTCTGCTGTCTGACGCAGGTTCAGCTCCTGGCTTAATAGCACGATGTCTGCTTCTTCGATCTGGTTCAGACCGATTTTGAGCGTTACGTCCACGTTGCGCCCTCTGCGCCGTCCCATTGCCTCATCCAGGGCATAGATAAGCACCTGGGAACCAAAGATCTGGCGCAGGCCTTTTACCCAATGCCCATCTTCGGTTTGCTTGTCAAAGGAATACTCATCATGCATGTCAAAAATGAGATTGACCGCGATCTTGGTCTTGATCACACCGCTGATGAGCAGACGTGCCAGAAAGCTCTTGCCGGTGCCGGATTGGCCAAAAACGCCGTTGGAGCGTTCCACGAAGCGATCCAGCCTCAAACAGATGGGGATGTCCATTGCCAGCGGCGTGCCCATGGCAAAGTTGGCTCCGCCCTCTTGGCCAAAGACTGTGCTAAAGTCCAGTTCAGTGGCTTCGCGCAGTTCAGCAAAGTGCATGGGGATAGTACGCACTGGCTCAGGTCCGCCTCGCTCCTCGAACAGAGCGTCCACATCGGATTCGTCAGCTTTCTCCAGCATCAACATAGGCCTTACTTCGACTGTGGCGTAAGTGCTCGTGCCAGCCAGGGCCTGGGCGATGAAGGGTGAAGGATCTCGTGGGGGATCAGCCAACAGCCGTGGGTCCGTAGCTTTCAGATGGATGTCTGAGATGAGGCTGAAGTAGCGGTTTTGCTGGCCCTCTACGACCACAAAGTTGCCAATGCGCAGTTGCTCGGTGGTGATTCGGGAATCTAGGCGCACTGTAAGCCCGGCATTGAAGGCTCCATCGACGACAACGCCCAATCTGTTCTGGCTCATATCTGCCCTCCCCGCACGGTGGATGGCGAGACTTTTCCGGGGTCTATTGAGTACAACACTGTCAGCAGTGCCTGGTGGTCGCTTTGGAGCAAAGTTGCGATCTCCCGTGCTGCTGCATCTAGCCACAGGCGGTCAACGCCACGCTGCTGGTATACCTCACGCACATTGGCGGCCAGCACTTGCGGGGGAGGGACCTCCCCGTGGGGTACCAGGAGGAGGCGCAGATAGTGCAGGGAGTTCGTAAACCGCCGGACTTGCTCAACGGATGCAGTGTGCACGGAGTAGTGTAAAGGTGGCGGCTGGGATGGCAGATGCTGACGCACTACACTGTCCGCCACGAAGCCTACCAGCGCGGCCCCGAATTCTGTGCGCAGGGTGTGCTCCAGCTGTGGATGTTGGTCGTAGATCGCAGCGTCAAAGACCTTGTCCGTGCTGCGACGTACTGCACGGCGGCTTGGATCGAGCCCGACGGTTTGGCCATAGATGACCACCGCGTACAGGTCTAAGCCGGTGGATGTCCCTGTCTCGCTCGATACCTGCACGACAACCAGGCTGCCGAGTGGCGGAGGGCTGTTGAGTTCAAAGCTCTCGGCGACGAAAGCGGTGCTCGTTGTCTCTATGATCTCGCCGATGCTCATACTCCCCGCCTCCTCTTGCTGTGATCCTTGGCCGAGCGGAAGACACGTTGCCCGTGCCGCCCCAGAGCTTGCTCTACCATTCCCTCTACCAGCCGCCTTTCGGTGGTCGTGATCACTGCCTGCTCGTGTGCCTCCTGCAGGGCCGGTGGGTACGGCGGAACGGCAGGGCTGCGCCGGCACTGATCGTATATCGCTGCATGTAGGAGGCCAAGCAGGTCAGCGTCTGCTCCAACCCACTGTGGCACTTCGACGCGGACAATCTCTTCACCCACGTTCATGTAGAAGAAATCCACCCGATGCCTGCCGTATTGCTCCAGGATTTGTGACGAGCTGCCGAATAGCTCGGAGCGCTCGCCCTGGGCCAGGAAAATGAACAAGTCGCGGTCGTGGATCGTGGCCAGCGCCTGACACAGATCGTAGTCGCTGCTCTCGCAGCGCTCACATTCGTCAGGCCGTCCCTGGCAGAGCCAGACCCGCAGCGAGTTTGCTACGTCACGGCTGCCGGTGTAGCTGATATAGCCAGCAAGAGGCACGCCCATCTGCCTGAGCGCATCCATGGCCTCGAAGAGATCGCGCAAGAGAGCCTGCTTGACTTCCTTGCTTTCGTTCTGCAATGTCCATAGGATGAGTGGCCCGTCGCGCAGAGCGATTGTGGGCCTCGATATCTGCTGCATGGCCTGTTGCGAAATGCGCAGGGACTCTACTTCCATCCGCGCACCCAGGAGCGTGCCTTCAATGGGCACATCCCATTTCTGGGGGAATACGTACAGGTCTTGGTCCTGAAAGCACAGCCGGCTGCTGGCTTCAAGCACTGCGTCTGGCTTCTGGCCATAGCAGAGGATTGCATAGCCAACATTGAGCACATAGTAGCGGACGGAGCTGTGCCTGTCCAGCGGGATGGAAGAGGCATCACTGCCCACCACACAGAAATCTGCGGGTGGCGAGGGCGCGGGAACGCTGCGCGACAGATCGCCACGTGGCACCGCCACGAGCCAGGGGATACGGATTTGCTGCGTACGTTGCCATTCCAGCTTCTGGCGCAGCGCATCCGCATTCACACTGCGCAGACAATCCTGAGCCTGCCCCAGGAATCCTTCCCGTGCTGGCGCCGAATCAGCGATCATCCGCGCCATACGGTCCAGTTGTTGGCTGATCCGTTCTATTTTCAGCGGCAAGCCTGACTCCTCCCCGTCAAGCCATCCCGTCGGTGCGGGACGAACTGTCGCCTGGGGCGAGACCTCCGGCCGGATGAACAATCAGCGCAGTATGCGTTCATCACCAAGGCGTTTGGTGACGCGCTTGTCATCCAGATACTCCAACAACGCCTGGGCATACTTGCGACTAGTAGCGAACATGTCACGGACTTGCGCCAGAGTGATGCGTTTCTCACGTTGGAGATAGCTCACGATGGTTCGGGTCATCTTCTGATATGTTTCTGCCGAGAACAGTACAGTGTCGCTGACTTTGACCAGTTTTCCTTGTTCAATGAGTGCAGCAAGTACATCTGGTCCCACAACGGACTCGCTCTCAGTTGCGGTCGGCGGTGAGTAGGGGTTTTGTGCGAATGCTTCGAGCAGTTTGTTGACCTGGCGCTGTTGCTCGGCGTTCAGGACCACGTGGTGTTCGGCGAGGGACAGCACCGCCTCTGTCTCCACCAGCACGCCTTGCGATGCGGTCCGCGTCACGGCCTGGTTGAAAGCGCGTGCAGGGAGGCCCAGGCGGCTTTTGAGTTCCTCACGTGGCATGCCTGCCCGCAGGGGGTAACGCTGGTGATATTCGCGCAGAAGGGATTCAATTCTGCTCATCAATGCTTCCCAACTGCTTGCTGACATCAAGTACTGGCTGCTGGCCGGCATAGAGCCGAACTCTGTCTTTGTCGTGGCCTCCAGAAGCACCAGTTGGCCGTCTCTCAGTAGCGAGAGCAAAGTCTGCGCAGCTTCGTCAGCCCGTAGCGTGCTCCTCTTCACCAGGGTAGCTATCTCGCACGGTTGCTTCTGTTCCAGTTCTTGCAGTAGTATCTCCTCAGGCGTTCCGTGTACCAGGCGCTCCAAGCGCTGCAGAACCTCGGGCCGGAACCGGCGATGCCGCCGCCGAGGGTGAGGATCGACGATGGAGCCTCCACCGAGAGTGAGGCTGGGTGATGGTTGGCGGATAATGAAACGGTCTCCTTTGACCACAGCAACTGGAGCGGATAGTATGAATTGTACCCAGCTTTCCTCGCCTGGGGCAATCTCTTTGCGGTCCAGAACGCGCACCCGCGCCTGACACTGTGCTGCGCCGGTGAAAAAGTCAACCATCGTATTGTGGGTCAAAGGGCGGGGAGCATCTTTCAGCAGCTTCAGCCGCGTATCAAGCCGAGAAGTGGGACGCAGCCAGCCCGGTGTGGTGAGTACCTCTCCTCGTTGCAGTTGTTCCTTGCTGACTCCTGCCAGGTTGACTGCCACGCGGCTGGGCGGCACGGCTATTTCTACCTTCTGTTTATGTGCCTGCAACCCGCGAATGCGTGCTGTAAGCCCGTGCGGCAGGAACTCTACCTCTTCACCGACGTGTAGTGGGCCATTGATGAGCGTGCCGGTGACAACTGTGCCAAAGCCGGAGATGGTGAATACGCGGTCAATCGGCAAACGCGGCCGTCCGGTTTCGCGTCGCGCGGGTGGAGACTGCAGCAGGTGATCCAGTTCTGCCAGCAATTCGGGCAGCCCCTGCCCCGTACGTGCCGAAACAGGTATGATCTTGGCCTTCTGGAGCACAGAGCCAGATAGTTCCTCGCGTACTTCCTCCTGCACCAACTCCAACCACTCTGGGTCCTCGACCAAGTCGCCCTTGGTAAGCGCTACCACTCCGTCTTGCACTTGCAAGAGATTCAGGATAGCCAGGTGTTCACGTGTCTGAGGCATTATGCCTTCATCGGCAGCCACAACCAACAGTGCCAGGTCAATGCCCCCCACGCCAGCGAGCATGTTCTTGATAAAGTCCTCATGACCCGGAACATCAACAATGCTCACTTCGCGTCCGCTGGGCAACGTTAGCCAGGCAAAGCCCAGGTCAATGGTCATTTCCCGCTCTTTCTCCTCTTGAAGACGATCGGGATCAATGCCTGTCAGCGCGTGAACCAGGGTGGACTTGCCGTGGTCTACGTGTCCTGCTGTGCCAATGACTCGCATTAGCCTTTCCCGTGTTGCTTGACGATGTTTTCGATGAGCGCTATCTGCCCTTGCATGTAAGCGACCCAAGCCTGTCGGAAGTCGTCGGAGCAAGCCTCGATATCCTGCTTGTTCTGCTCCAGGTGTTCCTGCAGGCTTTTCAGAGTTTCGGCAACTTTTGGCGGCCAGGCTTCCAACTGTTCCAGGCGGATGGTCTGCTTCTCATCTACGCGCACCTGGTTGTCCTGCCATTCGCGCAATTCTGTGCGTTGTCTATCAGCCGCCAGACGCTGCAGTTCGACCATTTCCTTGCCCTGCTGGCGGACCTGGCTTTCCAGTTCACGCAGGTCATACATCGTTTTCCTGTTGCGCTCGAACTGGGCGGTGAATTCCTCCATCTGATTGGCCCAGCGGGTGATCGGCGTCTGAATCGCTTTGACCTCTTTATCCAGGTCTTCTGTGAGTCGAGCCTGATCCTGCTGTTTGACCCGGAAAGCGTCTAGCTCTGCGCGCCGCCTCTTGCTCAGTTGTTCGAGTGCGCGCTGTGTTTGCTCGATCTTGGCATCCAGAGGGGGGCCAAGGGCTTCAAGTACAGCTTTGAGCTGCATGTTCCTGTTGTTCAAATCCTCGGCCGCCAACTTGGCCTCTGCCAGACTATCACGAAAAACCCGAGTGTCTTGCTCAAGCAGGTCTATGCGTGGCGGTTGAGCATCGACACGCTTGGACAATTCCGAGATCTGCTCCACGGCCTCAGTTACTTCACTGCGCAACTTGCTATCCTCATTGCGTAGGACAGTAATGGAGTTTTCGTACGAACCAAGAGCCTCCACTCGCTGCTGCATTTGCCGGATGATGCGGGCGACTGCCTCACTCTCCTGCCTTTCGGCCTGTGTCCGCTTCTCCTCCAGTCCTTCCTGCTCAGTGGTTTGTTTAGCTACCAGGCTGGCGAATTCAGTCCGGACGCTTTGGATTAAGCTTTCAAGGTGCTCAAACTTGGGGAGTTGGCTCTCGATACGGGACAGGGTGGCCTGAATCTCCTGCAACTGGCGAGCTTGCTCCGTGAGCTGAGTTTTCTGTATTTCAGTTTGGCTTTGCAGCGCCATCAGCAGCGCTTTGTCCTTGCGGTGCTCCTCATCAAGCCAGGTTAGTAATTGGGTCGCTTGGCTAGGGTCCAAGATTGCCTCCTCTTTGGACCATGTGGTACAGGTCCTGTTCTTTTGCTGCAGGCATCACTACGAGCACGGTTTGTCCTGCGGCCTGCCTTGGAAGTTGTTGACCAGAGCACAGAGAGCAGTGGATTCAATTCCCCAGAGGGCATCATGAAAGGTGTGCTCGTTGGCCCTTCCGCTAGTCTCGGTTGTGACTGACCACAATTATACCAACATAGGCCATTTTGCACAATCTTTTTTTGACCCTATAATTGCTGTCTGTGGAGAGGTCGCATAGTTTGGCCTAGTGCGCACGATTGGAAATCGTGTAGGCGATAAGCCTCGCGGGTTCGAATCCCGCCCTCTCCGCTCTTGTTCTGGGTTTGACAAGCTCCATGCGACCAAGTAGAATAGGCTTGGCCGTGCTAGATGGGGAGCTAGCGGTGCCCTGTACCCGCAAACCGCTATAGCGGGATCGAATTCCCCCTCGAGGTGTGGCATCTCAGGACTGCCTCGGCCAAGTGGCGTTGAGGATTGGGTCCTACGCGGCAGAGGCCTGTGAACCCCGCCAGGTCCGGGAGGAAGCAACGGTAAGCAGATCCCTCTGGGCGCCGTAGGGTTGCCTGATCGGAGCAGGCTGTCTGAAGCAAGCTGGTGTGTTGAGATCAACAGGGGGTGCACGGCCATGCAAAACACTGAGGGTGGGTATTGTCCCCCACCCTCTTTCAGTTGTGATG
>JAUWJD010000065.1 GCA_030607875.1 Chloroflexota bacterium
AAAACAGAGAGCGCCTTAGAGACCCTGTTCATACCTCTACCAGTCTAGAAAGGAGAAGGCAGCCCCGTGACATTATCATTTGGTAGAACCATCACCCTTCGGTGACATTATCATTTGATTTGGCACGGTTCACGACCTGGAGGAAGAATCTGTACGGACAAGGCCACGGTATTGCGGGTCAGAAAAATGAGCAGGCTGACCTTCACTCGCATCTGGCGGGTCAGAACGCTGTCCGGATGCCAGGGCTGGAGGCGAGCGCGATCGGTGCGTAGCAAATCAGCCAGCAGAACCGCATCGCTCTGGTTGGTGCGGGCACCAGCGTGACCGTAGCGGCCTCGGATGCTCTTGACCACGCGAGGTGGAATCACATGAACCTGGCTATAGCCGTGCGCCGACAGGAAGTCAATCAGCAGATTGTGTGCTGTCTCCAATCTGACCAGACAATCGCTGGGCGCTACGCCTAGACCCTTGCGGCTCTAATCCAGTTTCAGGAATCCGTCCTGGGAATGGCCAATCGTCTGCTGTGCAATCACAGCTTCTGCCTCGTTAAGAATAGCCATGTCGTGCTTGTTTTGGCTGTAATCAATTCCGAGATATACTTGCATAGGAACCTCCTTTCCCGCTGAGCGGAGGCCCATCGCCATATGCCGGTTTCAGTGTTCCTGTTATGGCGTTCATGACGCAGCACGCTTTGGACGGTGCAACCCGGCAAGCCTGGGGGACGATCCGTGTATGGCACTCGCAGCGCAAATTCCACGTGGTCCTCAATTCCCAGGCCGATGGCGGATGGCGTAGGCAAACAGAAATTGACATCATCCATCTACTTTTACCCCAAGAGAGCAATTCGTGTAATTCGTGTTCCTTTCGCGTCTTTCGTGTACAAAGGATCAAAACATGGCTCGTTCGGAGGTTCTGGAGAGGCAGTGGGCTCTCTATTATGACAAGGAATATGCGCTTGCCTTTGAGGAGACCCTGGCCTTTGTAGACAAACTGCAGGGATCAGATCTGCGAGACGCACAGCGGCTGCTGGGACTGGCCTGTCTGCGCCAGCAGCAATACACCCAGGCCAGCCTGTGGTTCAAGAAAGCCTGCCAGGGCAGCGAAAACGCCGGTGACTGGCTCAACCTGGCCACCTCATCAGCGCTGCACAGCGACATGGAGCTAAGCGCGCAGGCGTTTGAGCAAGTACGCCTCATCCAGCAGGCTGCCAGATACCACCAGGGGCCTGGTTTCTACCGCCAGCTCTTTGGGTATGCCTCGGCCCTGTGCGAGAAAGGCGAATACCAGCACCTGCAGCCCCTGTTGGACGAGCTGGCCCAGGCCTACCACCGGGTGCACAGCACCGATACCGCCTTCCTCTACGTCGTCGGGCTGCCCTTCCTCTCCAGCTTCTTGGCACTGGCCGCGCACCGCTTCGACAAGGCCAACGAACACGCCAAGGGCATCCGCTGGCTCCAAGCCTTGGGCAAAGGGCTGGACGAAGACGGACAGCGGCAGGTAGCAAAGACCGCGCGCAAGCTGCTGGAAAGGGGTGGGCTGGCACCCTAGACCCCAAAGGTTTCCAGAACCTTGGAGGTCTTTTGAATCTGCTGTTCATCTTGACTTCATCTTCATGTGCAATACTGTTCAGTGGAGATCCAGCGCTGGGGCAGCAACTCTGACAAAGAGAGGGAGAGCAGTAGCCCTCTGCGAGGTTGGCACTGATGGAACAGACTGCCTTGTAGGGTTGGCCTGACAGGCTGGTTGTGCGCTTGCCTCGCAACAGTCTCGTTACGTCATGCTAGGCGATCTCGTCCGCGAACAGTGCCAAACGATACGCTTCCATCCTCCACAGTGAATCGTTTCTGATCTCCTCGGGAACCGACGTCTCCCACTCATCGTACTTCATGCCCCTGCCACCCACGTTTTGCGGGTTACGGATCACGTGTTCCGCCGCGTTTGCGCCTCCAGCCTGCTGCGGCTATACTCTCCTCAGGAAGTAAACTGCGGAGGTAGACATGGAACAGCCAATGAATCAAGTCACGTCCGGGGCAGCGCCTGAACCGCTGGCTCACGTACCCTGGACCAGGCGCGACATGTTCTGGGCCACCGTGCTGGGTGTTGTCGGCGTCCTGGGGTTGCTGGTCCTCATGTTCCTGGCACTGCAGGTATTCCAACTCATCACAGGCACAGCTATGTCCTCCCACCTGACCGGAGTGCTCGTGCTTGTGGCGGAACTGGGCATGCTATTGCCTGTCTGGGCTCTCGGTGTACGAAAATACAGGCTGCCCTGGAGCAGTGTTGGCTTCCAGGGTTTCAATGTCCTGCGCGCCTTTGGCCTAGCCTGCCTGCTGCTGCTGGTCTCTTTCACCTTCAACGCCATCTGGGCCGTTTTCCTGGGCCTGTTCGCGCTGCGGGCTCAGCCTGACGTGCTGCCCCTGTTCGGCGGCGGCATTGCTGGCTTGTCTCAGGCCCTGCTGGTTGGCGGGCTGGTAGCGCCTGTGGCCGAAGAAGCATTCTTCCGCGGCTACCTCTTCGCCGGCCTGCGCAAATACATGGGCCGCGCCGCAGCTATCGCGCTCAGCGCAGCACTGTTCGCCCTGGCACACGTCTGGCCCACCTCATGGCCGCCCATCTTTGTACTGGGCGTCCTGTTCGCGCTGCTCTACGAGCAGACCGCATCCATCTGGCCCGCTGTCATCGTGCACGGGTTCATCAACACACTGGCTTTCCTGGCCTCCTATCTGCTGTCCACGCTGGCAGGCTGAGGGAACACGTCCGATGCTCGATTCGTCTGTGACGCGAGTGGCCAAGCCCTATGCACTTCCTTCATGCACGCTGCCTCACCCGAGATCACACCTGGTGGTACAGTAGGAGGAGATTCAGCGGTGAACTGCCTTCTTTGCCAGCCACTGACTGATGACCAAGTGTACTCTGGCCAACACTGGAGAGCCGTGGTCAATCATAACCAGAACAAGCTGGGCAAGTGCATGATCGTCCTAAAACACCACGACGAAGACATCTGCAACCTGTCCGATGATGAACTGCGTGACCTATGGGCCATCATCAGGAAGCTCAAGGGCGCCCTGACATCTTGCTTCCAGCCGGATCATTTCAACTACGCATTTCTGATGAACCAGGATGCCCACGTCCACTTGCACGTCATTCCACGCTATCATGGGCAGCGCACGTTCGCGGGAATCGAGTTTGAGGACAGCGACGCCGTCAGCCAACGCAAGCTGCCCCAGGCCGCCCATCAACAGATCGTCTCCCTTCTGCGAGAAGCCTTGGGCTTCCGCCCGGAGTAGTTATGTCTTCTCAATGCGGGCTCAGCGCAAGAATCGGCATACTCCTGGCGGCTGCGATCGCTGTTCTCGCCATTGCCGTCGTGGCTCTATATGCCTGGCTTGTGGTGGACCTACCTGCCACCGAGGACTGGGCTGCTGGCGCAGTTGCTCCCAGCACCATCATCTACGACCGGCACGGGCGCGTATTGTACGAGATCATGGACCCCCAGGCAGGACGGCATCAGCCGGTCCCCCTGGCAGACATCCCCATCTATCAGCGGCAGGCGACCATTGCCACCGAGGACGCCAGTTTCTACCGCAATCCTGGCGTGGATCCCCGTGCCATCGTCCGGGCCATCTGGATCAACCTGCGCGGCGGTGAGGTGCTGTCCGGCGGCAGCACCATCACCCAGCAGTTGGCGCGCAACCTGCTCCTTTCCCCCCAGGAACGCGGGCAGCGCACCCTGACCCGCAAGCTGCGCGAGTCCATTCTGGCCTACCGCCTGGCTCGCAGCTTTGACAAGGATCGCATCCTCGAGCTGTACCTGAACCAAACCTACTATGGCAATCTGGCCCACGGGGTCGAGGCAGCAGCACAGATCTATTATGGCAAATCGGTTCGTCACCTCGATCTGGCTGAGTGTGCTCTGCTAGCCGGCTTGCCCCAGGCACCCGCCACGTACGACCCGCTGACCGATCCTCAAGCCGCAAGCAACAGGCAGCGCATCGTGCTCAACCTGATGGCCAAGAACGGCTACATCCACGAACAAGAAGCAATTGCGGCCGCAGAGGAGAAACTGGCCTTTGCCGCCACTCCTTTCCCCATCCGCGCCCCCCACTTTGTGATGTACGTATGGGAAATCCTGCGCCGCCAGTACGGCGAGGAGGTTTTGTACCGCCAGGGCCTGCGCGTCCACACCACGCTGGACGTTGACCTGCAAGAGCGTGCCCGCGACGTCGCCCGCTACCACTTGCAGCAGTTGTCGGCACCTCGCAGCGGAGAACCGTCGCACAACGTCTCCGATGCTGCCGTCGTCGCGCTGGACCCCAACAGCGGTGAAATGTGGGTCATGCTGGGCAGTCCAGACTACTTCAACCCAGCCATCGACGGAGCAGTGAACGTCGCCCTCATGCCCCGCCAGCCCGGTTCGGCGATCAAACCGCTCACCTACGCCGCCGCCTTTCACCGAGACCATACCCCAGCCACGATGCTGCTTGACGTGCGCACAACGTTTGTCACCCGCGAGGGTCAAGCCTACGTGCCCATCAACTATGACCGCCAATTCCACGGGCCAGTGCTGCTGCGCCAGGCTCTGGGCTCCTCGCTCAACGTCATCGCCGTCCAGGTTCTGCAGCGCATCGGCGTCGAAGAGCTGGTTTCCCTGGCCCAGGAGCTGGGCATGACCACACTGCGGGACCCCCAGCGCTACGGCCTGGCACTGACCCTGGGTGGTGGTGAGGTGCGTTTGCTGGAGCTGGCCGCCGCCTTCGCCGCGTTCGCCAACGGCGGCCTGGCGGTTGAGCCACAGCCCATCCTGCGCGTCGAAACCAGCCACGGGAAGGTGCTGTGGACAGCAGAGCACACACCAGGCGAACGGGTGATCGACGAGCGTGTGGCCTTCTGGATCACGGACATCCTCTCCGACGACAGCGCGCGCATCCCTGCCTTCGGTGAGGGCAGTGTCCTGGCCCTCACGCGACCAGCAGCCGCCAAAACCGGCACAACCACCGACTGGCGAGACAACTGGACAGTAGGCTACACGCCTGATCTCGTGGTGGGCGTGTGGGTGGGCAATGCCGACAATTCGCCCATGGTGAACATCTCCGGCATCAGTGGTGCCGCACCGATCTGGCACAATGTGATGGAAGAGGCACTGAAAGGCAGACCTGTACGCACCTTCGTCCAACCGTCAGGCATGGTCCAAGTTGAGATTTGCGCCGACTCGGGCATGTTGCCCAATCCCTACTGTCCGCACCGCCGCCAAGAATGGTTCATTGCCGGACATGAGCCGGAAAGCATTTGCAGCATGCATCGTCTCGTGCGCGTAGACCGTCGTAGCGGCGAACTTGCCACAGCGGATACGCCGTCTCAATACATCGCGGAAAAAGTCGGCGTGTTCCTGCCGCCCGATGCCTCCGAGTGGGTACATGAGCAGACCAGTAGCTCAGATGTCCACTTTGTCATCGCCACACCAGGCAACGCAGGGAGCGCTGCCCCCGTAACCCAGCAGCACATTGTCTTGACGCATCCAGAGCACAACACCACCTATCGCCTGGCACCGAACGTGCCCTCCGAAAACCAACGCATCGAGGTACAAGCACTTCTGTTGCTCCCAGATGACATCATCCAGGTCAGACTGTACGCCGATGAGCAGTTCTTGGAGGCGCTCGACCAGCCTCCATACTCTGTGTTGTGGCAATTGATGCCCGGTGAGCACACCTTCCACGCCGAGGCAATGGCTCGGTCGGGCCAGATCTGGAGCAGCCCGGAAGTGCACATCACTGTGTTGGAGTAGTGGATCGGCCTGGGATCTGGCCGACGAACGCCTGGAGGCCCAGTGAGGTCATTGAGGACCGCCACCAGACTGAGACCCCCTTCTGGCTGCCTCCAGGCGAACACCCCGCTCGCTGCCAGGCGCTCCCTGACCCCGTCCGACTGCTGAACGAAATCACCGTTCCGCTCCTGCATAATCGCTGCCAAGGTTTGACCTGGCAGCCCTTTTGCTCTATAGTCTGAAACACAGAGCACGAGGTGTTGATGCATGAAGCAGTAGAAGCATTTCGGTAGGGCGCCTGCGCTTGTACTGCATCAGAACGGTGGAGAGCAGTATGAAAAAGCGAAGCCATCTGCGTTTCGGCTTGTTCCTTGCACTGCTCATGGCGCTCATGGCGGTCTTCTTCGGCAGCGCCACGTCCCTTCCAGCCTGGGCGCTGTGCCTGGCACGCCCAAGCAGTGCGTTTGACGATGCAGAGGTGCCCCATGCGGCGGAGCACTCCTTCACGCATATGAGTGCCAGCTCGCTCCAGGCATGCGCAGTGGAGCGACCAGCGCAAGGCGCGGACTGCCTGGGTCAGCTCTCCCGTCGCGCGCCAAGTACTTCGCCCACAGCGAACTTGTGTCACGTTCCCAACACTGCAGTCGCTGTGCTCGATGACCCAAACAGTCGTCTGCAGCCGGGCATGAGGCGATGGTACCACCTCGAGAGTGAGTCCACAGCACCGTCTGACCCTAGACGGACGCCAGTTCCAGACAGCCTGTATCCATATCCTGAGCAGCGTGTTGGCTTCGTGGCCTTTGGAATGCGTGGTCTTGACGTCGAGCAACTGCACGCTGGCTTCGTCAAGCTGGAGGATCGCGGCCCATGGAACTGGGAACGTGCGCTTGGGTTTGACTTCTGTACGGTATTGCGGTTGGGTCCGGGTTGGTGCGTTCCATCTGATCCAGACAGTTGGGCTGCCTGTCAGGCCAAGATTGAGCAGCTCGTCGCCGCCAATCCCGGCCACTTGTGGCTGCTCGGAAACGAGCCAGACAACCCCTGTCGCCCTGGTGCCATGCACTCCACGGAGTATGCCGAAACGTACCATGACGTATACATGTTCATCAAGGGAACAGAGTCGGAGCCAGGCATTGATCGCAGCGCGCAAGTAGGCATCGGAGGCGTGGTCGTGCCATCCGCAGCCCGCATCGAGTGGTTGGGAAGGGTCCTGGACCACTACCGCAACGAATACGGAGAGCTGATGCCCATAGATGTCTGGAACGTTCACAATCTGCTGCTTTCAGAGTGCCCAGGCTCGTGTGGCTGTCGGGATCCCAATCCTTGCCCCGACCTCTGTTGCGCTGGAGGCTACCTCCCGCCTGAGTTCGGATGTGACAGTAGCAGACGCACGTTTCGCTCAGAGGCAGACCAGGCAAATTGGGAGGAGTTCACACAACTCATTCGAGGTTTTCGGGAGTGGATGGCAACGCGCGAGGAGGCACGGGACAAGCCTTTGATCGTGACAGAGATGGGTGTGCTTGCGGGTATTGAGGCCCCCAACTATGGCATTGAGCCGATCAACCAGTTCATGGACAGGACCTTCGATTTCATGATGGAGGAGAAGGATCCCGACAGAGGCTACGCGGCTGACGGCTACCGCTTGGTCCAGCGCTGGACTTGGTATAGCCTGACCGACCGCTCCTTCAACGGGGCTCTATTCAACTCACAGCGCAGCCTGACTGACTTTGGCGTGAACTTTGCCAACTACACCGCCCGCTTCCTGCCAGAATCTCCGACGACGATTTTCTTCCAGAGAGGCTGGACTGGCTATACCGAGAATTGCGATACAACGTTGAGACCAGTCGAGTCATGGCCGCACGGTCGCTACCTCTGGATCTCGGCGGATGCAACACAGAAGGTTCTGCTTCAGTTTGACCTGTCGCTTCTGCCCACCGATGTTGAGGTCGTCTCGGCAACGCTCAGCCTGGTCTCTCTGTTCCATGCGGGTGTGGACGAGATGACGGTCGGATGCTATGGAGTGAAGCGTCCCTGGGTGGTGGATGAGGCTACTTGGACGCAGGCTGCCGCGAGCACCCAATGGGAAGTTCCCGGCTGCCTTGGCCCCAAAGACCGCGAGTTGACGCCAGCCTGGAGCGTGCTGCTCACTACCAACCCCACGACATATGTCTGGGACGTGACCGATCTGGCCAGGCAATGGGTGGCGAGCCCCACAAGCAACAACGGTGTCCTGCTGGAGGGAGAAGCGGCCGGAAGCGGCTACTGGCAATTCTACAGTTCGGATCACGCAGAGAATCCACCGCATGCGCTGCACCGATCTCGCCCCAGGCTTGACCTGGTCGTCCAGTTGCCTGAAGCAGTGCCCAGTGAAACCAGGACGCCGACACCAACGCCAACTCGTACCACAACACCGACACCAACCAAGACTTTCACACCCACACCAACCGATACCATGACAGCGACGCCAACTGAGACCGCTACACCCACACCGACAGACACTTCCACGCCTACTCCTACGGCATCGCCCACGGCGACACCTACGAACACGCCGACACCCACACCAACTCGTACCGCAACACCGACACCAACCAAGACTACCACACCGACACCAACCGATACCGCAACACCGACGCCTACAGTCGCGCTCAACCACCCTCCGACCAATGGTACCGTCAGCCCTTCCAGCGGCAGTGCACCAGCCGGCCAGGTCCGTTACTTCACCACCACCTGGTTCGATCCAGACGGCCACGCCGACCTCAAGGCCTGCCGCTTCCAGATCGGTGACAGCACCAGGCCAAAGTCACTGCGCCTCAACGCGGTGCTGCTCTACCAGGTGCCCACCAACAAGATCATGATCCGCAGCGACAACGGGAGGAAATGGTGGGGCGGCAAGCTGGTTGGCAGCGCCAACGTCATCCAGAACAAGCAGGCCAAGGTGTACTGTAACCTGACCACTGTGTCCAAGACAGGGAACACGGTGTCGGTTCGCTGGGCCGTGGAGTTCAAAGAAGCGTTCAAGGGCCAGAAGAAGCTGTACCTCAAGGTTAGGGATCTCGGCGGTCTCAGCACGCCCTTGCAGAAGAAAGGTAACTACAACGTTAGCTAGGCGTAAGAGTGCACCGTGGCTGGCGTTTTGTCTCCGGGAACCCATCTGAATCGTGCAGCCAACACCCGCTCAACTGTGGTGTACCAGGTAGAAGGAGATCAGTATGAAGAAGCGAAGCGGTTTTGTCTTCGGCTTATGTCTTAGCCTGGTCTTGATGCTCCTCGCAGCTTCCTTCGATACCCCTGCATCCACACCGGTCAGAGCTTGGGCCATGCCCTTGACTGAGTTGCCCGCGCATCTTGAGGCAGGCCAGTTTCCGCCATCACCAGCAGCCCCGCCAGCACAGGG
>JAUWJD010000050.1 GCA_030607875.1 Chloroflexota bacterium
CTTCTGCCTCCCCTGCGGACCCTGCTGGGACCGTCGGGCGAGCGCGGCCGTCACGGGCGTCTGGGTGGGGGTGGGCGTGGGCGTGCGGGGCGGGGTGCGGGTCACGGTGGGCGTACCGGTACGCGTCGGCGTCTGCGTCGGCGTGGACGTTGGGACCGGTGTGCGGGTCACGCGCGTCACCGTCGGTGTGGGCGTCTGCCTGGCGGTGGCTGAGGGCGTAGGGGTGAGCGTCGGACGCGTCAAGTGATAGTTCACGATCAAGCGCGGTGTATAGGCCCCGCGCCCGTACTCGGCGCTGGCAAAGGTGCGGTGAAAGTTGGGCGCACCGTCCGCGCCACGCAAGACCAAGCCGTACTCGTGGCCCACGTTCCAGGCCTGGACGATGGGCGTCACGTCCCAGCCCTGCCATTGGCTCAGCGTGGCGCTGACCCAGAAGGGCATGGTGGAGGGACCGGTCGTCGGGGGCCTGTCGTTCCAGGTCACCGCGGACTCGCTCCAATCCGAAAGCAGGTTGGTGGCGACGAACTGCGCTCGCGGCTCGCCGCTGCTGGCGGTCAGGAACAGCTCCAGCCGCGCCGAGTCAATGACCGCGTTGGCTGGCAGCGCGCCGTGCACATCGAAGCGCAGCAGGGCGCGCTTGTACGTGCGGCCGCTGGACTGCACCTCCAGCGAGGTCGCCGTGCCATAGTTCGTGCCAGGTGACGCACTGCTGATCGTCGCATCGGCAATGGCATGCAGGGTGACTTCGGTGGGGGCCAGAGTGTGGGGGGTGGCTCGTTCGCCCCGGGCCGCGCCTACAAAAGTGACGACGGACAAAAGCACAAGCAACACGATCCATACGGACCCTCGACCTTGCCTCATCAGGCTCCTCCTCTCCGTGGGGGGCGGCCGGCCCAAGCCCTGTGGCCGGAGGACCACGGTCACGTACCTCGGACACCACAACGCTCAGAACAGACTGCTGGCTAATGCGGAACACGAGTGGCAGATGGTGGCGCTTCTGTGCGCATATGATAGCACATCCCAATGTGGCTGTCAACGGTCAACTGCGCGGTGTCCAGGACATACTATACAGTTTCTGAGATATAACATACTTGGGTATAGTGAGTACATCAGAAGAGGGCTGAGCCGCCATTCTGATGCGAACGTTCTCACAACCCACCCAAGGCCAAGGAGCCCATGAGGAAGGAGTCGAATCATTCCACAAAGATGACCGCCCTCACCGTGTACCTGAGCCTCGAGTTCAGCTCAGCACTGCTTTATTCGCTGATCTTTACTGTGAACTTGATCTACCACGCTACAGTGGTCAAACTCAACCCACTGCAGTTGGTGCTGATAGGGACCATCCTAGAGACCACCGTCTTCCTCTTCGAGATCCCTACCGGCGTTGTGGCAGACGTAAAGAGTCGGCGGCTCTCGGTGATCATCGGCTACTTCCTCATTGGGCTGGGCTTTGTACTCGAAGGCTCATTTCCATTCTTCTGGACGGTGGCGCTGGCCCAGGTGGTGTGGGGGATTGGCTATACCTTCACCAGCGGCGCGACACAGGCCTGGATTGCCGACGAAATCGGCGGGAAGCGTGCTGGCGAAGCCTTCTTGCGCGGGGCGCAGGCGGCGAGGATGGGCGCCTTGCTGGCCATTCCGCTCAGCGTGCTGCTGGGCAGAAACACCTTGGCCCTGCCCATAGTCCTGGGCGGCCTGGGCATGATGGTACTGGCCTGCTTCTTGATAGTGACCATGCCCGAAGAGGGCTTTGCGCCGACACCCGCCGAGGACCGCAGCACTCTGGGTTTGATGTGGAAGACAGTGAAAGACGCGCGGCGGTTGACGCGACGGCAGCCTGTCCTGCTCACATTACTGGGCATCGGGTTCTTCTACGGTCTGTACAGCGAGGGCTTTGATCGGCTGTGGACAGTCCATCTGCTGGACGGTTTCGCCATACCCTGGCTTGACGCAGTTGAGCCAGTAGTGTGGTTTGGCGCCATCAGAGCCGTCCAACAGGTGATCAGCTTGGTGGCGACCGAGGTCACCCGCCAGCGCGTCTATGCTCGCCGCTCTGCTGCCATCGCCCAGGTGCTGGCATTCAACGCAGCAGGGATCGTCGTCGCCCTGGCTGGATTCGGCCTCACTCGGAGCTTCTGGCTGGCGCTGGTGCTGTACTGGTGCGTGCAAGTGCTGAGAAGCGTCAACGCTCCGCTCCACGACGCCTGGCTCAACCAACGCATTGACGATTCTCAGGTGCGCGCAACCATGTTCTCGGTCAGCAGCCAGGTGGACGCCATCGGCCAGATCAGTGGCGGGCCGCTGGCGGGCGTGATCGGCAACTGGCTATCGATTCAGGCGGCGCTGGTCGCCTCGGCGCTGATGCTGTCGCCCGTGCTGCCGCTGTACTCCCTCGCTGCCCGCCGAGGCGAGCAGCAGATCCACCCGACAAGGAAGACAGACTAGAGCAAATGCAAGAAACTGATGAATTCCAGAGATCATCGGTTTCTTCCGTATCGGGTCAGGTTCCAGCGACAAAGGCTGCAGTTGGCTGTTCCCGGATCACTTGCCGTCTTTCTTCTTCCCTTCCTTCTCCTCTGCTTTTCTCCCGGGCTCCTTCTTCGCCCGCTTGGGCTTCTTGGGAGGCTTCATGCCTTTGACCACCTCCTGGATTCCAGCCTGTAGCGAACAAAAGACCTCGTGGATGCTTCGATTAGCATCAATGCGCGCAAAACCGAACTCGTCAGCGATGGCGTCGAACTGCGCCAGCAGGCCAGCCTGGTACTCGACAAAGCTCTCGTAATAGTCCCGCGCCCGGAGAAAATCCACGCCCGACTCCCAGTAGCCAAAGCCTCGGGCGTTCAGCACGCGAGGGATCAGGTGAGCCAGATCGGCCTGCAGGTAGAAGATGACGTCCGGCACCAGGGCCAAGCCAAACACGTTGCGCAGCCAGGCCGGGTCAACGTCTCGCACCTGAGCACGGGCGATGATGGAATAGATGTAGCGGTCCGTCAGCACGACAAAGCTGGCCCGCAGGGCAGGGATGATCAGCCGCTCCAGGCGGTCTACAAAATCAGTGGCGTACAGGAGGTTCATCGTGGTGTCGCCCAACGTATGCCCGCGCATGGCCTGCCTGAGTCCCTTGCCGGTCAGGTCGCCCCGTTTGAGTCCAGTCGCAGTTACAGCATATCCCTCTGACTCCAACCACTCCCTGAGGAGTGCGATTTGGGTCGAGCGACCCACGCCATCGGTGCCTTCCAGGACAATCAATTTGCCAGGCAGGCGCTTCTTCTTAAAGCCGGGTAGACGACGGCCGTAAAAGCGCACTTCCGTCATGGCTGACCTCCTTGGCCCGTCATCTCTTCCAGGTAACGGCCCTGGAGGGACTCGGCGGCCAGCACCTCGCGCCAGCCACGCGGTTCAGCGCGCAAGGCTTCACCGAGGTGTGGTTCTACGATCTCCCGCACCTGCTCCTGTTGCTCAAGCAGCGGCAGCGTAGCGTCGATGACCATCAGCCCGAACTCGTCGACCATCTTCTCGTATTCTTCCAGGATGCGTCCTTGAAACAGCTTGTAGCTCTCGTAAGGATCCTTGCTGAGTCCCAAGTCCATGCCTGCCTCGTAGTGTTTCAACTTGGGCCTGCCGCTCAAGATGCGTTCCAGGGATTCGTCCATGGGCACGCGGAAGTAAAAGGCTGCCGTGGGCTGGATGGCAAATGAGTACACCTCGCGCACCCACTGGGGATCGACGCCGCGAGCCACGTCGCGGCCGAAAGCGGTGTAGATGTAACGATCAGCCAGGACAATGGCGCCCGCCTTGAGGGCTGGCAGCATCTGCCGTTCCATACGATCGGCGAAATCGGCAGCGTGGATAAGGCTGAAGGAGGCGGGCGTCAGAAGCTGCTTCTTCTTGCCCCTGCGGGTCGTGTTCCGCACAATCGGCGACGAATTCCATTCGCTGAAGGCCACACAGTAGCCTTGACCGATGAGCCACTTCAGCAGCATGTCGAGCTGGGTGCTCTTGCCTGAGCCATCGATGCCCTCAACGATGAAAAGTGTGCCTGGTAGAGTCCGTCCGTCAGATAGCCTGGCCATACGATTTCCTCCTGATCCCCTGCTCGTATCAGGCATCCCTTGGAATCGAGAACATTATACTATAAGCCTCGGCTCGCGCAAAGCGATTTGGCCATTGCACATCAGCGGATCATCGCCGCAACTGGGGGCTCGCACAGGGAGCAAGTCGATGGTCATCTCTGGCAGCTGTGGGAAGGCGGCGATGTGCTTGATCCACTGCCGGCCAAGTGCTGTAGATGGTGGTCTTGCCCACATGGCTTTTGAGCTTCGCGAGAACCTGCGCTACAATGGGCTATCAAATCAGACTGACCTGGCGATGCGGCACCCGAGTGGGCAGCATGAACGAATGGATGGGCAGGAATCGCGTGGCCAGGAACAGTTGCCTGGAGTTTGCTAGAGCATGGATGGCAGCAGGAAGGAAGCCCATACGTTGACCAAAACAGAACTGGCAGGGATCCTGCGTCACTATCCCCTGGGCGAGTTGGAAGCCGCCTGGCGACCGGGGCACGGCTTTGTCAACGACAACTGGATCGTGGAGACGACCCAGGGACGCTACTTTCTCAAACACCGCCACCCAGGCCTTGGCCAGCCCGACTTTGTCCGCTGCCAACACGCTCTTGTCGCCCGGTTGAGGCAGGCAGGCTTTCCCGCTCCCACGCTGGGGCCCAACGTGGAAGGCGCGACCCTCTTGGTGCTGGAGGGCCAGTGCTACGAGGTCCAGGAGTACATCGAGGGCCAGCCCTATGACCACAGCAAACCGCAGCACCTGGAAGAAGCAGCTATGACCCTGGGCCGCTACCACACCCTGGTCGACGGATTCGAACCCTCTTCATTATGTAGGCTCGGCGACCTCTATCACCCTGCCCTGCTGAGAGCAAACCTGGCCGGCTTGACCCAGTCCTGGCAGTTGGGTCGGGACCCTGACGTTGTGCAAATCGTCTCTCAACTGGCTGCCCATGCCCACGACTTGGCGGCGCGTTTCGCCCGGCACGGTGCCTTGCCTCAACTGCTCATCCACGGCGACTATTACGCGGACAACCTGCTCTTCCACGGCGATCACATCGTCGGCGTCGTGGACTATGACAAGGCGCGCTGGCAGCCGCGCGTGGTGGAGCTGGCCGAGGCGCTGCTCTACTTCGCCTCGCCCCGGCCGAGCTATCTGAAACACCTGGTCTACCCCGGCGTCCTCCAGTGGGAACCGTTCGATCGCTTCCTGCGCGCTTATGCCCGCGTCACCGTCCCGGACGAGGAAGAGACACAGACCTTGCCGGACTATATCCAGTGTATCTGGCTGCAGATCTCGCTGCTGCGCCTGTGGGAAAAAGGGCCGCGGCCGACTTGGATACTGGAGGCCTTACAAGAGGTGCTGGCCCTGGGCGACTGGGCCAGGGACAACGCCGCCCGAATCATCGACATCAGCCATTCCACAACCAAGGAGCTATCATGACCAAAGCCATCATCTTCGACTTTGGGCGGGTCATCTCTGCCCAGAAGCCGCTCTCTCTGTTTCGGCGCTACGAGCGCCAACTTGGACTAGCGCCGGGCACGATCAACCCCATCATGTTCGGCAGCGAGGCCTGGCAAGAGGTGCTGGTGGGACGCATCACGTCCGACGAGTACTGGGGCAGGATTGGGCCGCTGCTGGGGTTGCACACGCCCGAAGCCATCGCCGCCTTCAGACGGCAATACCACGCCGACGAAGCGGTCAACGACGGTGTGCTGGATATCATCCGGCGGTTGCATGGCCGCTGGAAGCTGGCGGTCCTGTCCAACGCACCGCCAGGGCTGGCCGACTGGCTGGCGGATTGGGAGATTCTGGACTTTTTCGACGTGGTCGTTTGTTCTGGAGACGAGGGCCTGGTGAAGCCAGACCCGGCCATCTTCCGACTGGCACTGGAGCGGCTGGGAGCAGCACCCCAGGAAGCCGTCTTCATCGACGATACCCTGGGCCACGTCCAAGCCGCGCGGGATCTGGGGCTGCACGGCATCCTCTTCACCACAGCGCAGGCTTTAGCTGTTGAGCTGGACGACTTGCTCGCTGCAGAGGGCAGGTGATTACACGTGCCCTGGAACCTTCGCGACCTCATCGGCATCCCTATTGCGAGGATTCAACTGCCAGCTAGGCAGGGAAGGACACACTTGCAAGGAGGAGACGAATCATGAGCAGGAAAATGTCACGAAGGCTACACGTCTTGGGAGTTGCCCTCATCGTCATTCTGTCAATGAGCGCATGTGGCAAGCCCGGCGCAGCGTTGGTGACGCTGTGCGACACAGATCGCGGCAGAACGGTAGAGCTGAAACCCAGCGACACGTTGATCGTCAAGTTGGAAGGCAACCCGAGCACAGGCTTTGCCTGGGAGGTGGTATCCGCAGATGTAGCCGTCCTGGAGCAAGAGGGTGAGTTTGAGTTCGAAGCGGAGAAGCCTGGGTTGCCAGGCAGCGGTGGGACACTCACTTTTACCTTCAAAGCCGCCAGCTGGGGTCAGACCGACCTGCAGTTGCTCTACCATCGACCTTGGGAAGAGGATAGCCCGCCATCACAGACCTTCGACTTGACCGTCATCGTGGAATAGCAGGCCCCGAGCACATCGCAGCGCCCTCGCCCGATGCCCTGCGGCGAGAGAGCCGCAGGGCATTTGCTTTCCGGTGTCCCGGCGCTGTGCAGACAGCGCTCTATCACCGTTTCCAGACCATCTCCGAGCATGCAGCACTCCACAGAAGGGGGCGGCGCAATCGCTCTCCGGGCCACGGCGTTGCATACCGGCGGAGAGAGCTCTCTGACAATGGATGCGCCCGCCCTATCTCGCCTTTGTCTGTACGCCACCTCTGGCCTTTTCGCCAGAGGCGTGAACGAGGACGAGACCTTCGGCTGAAGCGGCGCAGAATGAATGAGCCAACGACAGTACGCAGCGTCGAGCGCTTGTTTGTCCGTTTCACTGCCTCGGCCCTGTCGTCCTGAGACAGGGAAGGCATCCGTTGACCGCACATTTCCCCATTGACACCTGCCCTGATTTGTGCTATGTTATGAGTAGACAACCAGCCACCAGCTAACCACGGATGGGAGATCAGCACATGGCGCAATCCATCGCCCAGGCACAGGCAGCCGTTGCCGACCTGGTAGAACGCTTTCAGCGCAACCTGGACGCCTATCGCCGCTCCGAATACAAAGAGGCCGAGGTACGCCACGAGTACATCGAGCCTTTCTTCGAAGCGCTCGGCTGGGACGTCCACAACCGCGCTGGCTACGCCGAACAGTACAAGGACGTGGTGCAGGAAGAGTCGCTGCGCGTGGCGGCGGGCATCGAAGCACCCGACTATACCTTCCGCATCGGCGGCCTGCGCAAGTTCTTTGTGGAGGCCAAGAAACCCGCCGTGAAGCTCAAGGCGGACGCCGGCCCCGCCTACCAACTGCGCCGGTACGCCTGGAGCGCCAAGCTGCCGCTGTCCGTCCTCACAGATTTTGAAGAGTTCGCCGTCTACGACTGCACCAAACGCCCCAAGCCCGCAGATAAGGCTGGCGTGGGTCGCGTGGCATTTTACACCTTTGACCAATACCCCGCGCGCCTGCCAGAGATCTGGGACACCTTTGCCAAGCAATCGGTGCTGCGTGGTTCCTTCGATCGCCACGCACAGGATGCCCGGAAAAAGCGCGGCACCAGCCAGGTGGACGCCGAATTCCTGAAGGAAATCGAGGGCTGGCGCGATGCGCTGGCACGCAACCTGGCGCTGCGCAACCCCCGGCTTAGCGTGCACGAACTCAACTATGCCGTGCAGGCCACCATTGACCGCATCATCTTTCTGCGCGTGGCCGAAGACCGCGGCATTGAGGAATATGGCCGCCTGATGCCCCTGCTCAACGGCACCAACGTCTACGGGCGGCTAACCGAACTCTATCGCCAGGCTGACCAGAAGTACAACGCTGGGCTCTTTGACTTTCGTGCCGACACACTCACCCTCCAATTGCGGCTCGATGACAAGGTGCTGAAGGACATCGTGGCCCAACTGTACTACCCGCAGTCCCCCTACGAGTTCTCTGTGCTGGGCGCGGACATCCTGGGACAGGTCTACGAGCAGTTCCTGGGCAAGGTCATTCGCCTCACGCCTGCCCACCGCGCCGTGGTCGAGGAAAAGCCGGAGGTCAAGAAAGCCGGCGGCGTGTACTACACCCCTACGTACATTGTGGACTATATCGTCAAGCACACCGTGGGCGAGATGGTGAAGGACAGGACCCCTCGGCAGATCAGCAAGCTGCGCATACTGGACCTGGCTTGCGGTTCCGGCTCTTTCCTGCTGGGTGCCTATCAATGCCTGTTGGACTACCACCTGAATTGGTATACGAAGCACGACCCTGAGAAGTGGGCTCGCAGGAAGAAGCCTCCGATCTATCGCGGCCCCAAAGGCGAGTGGCGGCTGACCACAGCAGAGAAAAAGCGCATCTTGCTGAACAACATCTACGGCGTGGACATTGACCGGCAGGCGGTGGGGGTGACCAAGCTGAGCCTGCTGCTCAAGGTGCTGGAAGGCGAAAGCCAGGAGACGCTGGGCCAGCAGTTGCGCCTGTGGCAGGAGCGCGCCCTGCCCGACCTGGCGAACAACATCAAGTGCGGCAACTCGCTCATCGGGCCGGATTACTGGGAAGGCCAGCAGATGGCACTGCTCGATGAGGACGAGGTGCGCCAGGTCAACCCATTCGACTGGAAGGCGCAGTTCCCGGATATCATGGCCGCCGGTGGATTCGACGCCGTGATTGGAAATCCACCTTACATTCGCATGGAAGGTTTCAAGGAACTCAAGGGCTACCTAAGGAAGCACTATGTCTCTCATGATGAGCGTTCCGATCTCTATGTGTATTTCATCGAGCGAGCGCACAAACTGCTGAGTGATCGTGGGCGATTCGGTATGATCGTGTCAAACAAGTTCCTTCGGGCGAACTATGGTAGATCGTTACGGGAGTTTCTGACCCGACATGCAGGCATGGAACGGATGGTTAGCTTTGCCGGGCTGCCGGTATTCGCTGGCGCAACGGTGCGCACTGTAGTGCTGATCACCAAAGCCAAGCGCGATGAGAAGCAATCATTGCTCTACTCGCCTCCGCCTGCGGCGGACAAGTTCTCTGCTTTGGCTGGAGGTTCGGTGTCTGTGGAGCAGGCTGTCACAGACACGACCTTCGAGGTTTCTCGAGCAGCCTTGTCTCGACCCATCTGGCGCCTGATCGAACGGCGAGCAGATGGTCTGTTGACCCGTCTACAGGCTGAGAATAGCCCGTTGACGCAATACTGTGACGGGCGAATCTGGATGGGCATCAAGTCGGGACTGACGAAAGCCTTTGTGATTGACGACGCCACACGGATCGCGATGACGACACACACTCCGGAGGCCCAAGAGATTCTCAAACCATTTCTAGGTGGCCGAGATGTCCGGCGATACTACATCGACTGGCAGAACACCTACCTAATCTACACCTACCATGGCGTGGACATTGATAGATACCCCGCGGTCGAACGTCACCTACAGCCGTTCAAGGCTCGACTGCGGAATCGTGCCACGAAACAGGAGTGGTATGAACTGCAGCAGCCACAACACAACTTCGCCAGTTACTTGGACAAGCCCAAGATCATCTTCCCCGATATCGCAACCAGGCCACGGTTCGCTCTTGACGAAACAGGCTACTACGGCGGCAATACTACCTATTTCATACCGTTGAGTGACTTGTACTTGCTTGGTCTGCTGAACTCAAGGCTAGGGTACTTCTATTTCTCCTCTACATGTGCAGGCCTTGAGGGAAAACGCGAAACATATCTAAGATTCTTTGGGCAATACCTGGAAGGAATGCCTATCCGCACCATTGACGCCTCCGCCGCGGCCGACGTGGCCCGCCGTGACCGCATGGTGGCGTTGGTGGAGCGCATGCTGGAGTTGCACAGGCGGCAGGCCGCAGCGCGCACCCCTGCCGACCGCGAGCTTAACGCCCGCCAGATCGAGGCCACGGACCGCGAGATCGACAGTCTGGTGTATGAGTTGTACGGGCTGACGGAGGAGGAGGTTGCGATTGTGGAGGGGACGTCTAGCCAATGAGGAGCGCTGGAAGCTCGACAACCAACTGCGAGTTGCAGGCCCCCAGTACTGGCTGTCGGAAACCCACGGGATCCCGGCAGCCTCACAGGAGGTATTGAGTGGCTAAGAACATAACCGAGCTCACCATCTTCGTGGCCGCCCCGAGCGATGTAGATGCCGAGGTTGAGCACTTGCGGGACGTCATTGACAACCTCAATTATATCTTCGGAGAGCAGTTCGGAGTCAAGCTGAGGATGGTGCACTGGCGCACCAGCGCGTACCCCGCCGTGGGCAGCGATCCCCAGGCCGTGATCAACGAGCAGATTGGCGAGGATTTCGATGTGTTCGTTGGAATTCTCTGGAAGAGCTTCGGACAGCCCACGCCGCGAGCTCCATCCGGCACACTCGAGGAGTTCGAACGAGCATACAGTCGCTGGCAGGCAAGTCCCGACGAGATACAAATCCTCTTCTATTTTAAGGACTTGCCCCCGTCCAGACTGAGTGACATTGACCCTGATTCGCTTGCCAAGATCAATGAGTTTCGTGACTCTTGGCGTGATCGTGGCCTATACTGCATCTTTTCGGACAGCCAAGAGTTCGCTGGCCTCGCGCAAAGACACCTCGGGAAACTACAAGTGAACTGGGGCAAGACGTGGGGCCGTGGAGCCCCCAGCTCAGATGTTCCTCAAGGGCTCCCTTCTGCTGTGCAGCCGTCTGAGCGCGAGTTGCTCATACAGCCTGCGTACCTGGACTTCTTTGACGACTACGAGGAGAACTTGGAGTCAGCCCTGGCAATCTTCGCCCGATGGAATGACGCCACAGAGAGCCTGCACAGCGACCTGCAGCAGCGCATCGCTAGTGCTGATAAGCGGCTGCAAGCAGTCCAGAGAGAGCATGAAGCGGTGGCAGTGGTCGACTTCGTGATGCGACCTGTGCAACGCCTGGCCTCTACGCTGCGGCACAACATGCCTGCTTTCAGCAACGCTCACCAGACTGCGAAGAGGAACCTTGGTCTCGCCACCCAGGACCTGCTCGAAAACTATGATGAATCAGACCGAAGCCATCTGGAGCGGGTTCTGCGCACGATCCGGAAGATTGAGCAGGACTACTCAGGGGGGCTGGAAAAACTGCAGGAGCTGGTGGACACGATGCAGAGCTTCGGAGATCAGTTCACCAGTGTGCGGCGGTCGAGGAGAGCCTTTCTCAAGCAGCTCCGGGTAGTCCGGACAGAAATGCGTGGCTTTCTCAGCTCTCTGCGTTCCGCCGCCGCTGTAATCGAACGAGTGATTGGCTAGTGGGCTGGTCTTGAGGTATCTGTCGGCGTTCAGTTGGTGAGGCCTTGTGCCTCGAAGTGCTAGCCGTACGCCAACCAGATCGAGGCCGCCGACCGCGAGATCGACAACCTGGTGTACGAGCTCTATGGCCTGACGGAGGAGGAGATTGCGATTGTGGAGGGGGTTGTCTGACAACGGACCTAAAAACGGACAAACGGACATCGTTGTAGTGCAAGTGCACCCTTAGACTGGACAGTTCTTGCGGTTCACTACACGTTTATCCGCGAAATGTGAAACCTATGGCGTGGGCTACGAACGAGAGAGAGCAGAGCGCAATCTAAAGACGAGAGCATTTGTGAGGAGGCTACCATGAGCGAGCATCGTCTGCACGAAGTGATTGGGAGCATCATCCGAGAGGATGGACTGCCGCACTGCCGGATCCTGAGGGCTCCAGAATGTGGCGGGTCGCACAACCTGCCGTTGTTCTATACCGCACAGAGGTCAAATGCCACAGAGTTCACCAACGTGGACATGCTGATACTCAAAGCCAGCCGCGTCAGGATCGTTATCGAGATTGAAGAGAAAGTCACGGGCCCGAGGCTGTTGTTGGGCAAGTTCCTGGCGCCAGCGCTGTGCTGGGGATACATTCACGGGCCGACCGGGGAAGACGCGCCGATGGGTAAGCAGGTGGCTTTCATCCAGATCGTCAACGCTGCAAGCGCAAGACCGGGCTCCTCGAAGCCCCATCAGTGGCGAAACGTGGAGAAAGCCATCCGCAAGATCATCCCCGTAAAGGACAGTTCGTTTACTGATTACAGCCTGTTCATCGGCCACGAGGCGGACTTCCGCGGTCAAACCGGCACTGAACTCTTGGCGCACATCCAGACGCTGTTGGAGTCGTGAATGGCAGCCGTCCCGCTCGTGTTCCCTGCCATCCTCGCCACCGACCGAGAGATCGACAATCTGGTGTACGAGTTGTATGGGCTGACGGAGGAGGAGATCGCGATTGTGGAGGCTGTCAACGCACACTGAATCCCCGTCATAGCGGGGCGAACAGCGCACAAATGGACATTGGTGCGGCAGCACAGCCCGTCCGTCTGTTCATTTCCCGTCGGTTGACAGCAGATCTTCAATCTGGCGCCAATTTGACTCTGTTGGCATAAGCGCGTAAGATTACCGCCACCAGCCCTGCCGGAGGGCACATCTGAACAGTCCAACGAGGAGCGCATGGCAAAGTCGCTGTGGAGCCACGAGCGGGCCAACCCCCGCGTCCGCCACACCACCAATTGAACACCGATCACGGACTACCACCGCGGTCGGTGTCTGCATTTATGAGGAGAGAATCTTTTGCTCACGAAATACCTGATCAAAGCTGGAGAGTACCACGACTCGGTCACCCTGATGGAGATAGCTCAGAAACTGAGCAAGTTTCCGGGCGTCCACGACGCGGCCGTCGTCATGGCCACCGAGGCTAACAAAGCCATTCTCCGGGAGGCTGAGCTGCTCCTGCCAGAAATCGAGGCTGCCACGCCCAATGACCTGGTCGTCGTCGTCCAGGCCGAGACCGACGAGGCGGCCGAGCAGGCCCTGGAATTGGCACAAGCGCACCTGGCACAGCGGCCCAGGGCTGTAGCACCCAGGCTGGGATTTCAGCCACGGAGCATCCGCGCAGCAGTGCGCGGCAACCCGCAGAGCAACCTCGCAGTCATCTCTGTGGCTGGACCATACGCTGCCGCCGAGGCCTGGGAGGCGCTGAAGAGTGGCCTACACGTCTTCCTCTTCAGCGACAACGTGCCCATTGAAGATGAGATCGCCTTGAAGGAGTACGCTGCAGAACATGGCCTGCTGATGATGGGCCCTGGCTGCGGTACCGCCATCATCAACGGCGTGGCACTGGGCTTTGCCAATGTCGTCCCCCGTGGCCCAGTGGGCGTCGTCGCAGCGGCAGGCACCGGCCTCCAGGAGGTCAGCACACTGCTGGCCAAGATGGGCGCGGGCATCCAGCAGGCCATTGGAACAGGTGGACGCGACCTGAAGGACAAAGTTGGGGGGATCATGATGCTGGAGGGCCTCAAGGCCCTTCAGAGCGATGTGGAGACCGGGGTTCTCCTCCTGGTGTCCAAATCCCCGTCACCAGCCATCGCGCGTCGGGTGCTGGATCAAGTCAAGAAAAACACCAAGCCCACTATAGTGTGCTTCCTGGGCAGCGATCCGGCCCCCATCGCTGCCGCCGGTGCCATCCCAGCGCGTACACTTCAGGAGGCGGCCTACCTGGCTGCGGGTGAGGTGGAGGGATACGAAGGTGCCTCAGCAGACGAGGAAATCGAACGGGAGATTGTGGATTTGCAGGCACAAGCCGCCAAACTCAGGCAGCGCCTCAGAGGTGAGCAGAGGTACCTGCGAGGCCTGTTCAGCGGCGGTACACTCACATCGGAAGCTCTCGTCGTCTGGAAGGACATTCTGGGAGGCGTGTACTCCAACGTGGCGCTGGAGCCCGATCTGAAACTGAAGGATACGGCTCGGTGCGTGAGGAACTGCGCGCTGGATCTGGGGGAAGAGGAGTTCACGGTAGGCCGCCCCCACCCGATGATCGACAATGACCTGCGCATCCGCCGCTTGATGCAGGAGGCAGCAGATGCGGAAGTGGCAGTGATCGTGCTCGACGTGGTGCTGGGATATGGCGCGCACCCCGACCCGGCCAGCGAACTGGGGCCGGCGATCCGTCGAGCACGCGAGCAGGCTGCCGGGCAGGGGCGGGACCTGATCGTCGTCGCGTCCGTAACCGGAACAAGAGAAGATCCACAGGAGCTCGACCGGCAAGTACGTACATTGGAAGACGCCGGAGCGATCATCTGCGACAGCAACGCCGCAGCGGCTCGCCTGGCCGGGTTCGTCGTCGCTGCGTAGCTGTTGGTTCTTCCGCCGGGATCGCAGCCTCGCCATCTCTCAGGCGAGGCCGCGTGCTCCGTGGCAAGCAAGAATAGAAAGGCAAAAGGTGGCAGAGAAAAGCATCGGCTCGTTCTTCGGAAGGCCTTTGAATGCAATCAACGTCGGCCTACATTCATTCGCCCAGAGCCTGCAGGCTCAAGGAGTGCCGGTAGTAGATGTGGACTGGCGGCCTCCGCTGGTGCCCAAGCTGCAGTTCACTCGCACCGGGGTGGACATTGACGCGGCCAACACCGAGGCCGTGACCCGCATCGTGCAGGGCCGGCCGATGTTGGTCGGGTTGGGCATCGCCCGCGAGGTCATCCCTGGCTACCATGACCAGCTCATCCTCCACGCCGGCCCGCCGATCACCTGGGAGCGCATGTGCGGTCCCCAGCGCGGCGCGGTGATGGGAGCACTGGTCTACGAGGGACTGGCGGAGGACGAGCAGGAGGCAGCGCAGATGGCTGCCAGCGGCAAGATCGAGTTCGCTCCCTGCCACCACTACCACACCGTGGGGCCGATGGCGGGCATCGTCTCCCCTTCAATGCCGGTCTTTATCATCAAGAACGAGGCATTCGGCAACCTGGCCTATGCTACCCAGAACGAGGGGCTGGGGCGGGTGCTGCGCTATGGGGCCTATGGAGCGGACGTCTACGAGCGGCTGCGGTGGATGGAGGAGGTGCTCTATCCCATTCTCAAGGCGGCCATCGAATCCATCGAGGGAGGTATTGACCTGCGAGCGATTATCAGCCAGGCGCTGCACATGGGCGACGAGTGCCACAACCGCAACCGCGCCGGAACCTCCCTCTTCCTGAGGGCAGTCACACCGGCCATCATGCGCACCTGTGCGGACCGCGAGCGTGCAGCACAGGTGTTTGAATTCATCGAGCGCAACGATCACTTCTTCCTGAACCTCTCTATGCCGGCTGGGAAGGCCATGATCGAACCCGCTGAGGGCATCGAAGGCGCGACGGTGCTGACGGTAATGGCTCGCAACGGGACCGATTTTGGCATCCGCGTGGCCTGCATGCCGGAGCGCTGGTTCGTCGCCCCGGCGGGAATCGTGGACGGCCTCTACCTGCCCGGCTTTGGCGCCGATGACGCCAACCCGGACATCGGAGATAGCACCGTCACCGAGACAGCAGGCTTTGGCGGTTTCGCCATGGCCGGCGCTCCGGCCATCGCCAAGTTCGTGGGCGGCACGCCGGAGGATGCCCTGAATGCGACGCTGGAGATGTACGAGATCTGCTTCGCCGAGCACCCACATTTCACCATCCCGCCGCTGAACTTTCGCGGCACACCACTGGGCATTGACGTGCGCAAGGTAGCCGAGACGGGCATCCTGCCGCGCCTGAACACCGGTATCGCGCACAAGGAGCCGGGCATCGGCATGGTAGGAGCGGGAGTGTTGCGCGCCCCACGGCAGTGCTTCATGGAGGCATTCGAGGCATTTCGAGAACAATGTCAAGGCCATGGTTAGGGATGACACTCAAGGCCAACTGGGAGCCTGTCCGTGTGGTCAAAGGCCGGGAGGTCTACGGGCTCACGCTCGAGCCGGCCAAATGATGCGGTGGGCCAAGGTGAGCCGTGGAGGCGACAGACGCAGCCAACCCCTGTGCGCGCTACACGCCCGCGGGTAGTCGGGCATGGGTATGGTGCGTGTCGAAATCCGCGGTCTGGGAGCGGTGCTTCGCCGCAGCGCTCAAGGTGGTGAGAGAATGGTAGACGGGAAGAACGGTGTGAAAGAAGGATTCCTGCGCTTGCTTGGCAAAGTGCCTCAGGACCCGGCAAGTGAGTTCAAGCACAGATTCCGGGTGCACCAGGGCTGGTGGCGCACAGCAGTGCTGCTGGAAGATCCGGGGCCGCACCCCAACAGCAGAGCTCTGCGCATCTGTAACACAATTGACGTCACTGCTGAGAACAGACACAAGAACTTTGTTGTAGCAAGCGCCTTTGAATCCGCGCGGTCCGAAATCACTGCTCGCAATGGACGGCCAGGCACAGGGATCATGCAGAAGACAAGGCTGTGGGGAAACTTGTTGTCAAGCCAGCCGCTCTGCTTCAACTTCTGGGGGCCATTGAAATACGACCATCCGGTGGCCAATGCCTTCTTGCGCACAATTGTCCCTGACTTTGCCGAACTGATTGACATCCATTTTGAGTGGGCACCACAACCCAAAGCGGCCTACACCGATGACAATTCCGCTTTCGATGTGATGGTGGAATACTGGAATCGGAGTGCCAGTCGGGTTGTTTGGGGTCTGGAGTGCAAATACACTGATAGGCTCAGATCGAAGCCATACGACAAGAAGACGTACAGACGCGTCTTTGAGGCCTCAAGAGATGTCTTTGTCAATGACTATGACTTCTACGTGCAGCCATCCTTCAACCAGCTCTTTAGGAATCAGTTGATTGCGTGCGCCTACGAGCAGAAGGACCGTACGAGGAGCCACTGCGGTATCTTCTGCAGCAGTGATGACACAAAAGCATTGGACATTGCTTCCAGCTTCCAGATGGCTCTGGCAGACCGGGATGCCAGATTTTCAATCCTCACGTACCAAGGCTTCCTCGAAACGATGCAAAGGCTGGCGCTTGACTGGGAAACTAGGAAGTGGACCATGTTGCTCTGGGCAAGGTACTTGGGACTAGAACTGAGTGAGGAAACGTACAAAGCATACCAAAGGCAACAGCCGAAAGGTTGACGATATGGACTAGGAAGAGCAAACCATGAAACTGCTTGATCTGACCATACCGCTGGGCGCAGCCACGCCACCGTGGCCGACCACGGTACAGGACTGGCGAAGCTGTCGTCTAGGGGAGGGTCTAACATGTGCAATACCAAAAGGAGGGTAATACGATGAAGGCAAGAAAGATTAGAGAAGGCGTTTACTGGATGGGTGCTGTTGACTGGGATAGACGACTGTTCGATTCCCTCATACCGCTTCCTGATGGAACAACCTACAACGCCTACTTGATTCAGGGAAGCGAGAAAACGGCGTTGCTGGACAGCGTCGATCCCAGCATGGTGGATACTCTTCTGTTTCAACTGGAAGGTGTGCAGAACATTGATTACGTCATCGCTCACCATGCCGAACAGGACCACTCTGGGGCCATCCCTGACGTGCTTGAGAAATACCAGAATGCAAAGGTCGTCACAACCCCAAAAGGAAAGGGCATGCTCGCAGACCTGCTGTGCATTCCGGAGGAAAGGTTCATCACTGTGGATGATGGGGAAACCCTGTCGTTGGGGAACAAGACACTGGAGTTCATACACACACCTTGGGTTCATTGGCCTGAAACCATGGTGACCTATCTTCGGGAAGACAACATCCTCTTCACCTGCGACTTTTTTGGTTCACACCTGGCCACCACGGACCTGTACGTTGCTGATGAGGCGCGTGTTTATGAGGCAGCCAAGAGATACTATGCGGAAATCATGATGCCCTTCCGCAAGATCATCCAGAAGAACCTGGAAAAGATCAAAGGCCGCGAGGTAGATCTCATCGCACCGAGCCACGGTCCCATCTATGACCGGCCGGCTTTCATAATCGAAGCCTACCAGGACTGGGTTTCAGGGAACCCCAAAAACGTCGTAGTCCTTCCCTACATATCGATGCACGGCAGTACCCAGAAAATGGTGGCATACCTTGTCGGTGCGTTGGCTGAAAAAGGGGTCACGGTGTACCAATTTGATCTGGTCGTGACGGACATCGGAAAACTGGCGATAGCGCTGGTTGATGCCGCCACTATTGTCATCGGCACGCCTACGATTCACTTCGGTCCGCATCCCAACGTTGTCTACGCCGCATACCTGGCCAATGCGCTGAGGCCCAAGGTAAAGTTCGCCTCGATCATCGGTTCATACGGCTGGAGCAGCAAAGCGGTTGAACAGATCGCAGGATTGATTCCGAATCTGCGTGTGGAGATATTGGAGCCTGTGATCTGCAAGGGCTTTCCCAGGGAGGCCGACTTCCAGGCCTTGGACGTCCTGGCTGCCACCATTGCCAACAAACACAAGGAGCACGGGTTCACTTGACAAAGCGTTTGTGGCTTCGCGCACGCAGCGCTTTGCTCAAAGCTCGCCTTCGGGGGCCTTCGCAAAGCCTGGCCCTTGTGCACGATGCAGTCACACTTGTCTTGAGGAGCAAAGACTATGAAGCTGATAGACTTGACCATCCCACTGGGTATCGCTACGCCACCGTGGCCGACCTACGCGCCACTGCAACTGAAATACTTCAAGCGGCTGGTGCCCAACGGTGCCAACGGACAATTGCTCACCCACTCCAACCATCTGGGTACGCATCTGGATGGTGAGATTCATTTCTACACCCCGGGCAAGGACATTGCCTCGCTGAGTCTGAACGACTTCCTGGTGGGGCCTGCGGCAGTGGTGGACATCTCGGACGCGGTCGGCGACTATCAGATCTACACCTCGAAGATGGTCGAAGAGCGAGTAGAGGTCCGCGAGGGAGACATCCTGATCATCCACACCGGCTACCACCACTTTGGCTGGGACATGCCGACCGGGGATGAGGTGCGCTACATGGTCAAGCACCCTGGCCCAGACCGCGAGTTTGCCGTCTGGTGCAAGGAGAAGAAGATACGCTGGATCGGTGTAGACTGCGGCAGCGCCGACCACCCGATGAACACCATCATCCGCGACTGGATGCCCAAGCTGGCGGCTGAAGCGGACAAGGTCTTCCGGCACATGTACGGCCAGCCACTGGAGGAACGGTTCACGCCGGACAAGTACCAGTTGATGCACATCGAGCTTTTCCCGCACGGCATCATCCACGCCGAGTGCATCGGTGGGGAGCTCGACTTGCTGGGCAACCGCCGGACGACCATCGGCTTCTTCCCCTGGCGATTCGTGGATGGAGAGTCGTGCATCGGCCGCTGTGCGGCTCTGGTGGACGACGACGAATACGAGAAGCTGCTGGCACGCAAAGCGGAGCTGCCCACGACGCGCTTCGGCGACGCCTACGATCCGCAGCACGTGGAGCGGATAGAGAAGCTGACCAAGCGCTTCTAGAGCTCGACCAAGCTTGAATTGAAAGCTCGTAGTAGCGGCTGCGGTCGCCGGCCCAGCGGGACACTATAGACACATCATTATAGCAAAGGAGTTGGAGTGGCAAGGCAGACCGTCCTGTACCTGCATGGCTTTGCTTCTTCCGGGCAGTCTACCAAGGCGCGGTACTTCAGGGAAAAGTTCAAGGCCTTGCCGCAGGTGGAATACCAGGCCGTTGATTTCAATCCGACGCCCCAGGATTTCGAGTACATCACCACCACCGGCCTGATCAACCGTCTGCGGCAGTATGTGCTGGATCATCGACTGCACAACCTCAGCCTCATCGGAAGCTCCTACGGTGGGTTGATCGCCCTGCACTATGCGCACCACTTCGGCGGGGTGGAGAGAATGCTCCTGCTGGCCCCCGGTCTGTTCTGGCTGTCCGGCGGGTTGTCGGCCGAGGGGCTAAAGAAATGGGAGGAAGTCGGCACGGTGCCAGTTCACCACAAGGCATTTCGGCGAGAGATTCCCGTCCGGTATGACCTGCAAGTGGATGGGCTGCGCTACCTTGAGCCCGTTCCTCCGCCAACCCCGATTCTCATCATCCATGGCCAGAACGACAGAACGGTACCGATTGACTACAGCCGAGCCTATGCAGCCAGCTTCCCCGATCGGGTGCAGTTGGTGGAGGTAGGTGCCGGGCACGATCTGAATGGTCATCTGGACGTCATCTGGAAGTATGTGCAGTCCTTTCTCCTACAGAGTACAACACCGAAGGTTGCTAAACTCAGGCAGTCGTTTTGATGCGATAATCGAGCCAAGGGGGGTTGAGAAATCTTTGGTGCACGAAGCACTAGACATCAAGTGAGGAGGTGAGCAGCGTGCTGGCAAGACCTGGTCTGCCCAGTTTTGACTACATACGGGCCAGCACAGCGCAGGAGGTGGTCCGCCTGCTGAAGGAGCACGGGGAAGGCGCGCGGCTGATGATGGGCGGCACCGACCTTCTGGTGCGCATGCGCCAGGGCGACGTTCGCCCCAAGATCGTGGTGGACGTCAAGCATTTGCCCGGCATGAGCGAGATCCTGTACGAGGAAGGGGCAGGATTGACAATCGGCGCGGCAGCCACGATGAACCAGGTGGCCAAGCACCCCGCCGTGCGTGCCCACTACCCGCTCTTGGCAGAAGCGGCCAACTCTGTGGCCTCGTACCAGGTGCGCAACCGCGCCACGGTGGGCGGCAACCTGTGCAACGCCTCCCCCTGCGCCGACACCACTCCGGCCATCCTGGCCCTGGAGGGGCGACTCGTGCTCTACGGACCCAACGGGGAGAGAGAGCTGCCCGCCAAGGAGTTCTTCCTCGGCCCTGGCCAAACGGCGCTGCAGCCCGGCGAGTTCCTGACGGCCATGCGCTTCCCCCAGCTACCTTCCGGCAGCGCAGGGAAGTACTTGAAACTGGGGCGCAGCAAGGCCGGTGACCTGTCCCTCGTCGGTGTCGCCATCTTTGGTTTCCCCGATGAAACCACTTCTTCTGGCTACCGTTTCCGCATCGTTTTGGGCTCAGTGGCCCCCGTGGTGCTGCGGGCGCTGGAAGCAGAGCAGGTGCTGGCATCTCAGCCTCCGGGCGACGAGACCTTTGCCCTGGCGGCCCAGAGGGCGATGGAAGCTGCGACTCCCATTGACGACGTACGCGGCAGCGCTGTCTATCAGAAAGCGATGGTGCGCACGCTCACCCTGCGGGGTCTGAGGGACGTATGGGAACAGCTTGCAGGGAGGAAGGAATGACCGCCCACTCGATCACTGTGACAGTGAACGGCAAGAGAGAGTACCTCACCATCCCATCGCACATGACGCTGCTGAGGATGCTCCGGGAGAAGCTGGGTCTTACCGGAACCAAAAATGGCTGCGAGGCTGGCGAGTGCGGGGCCTGCACCGTGCTGGTCGATGGAGAGCCGGTCAACTCCTGCATGATGCTGGCGGTTGAGGCCGACAACCGTGAGGTCACCACGATTGAAGGAATGACCGACGACGAGGGCGGGTTGACCCGCTTGCAGCAAGCCTTTGCCGAACACAACGCCGTACAGTGCGGCTTCTGCACACCGGGGATGTTGGCGTCGGCGCGCGCGCTGCTGGATCGCAATCCCCACCCCAGCGAGGGCGAGATACGGGAAGCCCTGGTTGGAAACCTCTGCCGCTGCACCGGATACCTGCGCATTATCAAGGCCGTCCAGGCAGCCGCGGAGAAAGGAGAGGCGTAACGTGGCCAAGCACACTTTGGATCCTGTGGGCAAGAGCGTCTCGCGTGTGGACATGTACGACAAGGTCACAGGAGCGGCCAGATACGCCGACGACCTGCAGTTCGGCCCAGGCCTGTACTACGGACGGTTGGTCCGCAGTGGCTACGCGCATGCCCTGATCAAGAGAATCGACGCCAGCAAGGCCTTGCAGGTGCCCGGCGTCAAAGCAGTGGTGACGGGCAAGGACACCCCCATACGCATCGGCCTGTATCTGAAGGACCGCTTTATCTTTGCTATGGACCGCGTGCGGTACGTGGGCGACGCCGTTGCTGGGGTGATCGCCACCAGCGAAGAGACTGCAGAAGAAGCGGCGCAGCTCATCGAGGTGGAGTACGAGGAGTTGCCGGCAGTCTTTGACCCCGAGGAAGCGGTCCAGCCGGATGCTCCCCTGATCCACCCCGACCTCGGCGACTATGAGGTGGTCAACTTTATCTTGCCCGAACCGGGCACCAACATCTCGGAACACTTCAAGCTGCGTAAGGGAGACCCTGAGGCTGCCTGGCCCAAGTGCGCCGCGATTGTGGAGGGCACCTTCCGCCTGCCCCAGATCCAGCACGTACCCATCGAACCCCACGTGGCGGTGGCCCTGTGGGAGCCATCCGGACAGGTCACGCTGTGGACCAGTTCCCAATCGCCATTTGCTCAACGCGACCTGATCGCGCAGAGCCTCGGCATTCCCCACGGCAACCTGCGTGTGGTATCGCCCTACGTCGGCGGCGGGGTCGGTGGCAAGGCTGGCGTCTCGATGGAAGCGTGTGCGGTGGTGATGGCACGCGCAGTCAAGGGGCATCCGGTAAAACTACGCATGACGCGGGAAGAAGAATTCATCGGCACCACAGTGCGCCAGAGCCTGGTGGCGCATACCAGGATCGGCTGCGACGCCGAGGGTAACCTGCTGGCAATGGAGACCCGGTACTACTTCGGCGGCGGCGCCTCCAACGAATACGGCGTCAACATCGCCCGTGCCGCCGGATACTCCTGCACCGGGCCCTACTACATTCCAAACGTCAAGGGGGATTCCTACTGCGTCTACACCAATCTGCCCATCGGCAGCGCCATGCGTGGCTTTGGCATGCCAGAGATCCATTGGGGCATCGAGCAGATCATGGACCAACTGGCCGAGAAGATGGGCATCGATCCCGCCGAGTTCCGCCGGCGCAATTGCGTCAAGACCGGCGATACCATCCTCACCGGGATGAAGATGCCGCAGATCGACCTGGTGGCTTGCATTGACAAAGTCACAAAGGCCATCGACTGGGGCAAGGAAGAGAAGCCCTCCGCTGCGCACAAGAAGCGCGGCAAGGGCATCGCCATCATGTGGAAAGCCCCGGCCATGCCGCCGAACCCCGGCAGCTCGGCCATTGTGCGCTTTAACGAGGATGCCACCGTCAACGTCGAGATTGGGGCGCAGGAGCTGGGGCAGGGTGCGTTCACCGTTGCTGCGCAGGTCGCAGCCCAGGCACTGGGCGTGCCCTACGAGTGGGTGCGCATCTCGGCGCCGATAGACACCAAGTACAGCCCCTACGAGTGGCAGACGGTGGCCAGCCGCATCACCTGGTCTATGGGCAACGCGGTCAAAGCCGCTGCTGAGGACGCCAGGAAACAGATTCTGGACGTCGTGGCCGAGCACTGGGGCGAGGATGTGGAGAACCTGGACATCAAAGACGGCCAGGTCATCTCGTATCAGTCGGAGCGCGAACAGCCGCTGGAAAAGATGGTCATCTACGGCCTGCCCAGCGAGGATTTCGAGGGCTGGAAGGGCGGGCCAATCATCGGGCACGGCAAGTTTATGCCCACCTACGTCACCAACCTGGACCCAGAGACCGGCCAGGGCACCCGCGCGGTGGTGCACTACACTGTCGGCGCGCAGGCGGTGGACCTGGAGGTGGATACTGAGACTGGCGAGGTGGAGATGCTCAAGATCGCCAGCGCCTACGACGTGGGCAAGGCCATCAACCCCGATCTGGTGATGACGCAGATCGAGGGAGGCGCGGTTCAAGGGGCCAGCTCGGCTTTCGAGGCGCTCAAGTTCGACGAGAAGGGCCAGCCCCTCAATGCCGACCTGGTGGACTATCGCATCATGACCACGGTGGATGCGCCGAGGGAGATCCACGGTGACATCGTGGAGACGCCTCTGGAGGACGGGCCGTGGGGCGCGCGAGGCGTAGGTGAACACGTGATGGTGCAGACCGCGCCAGCGATCGCCAACGCCATTCACGACGCGCTGGGCATCCGCTTCAACGACCTGCCGCTGTCGGCGGAGAAGATCTTCCTGGCCTTGCAGGAGCAACAGAAAGACTAGCTCCAAACTTCGAACGTCCATTTGAACCGAGAAGATGCGAAGAACGCGAAGGGATTCAAGGCTGAGCTTGGCGTCCTTGGCGTCTTTGCGGTGAGTCTCGTCAGACAGCGTCAGGTGGCCTTGGTATGGGCGCTGAGGCCTGCCCAGAGAAACCCGGCCAGCGCGTCCGCACCGGAAGTGGCACCGTGAGCCAGCACCCCCTGCACAGCCGTGGCAAGCTCCTCGTCTGTGCCATCCGCAAGCACCGCCAACAGGCTGTGCCATGCCGCACTGCACTCGCCTCGGGCAGCCGCCCGCAGGAAAGCTGTGGAGAGGGTTGTGGTGCGAGTGACAGCGGTCTCGACCACAAGGCGACAAAACTCATCTGGGTCGGCATGAGCCAACCAGGCCCACAGCATGACTCCGCTGAGAAAGTCGTCACCGGCGGGGGTCAGACCGCCCCCCAGACCTGCCAGTTGGCCCGCCCCCGCCTGGAGCAAGGCAGCGTCTTCCCTCCAACCCGCGAGCAGGGTCTCTGCAGCCTCGCGAGCTGCTGCAAAGACAGCCTCCCTAGCCAAGCCAAGCTTGGCTGGCTCTGGATCGCTGTCAGCGCCAGGCAGGCCCGAAACGAGGGAGAGGAGACTGCCCTCAGGGGCGTGCTGCAAGGAGAGAGCTCGCCCGGGGGAGAGCCGGTCGGCGCAAGCGCCCTGGCGGGTGCGCAGCCTATCCCAGTCGGGACAGGGTTCCCAGACCGCAGCGGTCTCCAGTGCGACTTCGAACGCTCCGACTGTCAGACGTCGCTCCTGCAACCAGGCTGGGATTCCTGGCTCCAACGCTGCCAAGTCGCTGGGCTTGGCAGCCACGACGATATTGAGCGGCCCGTCGCCCACCTGGGGGAGCACCAAGGCAATCACGTCATCATCAGGGGTGATCAAGTTGCAAGCGTGCTCGAAGACGGCCAGCACCTGTGCGGTGAATGAGCCCGCTTCCAGTTGTTCCCACACCGGCCGGCTGATGGAACGAGCGTCCACCTGAACCCTCATGTGCGCGTCTCCGCTGCTCCCGCCGCTAAGACTGGCGTTCTCGCCTCAGCAGAAGGTAGTTGGACTGCCACGTCGAGGCTGGGCGGGTCAGTTTGAGCACGCGGATATCGGCGAAGTAGGGGGCCAGCATGGCCAGCTCCTGGGGCAACTGCTCCCAGCGGTCGGCCACCACCAGCTTGTGCAGCCGCTCCGCATGTACCGTCGCCCACTCCCAGCGGCGGCGGAAGCGGTCGGCCTTGAGGAAGTAATTCCGTTTCTCCCAGGCTACGGTGCTTTCCTCGATGGTCTCGGCGATCCCACGCAGGGCAAAGACCAGTGTGGCGGCCATGTCTTTGGCTTCTGGGTCCAGCTCGCGCTTGAGCATCAGATGGCGCAGGATTTCGGCAATGGTGCGCCGTTGTTGGTTGCGGCGCTTGCCCGGGCTGGATATATTGATGACTCTACCCATGCTTTCCTCTCGTTGGTGGATTGTGCGCCCAGGTCGAGAGTATACCCTGCATGCAGGCAGAGGTCAAGCTGGGGTCAGGGAGACACGAATCTCACGAATCAGCACGAATGACACGAAGGACTCTAGAAGGATTTGTGTCGTTCAGCTTCCTTTCCCTGCCTTGGCCGTCCGTGCCTGCGGCAAGACCCAAGCCCTCGCCTTCCTCTGGCCCACGGCCCCGAGACGTGGTGGCGAGACCAGCAGGCAGGACAAGACGTGACATTCTTGTACGGTCACAAGCCCAGGCGGCTTGGCTCCACGACGCGCTTTTCCGCGCGCGCCTCGTCCCCGGCCAAGCCGGGCGTGTGGATGACAAAGTGGAAGTAGTCGGCAGAGTAATCGAGGAAGGTGTGTGCCTCGCCCGGCTCGATCACCAGCACGTCGCCGGCCTGCAGGTGGACGGTCTGCTGCTCGACGCGCACGGTGCACGTGCCCCGGGCGATCAGGTACACCTCGTGGATCTGCGCGTGCAGGTGCGGATCGTCGATGCCGGCGTGGGCATAGCCAATGGCCACCTGCAGGTCCGAATTCCACGGGCCGACGTACCAGCCCTTGTCCTGCATGTAGTGGGCCCGTTCCAGGCGCATGGTGCATCCTCTTTCCCATTGTGGCATGACCGCCATGCGCTCAGAGTGCTGGCGGTTGGAGCTGCACCCAAGGTTGCTCTACACCATTCTATTCGAGCACCGTGGCGATCACGACAGGCTTGCTGCGCGTTTGCTGATAGAAAAAGTCAGACAGGGCCTGCTGCACGAGATGCTCAACCATTTCGGGTGCTGTGCCCGCTTGGACCGCTGCGGCCTTGCGGATGACACGCTCAGCGCCGGACAACAACTCATTGGCCGCAGGGGCGAAGACAAAACCACTGGTGATGACCCGCGGCCGGCCCACCGGCCGGCCGGTACTGCGACGATAGTGCACCACAGCCACTACAAAGCCGCTCTGCGACAGCTTGTCGCGCTCATCCAGCACCGCCGGACCGGTCTCGCCGACCAGCGATCCTTCCACGAAAACGTAGCCTCCAGGCACCCGCTTCCCGACTTCTAGTCGCTTCTGGTCAAGAATCAGCTCGTAGCCGTTTTCCACCACAGCGATGTTCTCTTGCGGGATGCCCACTTCCCGTGCCAGCTTGCCGTGCTGCTTGAGGTGGCGCAGCTCGCCGTGAATGGGGACAAAGCAGCGGGGGCGCACGACGTTCAGCAAGCGTTTCTGCTCCTCCTGGGCGGCGTGGCCCGAGACGTGTACCTGCGCCACGGGGTCGTAGTAGACGTCGGCGCCGCGCTGGTACAGGCGGTTGATGACGGCGTGGACGGTCTCCTCGTTGCCAGGGATGGTGTGCGACGAGACCACCACTGTATCCCCCTGTTGAATGCGCAGCGAGCGGTGTCTGGCAGTGGCCAGGCGGTTCAGGATGCCCATCGGCTCACCCTGCGAGCCGGTGGCCATAATAACCACTTGCTGGGGCGGCACTGCTTTGATCTCCTGCAGGTTCAGCAGCATGCCCTGCGGGATGTTGAGGTAGCCCAACTCGCGGGCCATCTTGGTATTCTCAACCATGGCCCGCCCAGCGATGGCGATCTTGCGCTCCTGCTGCGCGGCCACGTCCACCACCTGTTGGATGCGCGAGATGAGCGAGGCGAAGGTGGCGATGATCACCCGGCCTGGGGACCTCTGCATAATCTGCCGGAAAACATCGTCCAGCACCGCCTCGGACGGGGTCGTGCCAGGCTGATCGGCATTGGTGCTGTCAGACAGCAGCACCATCACCCCACGTGACCTGAACTCGGCCAGCTTGGCGAGATCAGTAGGCCAGCCGTCCACCGGTGTGGGATCGAGCTTGAAATCGCCGCTGTGCACAATCAGCCCTGCGGGGGTGGTGATGCCCAACCCCACGGTATCCGGAATGGAGTGACAGACGTGGAAAGGCTCAATGGTAAAGGGGCCAATCTCCAGGACGTCACCTGGGGCAAAAGTGTACAGCTCGGCCTGTTCGAGCATATGCTCACGCCTTAGCCTGACCTCGATCAGGCCCCGCGTCAGCCGCGTGGCATAGACTGGCACGTCGAACTCGGCCAGGAAGTGGTGCAGCGCGCCGATGTGATCCATGTGGCCGTGGGTGATAATCATGGCCCGCACACGATCCTTCTTATCGCGCAGGTAGCTCCAATCGGGGATGATATAGTCAATGCCCAGCATGTCCGACTCGGGGAACATCAGCCCGGCGTCAATGACCAGGATGTTGCGGCCATACTCGATGGCCATCATGTTCTTGCCGACTTCGCCCAAGCCGCCCATGGGCATAATCTTCAATCGTGCCGCCATTTCATCTACCCTCCATGTGGCAGTTTGCTCCATTATATCACGAAGCAGCCCAAGGATTCAAATCCCTGGTGTACGGTGTCCAGGACATACTATACAGTTTCTGAGATACGGGTATAGTGAGTACATCAGGAAAGCACTAGAATTGGCAGGAGTGAATGTTGAGGGTTTGGAGCTGAAACAGTATGAGGACTGGAC
>JAUWJD010000043.1 GCA_030607875.1 Chloroflexota bacterium
GGGGGTGGGACCCAGACCCCGACTTTGCCGTGTTTTGTTTCACCTGCCAGTCGATAGAGGATTGGCTTAGCGACTGCGGCTACTGCAACGAGGAGTACGACGCGATATACCGCGAGCAGGGCATCACTATGGATGAGGAGGAGCGCCGCGAGTTGATCTGGGAGGCGCAGAAGATGCTGTTCGAGGATCGCCCCTACATCAACCTCGCCTACCCGCCGACGATCCAGGCCTATCGCAGCGACCGCTTCACTTTCACTGACTTGTCCGCGGGAGACCTTCTGATTAAGTGGACGCTGTGGAGAGACCCTCAGCCCGTACAGTAGCGGCGAGCCACTCAACATCCGGTCGGCCCGGCAGGAGGCCGGACCGACCGGGTTCCAAGTGAGGTGCCTATGCAGCGGAGCGACTACCTGATCCGCAAGGTCTTCTTCGCGCTGGCCACGCTGGTCGTGGTGATCGTTTTCAATTTCTTTCTCTTCCGCATTTTACCCGGCGACCCGATCAAAGCGATCGTCCGCAGTCCACGGCTGACGCGCGCGGCGCGGGAGAGGCTCCGAGTCGATTTCGGGCTCGATAAACCGGTCTTTTTCGACGGCGAGCGGCTGAGGCAAGGCGATGTGGCGGGAGCATTAGACAGCCAGTTCACCGCCTACGTGCGTGCCCTGCTGCACGGCAACCTGGGCATCTCCTTCCGCAGCCGGCGGGACGTAGCCGAAGTGCTGGCGGAACGGGTGTGGCGCACCGTGGTGTTGGTGGCGGGCGCTGAAACGCTGGCCCTTGTTTTCGGGATGGCCTTGGGATTGGCGAGCGCGTGGCGGCGGGGCACTCGGCTGGAGACGACGATCCTGCTGTGGGCGCTGTTCAGCTGGGGGCTACCCAACTTCTTTCTAGGCATTATCCTGCTCATCCTAGCCCGGGGCCACCTGCCCGTCGGCGGCATGGTTGTCCCGGGCCTGAAGCCAGAGGCTGGGTGGACCTATTGGGCCGACGTGGGGAGGCACCTCATCCTGCCCACGATCACCATGGCCATCGTCTACACCAGTTCCTATGTCCTGATCATGCGCTCTAGCGTCGTGGAGGTGCTGAGTGAGGACTACATCTTGACCGCCAAAGCCAAGGGCTTGAGCACTTTCCAAATTCTGCGCGACCACGCGCTCAAGAACGCCATGCTGCCGATGGTGACCATGGTCGCGCTCAACCTGGGCTACACCGTCGGAGGGGCGATCCAGGTGGAGACGGTCTTCTCCTGGCCCGGCATCGGCCGGCTGATGTACGACGCGGTGATGAAGCGGGATTACCCTGTGCTGCAGGGCACGTTTCTGCTCCTGGCCGTCAGCGTTATCGCAGCCAATCTGCTGGCCGACATCCTGTACTCAGTTCTGGACCCGCGGGTGAAGGCGCAATAGAGAGGGGTGTAACAATGGAGCAGCTCAAAGAAATCTGGCGCACCTTCCGGCACAGACCGATGGGCATGGTCGGCGCGCTGATGCTCTTTTCCGTGGTGTTTGTCGCCATCTTGGCTCCCTGGCTGGCCCCTTACGATCCCAAAGAAAGGATAGATGTCGAACCCGGGGACCTCCTGGCTCCTCCGGATGCCGAGCATCTGCTGGGTCGGGATGACGCGGGCAAGGACGTGTTGAGCCAACTCATGTACGGCGCACGGGTCTCGCTGACTGTTGGCTTCGTCGCTTCCTTCATGTCAGTGTTCATCGGCACCACGGTCGGCCTGGTGGCCGGCTACTTTGGCGGACGCATCGGCAACGCGTTGATGCGGCTGGTGGATTTCCTGTTGGTGATCCCCGACCTACCGCTGATGCTGGTGTTCATCACCATGTGGGGGCGGGGTCTGTGGAAGATCATCCTGGTGATCGGATTGTTGGGTTGGACCTCCACCGCGCGGCTGGTGCGTTCGCAGGTGCTTTCGATCAAGGAACGTCAATTCATCCTGCGCGCCCGGGCCATCGGCGCCGGAAGACTGCGCATTATCACACGCCACATCTTTCCCCAGGTGCTCCCACTGATCCTCGCCGACGCGGTGTTGAGCATCTCGGGCGCCATCATAGCCGAATCGTCGCTCAGTTTCCTGGGGCTCGGCGACCCCATGCTCATCAGTTGGGGCATGATGCTCAACTTTGCCTTCGAGCGAGCCATCAGCCGTATGGCCTGGTGGTTCTTGCTGCCGCCTGGCCTCGCCATCGTCTGGGTGAGTGTAGGGTTGATCATGATCGGAAACACGCTGGAGGAGATCGTCAACCCCAGGCTCAAGACCCACCACCTCTTTGACCCACGGCACATGGGGGCGCTAGTGACAGGCATGCCGCCAGAGGCGGAGGCCGAGGTGGCGGCGCAGTAGAGAACAATGGCAATTCTGGATGTACGCAATCTCTCTGTTGATTACCTGACCGATGAGGGTAGCGCGCTGCACGCGGTGGAGGGCGTGAGTTTCAGCCTGGAGCAGGGGAGCTCGCTGGGGCTGGTGGGGGAGAGCGGGTGTGGCAAGACCACGGCCATGCTCGGGGTGCTGCGCTTGCTTCCCGCCGAAGGGCGCATCATCTCGGGCGAGGTTCGGTGCGAAGAGGTGGATCTCTTGCAGTTGTCCGAGCGTGAGATGCGGCAGTACCGTTGGACCAGGATGGCTATCGTCTTCCAGGGGGCAATGAATGCCCTCAACCCGGTGCGCAGGGTCGGCGATCAGATCGCCGAGGCGATCATGCTTCACGGCGCGGGCACGGACAAAAAGGCGGCTGGCAAACGGGTGGGCGAGTTACTGGAGATGGTGGGGATGACCGCAGAGATGGCCAGGCAGTACCCCCACCAATGTAGCGGGGGGATGCGCCAGCGGGCGATGATCGCTATGGCCCTGGCCTGTTCTCCTGACATCCTCATCGCCGACGAACCCACCACCGCTCTCGACGTGATGATCCAGGCTCAGATTCTGGATCTCTTGCAGCACCTACAGAAGGAATTGGAGCTGGCCATCATCCTGGTGACCCATGATCTGGGCGTGGTGGCCGAGATCTGCGACGATGTGCTGGTGATGTATGGCGGCAAGACGGCCGAGTACGCCAGCGTGGACGTCATCTACAACGATCCGCTGCATCCGTATACCCAGCGTCTCATGCAGGCCTTCCCCGACATTGACAATCCCACCTCAAGCCTGGTCTCCATCCCCGGCTACCCGCCGCCACTCGATGCGCTGCCAGCGGGATGTCGCTTTGAGCCTCGCTGCCATTGCAAGAGCGATATCTGTGCTGTGGAAAGCCCACCGTTGATGGCGGTCAGACCCGGTCACTACGTCGCCTGTCATCAGGCAAGAGGTTAGTTGAGTGGAACATAAAGCTCAGCGGGACGAGATCGTTCTGCAAATCAGTAATCTGCGCACGCTCTTCCCTGTGTCACGGGGCGTCATGGGTACCCTGCTCTTCAAGCCTCGCCGCTCCGTCCACGCGGTGGACGGGGTGAGCTTTTCCATAGCGCGCGGAGAGATCCTCGGGTTGGTGGGTGAGTCGGGCTCGGGCAAGACGACCACAGCCCTGTGCATGCTGGGGCTGCTCGAACCCACCGAGGGGGAGGTCCTCTTCAATGGCCAAAGCGTCCTCGCGCTGGCGCACAGCCGCGAGCGGCTAAGGCTGCGGCGGCAGATGCAGATTATCTTTCAGGATCCCTACGAATCCCTCAACCCGCGCCAGACAGTGTTTGCAGCTACAGCCGAGCCGCTGGAGATACACGGGCTGGTCAGGAGCCGTGCGGAGAAGATCGAGCGCGTAAAGGAGGCACTGGACGCCGCCGGGCTGAAACCTCCCGAGACCTTTCTCCATCGCTATCCACAAGAACTCTCCGGCGGTCAGCGTCAGCGGGTAGTGATCGCCGGGGCGCTGGTTGTGAATCCCCAGTTGCTCGTGGCCGACGAACCCGTTTCCATGCTGGATGTGTCCATCCGGGCCGAAATCCTCAATCTGCTGCTCCAATTGCGTGACCAGCGCGGCATCACCATCCTCTACATCACCCACGACCTGGCCACGGCGGCCTACTTTACGGACCGGGTAGCGGTGATGTACCTGGGTAGGATCGTGGAAATCGGCCCCACAAAGACGGTGTTGGGCGATCCCAGGCATCCCTACACCCAGGCTCTCATCTCAGTGATCCCCGTTCCCAATCCCCGGCGGCGACGGAAGCGGATGATCCTTGCGGGCGAGATTCCCAACCCCATTGATCTACCATCAGGCTGCCGCTTCCACCCGCGCTGTCCAGTGGCCTCCACTCGATGCGCTCAGACCGAGCCACAACTCCAGAGTGTAGGCCCTGACCACATGGTGGCTTGCTTGCTCGTCTAAGTAGGTCACAAGTCTACACTCTTCTTCCAGTAAGCCACGTTCTGCCCAACGCTCCAGAAGCAGCGCCTATGACCCATTTGGGCGAGATTATGATCAATTCATCTTTGCCTGGCGCCATACTGGTTGCGTTACCTTACTGCTAAAAAAGCGAACAGTCAGGGTGCAGTTCAGGTGAGCTTGCCCTAGGTCAAGCAGAGTCGGCTGGCCCTCGCGCGCGAATAAGCCTCCGGTCCCCCAGTCACTCACGGGGCGGCTTGACCAGGTCAGAGTCAGTGTGGTCCGGGCTGGGAGGGGGTTGTCGCGTCTGCTGGAAGGGCCGACACATCCCAAACACTAGTAGGGCGGGAGGGAATCGAACCCTCATGGACTATAGTCCAGCGGATTTTAAGTCCGCAGCGTCTGCCGTTTCGCCACCGCCCCATGTATACAAACGGCTGATAGCCAACCACGCTATCAGCCTTCTCCTAGAGGCGACGGTCGGAATTGAACCGACGATCGGGATTTTGCAGACCCCTGCCTTAACCACTTGGCCACGTCGCCTGGAATGCTCACATCCATTGATGAGAAAGGATGGAGCGGAAGACGGGATTCGAACCCGTGACTTTCTGCTTGGCAAGCAGATGCTCTACCACTGAGCCACTTCCGCTCGTGTGCCGAGGCCCAGAATTGAACTGGGGACACCTTGATTTTCAGTCAAGTGCTCTACCAACTGAGCTACCTCGGCCAGCTTCGTTGAACACCCCTATTCTATACCACGTTGCTGATGTTGTCAAAAGCAGACCAATGCTCGGGTCTACGTCAAGTTTGGGGCATGGACGGACAGTGCAAGCATTCGCCATTCCAGGAAGGGCCCGCACAGCCTCGACCCTAGCGCCTGATGGCGCTTTTCAAGTTCAGCCATGGCTATGTCCCGCCGTTAGTCAGGCGGGAATTTCCAATCCATGGCTACGCTGCCCCGTTTTCGGCCTCCTGCTCCAGAGCAAGCGTCTCTTTGGCCAGCACATCGAATGTAGCTGCATCGAGAGTTTCCAGCAATTGCTCCTGGGCTCTACGCAGCACCGGCGACACCGCACAGACCTCCTGGCGCGGGCACACTTCTCGGATGTCCAGGCAGCGGTTGAGCGAGATGGGCCCCTGCAATGCCTCGATGACCTGGAGTAGCGTAATCTCGGAAGCGGGGCGTGCCAGCGAAAAGCCGCCTTTGGCCCCACGGTACGAACGAACCAGCCCCGCTTTGTTCAAATCCTGAAAGATCTTGGCCAGGTAGCTCTCCGGTACATCCACGTTTCTGGCGACGTCTCGGAGCAGAGTTACCTGCTCAAAGGGCTGCATGGCCAGATGAAGGATACCGCGTACGCCATAGTCCCTTCCCCGCGTTAGTTTCACGATGCCCATCCCTCTACTGCTTCGCCCAAAGCGGTTTTGCAGCCTTCGGTGCACAAAGCAGTAAACGCACCTCACCGAATCATGGTAAAAGAAGGGCCACTTGTCTTTAACGACCTTCGGCGCAGTACTCTGTAGATATGGTAAGTACGGCTACATTGTAGCATAGAAGGCACAAGAATACAAGAGCAAGCAGGCCCAGAAAGGCTGCTTACTCTGCTGCGCTGTAGGAAAAAGAACTCGGTCCCACCCCAAGACTGGCTGCCGATTACCCGCCAGCCACTCGTCCCACAATGCGCGGAGGGTTCAATACCCTTCCACAGGACGAGGCAGTCAGGGGCTTGCACTGGTCGCGATGTTCTTCCTGTGCTGACGAATTACGTTCCTTGCGAGTGCGGATTTGACGAATTTCGCGAATTGTGCTATAATTTCAGACGAAAAGCGTAGAGGTGCCTAGCTTTGGGTTACACGATCGACACTACAGATCGCCACATCATAGCTTTGCTGCAACTGAACGGACGAACGTCCAACGTAGATATCGCGCGAGCCATTGGCGTCGCTGAGGCCACAGTGCGCAAGCGCCTTGACCGGCTGCTGAGCGAGGGCGTGATATGTGTGGTGGCCATTCCGGCCGTGGATAAACTGGGCCTGGAAGTGGAAACGGTGATCATGCTCAAAGTGGACCTCGGGCGGGCTCACCAAATCGCCGAGCAATTGGCGGCCATGAAGCAGGTGCGCACCGTCAGATACACCACCGGCGAATATGACATTGTTCTGGAAGCCGTTTTCCCCTCCGATGATGATCTGTTGCAGTTCCTGACTGCCCGCCTGGCCAGCATAGGGGGCATTCGTGCCACAGCGACCTCACATGTGCTGAAGAGCATCAAACAGAGCTGCGATTGGATGCTGCCACGGGAGGGGCCTCCCCTGATCCTGATCGTTGATGACGACCCTGACTTTGTAGAAGCCAGCCGCATGGTACTGGAGCACGAGGGTTATCGGGTTGCCACAGCGGCCAACGGCGAACAGGGACTGCGCGTAATGCGCCGAGAGCAGCCTGACCTGGTGATTCTCGATGTGATGATGAGCGGCATCCTGGATGGCCTGAATGCCAGCATGCAAATGAAGGCCGAGCGAGGGCTCAAGAGAACCCCGATTCTGATGATTTCCTCTATCATTACTTCCGACTATGCGGCCATGTTCCCCACTGATGAATACGTCCCCGTGGAGAACTTCTTGTCAAAACCAGTCAGCCCCCAGCGGTTGCTGGATGAGGTGAAACGATTGCTGCCAGAGGGACTAATCGCATAACCGCATTGACCATCCGACCGGTGGACAAACGGACCAACAGGCCAATGGACCAAACCAAGGAGGAAGCGCATGGCAAGGATTCTGGTAGTTGATGACGATCCTGACTTTGTGGAAATCACAAGAACGATCCTGGAGGCCAATGACTATGTAGTGAGCACCGCAGCCAACGGCGACCAGGCACTGAAAGCGATGCGCGAGGAGCTGCCAGATCTGGTATTGCTGGACGTGATGATGTCCAGTATACTCGATGGGCTCAACCTGAGTCACGTCATCAGTGAGGATCCCGCTCTCCGGCAGGTGCCGATCATCATGATCTCGTCCATCGCTGACAGCCCTGCGGCAGGGATGTTCCCCACCGACGAGTACGTACCGATTGACACCTGGATCTCGAAGCCTGTGCAGCCTGATGATCTGCTGAAAAAGGTTGCGCAGTTCATTAAGAAGTAGTCAAGGAGCCACTTCGATGTCCTCTGCCGCCAAGATACTGGTCGTTGATGATGACCCTGACTTTGTAGAGTACACGCGCATTGTGCTCGAATCGCAGGGCTATCAGGTACAGACTGCAGCAACGACTGATCTGGCCCTGGAGATGATGCGGAAAGACAAGCCAGACGTTGCGCTGCTGGACGTGATGATGTCTTACGTGTTGGATGGTTTGAACCTAACGCGACAGATGCGCGATGACCCAGAGCTTAAGGACATTCCTGTGATCATGATCTCGGCCATTGTCAGCCGGGAAGAAGCAGGAGTGTTCCCAACCGATGAATACCTGGCTGTTGATGCATTCATCACCAAGCCAGTCGATCCATCTGATCTATTGGAGCAGGTCGCGAAACTGGTACCAAGCCGCAGTAAAAGCGAGACAAAGGAGGTATGATGCAAGAAGGAGTTCAAATTGCCGATCCGGCCAGGCGTTCCATGCTGCTGACTGCTCTCTATATTGCTCAGGAACAGTATGGCTACCTGACCAAAGATGCGATCGAGCGAGTAGCCAACCGCTTGAGGCTACCGGTGGCCGATGTGTACTCCATGGCCAGCTTCTACAGCCTCTATCGCACCGAGCCGACAGGCCGCTATGTCCTCCAGGTCTGTGAGGGTTTGTCCTGTCACCTGGTGGGTGGTGCAGACCGATTGGTGGACTACCTGCAGAAGAAATTGGGCCTCGAGGTTGGCCAAACGACTCGCGATGGTCTCTTCACGCTGGAAACCGTTCAATGCCTGGCTTCCTGTGGTACATCGCCAGCGATGCGTGTGAACGACGCATTGTACGAAAACATGACTCCAGAGAGAATAGATGAGCTATTGGAAACGTTGAGGGGGTACCATGTTTGAAAAAGTCTTGACACGCAACTTTGGCCTGCCCCGATCCGAAAGCATTGGTGTGTACATTGCCAACGGTGGCTATCAGGCCCTGCCCAAAGCACTGCACGAATGCGACCCTGAGCAGTTGATCGAAATGGTCACCGCTTCGGGCCTGCGCGGCCGCGGCGGCGCAGGCTTCCCGGCTGGCAGGAAGTGGGGCTTTATGCCCAAGGGCTCGGATATCGAGAAGTACGTTTGCGTGAACACCGACGAGGGGGAACCAGGCACGTTCAAGGACCGCGAGCTCGTAGAAAAGGATCCCCATCAGATCATCGAGGGTGTGATCATCGCCAGCTACGCTGTCGGGGCGCATCGTGCCTTTGTATACATCCGGGGCGAATTCTTCCTCGGGGTCAAACGCTGGATCAAAGCCATCGATGGTGCCTATGCCAAAGGATTCCTGGGCAAGAACATTCTGGGCAGCGGTTTTTCCCTCGACCTGTCAGTTCACCGTGGCGCTGGAGCGTACATCTGCGGCGAGGAAACCGCTCTGATTGAATCGCTGGAAGGCAAGCGCGGCGAGCCGAGAAAGAAACCGCCATATCCAGCAAGTGTGGGCTTGTGGGGCAAACCGACCCTGGTGCACAACGTGGAAACGTTGGCCAACATTCCCCACATCATTAACCGCGGAGCAGAATGGTACTCTAGCATCGGCACGCCCAAGAGCACTGGCCCCAAGATCTTTTGCATCAGTGGCCACGTCAGAAACCGCGGCATCTTCGAGTTGCCACTTGGTGTCCCTTTGCGCGAGATCATTTACGAGCATGCCGGAGGTATGACCTTTGACAAGAAGCTGAAAGCTGTCATCCCCGGTGGCGCCTCCACGCCAATGCTCACGCCTGACCAGGTAGATACGCCGATGGCCTTTGAGACACTCGAAGAAGCAGGGACTATGCTGGGGACTGGAGCAATCGTGGTCATGAACGAGGATACCTGCATGGTAGACGTGGCGCGTCGCCTGATGCGCTTTTTCGCCCACGAGTCCTGTGGACGATGTACGCCCTGCAGAACCGGTACACAGCGCATGCTGAACATTCTCGAACGCCTGGAAGCAGGCCAGGGCAAGGCTGAAGACATCGAGACCCTGGAACGAACCGCCAGGAAGATCCAAGGGTTGACCTTCTGCCCCATGGGAGATGCAGCAATAAACCCCGTCTTGAGCGGTCTCAAGCTCTTCCGAGATGAATATGAGTACCACGTGACGCACAAGCGCTGCCCGGTATAGTGGTTCAGCGAGCCAAGACAACATAGATTGACTGTTAGAGGAGGAACCTGTGGCCAAGGCTAAGATTCTGGTCGTAGACGATGATCCCGACTTTGTAGAGGCCATGCGCCTTACTCTGGAGCCCAACGATTACGGGGTGATCAGCGCTGCCAGTGGAGATGAGGGTCTGGCGAAAGTAAAATCGGAGACGCCCGATCTGGTCATCCTGGATGTGATCATGTCTTCCGTGCTCGATGGTCTGCAGATGAGCCAGCGTATGCAGGAAGACTCGGGGCACAAGAGGATACCCATTCTGATGGTGACGTCGATCGCCAACACCGACTATGCAGCACTGTTCCCGACGGACGAGTACATCCACATTGATGGCTTTCTCTCCAAGCCGGTGCCTCCTGATGTCCTGCTACAGCGCATTTCCGAGCTGTTACAGAGTACTGCGTGAATCGCTAGACAAATGGCCCTTCTTTTACCATGATTCGGTGAGATACGTTTACTGCTTCGTGCACCGAAGGTTGCTAAGCCCCTTTGGCTCGACTATCACATAGAAACGACTGCCGGAGTTTGGCAACCTTCGGCGCAGTACTCTGTAGCTGTCCGTGCACAAAGCAGTAGGCTACTGGGTGCCTTGGGCGCACTTGGCACATTTGCCGAAGGACCGCGTTTGGCCTATCATATGTTGTTTGCCCCGTAGAGGCGATCACGCAACGCGCTTCGAAACAGTGTGTCCCTGGGTGTACTGCACCTGAGGCACACTGCAAGCAGTACTGTGTGGAGGATATTCGGATGACGTCGAAAGTCAAAGCAGGAGGGATCATTCGCAACGAGCGTCTGGCCAAGATCGGTGTGATGTCTGCGCCAGACCGATGTGGACTGGCCTGTGATGTGCTGCGTGTAATCGCCCAAGAAGGCATCAACGTGGAGTTCATCGTGCAGTGCACTGATCTGGCGGACAACAGCCACATTGTGCTTTGTGTCTCTGAGGACGATCTGGACACAGCGCTCTCCGCACTCAAGCCACTGCGCAGCACTCTCAAAGCAGAGGAGATCACCAGCCAACGCAACGTGGTCTTGATATCCGTTTTTGGCCCCGATTTCCGCGAGCGCCCGGCAATTGCAGCAGCAGTCTTTGAATCCATGGCCAGCACAGGAATCAATATCATGGCCATCAGCACCTCCATCTCTACTGTATCATGCCTAATTGATGGAAATCGGGTGGACGATGCTGTGGTGGCCTTGAGGGACCACTTCGATCTGCCCTAAATCAGACTTGAGGCAGCGCTTTGCCTGCTTCGGGTTCCCGCTTCACATTCTCTAGGGAGGCACGTTGAACAAGCAACTGCCCTTCTCTTTGTATCCCCGCTTGACGGAACGCACTGACCAGCTCATCCAGTTGCGCTGGGGGGTTGTAACGGGGGCACTGGCCGCTAGTTTTGGGGCCGATTTTCTCTTCCCCGATTCATTGCCAATGCCCATTCTGATCGTCATAGCTGCTGTCATCACTATCTACAATGGGCTCTTTCTGTTGTACGCCAGCCGCTTGCATACAACCACGAGCAAAGATCCGGAACGCCTCTACATGCGTTTCGCCAATGTGCAAATAATGGTGGACATCATTGCTCTTACGGTGTTGCTCCATTTCACCGCCGGGATCGAGAACCCCTTCTACTTGTTCTACATCGTTTACATCACGGCGGCCAGCATCCTTCTGCCCCGTGTCTACAGCTTCCTCTATGCTGGATTTGCCTCCATTCTGTTCTCTGCCTTGGTGGTAGCAGAATATTGGCAATTGATCCCACACATACACCTGGCTGGATTCGTGTCTCCGCAACGCTACCAGCGTGGTCTCTATGTCACCGTGGTGTTGTTTGCCCTTGTGGGCACCTTGTTCATTTGTGCCCATCTCGCCTCTGCCATTGCCGAGGTGCTGAGGCGCCGGGAGAAGGAGCTGATGGAATCCAATCTGTCCTGCGAAGTGAGGGCAGGAGAGCTGGCAAGGTTGAACGCCAGGCTGGCAGAACTGGACAAGGCGCGTTCTCAATTCATTCGCCTGGTCACTCACGAATTGCGCGCTCCAGTGGCGGCCATCCAGAGCTATCTCCGATTGATCCTGGATGGTTATGTTCCACCGGAAAGGCAGATGGAAATCATCCAAAAATCTGAGCGACGTGCGCTGGAGCAGTTGGCGCTGATCAGCGACTTGCTGGATCTGGCACGCTTGCAGGAGAAGCGAGACGAAACAGAGCCTGAACTGATAGACGTGGCAGACATTCTGCATGGCGTCACCGATCTAATGCAAGCCCGAGCCGAGGACAAGGACCTGCTGTTCAGCGTGGAGGTAGAACCTGACCTCCCTCCTGTGCGGGCCAGACCAGAGCACGTCAAACGGCTGTGGACCAACTTGATCAGCAATGCCATCAAGTATACCGAGCCTGGGGGCATCGTCGTGGTCAGTCTATTGCAGAACCCCAACTATGTGGTCGGTGTGGTGCGCGACACGGGCATTGGCATGATGCCCGAACAAATGCCACGCCTCTTCGAAGAATTCTACCGTACCGAAGAAGCAAAGGCGATGGAGCGACAGGGAACCGGTCTGGGACTCTCGATCGTCAAGCGCATTGTGGAGTCCTATGGCGGCAGAATCTGGGTAGAGTCGGAGAAAGGCAAAGGCAGCAAGTTCAGCTTTGCTCTGCCCAAGGCGGCGTAAACGCTGCACTTTTGGTGAAAAAGGAAAGAGGCCATCCGTACGCAGATGGCCTCTCTTTGGTGACCTTCCTAGAGCGCCCCCATGATCCGCTGGAAAGTCAACCCTTTGGCTTCCTTGAGCCTCTTGTTGATCAAGCCCGCGAGTTCCTTCATGATTGCGAAACCGATGTGGCTGTCCCGCTCCATCAACTCGTTCAGTTCCTCGCTGTTGACGGCGACAAGTCGGATGTCCGTGACGCAATAGCCCGAAGCAGTCATCCGGAGAGGCTTGACCAAAGATGACCACCCCATAAAGTCGCCGGGTTTGTCCAGCAGGATCCTCGCGTCCTGGCAGTAGTCCGGTTGAGGACAGATGACGTATTGTATGCTAATCTGGCCATCTTGCAGGATGTAGAAAGTGTCGGCTACATCTCCCTCGTGGAACATGATCGTATCCTTCTCGTAGCGCTCTTCACGACAGAAAGGGAGAATCTTTCGCAATTCCCCGTCGGTTAACTCAGAGAATACCTCGCACTTGCGCAACGCATCGATGGTAACCATTCGGCCTCCCTGCCTGATGGATCAATTACTGCATTGGACCAACTTTGCTCTGTGATTATAGCACACAGGGCACTGTGAGGCAACTTGACACACTATGGAATGTGGGCAGCAAGTCTCGATACCATTCCGAAATCCGCCCCATCACATCCTGAGGGTAAAGCCCAATCCACAAACAAAGCAGAAGAAGGCACAGGACGAGCAGAAGTGGCAGGTCGTGAAGGCGCCCTGCCGGAGATTGTGCCTTTGCGTGCCAGAGGGACCAGCCCGCGCGCACCAGCCCCAACGTGATCCCCATTGATGCCAACAGCCACGCCAGATGCAAGTAAGGCTCCTGAGCCAGCAGCGTCGCATAGATCTGGCTGCGAACGGCAAAGCCACCCAAAGGCGGCATGCCAGCCATCGTCAGAACACTCAGAGAGAATGCGATCAACAGCACCAGGCTTCGCCAGCGAAATGACTGCATGTTGGATTCGCTTTCTCTGGCAACCACGTGGCTCACTGCAGCCAGTGAGGCACTGGCCAGTAGCACCGCCACAGACCTGCTGACCAGCAGAAACAACCCTCCCAACACACCCTCGTCTGTACTCGTGGTTATGCCCTGAAGAACTAATCCCAATTCGCTCATTGCAGCGCAGGCTAACACAGCAGACGGGCTTGACTGGGCCACGGCCAATACTCCGCTAAAGACGGCTGTCATGAGGCCCGCAATGCCCAGGACAGTCGTCACATTCTCTGTTTGCAGCATGGGATACTGCCGCCACAAACCCAGCATGAGGTATATGACCACCGCATCTTTCACTGCCCAGAGAAAAACAGGCCCAATGGACAGGCCATCCCTGCTCCATAAGCGTGTCGCCCCATCGAAGGGGAAAAGGGTCAACCACAGTACCACCGGTGGAATCGTCAACCAAGCACTCCATTCGGCCAGAACGGGCTGATCCGGCAAGGCGGCGAAGCGCTCCAGCAGCATAAACACCGCGGGCACGCACAAAATCGGCAGGGTAGTCCACACGAGAAAGCGAGAGGCACCCGGGACGGCAGAGGGAAACGACCGGGATGCGGTCAGCACCAACAGCAGCAAGGCTACAGGCAGCAGCATGAAGGAGAGCATCGATGAACGCAGCAGAACAACTGCACTCAACAGGCCAGCACTCACCAGGGCAGGCGCAGGAAACGATTCAGCCTGCTCTGTGAAAGCTGCGATGGCCAACAATACAGCTGTTGCAGCATAGACGAACAGCAACAGAAGCCGCCCCGTTGGGTCGAGCATCCATTGTTGTCCGAGGAAACCGGTCACGTCATCCAGCGGCAGCGAAAGTACGAGCTGTATGCAGGCAAGGGCGGTTGCCAGGCCTAGTGCAACAGGCACCCAGCGCAGCTTTCGGACCAAGGCGATGACGAACGCGGCCGCAAGGGGCAGCAAAGCTACCCAGTACACTGCTTCGTGCACCGAAGGTTGCCAACCCCCTTGGCTCGATTATTACGGCAAACCGACCGTGTGAGTCTAGCAATTGATGCAGTACTCTGTAGTTTCACCCGCACTCTCCCGCTGTCTGTCTCTCCACGACAGCCACTTCAGTGTTACGCAGATGGCAAGCAGCCAGCGCCACCAGCACGTCGCACACAGCCCACAGTCCCCATACCAGCGAGTTGGGTTGCCAAAGGGCATACAGAACACGGCAGGCATCGATGAACGTTTGAACGCCCAACCCTGTCTGCAGACCAGTATTTGCCAGGATGACCACAAGCAGGCTACTGACAAGCAGAGAAACAACCGTAGAAGCAACTGCCAACGGCAGCAAGTTCGAACCATATCCCTGAACTAGACCATAGGTCACGAGCAGCCCCAGCGCTGCGGCCAGTGCTCGAAAAGGCACCTGTACAAGAAATGACCTGCGCTGGCTCGTGTGCCTCACATGGCGCGCTGCTATGAGCAAGCGCCCCTCGGTAACAGTGTAGACAAGAGCAGCGGCAATCGATGCCAGAAGCATTACCGCTGCCAGTGGCAAGCGGACGCTGGGCCACAGCAGAGCAACCACAATCAAGCGCTGTACCAGAAAGGCCACAATGGCCAAACGGTGACCAGAGACGACCAGTACAGCGCCACAAATCGCCAGGCCGGCTACAAGCTGGGGAGTATAAGAAGAGGAAAGGGAATCAAATTCGTGCAGAAATGTCGGCGACATGGAGCGGCATCCTTTCGCGGTGATTGTAGTTGAAAAGGGCACCCACTGCAAGAACACAACAGTTATATGCCATCCTCGAGGCCGGAACCTGGCGTGTTGCCGTTCCACCTCTCGGTGGGCTGCTCAACAGTGGTGATTGCTTATCTCTTGCCGGCCACCCACAAATCGGGTAGAATCTTGTTGGTAGGCGGTATGATGCTGAGCGCGACACGAGTCATCCGCCACGCCTCAAGATGCCTTCAGGAGGGCTCTGCATAGAGATGACCTACGTTCGTGAGAAACAAGTAGCACTGCAAGCAGTCATGCGCGCGGCGAAACTCTGCGCCGCTGTGCGCGCGGAAATGGTGCTTGTTGATTCCCTGCAGAAAAGCGACAAGAGCCCAGTTACTGTCGCTGACTTTGGCGCGCAGGCATTGATTTGCCAATGCCTGGAGGAGGCCTTTCCGCAGGATCCCATTGTGAGCGAGGAGGATTCCGGGGATCTGCAACGACCAGAGAATGCCTCCAAGTTGATGCAGGTGACACGGTACGTGCAGCGCTTTCAACCCACTGCTACTCCAGAGCAGGTGTGCCACTGGATCAATGCAAGCAAGGGCCCAGTGGCCGAACGCTTCTGGGCATTGGATCCCATTGATGGCACCAAGGGCTTTCTGCGCAATGACCAGTACGCCATTGCCCTGGCCCTGATAGAAGAGGGGCAGGTGAAAACCGCGGTGTTGGGCTGCCCAGCTTTGCCTCTGAATATGGACTGCCCTCGTGGTGAAACAGGTGTGCTGTTCATAGCCACGCAGGGCGAAGGAGCAATGATGGCCCGCTTGGCAAACGGCTCCTTTATGCCCATTCACGTTACACACGAGTCAGATAAAAGCCGAATGCGATTCGTTGAGAGCGTGGAGAGAGCACATGGCAACGCCGCACTGCAAGAAGCCGTTGCACACGCAGTTCACATCATCACCCCCGCACTAAAGATGGATAGCCAAGCCAAATACGGGACTGTAGCTCGTGGCGATGCCGCTCTGTACCTGCGGCTGCCCTCACCCCAGCGCCCCGACTATCGCGAGAACATCTGGGATCACGCTGCCGGAGCTTTAATTGTAGAAGAGGCGGGCGGGCGCGTCACGGACATGCATGGAAAATCTCTGGATTTTGCTTCTGATATCCGAATGCGTGATAATCTGGGCGTAGTCGTGAGCAATGGCGTGCTACACGAAGCTGTGCTTGCAGCACTGGTGGGAATCCCAACTGGCCACATCGCCAGGCAAGCAAAACAGGAGTAGAATCTATGGACCAAGATGCCATCACTATCGTCTCGGGATTGCCGCGTTCTGGCACTTCGATGATGATGAGAATGTTGGGTGCAGGCGGGATGGAGATTCTGACGGATAGCATCAGGACTGCTGATGAAGACAACCCACAGGGCTACTATGAGTTTGAAAGAGTGAAACAGATTGAGCACGACCAGGCCTGGTTAGCAGATGCACGCGGCAAAGCGGTGAAAATGATCTCGGCTCTCTTGAAACATCTGCCGCGCAACTACAGCTACAAGGTCATCTTCATGCGCCGGAAGATGGAAGAGATCCTTGCCTCACAGAAGCAAATGCTCACTAGGCGAGGAGAGCCTACCGGTACAGTCGGTGACGTGAAGATGGCCGATATCTTTCGCCGACACTTGGCAGAGGTTGAAGCCTGGCTTGCTCAGCAACCGAACATAGAAGTAATCTACGTCCAGTACGACCAGGCTGTACAGGAGCCAATTGCACAAGCGCAAAAGGTCAATCACTTCTTGGGTAGTTCGCTGAACGTGCAAAACATGGCACGTGTTGTTGATTCCACGTTGTACCGTCAGCGACGATAACCACAGAGTACTGCGCCAATCACTAAACTTGAGCAGCCGTTTTCATACGGCAATCCGACCAAAGAGGTTTAGCCACCTTCGATGCACGAAGCAGTAAGCGGACGCTATCAAGCACTCGCCTCGCACACCGAGGGGCCGCTATGGACAGCGCGCAGATGCCCTGGTGATGGAAGCGACAATCACCCACGCCGCGCGTTTGCTCTGCACCACAGTTTCGGCTATAATGTAGGCACGATTTGCTTAGCGTTGAGCTCAGCCCACCTCTGGAACTGACATCGGAGCTGCAGCGTCCTCTGGATGAAGGCGATAAACGATCCCTCTGGCCAGCTCTCTGGTATCAATGTTCATGGGCCCGCAGTTCATTGTAGAGAATGGTTCTCTGTACCGCTAGGAATTAGAAATGTCAGACAAGTTGGATCGCTTCACAAAAAGAGCGCGCCAAGCTCTTACCCTGGCTCAGGACGAGGCGCAGCGCCTTGGGCACAAGTACATCGGCACCGAGCATCTCCTGCTGGGCCTCCTGCGTGAAGGACAAGGGATTGCAGCCCAAGTCCTGGCCGGGATGGGTGTCAAGCTGGAGCAAGTGCGCCAAATGGTCAAGGACACCGTGGGCTATAACGAGCGCCCGACCATTGCCTACCTGGAGCTGGCCCCGCGCACGAAACGCGTGTTGGAACTGGCCTTTGACGAGGCTCGACGCTTTGATCACCATTACATCGGCACGGAGCATCTGCTGCTGGGGCTTGTGCGGGAAGGTCAAGGGATTGCGGCTGGAATCTTGGAGACGCTGGGCCTCAATTTGGAAGTGGTGCGCCAGGAAACCATTCGTAAGATGCAGGCTGGCCCTGCCCAAACCGCGCAATCGAAGGAAGCCGCAAAGGCACAGTCCCTGATCGAACAACTGGGGATAGATCTGACCGAGGCAGCACGAAGAGGAAACCTGGACCCGGTGATTGGCCGCCAGAAGGAGATCGAGCGTGTCGTGCAGATCCTCTCTCGGCGTACCAAGAACAACCCCGCGCTCATCGGCGAGCCTGGCGTGGGCAAGACGGCTATCGTTGAGGGCCTGGCCCAGCGCATCGTCAGCGGCGAGGTTCCAGAACGCCTGCTGGAGAAACGAATAGTGATGCTGGATGTGGGATCGCTCGTGGCCGGCACGATGTACAGAGGCCAGTTCGAAGAGCGTATGAAACGCGTCATCCACGAGATTCGCAAGACCAAGAGCATCCTATTCATCGATGAACTGCACATGATCGTAGGTGCAGGAGCAGCAGGCAGTTCGGTTGACGCAGCGAATATCCTCAAACCAGCCTTGGCACGCGGCGAGCTGCAGTGCGTGGGCGCAACTACGATGGAGGAATACCGCAAGCACATCGAGAGCGACCCGGCCTTGGAACGCCGCCTGCAGCCAGTGTTTGTCGAGGAGCCAACGATTGAAGAAACGGTCGAGATGCTGCGTGGCATCCGCTCGCGTTACGAAGAGTACCATCGCCTCACGATCACGGACAAAGCGATCGAGGCAGCAGCGAACCTGGCTGCTCGCTACGTAACCGACCGCTTCCTGCCCGACAAAGCCATTGATTTGGTCGATGAGGCAGCCTCCCGCGTGCGCACCTACAAGGCTTTCCAGCCCGCCGCCGTGAAAACCGCGTTCCTGCGCTTGCAGGAAGTGCAGAGGGCAAGGAAAAAAGCCCTTGAAAAGCAGGATTTCGCGCAGGCAGATCAACTGCGCACTCGAGAACAGAAGTTACGGGACAGCCTGGAGCAACTGCGTCTGGGATTGCGAGATGCAGAGGCGGCTCAAGGTCTGAGGGTTACAGAAGAAGACATCGCTGAGATCGTCGCCATGTGGACCGGCGTGCCTGTTACCCAGATCGCCAATGAAGAGTCGGAACGCCTGCTCAACATGGAGAATGTGCTGCACCGGCGGATCGTCGGCCAGGATGAGGCCATTACCACCGTGGCCAAAGCAGTGAGGCGAGCACGTGCCGGCTTGAAGGATCCCAAGAGACCCATCGGCTCCTTCCTGTTCCTTGGCCCAACGGGTGTGGGCAAGACAGAACTGGCCAAGGCGCTAGCCGAATTCATGTTTGGCAGTGAAGATGCGCTGCAACAACTCGATATGTCCGAGTTCACGGAGCGGCATTCGGTGGCCCGTCTCGTCGGTGCACCTCCTGGCTACATAGGCTACGATGATGCGGGGCAACTTACGGAAGCGGTGCGCCGCCGTCCTTATTGTGTGATCTGCTTTGACGAGGTGGAAAAAGCACACAACGAAGCTATCAACATCTTGCTGCAGATCATGGAAGACGGGCACCTCTCGGATGCCAGGGGACGTCGGGTAGACTTCCGCAATGCCATCATCATCATGACCTCCAACATAGGTGCCGAGTTGTTGGCTCGTGAGACCTCGATAGGCTTTGCTGTCTCCAGGGACGAGGACAAGGTGGCCGAAGAGAGCTACAAGAAGATGAAAGACAAGCTGCTCGGCGAGCTAAAGCACACCTTCCGCCCCGAATTCCTGAACAGGGTGGATGGTGTGATTGTCTTCCACACCCTGACCCATAAACAGATTGAGCAGATCGTTGACATCAAGCTCGCGGAAGTCATTGAGCGGCTTGAGGAGCAAGACATCAAGCTCGAACTGACCCCAGCAGCCAGAGAACTCTTGGCCACGGAAGGCTACAGCCCTCAGTATGGAGCGCGACCGTTGCGCCGGACCATACAGCGACTGGTAGAAGACCCATTGTGTGAAGGTCTGTTGTCGGCCAAGTTCAAGCCAGGCGACACCGTTCTGGCTGACCGCGCAGACGATGAGGTTGAGCTGACGGTCAAAGAGCAGGCCGATCCGCGTGGGGAAAACTCGCCGGTGCCTGTTGCCGAGGTCCGCTGATTTGGCCCACTAAAGAGGGATAGCGTGCCGAAAATAAGGACCAAATTCGTCTGTCAACAGTGTGGCTATGAAGCGCCACGTTGGTCAGGACGCTGCCCCCAATGTAATGAATGGAATACGCTCGTAGAGACTGTTGAGCAAACATCCAGATCCAGCATTTCCCCTTCGGCCGTGAAAACCGTTCCCCAGCCCATCACCGCCGTATCTACGGATGGCTTTGCCCGCGTTCCAGTGCCCATGGAAGAATTCAATCGTGCCCTCGGTGGGGGCATCGTGCCGGGATCGGTGACCCTGATTGGTGGTGATCCAGGCATCGGCAAGTCCACTTTGCTCCTGCAGGTCTCTGCACTGCTGGCGGCAAACGGGAAACCGACGCTGTATGTTTCCGGTGAAGAGTCCACGCAGCAGATAAAGATGCGGGCCCGCAGACTGAAGATTGCTGAAGAGCAACTCTACGTTATATCCGAAACGAACGTTGAGCACATTCTGCTCCACATCGAGCGCCTACAACCCCAGTTGGTTGTTGTGGACTCAATTCAGGCGGTTTACCTTGCGGGATTGCAGTCCTCAGCCGGAAGCATTGGCCAGGTCAGGGAGTGCGCCACAGCCCTGCTGCGTATGGCCAAATTGCACAACATACCGATATTTCTCATTGGACACGTGACCAAACAAGGGGCCATAGCTGGCCCACGCGTGCTGGAACATATGGTGGACACGGTCCTCTACCTGGAAGGCGAGAGGTTTCACGCCTACCGACTGTTGCGCACTGTGAAGAACCGCTTTGGCTCCACGCACGAAGTGGGCGTCTTTGAGATGCAGGAGCGGGGCTTGATGGAGATTTCGAATCCTTCAGAGGCCTTCCTGTCCGAGAGACTCGCGTCAGCTACTGGCTCTGTCGTAGCTGTAACTATGGAAGGCACCCGACCTCTGTTGGTGGAGATTCAGGCACTGACTACCACAACCAGTTTTGGCCTCCCACGCCGGACCGCCAATGGCATTGATTTCAACCGTTTACTGCTCCTGATTGCCGTGCTCAGCAAGAGGGTGAGGCTCAAGTTGGGCACCCAGGATGTCTTTGTCAACGTGGTAGGCGGACTACGCATCAGCGAGCCAGCCGCAGACCTGGCAGTGGCATCGGCGATTGCCTCGAGCTTCCGAGGCATACCAGTCCCCGAGGATTGCGTGATGCTGGGTGAGATTGGCCTGTCAGGCGAACTGCGTTCGGTTGGCCAGGCTGAGAAGCGGCTGAAAGAAGCGACAAAGCTCGGGTTCAGGCGCTGCATCGTTCCACAATCCCTGCGGCTTGGCACCGTTGCAGCCTCCAATGGGGGAAAAGACCGGGCCATCAAGATGGAGGTTTTCCGCGCTCGGTCGGTAGGTGAAGCGTTGGACATTGCCTTGCGCCAATAGCGCACAGCTTGACTCGGTCCGCGCATACCAACTGCCCCGCACCACAAGCGCCGATTGCTCTGAGTACGTCCGTCGACAGGCATGACACCAATGCCGCTGCACCTGCACATCCCCACGCCCCTCAAAGAACCAGGGACGCCGTGTGTAGCTGCCGTTCTTGCAGGTGTGCGTGCTGCCGCAATGCGGGCAGCGCCGCCACTGCCACACCGACCGCCGTGCCAGCTGTTGCAATGATTGGACAGATCGCTTGCCTTGTTCTATGATATTCATGGGCTTTGCTATCTCCTGGGTCTCTCAACAGCCTCACGATGATAGCACGGCCCACTCCTTTTCCACTAATCGCTCTCTATATACCCACCAACACACTTTGAAACCGAGTCGTAGTTTGACAGGAATACTGAAGGGCGCTATCATAATTTGGGATTCTACCCTCGCTAGCCCCCGAGGACACAGTTGCCAGGGTAAGCATCCCTGGAGGAGTGTGAGATATGACAAAACCAACAAAACTGATTTACTTGGACCACGCAGCGACAACTGCAGTGGATCCGCGCGTGGTAGAGGCCATGTTGCCCTACTTCACCGCAACGTATGGCAACGCATCCAGCGTACATTCTCCGGGACGTGAAGCGCGTCAGGCTGTGGAAAAGGCACGGCAGACAGTAGCGGACATCCTGGGTGCCGCTCCCAAGGAAATTATTTTCACCAGTTGCGGCACAGAGAGCGACAACTTGGCCATCCGCGGTGTGGCCTTTGCCAGCCGCGATAAGGGCAACCACATCATTACCTCATCCATCGAGCATCACGCCGTCAGCCACACCTGCGAGCAACTGGAGAAGGACTTTGGCTTCAAGGTCACCTATCTCCCGGTGGATCAACGCGGCCGCGTTGATCCTGACGATGTGGGCCGTGCCATCACCGATCAGACTATCCTGATCAGCATCATGTACGCCAACAATGAGGTAGGCACCATCCAACCCATCGCCGAAATTGGTCGAATCGCGCGTGCCAGGGGCATCCCTTTGCACACCGATGCGGTTCAGGCTGGCGGCACACTTGACCTGGACGTGGACCACCTGATTGTAGACCTGCTTTCGCTGTCGGCACACAAGTTCTACGGGCCAAAGGGCGTCGGAGTCCTTTACCAGCGACGGGCCACGCCGCTTTTGCCCACCCAGACCGGTGGCGGCCACGAGCGCGGCCGTCGCGCAGGAACGGAAAACGTCCCCTACATTGCGGGCCTGGCGACCGCAATGAAACTGGCCCGGCAACATCGCCAGGAGAACAGCGCGCGCATCGCTGCCTTGCGAGATCGGCTGATCCAAGGCCTGCTCGAAACTATCCCCGATTGCTACCTCACCGGACATCCCACCGATCGATTGCCCAACAATGCCAGCTTTGTCTTCGGGGGCGTGGAGGGCGAGTCCATCCTGCTCAATCTGGACCTGATGGGAGTGGCCGCCAGCAGCGGGTCGGCATGCAGTTCGAATTCGGCGGAACCATCGCATGTGCTCACAGCGTTGGGTCTACCCATGAAACTCTGTCACGGCAGTTTGCGCTTGACGCTGGGCAACGAAAACACCGCGGAGGACGTGGACTTTGTGCTGCTCATTCTGCCATCTATCATTCACAAACTGCGTGCCTTGTCGCCAGAGTACCCAGAAAAGGCTTGACTCATCGCTTGAGGCTGCAACGAGTGTATGTCCCAGGGTGATGATTTCCATTTCGCAGTCATCCGCATGGGTCGCCTTGTGCCCAGCTTTCATCCCCAGCAGCGACCCATAGACGAAATGTCGAGGTTAGACCGCCAGTGAAGAGCAACGAACCCAAATCAACTCGAGTCGCGGTGGCCCTCAGTGGCGGAGTCGATAGCTCGACAGCAGCCGCTCTCCTGGTGCAGCAAGGCTACCAAGTTATGGGCATGATGATGCGCCTGTGGGCCACGAGCTACCAGGGAGAGATCTCAGAGAACCGATGCTGTTCGCCCGCTGCCATCAAGGATGCCCATCGGGTCTGTGAGTTACTGGGCATCCCCTTCCATCTGGTTGACCTGGAAGGAGAGTTCAAGTCACGCGTGGTAGAGTACTTCTGTGACAGCTATGCCCTTGGCCGCACGCCCAATCCCTGCCTGGCCTGCAACCGGTACATCAAGTTCAAGGCCTTGCTTCACCTGGCCTTTGACCTGGGCGCCGAGTACTTGGCTACGGGCCATTACGCACGGATTCGGTCACACAACGGCAAGTATCAGTTGCTGAAGGGCGTAGACAAGGAGAAGGACCAATCCTACGTTCTCTACATGCTGGGGCAGCGAGAGCTACGACATCTGCTATTCCCGCTGGGGAACTACACCAAGCGTCAGGTACGTGCCATGGCCGCAGAAGACAACTTGCCTACGGCCGACAAAGCGGAAAGCCAGGACGTCTGCTTTGTCTCCGACGGCGATTACCGCGCCTTTGTCGCGCAGCAGAGGCCAGAAACAGTGCGCCCCGGGCCCATTCTCGATCTGCAGGGGCAGGTGTTGGGAGAGCACCATGGCATAGCTTTCTACACCGTGGGCCAGCGCCAGGGACTGGGTATCGCAGCGCCACATCCGCTCTATGTAGTCGAGATTGACCCAAGCCAAAACGCTTTGGTTGTGGGGCCCAAGTCAGCGGTGTTTCGCAGCGAGTTGTGGGCAGAAGACGTCCATTTCGTCGCTGGGAACCCACCGCCACAAGCGGTCCCCATCACGGCCAAGATCAGGTACAAAGCTAAAGAGGCACCAGCGACCTTGATCCCCCTGCCAGGACAAAGGGCCAGCGTAGTTTTTGCCCAACCCCAGCCAGCTATTACTCCCGGCCAGGGTGTCATCTTCTATCAGCATGACATCGTACTTGGAGGCGGCATCATTGCCTCCGCTGGGAAACCGGAGGCCTAGATCGATGCTCCATCTCCCTTTGCTCGTTCTTTCTCTGGTCATCGCCACACTGTACAGCGCGCTCTTTCACCTCCTGTGGGGGAGAACGCTGAAGCAGTTGTTCATCTATTGGCTGGCGGCAATAGTGGGCTTTGGCATCGGCCAGGTGGTGGCTTCAGCCTGCTCCTGGCGTGGCTTGCTCATCGGTGAACTGCATTTTCTGGCTGCATCGATTGCCTGCTGGCTTGTGATGGCCTTTGCCAGGCGACTCGAGTTGTGATATAATTGCTGCAGGATAGGAGCTGAGAATGACGCTTGCGGCTGTGCGCGACATCTCGATCATCGTCCTGGCGATCGAATCGATCGTCATCGGCGTTCTGCTTGGCCTGCTGCTTTGGCAGTTGCGTAGCCTCACTACCCTCCTGCAAGAACAGATCAAACCCATGCTAGATTCCATGCAGGAGACCATCGGCACTGTCAAGGGCACCACTTCCCTGGTAAGCGAGACGATTGTCTCACCGGCCATCAAAATCAGTGGGTTCACCAGTGGCCTGCGCCGAGCACTGCAGGTGTTGCTCAAGGCCAAGCCATCGCACAGTGAGGAGTGAGTATCGCGAGAGTGTCCGTTGCTTGCACAGAGTTGCTTGATTTTTGAGAACAGTAAGGAGGTAGGATTCCCAGATGAGTGATGAGAGTAGAGGAGCAGAATTCCTGGCTGGCTTGGTCATCGGTGGTCTGCTTGGAGCGGCCGCAGCTCTCTTGCTGGCTCCTCAGCCCGGAGAAGAGACCCGAGCTGAACTGCGCGACAGAGGCATCGAGTTGAAAGAACGGGTGATCGAGCTTTCCGAAGAGGCGCGCAGAAAAGCGGAAGAGCTGCAGGCGGAAGGCCTGGCCGCTGTCGAAGAACAGAAAGCGCGCGTCGAAGAAGCAATCGAAGAGGGCAAGAAAGCTGCTGCCAACAAGAAGAAGGAGCTCCTGGAGGAGCTCGAGAAGGAAAGCGGGAAGGCGAAAGCCTGACCTGGGCAAACCGGGTGCCGCCAAGGGGGAGGACAGCATTCGGCACACAGCATATACTTGAGCACCCAAAAGAAACGCGGCATTCAGGAAGCAGCCGCGTTTCACGCTTTGCAGTGTTTGCTCGCCGCACACCTCTCGTAGGCGATCCAAAGATTAAAGTGCTCCGATTATAGGAGCTTATTCTCCCTAGTTGTCAATGACAACACGATTATGCCGCCAAACCAAGGGTTTGTTGCCGTTGGGCTAATGTGCCAGGATCACAAGGAACGTCATGACCCGACGAGACAAGCTTCTGGCCAAAATCCTGCGCGGGGCAGTCGACGCAAATACCCCATTCGCCGAATTTGCGCCAGTTGTTACGTCATTTTGGATTTGATGAACGGATTCGCACTGGTGCTTTTCTGCTTCGTGCACCGAAGGTTGCTAAACTCCTTTGGCTCGATTATCACATAGAAACGACTGCCGGAGTTTAGCAATCCCGTCGGTGCGGGACCCTTCGGCGACGAGACCTTCGGCGGTCGCCCGTCGCCCGCAGGTGCCCACAGGGCATGCAGAGCACATGCACAGCCAGGGCACATGCAGAGCACGAACGGTTGGCGCAGTACTCTGTAGGAGGTTCTCATGAAGTACGTGGTCAAGCTTGAAAGAACCGAGGAAGGTTACGCAGTCTGGTGTCCTGGATTACCAGGATGCTGGTCTCAAGGTGCGACTGAAGAAGAAGCACTCGAGAATATCAAAGATGCCATAGAGACATTCCTGGCCACAGTCGAGGAACTCAGGTAACCATATCTCAATGACCGATGGCGAACGGATTATTGTCATCCCTCGCGCTAATCTGATCAACGCCTTTACCATGGGCGGAATCATCAAAGACGCAGGGATGACGGTCGAGGAATTCAAGAAATTGCTGTGAAGCGACAGAAGAATCGGGTGATCCATTGAATCGGGACACTTCTCGCTAACCGAAATCTACCCACCCCCTTCTTGCGTTACTACAGGGAGACTCTTCATCAGCAGTGTCCACGTTCCCTCTTGCACCACCTCATCTTTCTGGTTCAAGACGGCAACGTTGATGACCATCATCCCCCCGCCGAGTTTCTTCATCGCTCTCTTCCGCGTCACGTTGGCGCGTACGTGGATCGTGTCCCCGATAAAGATTGGGCCCTTGAACTTCCAGTTCAGCCCCAAAAAGGCCTGGCCTGTTCCCTCCAGAAATCCCAGACGGCTGGCCAGGCCCACCGCTATGGTCAGTCCAAGCGGCCCATGGGCAACACGCTGGCCAAAGAGGGTCCCTGTGGCATATTCCACATTGGTGTGCAGTTCATTGTAGTCGCCTGACAGCCCGGAGAACAGAACGATGTCGGTTTCCGTAACGGTGCGGCCAGGGCTGACCATGGTATCCCCGATTTCAAACTGCTCGAAATATCGGCCGCGAGGCTGGTACTTGTCTGTCTTCACTGCATCTCCTCCCTACTTGTACTACAGTGCCCACCTGACCAAAGCAGATTGGATCAACTCGGCAACCCGGTCAGGCTTCTCAATCATCACCATGTGTCCGGCGCCCTCTATCGGTCTGAGTTCTGCGCCGGCGATCCTGTCGGCAAGATATTGCGCGTATTTAGGCGGCGTCAGATGGTCCTCCGTCCCGCAGATGACCAGCGTTGGACAGTGAATCTCCCCCAAGCGTTCCATGACATCAAACGTGTTGCAGGCCGCAAAGTCATCGTGAATCGTCTGCGGGGCAACGTCCAGCATCTGACGCTGGCCCTGCCGTACCAACTGGCGCGGAGCATCGGGCGAGTATGCGTACTCACAGATCAACTGGATGGTGTCCTCAAAATCGCTCAGCGTGCCATTCAGGATTGCCTGCAGCACACGCAGGCGTGCGCCGGTTCCTACCAGCACCAGGCCAGCGACGCGCTGCGGATAGCGCAGCGCCATGGTCATGGCCGTCGCACCGCCCATCGAATGTCCGGCCACAACCGCCGCTTCGAGCTGCAAGGCATCCATAAAGTCAAGAACAAAGTCAGCATAGCCGGCTATCGACCAACGACCTGTGCCATTGGAGCGCCCGTGGCCGGGCAAATCCAAAGCATAGGTATTTGCCGAGCCCAGACTGCGGATGGCGTATCCCCAAAGCTGGTGGGAACCACCAGCCCCGTGCACCAGGATTAAGTGGGGTGCCTTGGGATTAACACTGGCACGGTGGGCATAGAAAATGCTCTCTTCTCCAACGGTGGTGTAAGGCATGAACGCCTCTGATTCGTGTGGATTGGGCACAGGGCGAGATCATGCCGCATGTGTCTCGCCCTGCGCTGTCTCTGGTCTACGGTCAACGAGGCCAGTTAGGCCTCGGCCGGCTGAGATACTGCCTCGTTCAGTGCCTTAGTCAGAGTGTCGATGTCGATGCCGTGAGCCTTTGCGCCTTGTTCGAGATTCTCAAAGTGCGCTGCGGCACATCCAACACACCCCAGCCCGTACTGCAAAAAGACGGCTATGGTCTCGGGATGCTTCTGCACTATTTGCCCAATGGGCATGTCCTTGGTAATGGTCACAGTCTTCTCCTCCTCCGAATTTGTGTCGTGGGCCGCTTGTTGGGCCCAGTTACCACTGCCGGTCCGGGTAGGCTTGCCCTTCCAGTTCGGCAATGAACTTTTCAGCTTCCATCGCCGCAATAGCGCCACTGCCAACGGCCGTGGCGACCTGCCTCAAGGCGCGCTCCTGCACGTCTCCGGCGGCGAAAACGCCTGGCACGCTGGTATGCATGCGGTGATCGGTAGTGATGTATCCTCGTTCATCCAGCTCGAGTTGACCCTCGAACAGCCTGGTGTTGGGCACAGTGCCGACATACGTGAACATGCCATCTACAGCGAGGGTCGATTCCTCGCCGTTCTTGACATTCTTGATCCGCACACCGGTCACCGTCTGCTGGCCCAATACCTCGGCGACAACCGAATCCCACACCAGCTCGATCTTGTCATTCTCAAAAGCACGCTGCTGCACAACCTTCTGTGCTCGCAGCCGATTGCGGCGGTGTATGACATATACCTTGCTGGCAAAGCGCGTCAGATAGATAGCCTCTTCCACAGCAGCATCGCCACCACCGACAACGGCGACCACCTTGTCCTTGTAGAAGAAACCATCGCAGGTCGCGCAGAAGGAGACGCCTCGTCCCTTGAATAGGTCTTCTCCAGGCACGCCCAGCAGACGCGGAGAGACGCCAGTGGCAATGATCAGGCTCTTGGTCTCGTATGTAGCGCCATACGTTTTGATCACAAACGGGTGTTGACGCAGGTTTGCTTCTACTACCTCATCCATCTGCACGCGCGTTCCGAAGCGTTCGGCCTGCTGCTGCATCAACTGCGTCAGCTCCATACCACCGATCCCATCCGGAAACCCGGGGTAGTTCTCCACCTCACTCGTGGTCGCGGCCTGTCCCCCCAGTGCATTTCCGGTGATCAGCAGCGGTGAGAGCTGAGATCGGCCCGCATAGATCGCTGCCGTGAGCCCTGCCGGACCTGAACCGATGATTACAACTTCTTCCATAGTGCGAATTCCGCCTCCATACCGTGATGAACCGGACTATTGTACCAGGATTTGTGGCAACTGGCAAAAAGAGAAACGACGACTGAAGTCATCGTTCATCCCGCCACGACGGGATCGTCTGACACTGACAAGCCGCCTCAGCGGCCAGGAGCTCAGTTCCTGCGCGCGGTCTCGCCCTGTCTCAAGACGACACCTTCGGCTGAGGGGACGAAAGGTCCGAGGCACTTCCTATCTTCAGCCAGGGACTTTCCCTGGCTCCTGCTTTGGCTTTTTGAGCAACTTCCGTTAAGATACTTACCCCAGGTTCGGTGACCGTTTGCGTCTGCCAGTGGATGGAAAAGGTGAGCAACGAAAAAGACTCCAAGGCTATAACTCTGGGACACCCCAGCTACGTATGGCGGTTCGGGCAAGATCGCCGCCTGGCTTTGATCAGGCGCTATGCCCCACTCAATGGCATGCGCATTTTGGACGTAGGATGCGGCTTGGGCACATACGTAAAAAAGCTGCGCGCTTTCAGTGAGGATGTCTACGGGGTGGACATAGATCCGGACAAGGTCGCCCAGGCACAGGAAGAGCTCCAGCATATCCACCTCGCTCCGGCGGAGAAACTGCCGTTTCCCGATGCCTACTTCGATGTCGTTCTCTTGCATGAGGTTCTGGAGCACGTGACGGATGACCGGCAGGCGGTGTTGGAAGCTTATCGAGTGGCCAAAGTGGGCGGGCGACTGGTGGTTTTTGTGCCCAACCGCCTGTACCCCTTTGAAACTCACGGCATATACTGGAGAGGACACTATCGCTTTGGGAATATCCCACTGGTGAACTACTTGCCCAATCCACTGCGCAATCGACTGTGCCCTCACGTGCGGACTTTTACCACCCGCAGTCTGCACCGCCTGTTCGACGGATTGGCCCATCGCATTGTGGTACATGCCCAGATCTATCCCGGTTACGACAATATCGCCTATCGCCATCCAATTGTAGCCAGGTGGATCAGAAATGTGAGCTATGCACTGGAGAGCACCCCTTTGCGCATCTTTGGCCTGTCGCACTTATTAGTGGTGAAAAAGACAGGGAATGAATAACCAGACGTATCCGTTGTCAAGTTGTGGGGTTATAGCAGAGTACTGCGCCAACCACTGAACTTAAGTAGCCGTTTTCATAGAGCAGGCCGACCAAAGAGGTTTAGCCATCCCGTCAAGGCGGTCGCCCGTCGCCCGCAGGTGCCCACGGGGCATGCAGAGCACATGCACAGCACGAACGGTTGATGTACGAAGCAGTAGACACAGACCACAAGCGAGGAGTTGAACAATGAAGAATCACAGAGTTGTAGTCACCGGGATGGGGGCTATCACACCCCTAGGCATCGGTGTGGAAAATACCTGGAAGGCGCTGCTGGCAGGGCGCTCGGGAGCAAAGCCTATCACTCACTTCGACGTGAGCGACTTGCCCACCAAATTCGCAGCCCAGGTGACCGGTTTCGATCCCAAGGAGTACATGGACTTTCGCGACGCAAGGCGCTCTGCTGAGTTCACGCGATTTGCGGTAGCTGCCGCCAAGCAGGCCGTCCAGGACGCGGCACTGGACATGTCCACGGAAGATGCGACCCGAGTTGGCGTCGCGATGGGCACGGCCGTTGGCGGCATAATGATCGTCCAGGAAATGACGATCATTTTTCGTGAGAAGGGCTTTCGGCGCATCAATCCTACGGTGCTTCCTGTCCTTATCTCTAACGCTGGAGCCTGCTACATCGCCATTTCGTTGGGCATCAAGGGACCAACGAGTTCCCCGGTTGCCGCTTGCGCGACAGGTGTCGTGGCCATCGGAGAAGCGTTGCGCTACTTGCAGAGGGGAGAAGTGCAGGTGATGATTGCCGGTGGCAGTGACTCTGCGACCAGCCCGCTCGGTATAGCAGCCTTCGCCCGCATAGGGGCTCTGTCCACCCACAACGACGAACCGGAAAAGGCGTGCCGCCCCTTTGACGCTGAACGGGATGGCACCTTGTTGAGCGAAGGCGCGGCGGCAGTGGTGATGGAGACACTGGAACACGCGCTGCAGCGCGATGCGCCCATACTGGCCGAGGTTCTGGGGTACGGCTTCACCGAAGATGCCTATCACATCGCCGCCCCAGACCCGACAGGGGATGGAGCGGCCCGCGCGATGTCCGTTGCGCTGGCCGACGCAGGGATTTCGCCAGAGGAGGTGGACTATATCGTCCCCCACGGTACTGGCACGCAGTTGAATGACGCGGCAGAGACCAGAGCCTGCAAGACCACCTTCAGAGAGCACGCCTATCGCATCCCCATAAGCTCCAACAAGTCGATGCTCGGACACATGCTCGGTGCAGCGGGAGCCATCTCTACGATGGTAGCCATCCTGGCCATACGCGATGGCATCCTGCCACCCACCATCACCCTGGAGCATCCCGATCCCGAATGTGACCTGGACTATGTGCCCAACCAGGCGCGCAAGGCTCATGTAGGCACCGCCATTGCCAATGGGTTCGGTTTTGGCGGGCAGAACGCCACAGTGGTGGTGCGAAGGGTGAAGGGCTCATAGCATGCACGCAGGTCGCGCAGGGATTCCCAAAAGTCCGCAGAACTCTTGACCAGAGGGAAGGCTGGCCCACGATGAAAACCTGACATAAGCCAACGGGGGGGGATTGAGCGGTAGCCTGGAGGACCTCGACTAGGTAGGGCGGGAGGGAGTCGACCTCGACGAGCTGCTGGCGTGCCGCATTGATCTGTCCCCGCCCTAGAGGCGAACACGCAGCGCAATCGCGCTGCGCAAGGGTGACTTCTGATTCCGGAGTACAGGCTTCAGCCTGTACTCCCACTCAGTTACAGCACGCTTGTCAAGACGAGCGCTGTCGGCACTCTGATAAGAGGGGCCAGGGATTGAAGGCCCTGTCTGCATCTGAGAAGTGCCCGCAGGCACTGGATCTGAATAGCGCGGCGATTCCCCTCGTCTCCCTATGCACCGCTGAGGCCGTTGAGCGGGCGCTGTGCGTGCAGAGAAAGCCTTTCTGATCTTCTCTGTGGTCTAGGCGACCGCGACCTTCGCGGCCTAGGCGGTGAGATGTGGGCCATGTTCAGACACCAAGCGCTTGGACTCGGTTCCATCTTGTGTTGGTGACGATTCCGGCAGTGTTGGTGAGCGCAAAGTGACGTTCGTACGTCTGGCGTGACATGCGGGCCGTCTTTGGCATCGCACACCGGGCGTAGGCATTCAGA
>JAUWJD010000052.1 GCA_030607875.1 Chloroflexota bacterium
TCGGCCTAACCGGTGCTCGCAGCCTATTGGGTGTTGTTAATCGTGTTGCCAGCAAAGTCCTAGCGCACACCTTCTGCTTTCTCTGGCACCGCGTCAGTCCATTGGCATTTACTCACACTTAGGGTTTAAGTCGTGGCTTTGCGGCTGAGGGTACAAGTGCGGTATAATAACTGAAACGATGAGTCCTGGAGGAACACCAAGATTCAGGAGGTCTGTATAGAGAATGCTGCTTAGCGTGATTGTCTTCGTAATAGTGTTTAGCCTGGTGGTGCTGGTGCACGAACTGGGCCACTTTGTGGTGGCCAGGCGTTCAGGCATCAAGGTGCTGGAATTTGGCCTTGGCTATCCCCCTCGTCTCAAGACGTTGGCTGTCCGCGATGGTGTGGAGTACACGCTCAATGCCATACCCATAGGTGGCTTTGTGCGCATGCTGGGGGAGGAAGATCCCAGCGAGCCGGACAGCTTTGCTCGCAAAAGCGCCCGGGTGCGCATCGGCACCTTATTGGCTGGCCCGGTGATGAATCTTTTTCTGGCTGCCGTGCTATTTGCTGGCGTCTTTGTGATCGGCGAGCAGATTGCTGTGGGCAGGGTGGTCATACAATCGGTAGCGCCCAATTCCCCTGCGGAACAGGCTGGCATCCTCCCTGGAGATGTGGTCACAGCCATCGAGGGCCAGGAGGTCAGGAACACACTGGAGTTGCTCGAACGAACGCTGGCCTCGGCGGGAACAGAGGTCAGCGTGTCCCTGCTGCGGGCCGGCAAAGAGGCCCACGTGCGCTTGACGCCACGGCTCAAGCCACCTCCAGGTGAGGGGGCGATGGGCATTGTGATCATGATGCAAGAAGGCTACCAGGTGCAGACGGTACGGCATCCCATCTGGGAAGCGATTCCCCTGGGCCTGCGTGAGGTATGGATCGTCTTCCAGGAAACCATCGCTGGCTTCGTGCGCATGTTCCGCGTGGGCATTTCGCCTGGGGACATTGCCGGGCCGGTGGGTATCCTGCAGTTGGGCGGTGCTGTGGCGCAAACTGGAGTGGCCAACCTGATGCGCTTTGTCGCTTTCCTGAGCGTGAATCTGTCCATCATCAACCTGCTTCCTGTCCCGCCGCTCGATGGCGGTCGCATCGCCTTCATCCTGCTGGAGAAATTGCGTGGTGGAAAACGCTTCGCGCCACAATACGAAGGCTTTGCGCATTTCATAGGGTTGATATTGCTCTTGGCGTTCATGGCCGTGGTTTCCTATTTCGACATTGTGCGCATCTTGGGCGGCGGCAGCGTGGTGCCATAGAGGTGTATGCATGCGGTGCAAGACCTGTGGTGCTGAGGTCAAGCCAGGATTGACGGTCTGCCCCGAGTGCGGGGCCACTGTGGGGCGCTCCCGGTCTTTCAGGAGAATGGTTCGCTGCCGGAGTTGTCAGGCGCGAGTGCCTTCTGGCCTCAATATCTGCCCTTACTGTGGAGCGACACTGAAGCGAAGCTGGCGGCCCTTCTTCTTGACCTTGCTGACGCTTATCGTTGTGGCCAGCGTTGCCTACCTGTGGGTCAACTATGCGCTCTGGGACGAACTGCGTAGCTTGGCTGACCGCGTCCAGCCTCCGTCGGTGGCCTTTCTGGCCACGCACACCTTCACGCCCGTACCCAGTCCCACACGTACGACCACTCGGACGGTCACACCAAGCTCCACTTTCACGCTGACGCCTGTGCCGCCAACGGAGACGCCGACTGCGCCGCCGCCGACAGCCACACGCCCAGCGGCGCCCACGAGCACGCCAACACCGCGTTTGACCGCACCCCGTCTGCTTTCGCCAGACCATCAGAGGGAATTCAGCGGTGGGGGTTCGCAGATCAAGCTTCGCTGGGAACCAGCGGGGGTGCTGGCCGACGACGAGTGGTACGCGCTGAGCCTGCGCTTTCTGACAGATGGCGTGCTGCAGTACAGCGGCACCTGGACAAAAGAGACGAGTTGGATCGTGCCCACCGAGCTGCACGCCAAAGCTGGTCAGCATGAACGCGCCTTTCAGTGGGAAGTGACTGTCGCGCAGCAGACAGGCAGCAAGCCGGATGGCGGGCGCGAGGGAGTGGCTCTTGGCCCGACGAGCGAGATGCGCACCTTCATGGGGTGCTGATGTGCCGCGAAGAGTGGGTGCGGGGCATGCAGAGCACGAACGGTCGATGCACGAAGCAGTAGGAGGGACGTGCTATGATGGAGGAAAGTGGATGCTTGGCTTTTAGTGAGGCGCTGCAGGAGCTCGTGGATGAGCAAACGTCGCCTTCCAGTTCGCTCCTTTATGCCCTGTCTGTACCCAGCCTGGCCGAGGTACAGTTGTTTCGTCGCCAGTGGCCGACGCCGCCTGTGGAACGACGGCGCAAGATCGTTGCCCTGCTGGTGGAGAGTGCTGAAGCCAATTTCGAGTTGGACTTTAACGCGCTCTTTCGCGTGACTATGGAAGATGAAGATGCTCAGGTGAGGGCGGCGTCTGTCGAAGGGCTTTGGGAAGATGAGGATGCTGCGCTGGTCGCACCTCTGGTCAGCATGCTCAGGCACGATGCGGCCATGTCTGTACGTGCTGCTGCGGCCTCGGCCCTGGGACGCTTTGTGCTGCTGACAGAGCTGGAGGAACTGGCCAAGCGCCATGCCCAGTTGATCCGTGGCGCTTTGCTGGAGGCAACTGACAACTCTGAAGAGTGTGTGGAAGTGCGCCGTCGTGCAGTGGAATCCATTGCCTACCTGGGGGAGGATTGCGTGCGTGAGATCATCGCCGCAGCGTATCAGGAGCCTGACGAAGCCATGCGTATCAGTGCTGTGTTCTCTATGGGACGCAGTGCGGACGCCGTCTGGTCGAGCATTGTGCAGGACGAGCTTTCCAACGCCAATCCCGCTATGCGCTACGAGGCAGCTCGCGCCTGCGGGGAGCTGGAACTGAAGGAAGCAGCGCTTGATTTGATCCGCTTGATCGCGGATCCAGACCGCGAAGTGCGATTTGCTGCCATTGCTGCCCTGGGGCAGATCGGAGGGAAGAGAGCACGTCAAGCGCTGGAGCGATGTTATCGCAGCGAGGATGAGATCAGGCGCTTGGCAGCCGAAGACGCCCTGGCTGAGCTGGCGCTTGCGGAGCGGCCTCTCAATCTGTTGGCCTTCGATCTGGATTTGGAGGCAGGGGCAGAGGAAAACGAGGAGTTGAGGTAGCTCTCAGCTTTTCCCGTATCGAGTTCCTGAGTCTCGCTGCGGTTTGCCTATACGTCACACCCAGGAGGTTTGATGCAACTACAATTGAAGCGCATCGTACGCACGCTGCAATCCGAGCAATACGCCTTGTTTGATCTCGATCACCTGGATGAAGAGGGCCTGCCCCTGAGCCTGGGAAAGGCCGACTTGCACTTTACGGGTGAAGGTACATACGGCACGTTGCTCCTGTGGCGCCATCACTTTGTTGACTTGCCACAAGAGGAATTGCGCTCCTTCGTGCAGGAGATCATGGACGACTTTAGCGTTCCCATGGGCATGCCGGGAGAGTTTCTTATCGAGTGCATCCTGGCGGATGAGCAGGACTATACAGTGTACAGCAACATGCTAGACACCGAGGAACTCGCTGCCCAACTTGCCTCTGAGCCCTGAGTAGTACCACTGCTCCGAGTCTTGACCAACAGCTCGTGCTTTCTGGCAAGGTCGCAGGGCTGTTGCCAAGTCGCTCAGGAGATCCTGGAGCACGCCCCAGTACTCGGTATCTGTATTGCGAACGCAGTGAAGCAATCTCCAACCACCAGAAAGAGCAGATTGCTTCGCCCTTCGGGATCGCAATGACAGACCGCAGTAGCCCAGGGGGCACAGCAAATGCAACAGCCATGGACACCGCACAGTCAGCGTTTGCCTTTGCCAGGAAAACAGTGTATAGTAGGCTAGAATAAGTGCTCTTTCTCCGACCCAGCGTGCCTACAGGCTGAGCAAGCCTATGGCCGTTGGGCGATAGGGTGTAGCTGGAAACGGCCACACCTCCCGTGCTTGGAAAGGAGAATTGGCGATGCATGCTTCATGTACCGGAGGCCACTCCTTGCCCAGGCCTCCGGTTTTTGTTTTCCGGCGAGCCTGAGCAGAAAGGTCGGCCGAATGCCCAATTTAGATCTCTATAGCCGCCCAATCAATTACCTGCGTATCTCGGTGACGGACCGCTGCAACCTGCGCTGCGTCTACTGCATGCCAGCGGAGGGCGTGCCCTGGCGTGCCCATGAGCAGATTCTGCGCTACGAGGAAATCGAAACCGTTGTGCGCGCAGCCTCTGAGTGGGGCATCAGCAAAGTGCGGCTGACCGGCGGGGAGCCCCTGGTGCGGCTGGGTATTGTGGATCTGACACGCATGTTGGCCAACGTGCCAGGCGTTGACGACCTGTCCATGACCACCAACGGCGTTCTGCTGTCGCGCCATGCCAAGGCCCTGGCGGAGGCTGGCCTACGGCGGGTCAATGTGAGCCTGGATACGTTGCGCCCACAACGCTTCCGGCGCATCACACGCTGCGGGCAGATTGAGGATGTCCTGGCCGGGATTGAAGCAGCCCATCAGGTGGGCCTGGAACCAGTGAAGATCAATGCCGTCGTCATCCGTGGGATGAATGACGACGAAGTTGTGGACCTGGCTCGCAAATCCCTGGACGAGGGCTGGAACGTCCGTTTTATCGAGTGGATGCCCGTGGGGAATGAATCGCCCATGGAGTATAGTTGGGGCGACAAGGTCGTCACGGCCGAAGAGATGCGCCAGCAGATCGAACCCGCTCTGGGGGAGCTTGTGCCAGCAAAGACCCGCGCTGGCAACGGGCCAGCCCGCTACTACCGGCTGCCCGGAGCCGCAGGCACTATCGGCTTTATCACCCCCATCAGTGATCATTTCTGCTTTCACTGCAACCGGCTGCGGCTCACCGCTGACGGACAATTGCGCCCCTGGCTGCTCTCCGACACAGAGATTGACCTGCGTACGCCTTTGCGGCAAGGGGCAGACGCCGCCCAGATCAAGGCCCTGATTCTGCAAGCCATCGAAAGCAAGCCATTGCAACATCACCTCAACGACCACCAGCGGCCACAGAAGCGCGTCATGTCGCAGATCGGCGGATAGCCAATGGGTGAATTGAGGTTGTCAACTGCTGTCTTGGGGATTCTGTCAATTTGTCATTGGTCATTTGTTTGGAGGTTCTCGTGGGATTGACTCACCTGGATGATCAAGGTCACGTGCACATGGTCGACGTTGGAGCCAAGCCGGACACTGAGCGCCTAGCTGTGGCCAAGGGAGAGGTGACCATGCGCCCGGAAACACTGCGCCTGATCGCCAATAACGGTGTACCAAAGGGCGATGTGCTGTCGGTGGCTCAGGTGGCAGGCATCATGGCCGCCAAGCGCGTTCCGGAACTGATCCCGCTGTGCCATCCCTTGCTGTTGAGCAAGGTAGACGTACAGTTCCACATTGACGAGAAGACGTCTCGAATCCAGATCACCGCCGAGGTGCACAGCAGAGGCAAGACTGGCGTAGAGATGGAAGCGCTGACCGCGGTGAGCGTTGCTGCACTGACCATCTACGACATGGCCAAAGCGGTGGAGCGTACGATGCGCATCGGCAACGTCCGCCTGGTGCGCAAGAGCGGCGGCAAGAGCGGCGACATCGTTCTGGAGGAAGGATGAAGGTAACGGTAAAGCTCTTTGCTGCACTGCGCGAGGAAATGGGAAGCAGGGAGTTCGAGCAGGATCTTGCACCCGGCTCGACAGTGCAGGAGTTGTTGGATTGGATGCTTGAGGAATATCCCGCCTTGCGTCCTTATGTGCGCTCATTGCACTTTGCGCTCAACCATAAGTACGTGACACGGCAAACTGAGCTGCATGACGGAGACGAGGTAGCCTTTCTGCCCCCGGTAGGGGGAGGATAGAACAACTGATGGAAAAGAAGACAAAGCTATTCGAGATCACCGATCAGGAGATATCGAGCGATGAAGTGGTCGAGCGGCTTGCCGACCCGGCCATTGGCGCGGTGATCGCCTTCGTGGGTGTGGTACGCGGTGAAACCGATGGCCGGGAGGTCCGTCATCTGGAGTACGAAGCCTATCCGGAGATGGCCGAGGGGACCTTGTGCCAGATCGGCGCTGAGATCCGCGAGCGGTGGAAGACCATCCAGCAGGTGGCAATTGTCCACCGGGTGGGACATCTGGACATTGGCGAGATTAGCGTGGTCATTGCTCTGTCAGCAGCCCATCGCCTGGAGGTCTTTGATGCCGTGCACTATGCGATTGATCGCTTGAAAGAGATCGCACCCATCTGGAAGAAGGAAGTGTGGACCGGTGGCGCGGAGTGGAGGAGTGAAGCATGAGAAAAGGACTGTACCCCATGCTGAGCGTCGAAGACGCGTTGGAGCGCGTGCTCAGCTACTTTCATACTTTGGAAGCGGAACGCGTGCCGATCTTGGAGTCTTTGCGACGCGTGTTGGCCGAAGACGTCTATGCCGATGTGGACATACCGCCTCATTCCAATTCGGCGATGGATGGTTATGCTGTGCTGGCCGCAGACACGCGAGGCGCCAGTGCCGCAAGGCCCAAGCGCCTGCAGATGATCGCTGATTTGGCCGCGGGGTATGTGACGGAGACGGAGGTGACCGCTGGAACGGCCATCCGCATCATGACCGGCGCGCCAATCCCTCCAGGGGCGGATGCCGTAGTCCGTTTTGAGGACACGGAGCGGGAAGGTGACTCGGTCGACATCCAGGTGGAGGTGCTGGTGCGCGAAAACGTGCGCCTGGCAGGCGAGGATCTGCGCAAAGGAACGCTTGCCCTGCGCCGCGGAAGCCGCATTCGTCCGCAAGAAGTGGGCATGCTGGCCACCGTAGGGCGCAAGGAAGTGCTGGTAACCCGTCCACCACGGGTAGCAATCCTGGCCACCGGCGATGAGGTGGTCGATATCGATGTTCCCCTTGGGCCGGGCAAGATCCGCAATGCCAACAGCTACTCCAATGCTGCTCAGGTACAGCGCTGCGGAGGTATACCCGTGCTGCTGGGCATTGCCCGTGACCAGGCCCAAGACCTGACACAGAAGATCAGGTCAGGACTGGAGCAGAATGTAGATCTCTTCCTCACCTCCGGTGGCGTCTCCGTCGGCGACTTTGACGTGGTGAAAGAGGTCCTGGCTGCAGAGGGGGACATGACCTTCTGGCGGGTGCGGATGAAGCCGGGGAAGCCCTTCGCCTTTGGACAGATCGGTGGGGTGCCGCTGCTGGGCCTGCCTGGCAACCCCGTCTCGGCCATGATTTCCTTCGAGCTTTTTGCCCGTCCAGCAATCCTGAAGATGCTGGGCATCGACAAATGGCGGCGGCCCACCGTCGGGGCGACGCTGGTGGAAGAGGTAAAGCGTAAGGATGAACGCCGTCACTATCTGCGTGTGCGCGTCGAGACAGAGGGGAGACTGGAGGGAGGGTATCTCGCCTACCTCACCGGCGAACAAGGGTCGGGCATCCTCAGCTCGATGGTCCATGCCAATGGAGTGGCCATCATCCCAGAGGACGCGAGCCACGTCCCCGCAGGGACCCGCGTCCAGGTGATGATGTTCGATTGGGAGTAAAGACTACTCTACCAAGCACAAATGGACTACCGGAGGCAAAAAATGACGATTTCGGTCGGCATTCTGATCGTTAGTGACCGCTGTTCGCGTGGCGAGGCAGAAGATCGAAGCAGTCCGCTGATTCGCCAATGGGCAACCGAAGAACTGGGGGGCGAGGTCAAGAAGCACGGGGTAATACCGGACGAGCGTGTCGTCATAGGCGACACGCTGATCTCCTGGAGCGATGAGCTGGGCCTGGATCTCATCATTACCAGTGGCGGAACGGGCTTTGCCTTGCGCGATGTGACCCCAGAGGCAACACGCGATGTGATCCACCGCCAGGCACCCGGTCTGGCCGAGGCCATGAGGCAGGAAGGGCTCAAGAAGACGCCTCATGCAATGCTTTCTCGTGCCGTCGTGGGTATGCGTGGCCAGACATTGATCGTCAACCTCCCTGGTAGCCCCAAGGCAGTGCGGGAGGGCTTGGAGGTTATCTTGCCAGCTCTTTCTCATGGAATCGAAATCCTCAAAGGAGAGCACGGGGCCAACCAGAGGCACGAGTACAAAAAGTAACAGCGCGTTTGGGCGCTTCAAGTAGTGACGCACTTTGGACTGGCAGTCCTGAATGATAACACACAATCTCGAAACTCGACAGGTCTGACTCATAAATCAGCCAAGTCGCCAATTCAGCCAGGACTGCCAGTCCTGAATCACGAACTGAGAAGGAGCAACTGATGGGATGGGTACGCGACAAGAGCGGTCGGCTGCACATTGAGACGCCGCTGATGGCCGAGTCACTGATGGACAAGGCCCTGCTGGAGAGCACCGAGATCGAACAAGTGTTTCGGCCCCTGCCAGATCTCAACGTCATCAAGCTCGGCGGGCAGAGCATCATCGATCGGGGAAAAGAGGCGGTGCTGCCCCTGCTGGATGAGATCATCGCTGCCCGCGACCAACATCAGCTCTTGGTGATGACCGGCGGGGGAACACGCAGTCGTCACGCCTACGCCATTGCCCTGGATCTGGGCATGCCCACAGGGGTGTTGGCCAAGCTAGGCTCCAGCATCAGCGAACAGAACGCGCTGATGATCTCCATTCTGTTAGCGCCGCATGGTGGCGTAAAAATCGGGCACGATCACCTGGTCCAACTGCCGGCTTACTTGGCCCTGGGCATCATCCCGGTGATGCATGCCATGCCGCCTTATGGCCTGTGGGAGGAATCAGCAGAACGCGGGCGCATTCCGCCTCACCGTACGGACAGCGGCACCTTCCTGACCGCCGAAGTATTAGGGGCCAAGCGCTGTGTTCTGGTGAAGGATGAGCGTGGCCTGTTCACTGCCGATCCGAAGAAGAACCCTGATGCTGAGTTCATCCCAGAGGTGGAAGTAACCGAGTTATTGTCTATGGACCTGCCCGACCTGGCTGTGGAACGGGCCATGTTGCGCCAGCTAGCCAGGGCGCGCAGCGTACAGGAGGTGCTTATCGTCAACGGGCGCGAGCGGGGCACACTGACCCGCGCACTGGCCGGTGAGAATCCGGGGACGCGCATCTACCGGCGAATATGAGAGAGCCGCAAAGCTTCAACGCCTGTTACGGCGACGAAGGCCACGAGAGCGCGGTGGGGCCACGTCGAATGTACCGCCCTTGATTTGCAGCGCCTGTCCTTCAGCCAGGGCCAGGGCTACCTGGCGGCGAGCCCGGCTGAGGATGCGCTGGAAGGTGGAGCGGGACACAGCCATATGCTCGGCCGCTTCGGCTTGTGTCAGGCCCTTCAGATCAGCCAGGCGCATGGCTTCCAGCTCTTCGTGGAGCAGTATGATGAGGCGCAGCCCATCAAGCGCCACACCTGCCGGCTTGTAGATCGCTGGCCGTGGCACTCTCGACAGCGTTCGGTGCTTGCGGGGACGGGGCAAGGGCTATTCCTCGTCCTTCTGGCGGCGGCGACGGCTTTTACCGCCCCCGCTGGCCTGCTCGCCGGTGTATTCGCCGCGGGGCAGATAGATGATCTCAGCTCCAGTCTCGCTGGCGATCTTTTCCAGTTCTGCCCGGCGCACAAAGGTCTTGAGGAAATGTAGGCCTGATCCTTGAGAAGCAACAATCGCGAAGCGGGGCCGGCCTGCCCCCTGACCTACATGCCGACGCTGGCGCACAAAGATTTTGTTCATGCCGATCTCCTTTCCAACAAGGGCGCGCGAATGCGCGCCTTTGGCACGAATAGGGGTTTTGGGCATATGCCCAAAACAATCATACATCATGGTGAGAGGTTTGTCAAGTGATTCTTATCGGACTGGATGACACGGACAACTTGGACTCGCGCGGCACAGGCCGCCTGGCACGGCTGATCGCTGCTGACTTGGCTGCGGAATACGCGTTAATGGGCGTGACCCGGCACCAACTGCTGCTGGATCCGCGTGTGCCTTACACGCGCAATAACAGTAGCGCAGCGATTCTCTTGGATGTGGATGGCGATTTTGACCTCAGTGCGCTGGCGGAACGTGTGAAGGCTCAGATGATAGCCAACTACGAATCCGGCAGCGACCCTGGACTGTGCGTGGCCCAGCACGTACCGGCTGAGGTGGTCGGCTTCGGGCAGCGTGCCAAGCGCGAGTTGGTCACTCGGGAGGAGGCCCGCGCACTGGCCACGGCCTACAACATGCCCTTGTTGGGGTTGGGCGGGGACGAGGGTGGTGTCATTGGCGCGCTGGCCGCGGTCGGATTGGCAGCCACCGGCGAAGATGGGCGCTATGTCCTGGTGGGACGTTCGCGTGAGTTGAGTGGCTTGCAGGCCATCGACGCTCTGTTGTCTGCAGGAATCACGGCCGTGCAGACCCTGGGCGGCCAGCCGGTCACGGCCGGCATGGTGCAGAGCGACAAGTTGCGACCTGCCCGACGCAATGGGCGCTCTGTGCTAGTGGTGGAGCGCGCCGGTGAGTACTGGTTGCCGATCAAACTGGACTAGGTGCGCATACGGTGAGGACTGGACACATCGTTCGGGCTGATCAAGTTGCCTATCATTACGCTGACAGCAGTCATGCGCTAGAGCCCATTTCGCTGACTGCGTGTGCTGGCGATGCGCTGTTGGTCACCGGCCCGTCGGGCTGTGGCAAGAGCACTCTGGCTCGCTGCCTTACCGGCTTGATCCCACACCTCTACCGGGGGAAACTGGCGGGTGCGATCTGGCTGGATGGGTTGCGCACTACAGAGGCGCCTCTCTGGCGGGTGGCTGAGCAGGCCGGTCTGGTCTTTCAGAATCCTGCCGAGCAGATGCTGGCCACGTCCGTCGAGGCGGAAGTTGTCTTTGGTCTGGAGAACCTCGGTCTCTTGCCTCACGTGATTCGCCAGAGGCTAGAAGCCACTCTATCGCGCTTTGGCCTGCAGGCGCTTCGAACCCGCTCGCCGCAGACCCTATCGGGTGGCGAGCAGCAGAAACTGGCTCTGGCGGCGGTCACCGCCCGCCAACCGCCTGTGCTGGTGCTGGATGAGCCACTCTCGATGCTGGACAGCACAGCAGCTCTGGATCTGGTTGGCTACGTCGCCGAGTTGGCTTGCAGGGGCACGACCGTCATCATCTGCGAGCACCGGGCAGAGTATCTGAACCAAGTTCCGAATCTGCACACCGTTCGCTTGGGTCGACCTGACCTGGGGAGAGTTGGTGTGCCTGTCTCCAGCTTCGAGGCATCTGGCCTATCTTCATTTCGACTGGAAGTGGCTGGGTTGAGCGTCAACCTCGGTGGCCGCCCAGTTCTGAAGGACTTGGCCTTTGCTGCCGAGAGTGGCCAGGTCTTGGCAGTAGTGGGCCGTAACGGTGCAGGCAAGACGACTCTGTTGCGATCGCTGGTGGGCTTGCAAAAGCATCAGGGTACGGTGACCGTTGATGGCAAGCGCCCCGAGCTGGGCTTGGTCTTTCAGAATGCTGGCCTGCAGCTCTTTAACGCTACCGTCCGGGACGAAATCCTTTGTGGGCTGAGCGATCCGCACATGGGGTTGTACAGCTCACTTCTAGGTGCTTTGGGCCTGAGCCGCTATGAGGCATCGCCCCCTCTGCTGCTAAGCGAGGGCGAGAAGAAGCGGGTTGCACTGGCAACGGTGCTGATGCGCCAACCTCGACATGGCCTGCTGCTGGACGAGCCGGCCATCGGGCAGGATGCAGCCCACAAGGCCATGCTGATGAGGATCGTGCGTGCGCTGGCCTGCGCCGGTCGTGTGGTGATCCTGGCCACCCATGACCTGACCTTGGCCGCACAGGCAGATCGCTTGCTGCTGCTCAGTCCGAATGGGTTCGTGGCCGATGGACCGCCGTCAGAGGTTCTGCTCGATGATGCGGCGTGGGCCAAGTTAGGGCTGACCGTGCCGGACTGGGTGCGTCCGTCCAGGCCGGGTGTCCTGTGCGAGGACGCCGTTGGTCCCGCGCCCAGCAGCAGTCGAGCCATCTCGCAGTTTGGCTCGGAACCACCCGCCCCACGTCACGACGATGGAACGATCAGGCTGGGTGATTCACGACGCAGGCACGAACTGAAGCCGAGGGCAGAGTCGCCACTGCACCGCGCCGATCCGCGCACCAAGCTGATGCTCAGCCTGGCCGCCTCCTTGGCGGTGATGTTGCCCGTGGAACGACTGGCCCTCTTCATGGTGCTCTATGCAGCGCTCTTTCTATGGGCTCGCCTTCTGCGCGAGGCCTGGCGCCAGGTCTGGCGGCTCAGGTGGGTGCTGGCGCTGCTGTTCTTGCTGGACTGGGCGGTGGTGTCGCTGGATCTGGCGATCATCGTCACGCTACGACTAGTCCTCTTAGCACAGGCATTCGCGCTGTTCTTCACGACTACCAGCCCGGACGAGTTTCGCCTAGTCCTTGAATGGCTGCGGGTACCCTACCGTTATGCCTTCAGTGTCGGCCTGTCCTTCCAGAGCGTGGGCTTGCTGGACGCCCAGTGGCGTTCCATCCGCGAAGCGCAGCAATCTCGTGGAGCATGGGTGGCAGAGTCGGGGTGGCGGAAGCTGTTGGAGCAGGTGCGCCACATGGTGTCCCTGACGGTGCCAGCCGTAGTGCTCACGGCGCAACGTGCCTGGGCGATGAACGAGGCAGCCCACGCTCGGGGCTTTGACTCCCCTCACCGTCGGTCCTATCAGCGGCTGCAGATGGGATGGCTGGACTGGGTGCTGCTTGCGGGCGCAGCGCTCGTCAGCCTGGCCCTGGTGTAATCGTGCCCGATGTATGACAATACACGGTTCTGGGAGAAGAAATGACTCAACGAACCCGGATTCTCTTTGCTGTTGCGGCCCTAGTGCTGTTGGTGGGCGCTGTGTTGGCGGTTGAAGCGCTCCGACGAGGACGGAGCGACACGGCGCTGACCCCTGCTGGTCAGCCGACTCTGGTTCCTGGCAGCATACCCATCTATCTGGATGGACGCTTGGTGGGCGGTTTTCAACCTGGCGACCTGGAAAGGCTAGACAAGGTTCACTTTGTCGAAGCCGAGGAGGGCAAGACACAGAAGGGCTGGCTGCTCCGCGACGTGATCTTGCTCTGCGTGCAGCCCGAGAGGCTGCAGCATGATTCGCTCATCACTGTCAGCAATTCTAGCCGCAACAAGTCGGCTCAGGTCACCTGGGCCGAGGCAGACGAGGTCTCCAACTTTGTGATGTTTGACCTTTCGAACCGCGGTACCCTCAAGTTCGTATCGGCAATGGAGAGGTTGGGCACCAGGGACAAGTGGGTGCAGGACGCCGATAGAATTGACATCGAAAGCCCATGAAGGAACGCTACTTCTCGACGTTTCAGCTCATACTTCTTGCCCAGTTCGCCGCATTGATCGTCGTGGCCAAGATCGCACTGCGTATGCCGATGCAACTTCCGGGTCATTCAGGCGTTTTCTGGATGGCAATCGTCATCGTGGCGGCTGGTGTGGTTCCCAAGGCAGGGGCAACAAGTCTGGTCGGTCTTACTTCGGGGCTCATCGCCGCCTTCCTGGGCATGGGCGATCTAGGAGCGCTGAATACCCTTTTGTCATATACCGCGATAGGTATTGGCATCGATCTGGCTTTGCTGCTGCTCGTCAATCGGGAGAACCTGGTCGTCACAACGCTTGCCGGCAGCCTGGGGCATCTGTGCAAGTTCCTGGTCAAGTGGGCCTGGGCCAGCTTGTCTGGAGCACCGGTCGGTTTCGTGGCCTTGGGGCTGGCGAGGGCGCTCGTTGGGTACGTGCTGTTTGGAGCTTTGGGTGGCCTGCTGGGTGGGCTGACGCTGGCGGCGCTGCGGAGGGCGGGTTTCTTTGCCTATCTGGCGGAGAAGAGATAGCGGAAACCTGGTCGGTGGGTGCAGTGAGCTGCGCTGCTCAGCCCCAGCGTGTACGGGACCGCTCCCCGCCAGCCACAGGTTAGGGGTCTTTCACGGTGCTCGGTCAGGGTTCCGTGACTGCGAAGCCAACAGGACGTGCCCAGCCCGGGCAAGGAGGTGCCGGCGAGGTGCGGTAGGTGAGATCGTTGAGCGTATCAATCTTCAAACAGCGGCACAAACCTGAACTGGGTGACGTCCACCAAGCCCTTGTCGGTGAGCTTGAGCGAGGGGATCACCGGCAGGGCCAGGAACGATAGGCTCATGAAGGGGTCGTGCAATGGTGAGCCCAGCTCATGGGCCGCGGCCAGCAACGCTTGCAGCTTCTCATTCACTTCCTCAAAGGGGCTCTCGGACATCAGCCCAGCGATGGGCAAGGGAAGAGAAGCCAGCACGTGCCCATCGGCCACGACAACAAGCCCGCCGCGCATGTGTTCGATCTCGTGTGCCGCGAGCAGCATGTCTTTGTCGTTCGTGCCTACCAGGACCAGGTTGTGCGAATCGTGAGCCACCGAGGAGCCCAAGGCGCCGCGCTTCAGGCCGAGGCCTTTGACAAACCCCAGACCGACATTTCCGGAAGCCAGATGGCGCTCGATCACTGCCATCTTGAGGATGTCTCGCTCCACATCGGCCACGGCCAGGCCGTCCTCGACCTTGACCTCTTCTAACAGGCTTTCGGTCACCAGCGAGCCAGGGATGGCGCCGATTACCTTGGCCTTCGTGCCTTGGGCGGGAAGCTTCAAATCTCCCGTCTTCTGCCAGTTGATGTTCATCGAACTGCGCAAGGGGACGTCTTGTGGTTTTTCCTTGGGCGGCAGCAACATACCATCCTTCGCCACCAGTTGCCCGCCCCGGAAGACCATCTGCACGTTGAGCTCGTGCAGGTCGTCGAAAACCACCAAGTCGGCGCGCAGGCCTGGGCCGATACCTCCCTTATCCCTCAGTCCAAAGTACCGCGCAGTGTTGATTGTCGCCATCTGGATCGCGGTAATCGGATCCAGTCCCAGGCGAATGGCTTTGCGGATGACAAAGTTCATGTGTCCTTCATTTAACAGGTCGGGAAGGTGGCGGTCGTCGGTGCAGAACATGCAGCGGCTGGCATTGTTGGGCGTGACTACAGGCAAGAGGTTCTCCAAATCACGGGCCGTTGTGCCCTCGCGGATCATGATGTACATGCCCAATTGCAGCTTCTCTCGTGCTTCCTCTGCTGTGGTGCATTCGTGGTCAGAGCGGATGCCCGCGGCAATGTAAGCACACAGGTCACGACCAGAAAGGCCGGGCGCGTGCCCGTCAATGGGGCGGTCCCCTGCCACTTTGATCTTGTTCAGCACTTCCCAGTTGCGGAAGATTACGCCGGGGTAGTTCATCATTTCGCCCAGCCCGATTACCCAGTCACTGCGCCACATTGCTGCCAGGTCCTCGGCGGTGAGCTTGGAGCCCGCTGTTTCCATCTCCGTGGCTGGAACGCACGATGGCAGCATAACGTACACGCTCAGCGGATTGTATTTGCTGGACTCGAGCATGTAGCGGATGCCGTCCAGGCCGAGCACGTTGGAGATCTCATGGGGGTCAGCGATCACCGTAGTAGTGCCTTGGGGGACGACCACGCGAGCGAACTCGGACACACGAAGCATCGAACTCTCGAGGTGCACATGCCCGTCGAGGAAGCCAGGGCATAGATACCGCCCTTCCAGGTCAATCACCTGGCGGGCGCGATAGCTGTCGAAACCAACGACGCGGGTGTGATGGATGGCCACGTCAGCGTGGTGGATGTTGCCAGAGAATACGTTGACCACCTGCGCGTTCTTGAGCAGCAAATCCGCTTCGATCTCGCCGCGCGCTGCTTGGATCAACTCTTCAAGAAGCATCTATGCCCCTCCTGAGCTTTTCGCAATTATATCACGCTTTGCTATACTGGACAATTCTTGTGCGGCGAGCATGCTGATGGTTGGTACACGAAAATCACGAGTAGAAACGAGCTACACGAACAACTGAGGATTATCTTCATACAATTTGAGCTTTTTCCCTGTCTTGGCCGTCCTTGCCTGGAGCAAGACCTACGGCCTCGCCTGCGCCGAGACCAAGGCCTTGCCAGCGGCAAGACCTAACGGCAGGACAAGGCGTGTGATTCGTGTACTAAGGTTTGAACATGCGCTCGATCCATGCCTCTGGCAGGTCGTGGATCGCCCAGTAGGGGTCGCTCAGGTCGGGATTGAAATAGTCGTCGAGCATGGTGTTGTCGAACGTCTGGCAAGGAAATTCCAGGTAGGCCGGAACTGTCTCGCCGGACAGCACCCGAGTTGCCAGCTCGACACAACGTAAACCCAGGTTGGCCCCGCCGCTGAGAGCCAGGAAGCGCACTCCGTGCTGGTTTGCTGTGCGCAGCCAGCCGTTCCAGTCGTCGGCGCCGGCAATGGGCGGGATTTCGGAGCCATGCTCCAGGAAAGCCTGTACCACTCCCCGGCCCAGCACGCCGTTGTCGACGATGACACCGTCAATCGAGCTTGAATGCAGCAGTGTTGAGGCCATCGCCTGTTTGGCTGCTGCGGACGACCAGGAGCAGCGCGTTACGATTGGCTCAACATTGGGATGCCGGTCTAGCCGGCGACGCACGCCTTGCAGCCACAGCTCACTGTCCTCGGCGGAAAACAAGCTCACCAGGACAGCTACTCGTCCACAAGTGATGGACTGGCACAGCCAGTCTGCACAGACCGCGCCGCGTTCCTCTGCATTTGTCGCCACCCAACTGACGTAGGGCACGTTGGCAACCCTGGTGGAGGCCAGGATGACCGGGATGCCAGCGTCCATCGCTTCTTTCACTCCCTGCGCCACCACCGTGGTATCAAGCGGGTCAATCAGCAGCAAATCAATGCCCTGTGCCAGCAGGATGCGGATGTCCTCAATTTGCTTGTTGGGATCCCAGTTGGCAGCCATGCTGATATAGTCCTTGAAGGATTTTCGATACTTCTCCTGGACACCGTACTCGACGTGCGCGCTGAACATTACCATCCAGGCGCTGATGTCCCCCCGGCTGGAGCGACCCAACCGCCAGGGAGGGCTCTTCTTGTAGCGTTTCGTGTCCACCCAGCCCTGGAGGGCCGGTGTGGGTGATCGTGGCGATGGAGCACGCTGGCAACCTGGCAGGAAGAGGGCCATCGCCGTGCCCGCTGCCAACCGCATAAAGTCCCTGCGTTTCCATCTTTGCATGCCTTGTCCCGGACTCTGGGAAGTCATATCCTCTGCCTCGTTTTTGGTCTGTGGGGCACATTATCCTCTGAACCGCGCCCCTTGTCAATCCATACCTGCCTGCCGATTGTGCGCATCGCACAAAGTGCACAAATACTGACAAAAGACCCCAAAGGTTCTTAGGGTCTTTTTTCCTGTCTTGGCTGCCCTTGCCTGCGGCAAGACCTACGGCTTCGCCCCGAGCAAGACCTACGGCCTTGCCTGGAGAAAGACCAAGAGGCAGGACAAGGCGTGTAATTCCTACCATTTCGTGCCCATCGTGTACGAATTGAATTGACATTTGGGTGATTCTATCATAGAATAGCCTGGCTGCTGAAGGAACACGCCCTGGAACTGTCTTTCCACAGGGCGTTGGTTCTACTGTTTTGTGCATCAACAGTTCGTACTCTGCATGCCCTGGCTGTGCATGTGCTCTGCATGCCCCGTGGGCACCTGCGGGTGACGGGCGACGGGCGACCGCCTTGACGGGATTGTCAAGCCCCCTTGGCTCGATTATCACATAAAAATGACTGCGTGAGTTCAGCCATTCCGTCAAGCGACGCCGCCGGAGGTCCCCGCAGGGGGGGGGCGCCCTCTCTCCTTCGTCGAGAGACTACAGAGACACGCTGACGGGGAAGATGCTACGCGACCTGCGGCGAACGGTTGACACAGTACGCTGTATTCATCAAGGAGGATGCATGAGGAGTTACAAGGTCGAGGAACTGAGGAACGTGGGCCTCATTGCGCACAGTGGGGCAGGCAAAACCTCGTTGGCCGAAGCGATGTTGTTCAACGTTGGCGTGACTAGTCGCCTGGGCAAAGTAGAAGAGGGCAACACCGTTTCCGACTATGACCCAGAGGAGATCCGGCGCCAGATTTCGGTGAACACGTCGGTGTTGCCGTGGGAATGGCAGGGCCATAAGGTGAACGTGTTGGACACGCCTGGCTACATGGACTTTGTTGGTGAAGTCAAGGGGGCGGTCCGCGTCTCTGATGGCGTGGTTGTCGTGCTCTGCGCTGCTTCTGGGGTCGAGGTGGGCACAGAACTGGTGTGGCAGTATGCCGATGAACTCGGGTTGCCACGCATGGCTTTTATCAACAAGATGGATCGCGATAACGCCAACTTCCAGAACGCTCTGGAGCAGATGAGATCCAAGTTTGGCGTCAACGTTGTACCCTTGCAGTTGCCCATTGGGTCTCAGGCCAACTTCCGGGGTGTGGTTGATCTGTTGTCGATGAAAGCGTACCTCGGCGATACAACGACGGGGAGCGATATCCCGGCCGAACTGGGGGATCAGGCCCAGGCGTTGCACGTGCAGATTGTCGAGACGGCCGCTGAGGCCGACGACGAGCTGATCATAAAGTACCTCGACGGCGAAGAACTCGGCATCGATGAGATCCAGCGCGGCCTGGCCATTGCGGTGGCTTCTGGCAAGGTCATTCCGGTGCTGTGCGGTTCCGCAACCAAAAACATCGGCGTCCGCCTGTTGCAGGACGCAATGGTACGTTATCTTCCCTCGCCGGCAGCTACAGAGGTGCAGGCGAGGCAAGTTCGTGATGGCAGCATAGAGGTGCTCAAAGATTCCTCAGCCGGGCCGCTGGCCACGTTGGTCTTTAAGACGATGGCTGACCCTTATGTGGGCAAGCTGACCTACTTCCGTGTCTATTCCGGCGCTATGCAGAGTGATTCCCGGGTGCTGAATGCCAACAAGGGCGAGGAAGAGCGCATCGGCCAGCTCTTCTTCCTGCTGGGCAAAGAACAGAAGCCGACCAAAGAGGTGATTGCCGGGGACATCGGCGCGGTGGCCAAACTCCAGACTACGGTCACTGGAGACACGCTGTGCGACAAAGACTACCCGCTCGTTCTGCCAGGCATCACTTTCCCACACCCTGTGGCCTTTGCTGCGGTCAGTCCCAAGACCAAGGCCGATCTGGACAAGATGGGCAGTGCTCTGGCCCGGCTGGTGGAGGAGGATCCCACGCTGGTGGTCAAGCGCGAGGCGGACACCGGTGAGATGGTGCTCTCCGGCATGGGCGATTCGCATATCGACATCGCCGTGCGCCGCCTCCAGCAAAAGTTCGGCGTAGAGGTGATTACCTCGGTGCCCAAGGTGCCTTACAAGGAGACCATCACCAAGACGGTGCGGGTGCAGGGGCGACACAAGAAGCAGACGGGTGGGCGCGGGCAGTTTGGCGACATCTTGGTGCGCTTTGAGCCTCTGCCGCGCGGCCAAGGGTTCGAGTTCGCGGACGAGGTCTATGGCGGCCATGTGCCGCGCAACTATATCCCGGCGGTGGAAAAGGGCCTGAAAGAGGCCTTGCAGAAAGGCGTGCTGGCCGGCTACCCGAGCACAGACTTTCGTGCGGCGCTGTATGACGGTTCCTCACACTCGGTGGACTCTTCAGAAATCGCTTTCAAGCTGGCTGCGCACCTGGCATTCAAGAAGGGCATGCAGGAAGCGAGTCCCGTCTTGCTGGAGCCGATCATGAAGGCCACCATTACCGTACCCGAACAGTTCATGGGCGACGTGTTGGGGGATCTCAACACCAAGCGGGCGCGTGTTCTGGGCATGGGGCAGGAGAGGGGCAACAGTATCATCAATGCCGAGGTACCGCTGGCTGAGATGCAGCGCTATGCGGCGGATTTGCGCTCCATGACCCAAGGGCGAGGCTACTTCAGCATGGAATTCGAGCGCTACGACGAGGTCCCAGCACACATAGCCCAGACCGTCATCGAGGAGGCCAAGAAGGAGGAGTAGTACACGAAGGACACGAAAAAAGACCGAATTGCACAAATCACTTTTGGTTCGTGTACTTCGTCTCCTTTCGTGATATTCGTGTATACTCAGTTTGGCAAATCCCACTTGTTGTGCTACAATTACCTGCTGTGGGGGCGTGGTGTAGTTGGATAACATATCGGCCTGTCAAGCCGAAGACCGCGGGTTCGAGTCCCGTCGCTCCCGCCAGGAACGTCAAAAGCCTCACCGGATTCGGTGGGGCTTTTCCTGTTGTTGGAGGCAGACGGTGTACGGTTGCCCGTTGGTTGTCCTTGGTGTCGAAAAGGTCGTACAACGTGCCGACCCTTCGTATCCCCCATCCAGTGCCATTTCTATGCGCCCCTGGGCGTGTTGACGCCCTCACGCGTCCAACAAGCAGGCGATGTTTTCGACAATCTCAAAGGTGGCTTCCGGACGGCCCAGTTGCCGCGCCTTTTGCGCCAGGAGCTCCATATTGGCCCGCTGCGGTCCGAACCAGCCACCGATCACCTCAGCGATCTGCCACGGATCCTCCACATAGACGCCTACCCCATGCTTCAGTACATAGGGCACATTGCCCGTTTCCTGTCCGGGGATGTAGCCACTGAGCAGAATGGGCAGCCCCAGCGCCAGTGCTTCGGCAATGGTACCGGGGCCCGCTTTGGTGATGATGCAATCGCTGGCCGCCATCCAATCCCAGATTGCTTCTACAAAGCCTTTGACCAGGGTGGGAACAGGCCACGGATAGGCACTCAGTTCCCCCAGGAGTTCCTGATTGCGGCCGCAGATGACGGCCAACTGACCTGCCGGTTGCCTCTTGTCCTGCCCATCGGCAGTCAAACGGGCAGCTACCGCACGTGCGATCGCGCCCACCGGACCCATGCCCTCGCCACCGCTGACGATCAGAGCGGCTGGCACGTCGGGGACCCACCCCAACTCGTGGCGCAACACCGCCTTGGGCCGGGGCTTGCGGGCAAAAGCAGGGCGGATGGGGAGGCCGTGTTTGCGCAACTGTTGAGGTTGCAGCCCCGCGCGCAGCGCCAGGCGGTACCCCTCGTCACTGGGAACTACACAGAGCGTGGTGTCTGGGTCAAACTAAACTGGCGGAATGGTGATCAGGTCAGTGACCACGGTCACGAAGGGAATCGCTCGCTCCATCCACGCCACGACGTCGAGCGGGATGGCCTGCATCAGTGGGTGCACCGATACAATCAAGTCAGGACCGTACGCGTCGATCGTCCGCCTGATGAACGGCTGCAGGAACCTTGCTGCCGCCTCCATCACCGGGTCAATCACTTCGGATCTCTGCCCAACTCCGTAGATGAACTGGTACAGCCATGGCACGTCGTTCACCAGGAAGCGATAGGCCTTGGGCACCTGGTTCAGCGGAGGAGGCGTGTGTTTGATCCACAAGTCTACCATTTCCACCTGAAACCGAGCACCGTATCGCTCGTGGAACGCATCCCTGAGAGCCTCGGCGCTGGCGCGATGGCCTCCGCCAGTATCACTCATCAGAATGAGAATCTTCTTCATCTCTGTCATGAGCCTTTCGTCAGGACTACCGGATGGTATTCTGTGACAGGATGGAGCTCCTTGGCGACAACAGAGTGACGCGCTGGTCAGCTTCTCGATGCCCACGGCCGCAATGTGAAAAAGCCCGCTTCTCGCAAGAAGTCGGGCTTTCGTTTCGTGAACATGTCGCAGCCATGACGCAGTCGCGGCTTCTCCCAAACCGTGGGAGAGCCCCCGTGATTGCATGAGCTGGGCGTGAGAGCCTACCGGCCCAGATACGCCGCCTTGACCTGCGGGTTCTCCAGCAGCTCCGCTGCAGGCCCTTCGAGGGCGACGGTGCCCGTCTCCAACACGTAGGCACGGTCGGCAATGGAAAGGGCCATGGCAGCATTCTGCTCTACCAGAAGAATGCTAGTGCCCTGTGCGTTAATCTCCACAATGATGCGGAAGATCTCCTCCACCAGCAGCGGAGCCAGGCCCATCGATGGCTCATCCAGGAGCAACAGCTTCGGATTGGCCATCAGGCCGCGGCCCATGGCCAGCATCTGCTGTTCTCCGCCCGAAAGCGTGCCACCGGGCTGGCTCAGACGCTCCTGCAAACGCGGGAAGCTGGCAAACACCTGCTGCATGGAAGCCCGTATCTCTTTGGCGTCACTGCGCGAGTAGGCACCCATTTCCAGGTTCTCACGCACAGTCAGCGGGGCAAAGATCTTGCGCCCTTCGGGAACGTGAACGATACCCAGGGAAACGATCTTTGGGGCGGACACCTTGGTCAGATCGCGGTCCTGGAAGAGGATGTTGCCCTGACGGGGACGCAACAGGCCGGAAATGGTCTTTAGCGTGGTACTCTTGCCTGCACCATTCGCACCGATCAGGGTGACGATTTCGCCCTCGTCCATGTGGAAAGAGATGCCCTGCAGGGCATGGATAGCGCCATAGAATACGTGTAGATCATTGACTTCCAGCAGTGCGGTCATGTGTGACTACACCCTCCTCCCCTGCCTGCCCAGATAGGCTTCGATCACCTTGGGGTCATTGGAGATCTCATCGGCGGTGCCCCGTGCGATTACCTGGCCAAAGTCCATCACCGTGATCCACTCGCAGATGCCCATCACCACGCGCATCTGGTGCTCGATGAGCACGATGGTCAGCTTGAACTTGTCGCGGATAAAGTGGATCATATCCATCAGTGTGTGCACTTCGCGCGGGTTCATCCCTGCTGCCGGTTCGTCCAGCAGGAGCAGCTTGGGCTCGCCAGCTAGAGCACGCGCAATCTCCAGGCGACGCTGCTCACCGTAGGGCAAGTTACTGCCAATCTCATCCTGACGATCCTGCAGATGGAAGAGGGCTAGTAGTTCCTGCGCCCTTTCGGTCAGTTCACGCTCCTTACGTGCGAAGCGCGTACCCTGCCAGATTGCATCACGCAGCCCGTATCCGGCACGAGAGTGGTAGGCAATGCGCACATTGTCCAACACGCTTAACTGAGGGAAAAGGCGGATGTTCTGAAACGTCCGGCCAATGCCAGCCTGAGTGATCGCATGGGCCGGCCTGCCGACCAGCTTCTTGCCGTAAAACTCGACCTCGCCGGAGGTCACGCTGATCAGACCACTGATCATGTTAAAGACTGTGGTCTTGCCGGCCCCGTTGGGACCAATCAGGCCCACCAATTCGCCTTCGCGTACCGTGACATCGAAATCCCTCACCGCCCACAACCCGCCTTCGTAGCCCGACGCGGTCACCCGCCCGCCAAAGTTCTTGGACAGCCCCTCAGTGTTGAGAACCACAGGCCTTTCGACGGTTGCACTCATGCTGATCGCTCCTCCTGTGGCTCGGGATTACCAGCGGTTGCCTCTGCCACCTGTGGCGCTGCCTCTGCCGCCACCTGCCGCAGCGGCCATTTGGGCGCGCGCAGGAAACCAAACTCGAATTTGCCCAGCAACCCCTGTGGCCGCAATAGCATCACCAGCAGCAGAACGATGGGATAGACCACGAAACGCCATGCTTCAAAGCCCTGCGGAAGCCAGATGCGCATGCCCTCCAGCGTGATCGCCCAGAGGAACGTGGCCAGGAGAGTCCCAGTCAGGTTTCCCAGCCCACCAAGCACGATAATGATCATTGGATCAAAGGATTTCTGAAAACCGAAATAGAGCGGCGATAGAAAGGCGTACAGATGAGCGTAGAGCGCGCCGGCGACCCCAGCGAAAAAGCTGCCGATGACGAAAGCAATGGTCTTGTATTTCAGCGTGTTTATGCCCATCGCCTTGGCTGCCAGCTCGTCTTCACGCACGGACACGACGGCCCGGCCAACACTGGAGTACAGGACGTTGCGTATGACCACAAGGGCAAACACCAAAAACAGAAAGGCCCAGAAGAATGACGTCATCTGCGGAATGCCGACCATGCCACGCGCACCCTTGGTCTCAGGGATGACCAGATCAGAGTTGATCAGCAGGACCTGCACAATGACCGCAAAGCCGAGCGTAGCGATGCCAAAGTAGTCCGAACCCAAGCGCAGGAGCACGACGTAGCCAAAGGCCAAGCTGATCAGTGCCGCCAGGACAGCTCCAAACAGCACAGCCACCAGCAACAACCCCGATTTGCCTGCATCAAAGTGGAACAGGCTGATTTCTGCCATGGGGATGAGCTTTTGCAGCAGAGGTGGAACCTGAACCACGATTCCCTGGACTGGGTAGCTGAACCTCTCCCCTAGGCGATAGGTCAGGATGGCCGAGGCATAGGCGCCAATGGCGTAGAATCCCCACTGGCCCAGAGAGAACTGGCCGTTGAAGCCAAAGATAAAGTTCAAACCCAAGCAGATGATGGCCATGATGCAAGGGAACATAACCCACACTGTACGGCGGAACTCGTTCAGACGCGGTATCAAAACCCACTGCGCGAGCAAGAAAATCAGAACGACGGCCAGCCAGAACAACCAGCCCTGGCCCAGGAAACGAAACCTGCTTCTATTCATAGCTGCTCCTGTTTATGGACAAGCGAATCAGAAGACTCCCTGACAGCGCGATGGAGCACCACCCTAGGCCTTTTCCCTGGCCGCTTCGCCAAAGAGGCCTGTCGGCCTGTACAGCAACACGATGATCAAGACGGAGAACACGATCGCATCGCGCATAGGAGAGGACAGATAGCCTTGCGCGAGCATCTCCACCATGCCAATCACCAGCGAACCGATAAGCGCTCCCGGGATACTGCCAATGCCGCCGAAGACGGCAGCAATGAACGCCTTCAGGCCAGGCATTACGCCGAGGAAAGTGCGGATTTGCGGGTAGGCGAGAACGTAGAGCATCCCTCCGATGCCAGCCAAACCTGATCCAATGGCAAAGGTGGAGGTAATAACGAGATCGACGTTGATGCCCATCAGAAGGGCAGTTTCCTTGTCCCAGGCTACAGCGCGCATGGCCTTGCCCAGCTTGGTGCGATAGACGATGTACCATAGGAGAACCAGGCAAGCTGTGGTGACCGCAATGATGAGCAGCATGATATTGGAGAAAGTGATGCCCCGGACCTCCCACGTCGTGATCTTGAGCGGGAGCGGCGTGTAGTTGATAAAGTTGGGTGTGAAAACAAAGTCCAAGGCCGTGAAATACTCCAGGAAGAACGAGACGCCGATTGCCGTAATGAGCGCGGCGATGCGAGGCGCATCACGCAGAGGTTTGTACGCCACCCTCTCGATCACTACTCCCAAGAAAGCGCACACCCCAACGGCTAGCGCCATCGCGGGCAGAAATCCCCACTGATAGCGGGTCGTAGCGAAGTAAGCAGTATAGGAACCCACCATGAAGACGTCGCCATGGGCGAAGTTGATCAGACGCACGATGCCATAGACCATGGTGTAGCCCAGCGCGATCAGTGCATAGACGAAACCGAGGCGCAGCCCATCCACGATGAACTGCCAGAACAGCAGCGGGCTCTCCCGGTAGCGCCCTGCCAGCCAGAGCAGGATCAACAAGCCGATGATAGCCAAGTACCAATTCCTGCGGAAGAAAACGATGATACGGCTTGGAAGATCACGCATCTTGCAGTACCCACCCTCCTTTCCAGTGAATAAAGGAGGGGGCGCTGGTGCGCCCCCTCCCTCAAAAGCGCACTACGGGCTGACCGAGGTCTCGAAGACAACCTGGCCGTCCTTGACATGCAGAATGGCCGCGCTCTTGGTCGGGTTGTGGAACTCATCAAACATGATCAGGCCGGATACGGCCTCGTACTCCATGGCCTCCATCGCATCCCTGGCCACCTGTGGATCGTCCACGCCGGCGTCTGTGATCGCCTGAAGCAGGAGGTTCATCGCGTCATAGGCCAACGTGCCGAAAGCATCGGGCACTGAGCCGTACTTGGCCTGATAGCGCGACACAAAGTCCTGCACGATGGCCCGCGAGTCCTCCGGCGAGTAGTGGTTGCTGAAGTACCCACCATCCGCAGCCGCACGGTCCATGTCGGGCGAGTCCCAACCGTCACCACCCAACAGCACGGCTGTGATGCCCTTCTGCTTCGCCTGCACAGCGATCAGGTTCAGCTTGTCGTAGTAGGTGGGAATGAAGAACACATCCGGATTAGCGGCCTTCACCTTGGCCAGGATGGCCGAAAAGTCCGTATCCTCCTTCACGAAGGACTCCCACACTACAACTTCTCCACCTTCAGCCTCGAACGCTGCGCGGAAGTACTCCGCCAGGCCCTTGATGTAGTCATTGCCCACGTCCAGTACCACCGCCGCCGTCTTTGCCCCCAGGTCCTGCTGGGCGAATCTGGCCATCACTGTCCCCTGGAAGGGGTCAATGAAGCAGGCGCGGAAGACGTAGGGCTTGGTGTTGCCATCCGCGTCCACTGTCACCTGCGGGTTGGTGGAGGGGCCACTGATCTGCAGCACACCCTTCTCGTTGGCATATTCGCTGACAGGAATGGTGGAGCTGGAGCACAACGCACCGACGATGTACTTGACTCCGTCCTCGTCGATGACCTTCTTGCCCACGTCGGCAGCCGCCTTGGGGTCGCACTGCGTGTCCCCCAGGATTGCCTCGATGGGCCGGCCGAGCACACCGCCCTTGGCATTCCATTCCTCGACGGCCATGAGCGCACCATCTCGGTTGGAAGCACCAAACGTAGCCACATCACCTGTTAACGGACCCAGGACTGCGATCTTGAGCGGCTCGCCAGCGGCTGGCGGCGCAGCCGGGCTCACCGAGGCTTCGAACAGGATCTCGCCATCCTTGATGTGCAGAATGGCCGCGTTCTTCACCGGGTTGTGCTGCTCGTCGAAGGTGATCTTGCCCGACACCGCCTCAAACTCCAGCGCTGCCA
>JAUWJD010000031.1 GCA_030607875.1 Chloroflexota bacterium
CACCAACCGCCACCCGGCCAACCACAGCTACTACCACAGCCACGGTTACGCAAACAGCGACACCAACCGCCACCCGGCCACCCACAGCTACGGCCACCGCCACGGCGACGCGACCACCGGTCACCGAACTGGAGTTCGGCGATGCACCAGAGGGTAGTGGCGCGATGGCCTATCCGTGGTTGGGCATCAACGGATCGTTCCCCACCTGTTGGAGCGCTGGCCCGCTTGGCTGGATCGAACACAACAACTTTGGCGCGTTCTTCGGCCCAGGCTTTGATCTCGAAGTAGACGGCAACGCCGGTGGGTGCCCCCCTCCGCGCTGCTTCCCGCCCTACGATCAGGATGAATGCTTCCAGGACGGCGATGCAGGGCTGCTGATGCCCCAGCCCTTTACCCTTGATGCTGCTCTCAACGTGCTCCCCTGCGCCAACTCTGACGGCACACCGCTTGGCAGCACCTGCCAAACCGCTGTGTGGGGCGTAGACGTAGATATCGAGGTCCACCACCCCATGCCCGGGCAGACGACCGGTTTCGTCAATGTGCTCATAGACTGGAACCAGGATGGCCGCTGGGGCGGCGCCTCCACCTGTCCGGGGAATCCGCCCCTACCCGCTCCTGAACACGTGCTGGTTGATTTTCGGGTTCCCAACGGCTTTGACGGCCCACTTTCTGTGTTGCTCCCGCCGCCCTTCCTGCTCGGACCCAATCCCAGGTTTGTGTGGGCCAGGTTCTCCATCAGCGAGCGACCCGTTGGCGCCGGCTGGGATGGACAGGGAAGTTTCGAGGACGGGGAGACGGAGGACTACCTGCTTCTGGTCCATCTTGCAGAAGAGCCTACGCCGACAGCCACGCCGACGCGGCCAGCCTTCCAGTTGTACCTGCCGATCGTGCTCAGACGGCATCGGCCCGGCTGAGGGCAATCCGAGACCGGGTTTCTAGTGCAACCCAGCTTCCCTTTGCCGGCAGGGGCGGTTTACACAACGTGTCTCGCCCCCCAGCCGAGCAACGGTGGCTGTTCGCTATCCACCCTCTATACTATGGGCAGAGTTGAGAGGCAAGGCTGTGGCCTGCAGACATCCACGACGTGGAGGTACACACCAGATTGGTCACCTGGCCAAGCCAGAGATTGGCCACCTGTCCAGTCGCAAGATTGCCCGGTTGCCCGATGCGTCGGTGCGTCATCTGTGCTACAATGTAATGGATAGCAGACGGGGCAACTGCCGGGAGACAGGCGATGAAGATCGGATTGAGCCTCTCCGGAGGAGGATTCCGAGCCACAGTTTTCCATTTGGGAGTGCTGGCCAGGCTGGCGGAGGAAGACCGCCTGGAAGATGTGGCCTACCTGTCCACCGTTTCCGGCGGTAGCCTGTGCGTCGGCCTGGTGTATGCGCGCAGCGGTTTCCGTTGGCCGTCCAGTGTGCACTTTCTCGAGAAGGTGTTGCCCCAGGCTCGCGAACTGCTGACCACGCAGGATCTGCAGTTCGGCATGATCGGGCGCGTGCTAAGGTCGCCATCGCGCATCTTTGGAACCCGGGCGGATGACCTGTCCTTGCTGCTGCAAAAGCGATGGGGGGTGACAGCCAGCCTCTGCGCCCTGCCAGAACGTCCGCGCTGGATGATCAATGCCACGTGCTATGAGACGGGGAAGAACTGGCGCTTTGAACGCTCTCGCATGGGCGACTATGTGTTTGGATATACCCACGACACCGACATCCCGCTCAGCGACGCGCTGGCGGCCTCCGCTGGCTTTCCAGGCCTGATCGGCCCCCTGGTTTTCGACACGCGCTCCTGTTCCTGGTTCAACTACACGTATGGAGCAAAGGCGGAGACAGAGCCGACCCAGGCGACCTACTCCCGATTGCATCTCTGGGATGGAGGCGTTTATGACAATCTGGGATTGGAGGGCCTGCACAGTTTCGTGGAAGGGTGGCGCCAGGACATGGATTTCCTGATCGTGAGCGATGGCTGCTGCAAGTTGAAACCGGAAGCACACCGTCCGTGGAAGGCCGCTGATCGGATGATCAGAGGCATCATGCTGGATCAGATCCGCTCACTGCGGTTCAGAGCTGTGCTGGAGCGCTTCATAAACCACCAGGATCCCGGGTGCTACCTGCAGATCGGTGCCACTTGTCAGCAGGTTCTGCGAGACGCTGACCGGGAAGAGGAGAGCTCGCAGCTATGCCCACATTGTCTTGGCAAAGACAGAGTCGACCGCGCTGCGGAAATGGGAACGGACATCAGACAGCTATCCCTTGAGGGTTTCCAGAGGCTGTTTCGACACGGATTTGAGGTGGCCGACTGCACGCTCTACGCCTATCACCCGACCAAGTTCCGGTACGTCGGTTATGACAACTCCTTCTGCAGCGCGGTGGACTGATGCAGGCAGCCTCCCACCGCACCGACCGCAGAACACGCAGAGGAATAGATAGCTCTGAACACAAAGGCACCAAGACACAAAGTTTGGATTTGATTCCCTTTATGTCTTCGCGTCTTGGTGGTTGCACATCGATCTACAGAGTACTGCGCCGAAGGTCGCTAAACTCGAACAGCACTTTCATATCGCCGAAGGTCCCGCCGAAGGTCTTGGCGAAGACAAGGTCGTAGATCTTGCCGAAGGCAAGGTCATAGATCTTGCCAAAGGCAAGGCCGCAGGCGACAGTTCGTGCTCTGCGTGTGCTCTGCATGTGCTCTGCATGCCCCGTGGGCACCCGTGGGCACCCGTGGGCACCTGCGGGCGACGGGCGACCGCCGAAGGTCTTGGCGAAGACAAGGCCGAAGGTCTCGCCGGAGGCGATGGCACCGACGGGATGGCTTGACGGGACGATGATTCAGTGAAATGCGTTTAGCAACCTTCGGTGCACGAAGCAGTAGAACTGCTGGCGAGGCCGCAACTCCAGGCACATGCTGTGCGTATTACACAAAGGAAGCACAATAGGTTGAGACGAAAAGGAGGACAAAGAGAGACATGGAAATGAAAAAACACGTAACAGTGATCGCAGCACTGCGCATCGGCTTCGGTGTCTTGGGGCTGGTGATCGCGGCGTTCCTCTTCGTGGCCATCGTTGGCGGCGGGCTCATTTCAGGGGACAGGGACGCAATCGCAATCACGGGGGTCGTCGGCACGGCGATCGCTGGCTTTTTAGGCGTCTTTTCGGTGCCATACCTCATCGCTGGCGCTGGCCTGCTCAGGTTCAAGCCCTGGGCGCGGATGCTGAACCTGATCCTGGCCGCCCTGGACCTGGCCAATGTTCCCATCGGCACCCTGTTGGGCCTCTATACTTTCTGGGTGCTGCTGCAAGACGACGCCGACAAGCTGTTCTCCTAGCCCGGCAAAGACCTGCGTGACCCAACCAGACCTGACAGGTTTTGGAGACCTGTCAGGTCCAGCCCGCAAGGAGGCGTGCGATGGAGCAAGACTGGGACGAGATCCTCCAAGAGCGGTCTGCCGACATCGTGGACAGCCTCCTGGGCCTCAGCCTGGGCCTGGGGGCCTACTCTCTGACCGGCTTTGCCATCACTGAGATGCAAGATGTGGGCCTGGCGCTGGTCTACTTCTCCATCCTCTTCCTGCTGACGGTCATCTTCTGGAGGGGCATCTCCAGATCGCTGGCCCTGGCACGCTATGACGACCGGCTGTTCATAATCAACTTTCTCCTCGGGGCGCTGCTGGTGGTGACGCCTCTGTGCCTGCGGCTGATGCTCTCTGCACAAACACAAGTCAGGGAGCTGGGGCATGACCTCTTTCCCTTGATCATGGCCGCACTGTCCTTCCTGGGTGCTCTGGGACAGGTCATCGTGCTGCGCCAGGGCATCGCTACCCCCAGACGGGAGCGCATGGAGATGTTGACCATGACCGCTGGGTTTGGGGTGTACTGCCTGGTCTTTCTGCTGTCGATGCGAATCCCCGCCGACGTCACCGTCGCCGACCATCTTCCGCAAGTAGCAGTCCGCCTTCCCGCAGCTCTGCGCCAAATCCCTGCGCGCATGGGGGCCTGGGTGGCGCCCTTCCTGCTCTGGGCGGTGATCGAGGACCTGTTGGCACACGTAGCCGGATGGTTTGGCCGTACACCAGAGGAGGAAACGCCCGATCTGCTGGCATCAAAGAGGGCCCTCACGCAGAAGGTACAGGCCATGGCCAACTCGGTCTTTGCCATGGCCCTTGGCCTGTGTGCCTACTCTCTGACCGATTTTCATATTGCAGGCAGGGAGGACCTGATCATGGCCCTCCTATACTTCGCCTTCACCTTCCTGGTGATCCTGCTGTTCTGGGGAGAGCTGTTCCGCGCCTTTGCCGCCGTGGTCTACTTCGACGACACGCTGGTCTGGGGCACGATATTCCTGACCTACACCATCACGCTGCTGCCCTTCTTCTTCCGGCTAGTACTGTCGCCGGACGCCAAGGTGGCCAACGTCGGCCTGACGGCCTTCCCAATCTGTATGGCAGCGGCAGCAGTTGTGGCTTCCAGTGTGTTCTTCCTGGCGCTCCGACGTCGCACCATCGCCATCCCCAAGGATGACCTGATGGAGTTGCAGCGCATGGCCTTTGGCGGCCCGGTAATGGCCGTTGTCTTCTTGGCCTCGCTGCGTCTTCCGGCGAACCTCACGGTCCAGGCGCGGCTGCCTGAACTGGCAAGCAGGATCGCCTTGCTCCCTGGCGCTTATCCTTTGCGTGCCTTGTCCTGGTGGGCCGCCTTGCTGGCCTTTATCCTGGTCTTGGCCATCGCGGAGTTCGTCATGGAGAAGCTGTCGTCATGACAAAGCCGGCCAGACGCAGGCCAGGGCGAGCTTTGACACCGCTCGTGCAGCGACCGTGACACCTGTGCTTCGCTTCGCGAGAGGCAGAAGATGCCGTATGATGCAGCTACAGAAGGGACTGCCGTGCAGAACAACGCAGACCTGCCAGGTTTGGGAAACCTGGCAGGTCTTCTCTGACGTCAAACGAAAGCCAGCCTCATCGGGCCAAGGCGGATGTGCTTCACCGCATGTAGGGGCAATTCATGAATTGCCCCTACATGCGGATTAATGCCGGCAGGCAGCGCGATGCCCTGTCCCCCTCCTCTGCAGCTCGCCATGCACCCCAAACTCGACGAGTCCAGAAGAAAGCCCAGTACCTGCAAGCCTGTAACTACATAGCTACCGAACTGCTACCGAAAATCTACTTAATTTGGTGACTTTATTCACCTTTTTCTCATGTTTGTGAGGTATACTTAGCCGCAGAGTCCAGTGGCGCTGGCCTCTGCAGCAACAGGCAGTGGGCAAATGCTGTATGCCACCCATTATCGCCCGCGGCGGCGGAAAGGAAGCCGTTCCGGCCTTTCTGTGTACCCTGGGCCCGTTGCCTCTGCTGGGCCCAGACGTTGAAGAACACACTGATATAGTTAGGGGAATCGGGACAATGGCTACAGTCAAGGTACGCAAGCTTCTGCAAGGCATCATCTCCGTAGGCATCATCTGGGCGACATTGGCGGCTCTTGGCGTGCTTGCCATTGTCGTTTCGGCACTCCCGGCGGGGAGCTTCCAACAAGAAGCCTCCGACTCGGCGGTTGCAGTTCAGGAACCACCCCAGGTACCCGGCGCCAAATCAGCCCTTTCTGCAGGAGCGATGGGGCTTCCTGAGGTTGCGCCGTTGAACGCCGTCGATCCGCCGACGGTCAACGGTCTCTTTTATGGGGACGGTGACGACAGCAGGTACAACCTATACGCGGAGAACCCGGGCCGCTCTGCACTCTACTACTACCTGGACGGCACAACGCTCTACGCGGCGCTGGTGATTAGCTCGAGCGTGAATGACAACGTATTCGGGGTCAAGAAGTGCAATCCTCCCGCCAGCGCGCCCGACAAGGACTATCTGGCGAGTGCAGGCTGGTGCCCCGGCCCGGCGCACGATGTCAACGACCTCATCGCCTCAGATCACTCTGTCTGGGTGTTCGCCTGTGGGGGCATCTCATGGACCTGGCAGCAGGACTATGCGCATGACGCCGACGATGACCTGGACGCAAGCGAGGCCGACTGGATTTCGGATCCCTTCTGCACCCCGGGACCGAGGTGCGCCGCAGCCGGCACTCCGCCGCCTGGTTTCATTACCAGCGCCAGCTCGCTGCAATGGAATCTGAACCATCACGCTCCCGCGACCAGCACCTGGGATGTTACGCTGGGAGGGAATCGGGCCTACTCCGGTTGGAAGTCACCTGACGACCAGGAGTGGCCAGTGTCCGATAACGACGTCACCGACGAAGGCTGGCCAACGTACGACACGGTGCATGACTGGGAGTGGGCTATGGTGTACGAAGCCAGCATGGACATCAGCCACTGCAGCGGCGCGCCGTTTACGCTGTGGCCCGTCTCTGGGCACAACTCTCCTTCAAAAGACGGTGAAGAGAACGTGCCGCTGTACGACTGGGGCGACAATCCGGATACCGGCGTTGGGACTGGGGTGGGCAATTACCAGACCCTCAACAGCGATGGCGGCCCCAGCCACCAAATCGTGTTGGATCTCTACATGGGGTCTATTGTGGATCCGGAATCGGACGGCCAGCCGGGCGCCGGTGCCAACAACGACGACAACACCCCGCCAGAGTTCGCCGATGACGAGGATGGCGTGCTCGTTGCCGACCTGAGCCTGGCGCCGCTCGGCGCAGATACCGTGCGCGTCACCGCTACCAACTTGACCGGCTCAGCGGCGGTCCTGTGGGGCTTTATCGATTTCGATGCCAATGGCTATTTCACCAACACTGGTGAAAGCGCAACTGTAGCCGTGCCGAACGGGAGCACCAATGTGCAGTTCACGTTGGCCTTTACGGTGCCCGTCGGGGCAGCGTCGAGCACCTATGCGCGCTTCCGGCTGAGCACCGATACGCAAGCTGCTGCGCTGCCCACAGGCCCCGCTTCGGACGGCGAGGTCGAGGACTACCTCGTACAGATCGGGGAGGAAACTCCGACGCCGACGCCCACGCCCACCGAAACGTCGACACCTACTGCGACGGACACTTCTACACCCACGCCCACCGAAACGCCGACACCTCAGGAAACTCCGACGCCGACGTCCACGCCCACCGAAACGTCGACACCTACTCCGACGACCACCGAGACGCGTCTGCCGGGCATCATCGAGGCCATCAAGTACCGGCCACACGGTGAGATCTGCGCGACGTGGAACTTTTGGTACTACATCCATATCACCAACACCACCGACGCGGTCGTCCACAGCATTGTAGTGACGGACACCCTGCCGGCAGGCATCGCGCCGTGGTCTGTGCAGGTCAGCCCAGGAGGCGTGTTCGACGGCGTGGACACAGTGGTCTGGCACCTGGGCAACCTGGGGAGCTATGGGTCTATCCATCTGTGGATCAAAGCGCAGACCTACTCCTCGGCTGTTGGAGCTTGCATCACCAATAGAGCTTGGATCAATGCCCAAGAGCTCGACGTGCCCGTTCTGGTGACCGACACGGCCTGCGTCCGCGATTGTCGAACTCCGACATCGACAGCCACTGCGACCGCCACGCAGACCGCGACAGCGACGCCCACGTCTTCGCCAACCGCGACGGCTACGCAGACCAGTACGCCGACGGCGAGCCCCACGCCAGTCGGTGAGCTGTCGCTGAGCAAGTTCCGCCCGCACGGGGATGTGGTGGCCACCTACACCTTCTGGTACTACATCTACGTGCACAATGGCACCAACGAGACACTCACCAACGTCGTGGTCACCGACGTGCTGCCCGAGGGTATCGCCCCCTACTCCGTGCGGGTGAGCGATGGCGGTGCATTCGATGGCGAGAGCACGGTGACCTGGGAGTTGGATAGTCTGGATCCAGGCGAGGGCATGTACCTGTGGATCTGCGCCAATACCTACACTTGGGCTGCGGGCATGACGTTGAGCAATGTGGCCATGGTCGAGGCAGATGGAGTGCTACCGGTGTATGCGTATGACCAGGCCTTGGTCTACTGGCCACCGGAGCCGACGGCAACGCCGACGGGCACGCCCACGGCTACGCGGACGCCGACGTCAACATCGACAGCACCACCTACGGCTACGCAGACGCCTACGCCTACTCTGCCGCCTGTTTACACGTCGACGCCTTCGCCTACGGGCACGATCACGGTGGTGCCGACGGCAACGGAAACGCGTACAGCGACCCCGACGCCCACGGCCACAAGTGTCGGACCGCAGGTCATATACAATCTCTACCTGTCGACGGTAAAGGTGGACGTGCCGTAGCGCAAGGGCGCTAGAGGTGGCGGACACCTCTGTGGCCTCTATGCAGTGCTGAAGAAACCCGGTCCTTGCGAGATGCCGGGTTTCTTTTTGTCCGTTGCGCGCCCAACGTCACAACCTTTACGCAATGCAGCCTCCCCGAGGACGGAAGTGCGTCTCCCGTCGGTGCTGCTGGGCGGGGGTGTGCAACTCCGACTCGCGCTGCGATCCACGCTGCAAAGTGTCAACGGGAAGCGGACTGATGTCGGCTCATCGGCAAAACTGTGCGCCGCGAACCAACCAGGCAGCGCGCCTGGCTATGTCGGGGGCAAAGGAGCGAGATCATGCTGATTCGGAATACCTCTGTCTTGTCGTTTCACAATCTCTCAATCCGCGAGAACACCGATGTGTGCATCAAAGGCTGCAGGATCAAGCGGGTCGGCCAAAACATCGAGCCCTGCGGTGAGATCATTGACGGATCGGGATGCTACCTCATCCCAGGCCTGGTGAATCTCCATTCGCACACTGCCATGACCCTCCTGCGTGGAGTGGCCGAGGACGTCAGCGTCGAGGATTGGTTCAACAAGTACATCTGGATGTACGAGAAAAACCTGACACCTCATGATGTCTACGTCGGCACACTGCTCGGCGCTGCGGAAATGCTGCTCTCCGGGGTTACCTTTGTCGCTGACCACTACTTCTACATGGGTGAAGCCGCGAAGGCATACCTGGATGCGGGAATGCGCGCCGACCTGGCCTGGAGTGTGTTCGGTGTTGGCGACGATTGGGAGGCCCGCTACAGACAAGCCCTCAACTTCACTGAGGAGTTCATGGATCACGATCCGCGCATCACCGTCTCCCTCGGGCCCCATTCTCTGTATCTGTGCCCCAACGACTTTCTGACAACCGTGGTCGCCAAAGCCGAGGAACTTGAGTTGAAGCTGCACATCCACATATCCGAGGAAGAGGGCCAGGTCGCCAGAAGCCTGAACGAACGAGGCATGACGCCAATCCAGGCGCTGCACAAGATGGAAGTCTTGAAAAAGGGGACCATTTTGGCTCATGCATACTACGCCACGGATGAGGACTTGCAGCTTATCCAGGAGAGCGGTGCTGGCGTCGCTCATTGTGCCAAGACCTACATGAGGTTCGGCGACATTCATGACTTCTTGCCCAGAGCGCTGGAGGCCGGCGTGCGCTGCGGCCTCGGCAGCGACGGCCCCGCGTCCAACAGCACGATGAGCATTTTCGAGGTGGCCCGCGATGCCGCTCTGCTGGCCAAATGCTCCACTCGCAATCCCCGAGCGGCCAGAATCGAGCAGATGATGCCCTTGCTCTGCAACGGCGGCGAGATACTGGGCATTGAGGGCTACGGTACGATCGAGGAAGGCGGCCTTGCCGACCTGGTGCTGATCAGGCCCGACACACCCAACATGCAGCCCGAGCACAACATCTTTGCCAACATCCTCTATTCTCTCGGTGCGCCCAACGTGGACACCGTCATCGTGGATGGGGAAGTGGTGGTGAGAGAGGGGCACCTGGTGAAAGTCGACCTGAGCGCGCTGTACTGTGAAGCGGCTGCGGCTGCAGAGAGGCTGACCAGGGCAGTGTCCGGCACGCCCATGCAAACGTACTGAGGGTGAAGCGATGCGCCTGGTTGTGTTATCCGACGTGCACGGCAATCTATCCGCGCTGGAAGCGGTGCTGGAAGACATGCAGCGTTATGACGTGGATGGCATCATTGTCGCTGGCGATCTGGTTGGCGGGCCGCAGCCCAACGAGGTGGTCCGCCTGCTGCGATCGCTTGGCGCTTGGATGATCCGCGGCAACAGCGACAGCGGCCTGCTGCAGTACACCTCCGGCCAGGCGCCAGAATCCAGGCGCACGCATCTCCAGTTCGCCCTGTTGCGTTGGACCCATGCACATGTGGATGCAGACACACTTGCCTTCCTCGGCTCGCTGCCAGAGCAGCGGGTCATTGAGCTCCCCGGAAGGGCAGCGATTCGGGCAGTGCATGGCTCACCGCAAGACCCGAGCGAGTCCATCTATCCTGATCGTGACCCTGCGGTGCTTGATGCGGCACTTGCGCAGGCGTCCGAGCCAGTGCTGGTCTGCGGGCATACGCATGAGCCGTGGAAGGTGGAACGCGACGGGCGTCTGGCGCTCAATCCAGGCGCAGTGTGCGGGCCGTTGGATGGCTTTGTAGGCACGCAGTATGCGCTGCTGACCTGGCACGATGGCCACTGGGAAACAAAGCACCGTGCGCTGTGCTATGACCTGGGCCGAGTGCGCGCCGCTTTTCGCGACAGCGGCCTGCTGGAAGAGGGTGGGGTGCTGGCCAAGGCATTCGTCCTCTGCCTGGAGACAGGGCAGAACATCTCGGAGGATTTTCTCTCCTATGCTCGTGGGCTGGCAGCCCAGGCTGGATTCGGCGACTGTGAGGCGATTGCAGATGTCGTGTGGCAGCAGGCAGCGGCAACATTCGATTGGGATGCGATCATGAAGCATGCCGAGCCTGTTGACTCCGCACAGGATGAGCGCGGCGAGAGGTGAGGACGCATGCCAACGATTGGTGTCAACGTGGCCATTATTCGCAATGGGCGGATCCTGCTCACAAAGCGGCGTGACGTTCCGGCCTGGTGCCTGCCGGGTGGCGGTGTGGAGGACGGCGAGTCCCTGGCCCAGGCTGCGAGCCGTGAGGTGCGCGAGGAGACGGGTCTGGAGGTCGAACTAACGCGCGTTGTTGGCCTCTATTCGAGGCCCAATTGGCAGCGCGGCGGCGATCACGTGGTGCTGTTCGCCGCGCGGGCAGTCGGTGGCCAGCTACGGTCTGACGGTGAGGAAACTACAGAGGCGCGCTATTTCGGTCCGCACGAACTGCCGGATAGCCTGTTTGGGTGGCACCACCAGCGCATCCTGGATGCCCTGGGCAATGCACCAACTGTTGCCCGATTGCAGAACGTGGAGTGGCCCTTTGGCCACCTGACGCACCAGGCGGTGGAGAAGCTGATCGAACAGGGTGGCATGCCGGTGCAACAGCTTGTTCGTCAGCTTTGCGGGCGGCACAGGCCGGACAGGGAGACATTGGAAGTGGGCGGCCAGCCGAGCACCGAGGATGGCGCAGAGTAGGGATGAGCACACATTCCTCTACACCGCTGCTGTGCAAGCCGTAGTTGTGCCTCAGAGGGCTTTCTCCGACGGCTCGGGATACACGGAGTTTATTGAAATGGCCCGACGATTCCACGAGGCGCGTGGTGCGTCAGGGAGGTGAGAGCCTAGAGCAAGTGACCGGCACCTGAGAGGTGCCGGTCACTTCTTCTTACACTAGTACCAGTCATCACGGCGGCGAGATCGGTCGCGCCGGGGTGGCTTTGCTTCGGCTACTTTGATCTCGCGGGCGTCGAGCTCATGGCCATTGAGTGTCTCGATGGCCTGCTGTGCGAGCTCCTCTGTGGCCATCTCCACGAAGCCAAAGCCCTTGGAGCGCCCACTGTAGCGGTCGGAAATGACCGTCGACGAAACGACCTCTCCCACTGTACCAAAGAGCTCCTGCAGGGCTTCAGCGGTCACGCTGTAGGCAAGATTGCCCACGTATAGTTTCTTGTTCATTGCAGTCCTTTCACTTGTGCAAAAACCCGGTTTCTCGGTCCCTTCACTACGGCAGTACGACGACGTTGGTCGCCTGCGGCCCTTTGGGGCTGTCTTCGACGCTGAACTCGACCTGCTGGCCTTCTTCGAGATTGCGAAAACCCTCTTCCGCGATCGACGAGTAGTGCACAAAGACGTCTTCACCGTCCTCTCGGGCGATAAAGCCGTAACCCTTGCTGCGGCTGAACCATTTGACCGTGCCGGTGATGCGTTCGCTCACAATCGGATGCTCCTTTCTTTCGATCTTTCATAGAGCGGAGAAGTACACCCGACGAGCGCGCATAAAGAAAACCGAGGCTGGATCGGCCCCGGCACTTGCGTACAAGCTAGGGACTTCGTTCCTTCTATTCAGGGAAAATGTAGCACATAATTGGAAAGTTGTCAAATTCGGGCGTTAGGCCAAGTCCGTGGCATGGCGTCTGGAGGCAGCCATCACCGTGCGTCATGCATTGTTGCTGGCGATGTTGGCAGGTATCTGGCGGAGGTGTGTTTCGCCCTGCGGCGAGAGGGTCAATGCACAGGCAATGGATTGTGGGCACTTTTGACGTGGTATGGCTCATGCCGAGTTCTCTGGTATAATAGCCTTGCACAGGACTGACAAAAAGTGCGCGAAAGGCAAGACGAAGCTAGTCGTGTGAGGTGCGAGCCAATGGCGAGGCAGTCAAAACGTGTAAGCGCAGATGTGATGGAATGGCTTCTGGAGCCTGCAGACTCTGCGGTGCGCTTTCGGGCGCTGCGAGATCTGCTGGGCCGGCCAGAGGACAGCGCCAATGTGCAGGCAGCACGGGCGGCTATCCCCACATCGCCTGTGATTGAGCGCATCTTTTCCAAACAGCAGCCCGGCGGTTACTGGGGCGATCCCACCAGCCCGTATCAGCCCAAGTACAAAGCCACCTACTGGACGGTGATGCTGCTGGGCCACCTGGGCCTCAGCGCGGTAGACGAGCGGGTACAGCGAACGGTGGAGTACATCTTTCGCTTCCAGCAATCGGAGGGCGGCTTTGCAGAGTGCGGGAAGGAGGGGGCCAGCCGGGAATACGAATGGGTTGCGAGGAAGCGGCGGGGGCAGGGCAGGAAACCGCCGCAAGAAGAGGCCTTCGTGACCGACCAGGTGCACCAGATGACGCTGTCCTGCCTGACAGGCAACATCGTTGCTGCGCTGTGGCGACTGGGCTATGGCGACGATCCACGCGTGTGGCGGGCGGTGGACTGGCTGGTGAGCATCCAGCGCGGAGATGGCGGCTGGCTGTGCCCGTACTGGAAGGCGCACACCCGCGACAAGCACTCCTGCTTCCACGGAGCCATCTGCGCACTGGAGGGCCTCTCGGAGATCGGCCGGGACAGGCGCTCGCTGGCGATACGAGATGCGATTGGCAGGGGAGCGGAGTTTCTGCTGATGCACCGCCTGTACCGCTCCGACCACCACGATTGGGAGGTAATCAACCCCAGATGGCTGCGGCTGGCCTTCCCCTGGTTCTGGGAATACAGCGTGCTGCGCGGCCTGTGGGTGCTGACTCGGCTGGGTGTGCGTGACCAACGTATGGAGGATGCGCTGGCCGTGCTGCGGGAGAAACAGCGGGCGGATGGCAGGTGGCTGCTGGAATCCACGCCTTACGGCCGGATGCAGGCCAACCTGGAAAAGAAGGGGCAGCCCAGCAAGTGGGTGACGCTGAAGGCGCTCGAGGTGCTGCGAAGCATCTCGCCATAGGCGAGGCTGCAGAACCAATAGCAGGAGAGAAACACAAAGAGGGTCAAAGGTTTTTCGTACCTTCGTGTCTCTGTGTCTTCGTGGTTCAGACTTTCGTCGCCGAGGGAAACGAAAACGGTGGTCCCAATCACTTGAGACCACCGTTTGTCGCCCAAGGACGGGTTCGGGCTTCAATGTGAGCTGAGTGCGTTGCGGCTGCATCGAATGGTTCGACGAGAGTGCGATATGCGATGGAACCCGTCCAAGAACGCCATCATACCACAGTAAGGTAACCATTCGGTTGCTGCCAGGTATATGTTCGGTTACTAATGCGGAGAAGTCGGGTTCAAAACCTCTCCTAATCCTCCTCCCGCCGATGCTCTCGGCGCTCACCTTGGCCTTATGCGTCGCACACCCAGGGTCACCGACTCGCCCTCCAGGTCATATGTCCTTACGTAGGCATCCTTCGGCGGTGGCTTGCGCAGCAGGAGCTTGGACAGCGTCTCCTGCCGGATGTATTTACCGCAAGTGCGAAAGACTGGCTGGAGGTGCTCTGAGGCCTGGTACCAGGTGGTGATGCTGTCCTCGATGCGGAAGCCAGCCTCCTTGCGCATAATCTGGATGCGCCGCACGATCTCGCGGGCCAGGCCCTCCAGCCGCAGGTCTCTGCTGATCTCGGCCTTCAGCGCCACCATGTAGCCGCCTTCCTCGGCCATGGCGAAGCCTTCTTTGGGCACGGTCTGCGACTCCAAGTCCTCAGGTTCCAGCGTAACGTCCAGGACTTGGGCGGTCACGCGCAGTGGGTCGCCTGCGCGCAGTTTCGCCGCTGCTGCCCGTGCTGCTGCACTATCCAGCTCAGCCAAGGCTTGTTTGATCGCCGGAAAAAGCGACCTGTACTTCTTGCCCACCTGGCTGGGGACAGCGCTGATGCGGTAGTCCGCCAGAGCGGATTCGTCGCTGGTGATCTCCACTTGGTGTACGTTCAGTTCGTCGCGGATCTGGTCTACCAAGCGCTGCAGGCCTTCCACTTCTTCCTCTGAGCGGGGCTTAACCATGGCCAGCGCCAGCGGCTGGCGCACCTTGATGCCTGCCTGGTTGCGTGCGGCGTGCCCCAGGGTGACCACGCGCATTACGATGCGCGTCTCGGCCATTAGTTGCTCGTCGATCAGCACTGGGTCCGCCTGCGGATACTCGCAAAAGTGCACGCTCTCCGCTGCCTCCTCGTCCCAGGAGCGCACCAGGTTCTGGTACATCTCCTCAGCGGTAAAGGGCTGGAATGGCGCGACCAGCTTGCACAAGGTCAGCAGGCACTCGTACAGCGTGTGGTGCGCGGCCGCCTTGTCCTCGTCGGCCTCGCTCTTCCAGAAGCGACGCCGCGAGCGGCGCACGTACCAGTTGCTCAGGTCCTCCACGAAATCCTGGATGGCGCGCGCTGGGCGGGTCATCTCGTAGCGCGCCAGGTCATCATCCACCTTCTGAACCAACTGATGTAGCTCAGACAGGATCCAGCGATCCAGCGCTGGGCGCTCTGCTACCGGCGGGGCTGGTGACCGTGGGTCAAAGCCGTCTATGTTGGCATAGGTGACGAAGAAGGAATAGGTGTTCCACAGCGTCAGAGCGAACTTGCGCAGGCTCTCGGCCACGACGTCCAGCGAAAAGCGCCGCGGATAGTCCGGTGGCGAGGCGGTGTAGAAACTCCAGCGCATGGCATCGGCGCCGTGGGCCTTGATCGCGTCCCACGGATCGATCACGTTGCCCTTGGACTTGCTCATCTTTTGTCCGTCGGCGTCGAGCACGTGGCCGAAGCTGATGCAGTTGAGAAAGCACGGCTTGTCGAACAGCAGCGTGGCGATAGCGTGCAGGGAATAGAACCAGCCGCGCGTCTGGTCGATGCCTTCGCAGATAAAGTCGGCCGGGAACTGCTCAGCGAACAGCTCCTGATTCTCAAACGGGTAGTGCCACTGCGCCACGGGCATTGCTCCGGAGTCGAACCAACAGTCGATCACCTCTGGCGTGCGGCGCATCGTGCCGCCGCATTTGCAGGTGATGGTCACCTCGTCGATGTAGGGCCGGTGCAGGTCCAGTTCCGGCAGGTCAAAGCTGGAGCGGCCCAGGCCGACCCGTTTGCTCTTTTTGACCCGTTCGCGCAGTTCCTCCACACTGCCAAAGCACTCGGCCTCGTGACAATCCTCGCAGACCCATGCCGGCAGCGGCGTGCCCCAATAGCGGTCGCGCCCCAGGGCCCAGTCCACGTTGTTCTCCAACCAGTTGCCAAAGCGCCCATCGCGGATGTGCGCCGGATACCAGTGGATGAGCTGGTTGTTGGCGATCAAGCGATCCTTCAGTTGCTGTGTGCGGATGAACCAGGTTGGCTTGCCGTAGTACAGCAAGGGACTGCCACAGCGCCAGCAGAAGGGGTAGATGTGCTTGCAGCGTCCCACGTGGTACATCAGGCCGCGCTCATGCAGGTCGCGGATGATCAGCGAGTCGGCGTCTTTGACGAACATCCCCCGCCAGGGCGTGACCGCATCGATGAATTTGCCATGCAGGTCCACTGTCTGCAACACGGGAAGGTTGTACTCACGGCCTATCTCCAGATCCTCGGCACCGAAAGCCGGCGCGATGTGCACGATGCCAGTGCCCTCTTTAGTGTTCACAAAGTCGGCGGAGATGACGTAGCAATAGTCCTGCTCCACAGGCAGGAAGGTGTACAGCGGCTTGTAGTGCTTGCCCACTAGCTCCTTGGCACGCAGGCTTCTCACCACGGTGTACTCGCCCCTCAGAGTAGCATCCATCAGCGGCTTGGCCAGGATGAGCTTTTCGCCGTCCTGCTCCACCATAACGTATTCCACGTCCGGGTGTACCGCCAGAGCGGTGTTGGCCGCCAGCGTCCAGGGCGGCGTGGTCCAGGCCAGGAAATAGACGCCGGGCTCGTCGCGCAGAGGAAACTTGACGTAGATGGATGGATCTTCGACCTCCTTGTAGCCCTGCGCGACTTCGTGGTCGGAGAGGGGCGTCTCGCAGCGTGGGCAGTAGGGCACGCTCTTGAAACCTTTGTACAACAGGCCCTTGTCCCAGATTTGCTTCAGAATCCACCACACCGACTCGATGTAGTCGTTGGAGAGAGTCACGTAGGGATCATCCATGTCCAGCCAGAAGCCGATGCGGTCGCTGAGAGCCGTCCATTCTTTCACGTAGCGGAAGACACTCTGTTTGCACAGTTCGTTGAACTCGGCCACGCCGTATTCTTCGATGGCCTGTTTGCCCCGCCCGGTAAAGCCCAGTTCCTTCTCCACCTCGATCTCCACCGGCAGCCCGTGGGTGTCCCAGCCGCCCTTGCGCACCACGCACTCGCCTTTCATGGTATGGTAGCGGGGAATGGTGTCCTTGTAGACGCGGCCCAGTACGTGATGGATGCCGGGCAGGCCGTTGGCGGTAGGCGGCCCTTCGTAGAATACGTAGCGCGGCGCATCCTTGCACAGCTCCATACTCTTGCGGAAGGTGTCGTGCTCCTTCCAAAAGCGCAGGATCCGCTCCTCCATCTCCACAAAATCAACTTTGCTAGATACCTCTCTAAACATCATTCCCCCTTCTTGGTACACGAAATACACGAAAATGCACGAAGAACACGAAAGTTTGCTGGTTTGTCTATGTCGGCCGTCTAGCTTGCATGACAGTCACATGACCTTGCGCCGGATTTGGATCTTGTTCGTCCCAAAGTTGACAAGCAAGCCCAGGCGAAGGCCTGAGGCCTTCAGATACGACAGCAACTGTGCTTCGTGACGCGGATGAAGCTCATCCACAGCTTTCAGTTCTAGAATGATCTTGCCCTCCACGACAAGATCCAACCTGTATTGGTCAATCACCTCACCATCGTAGATGATGTCGATGGTTTTCTCAGTCTCGAAGGGGATGGCCTGCTTCTGCAGCGCTCTGATGACAGCCCGCTGGTAAGTCTGCTCACGGAATCCCGGGCCAAGGCTGTAGTATACGTTGCGCAACAGGCCCTGTACTCGATAACCCAATTCCTTACTCGGTTTCAAAGTGTGTTGGTCAGTTCTTATGGCAGGATAACCTACTATCGGTAGTTATAGTCGAAGTTGCTCGCATACTATCCCTGGCACCGCCAACCTGCCGCATAGCCGACCAACACAAGATGGAACCGAGTCCAATTCCTTATACAGAATGCCGCGCGGATTCTGTCCCTTCTTCGGTCTGTCCATCTTTGTCCTATTTCGTGTGTTTCGTGCTCTTTCGTGTTTTTCGTGTACTAAATCTCCACCCACATCCGGTGCATATAGTCCTCAAAGCCCATCTTGTGCCAGAAGGCTTGCGAGGCGGGGTTAAAGGCAGCGACGTGGAGCTGCACCACCATCAGGCCATGCTGGCGGAACCACTTGCGCAGGGCAGCGAACAGCCTGCAGCCCACTCCTTGGCGGCGCCATTCCGGGGCCACGCAGATGTCGGAAACGTGCCCATAATGGCGCATCTTGAAGATCGGAGGATTCTCTGCCACAACTCCGATGGTGTAACCCATCACCTGGCCGTCGGCTGTCGCCACCAGGACGTGCCTGCTATCATCGAGTATCCACTCTCGCAGCGTCTCACCGAAGAGCTCCCGGGCATTCACCTCTGGCTGGAAGCGCGAGTCCAGCCGCGCGTGGAACTCCATCATCTCATCCCACAGATCGAGCACTGCTTCCAGGTCTTTGATTGTCGCGCGACGTATCTGTACCTCGGCCATCCGCACTCTTAACAGAAAAGCCCTCGTCCACGTAGGGACGAGAGCTCAGCTCCCGCGGTACCACCCTGCTTGACACGGTGTGCCCACTCTGAGGGGTACGCGTTCATACCCTCGCCACTGTAACGGCTGGCGAACCCGTCCAAGTCTACTCGTGCCCATTGTGAGGCACTTTCGGTTGGCAGCTCGGGAAGGATTTTCAGCAGGCTCGCCGCACCCAGCTTACACCCCAGTGCCGGGCTCTCTGAGAGACTACCCCTGCCTACTCGTTTCCGTCATCGCTTTGTGACACATAGTATCGCACAGAACGCCGATTTTGTCAAATCCTGGGGACGCAGAGGATGAACCTACCGATCATAGTTGTCCAGGGCGTTCTGGAGATCGCCAATCAGATCATCGGTGTCCTCAATGCCAACTGAGGGATCATCAGGCGTGGATGGCACTTTGTCAACCCGCACCTCTCCCGTCTCTTCTTCCAGAAGACAGCCGTCGGTAAAAGTCCCACCCACATCGATGCCGATCCTGGCATGTCCGGCGAAATGAGTGTCTCTTGGCATTGTGTCTGTACCAACTATCGTCGCCATCCCCCGTACAAATGCGGGTACCCGGTGCAAAGCAGTAGCCCTACCGAGTACCCGCCAGACTGGCCACTTCTGCAGCCAGACGGCGCAGGGCTACAGCCCCAGGAACATGGTCATCAGCCCGATACAGCCAATAACGATGCCGGTGATGATGTCACCGTACCTTTCAAACCAGCTCAGTCTCACCAAACCGAGGCCCTTGGAGCCCAGAAAGGTGAGCACCAGAATCGGAATGATTGTGGCGAGGGCGAACAGAATAATGACGCCGAAGGTGACTTGTGTGCCGTGGCTTGCTGCGGCAAAGGCCAAAGGCAACAGGGACACGCAAGGCGTCAGTCCCATGATCACGACCAAGGCGTACGGAGCTCTTTCCCCCTGTGGAAGGTCCACATCGTGACCGTTCTCATGTTCGCCATGCTCGTGCTCATGGCTGGGCCCGAGCTCATCGCGCATGTGGGCATGGGCATCAGCATGTCCAGGATAGTCGCCCACGTGGACGTGAGTGTGCCCTGCAGTGAAGCGCTGCCCACCAATGGTGAAGTGAACGTGCCCGCCCTTGCGCCACATGTACAGGGCGTAGCCAAAACCAAAGATGATGAGTGCAGCGCCAGTAGCTGTTTCGGCGATGGAAGCAAAACGCTCGGAAAGCTCGGATCCGATATAGATGCCGATCAGAGCGATGAGCACCGATGTGCCCACATGACCAATGCCAGCGGCGAGCGCCACCAGCTCAGTCTTTAGGATCGGCCATTTCTGTGACCTGCCGACCATTACAAAGGGCAACCAGTGATCAGGTGACATGGTGTGGAAGAAGGCAATGGAGAAAGTAGCAACAAGAAGCGCAGCAATTTCGGTACTCACACGTTTTCCTCCTGAGTAGTTTGGTATGCACTCTGGCCCGGCTGGCCTCGCCTCCCTGCCTGCTGTTGCGCTATCGCCTTTCTGCACGGTGGCATCGCCGCGCCGGAGCCGCTTGTGCATCCTGCAATGCAAACCCCGCGTCGGACTACAGTCGACTGTCCACAGTCGACGAAACAAGTATATCACAATTTCGGCACAGCACCCTTACGGTCGGATTTCAAGCTGAGAAGTGGACTGGTCATTGTGAATCCAAGACTGAGAAGGGAGGAATGTGGGGATGAGGTGCACAGGCGGTTTGCTGGGGAGCAATGTCCTGTTTCAGGGGGGCGTTGGGGAGTGCCGATTGATGCTCTATCCACGGCAAGGCGGGGGCGCAGTGTCCACTCACCTGACTTGTTTGTCAGCCAGCAAGGTCGGCTTTCCTACGCGACATCTGCTCTAGAGATCTACAAACCGCGACTCGTCCAGTTCGCGGCGCAGTCGCTCCTCGTCCGTAGGCGCGTCTTGCTGGCCCGGCGCTGGGTGCTCCCGTTCCGCAGCAGCGGCGTTGGCCAGCTCCTGTGCAGAGGCGCGCTTCACCCTGCTCCATTGGTCGCAGTGCGGGCAGCGGTCTAGTTTGGTGGACAAGCCGATGTTGGCCCCCCACCAGTGCAGGGCGAATGGCCGCCCGCACTTGGGGCATACGGCGCCGCCCAATAGGCCATAATGGCGCGAGGTTGTTGGCTCTGACCGGCCACCCGTGCGGCGCGAGATCAGCAGTGTCAGCGCTGCCGCCAGCGCAAGTACTGCAGCGGTCCCGCCCAAGAGCACCAGGATCACTCGGACCGTGGCGCGCCGCGCATCCCCAGCGGACAGGAACTTGGTGCGGATCTCGTTGGAGCGCAGCTCACGGTGGCCTTGCGTGTATCCGACGGCGTACAGCGTGTGCAGACCCGATGGGAATGAGTCAGTCTGAAACTTCCACTGCCAGGGCACCTGCCGCACCTCGCCCATGACCTGGTCGTCCAGCCAGAAAACGACCTGGCGCAGATCTTCAGGGCCGCTGACCCCCATGGTGAATCTGCCTTGTATCTCGCCGAACCCCCCGTAGCCCCAGTCGCGCCTCAAACGCAGGGTAAGTTGCAGCGGTTCTTCCTGCGCCAAAGCCGGGGCGGCCACCAGGGCCACAAGCAAGCAGGTCCTCAGTATGCAACGACAGAGCCTTCTCTTCATTGTGCCTCAAACCTCTCCGTGCACGAATCCCATGGCAGGATCTCTTCTCAATTTCTGTGATTCGGTTTTCGTTCGCTGTCTTGGCCGCCCTTGTCTGCGGCAAGACCAAGAGGCAGGACAAGGCGTGTCCGTGTACCCCCCTACCGCCAGCGGGTGAGGATGGTTTCGCGTTGGAAGAGCCGAACGGCCAGATAGAATAACAGCGCATCGACTGCCACCAGGGTCACAGCCAGAAGCAAGATCAAGGAACGGTTGAGGATCACCAGCCCGGCGACCTGGGCGAAGAAGAGCACCAGCAGGGGAAGTATCACCACCGCGGACAACTGCTCAGCCACGTGTGGCTCGTTGACGCGCGAAGAGACCATCAAGCTGAAATTGGTTGACAGCACCGACAATAAGGGCCCCACCACGAATACCGCGATCCACCACATTGGCTCTGAGAACACGGCGATGGCCTGGGCCTTGCCCACCAACAGCCTGGCGCCCAGGGCGTAGACGACGACGCTGAACCAGGTCCCGACGGGGGCGGGGACGGCAGCGGCGAGATTCTTGCCCATGAGCAGCTCAAAAGTGGTGATGGGAGTAGCCAGCAACGGTTCCAGGCTATGGGTGGCCTTTTCGCCGACGATGGAATAGGCTGCGAGCGTAACCGGCACGATCAGAGGCGTGAACATGAACAGCAGCATGAACTGGTTCAGCACATAGATCTGGAAGCATTCCATGATGGTCGCGCTCTCAGGACACAAGTGGCGAGCTTGCGCGGGCAGCTCACTGGGCAGGTCAGTCGCACTCGCACCGCGCGTCAGGAACAGCAGACCGACGGGTATGACAGTGAACACCAGAGGGATGAAGAGCACGGTGAGCAAGACCAGCCGATTACCGAACACATCAGCCCATTCCTTGCGTATGATCGTCTTGATCTTTTGCATTATCGTCCTTTTTTGTGTGCCTCTCGGTCTCGCTGCCACGTCTCGGGGCCGTGGCTGTTGATCTTGCCGCAGGCAAGGCCGGCCAGGACAGGCCAAGAAAAGCCAAATGGCACGAATCCTCTCTTTATCTATCTCTATTCTCTTCGTGCAATTCGTCTTCCTTTCGTGTCATTCGCGTACTCATTATCGATCTCTGTTTTCTTCGTGCAATTCGTGGTTTTTTTCGGGTCATTCGTGTACTCAGCCTTCCTTCACCAAGTGCAAGTATACATCCTCCAGGGAGCGGCGTAGTTCGCCGACGAACTGCAGGTCCGCTCCAAGTCCGACCAGCATACGGATGATCTCTGGATTATGCATCTCTGGATCGTCCAGAGTGACCAGCAGTTTGTTATCGACGGCGGTACAGTCCTGGACAAAGGGCAGTCCGGCGACTGCCTCCGCCAGCGCAGCGTCCGCCTGCCGCAGGTGGAAGACGACTTTGCGCTCGAACAGGTTAGAGCGCAGGCGGTCAGGGGTATCGACCATCAGCAAGCGCGTCTTGAGCACACCGATGCGATCACACAGACGGTCGGCCTCGTCCAGATTGTGCGTGCAGAGGAGGATGGTGCGCCCTTCCTGGCTCAGTCCGGCGATGAACTCGCGCACCAGGTGGGCCGCCTCCGGGTCCAGCGAAGCGGTCGGCTCGTCCAGGAACAGCACGCGCGGTTCGTGCAGCAAGGCGCGGGCCATGGCCAACTTTTGCTTCATGCCCTTGGAGAACTTTGCTGCGGCTTCGTGTCGGCGCTCCCATAGCCCGAGCATGCGCAGGTACTTCTCCACCTGCCCGGCAATGTCCTCGACCTCGTACAGGCTGGCGTAGATTCGCAGGTTGTGTTCGGCGCTGAGCCGTTCGTACAGGCCGGGGGTCTCGGTGAGAATGCCCACGCTGCGCCGGATGTTCATATCGTCCTGGCCCACGCGGTAGCCGTTGACCACCGCTGTGCCGTGGGTCGGGGCGATCAGGCCAGTCAGCATACGCAGCGTGGTGGTCTTGCCCGCGCCGTTGGGTCCCAGAAAGCCAAAGACCTCGCCTTCGCATACCTCCAGGTTCAGGTCCTCAACGGCGACGACGTCGCCGAATTTCTTGGTCAGGTTTTCTGTGTGGATCATCTCGTGTGTCTTCAAGCGCCTACTTTCAAGCGCATTCTTGGTGGATTCGGCTCTCGAAAACCGCGCCTCTATCGTTCTCTGGATGCATCTGTGTCCGCAAGGACTGGACTCGCATTTCCGCAGAATCCCTATTCCGGAAAGCCTCGGCAGTCACGGGAATGCCAGCCGCGACTTTCACAACAATCCAGATGGTTTCAAGCTGTTGTTTGTACATCCATTTCCCTCCTGCCTGCCGTGATTCGCCTGTGCCAATTGAATACGTTCACACATTCTAAGGAATGTGCAAAGTGCGTTCAGCCCACTTGCTTCCTTGGAATGTTGGCCGGTTCAGTTGGCGCACAAAGAGGGAGCGGCTCGTATTGTTAGCAGCAACACCAAACCTGGGATGGAGGTCATGACACTCGGGAACGTCAGCTCAAGCTTATCTCCCGTGCCGCGAACACGTCGCGGATCAGTGGGTCGTGCGGGCCCGGCTGGGTCACGTCGGCGCTGGTGAAGCGGTCGGCGGTCAGCAGGGCATCCAGGCCATGCTCAAACTTCAGCGTGTGACGCATCCCATCGCTCAGGTACAGGTGACTGGTCAGCACCAGCTTCAATGCCGTCTCGCGCGCCTCCTTGCGCGTCCTGGCTTTGCTGCTGTCTCCGCCAAGCTGCAGGTACAGCTCCCATAGTGCCGCCGACCAGATCTCGCCATCGGCGTGCTCTTCCCCCTCCCAATCGCTCATCGTCTTGGCCGTGTCCACGCGCCGCAGGCAGGTCCTGGGCACCGTATAGCCGCGAGCATCCCAATCGCCCAGGCAGGTCGGGTGGAACTTGAGGCGCTGTTCGGCAAAGTACAGCGTGGCCAGCCAATCGCCAAAGCCCTCGCCCATGGCGCGCACCGGTGTGTGCTTCGGGCTATCTGCCCAGTCTGGCACCTGCGCATCCTGGATGGCGTGTCCTAATTCGTGCAGGATGATGCTGGCATCCTCTGCGTCCATGACCTTGCCTTTGCCAAAGCGCAGCTCCCATCGGCTGGGCAGAAACTTGGAGTTGTCGCCGATCGGTGCGTGAGCATTGAGCAGCAGCTGCCTGGAGAAGAGCGTACCCCAGCCTTGCCGGCGCAGCATGTTCATCACCCGGCTGACAAAGCAGTAGGCCATCGTCTCGGTGAAGCCTGGATCGCCGCGTTTGTAGAGGAATTGCCTGCTGGGTTCGCGCACGCGGTTGGGCGTCTTGCTCGTGTCTGCGTACCGCCCACGGAGGAAGCCACTGTCATCCAGACCGGCCAGCCGAACCTTGCGGTAGGCCTTGTCCGGGATCTGCGCGTCGTGGGCCAGGTTTTCTTGTCGCAGCGTTACCACTGGGTTGGGGTAAAAGACTCGGGCCCAGGCGGTGTCATAGATCGAAAGGTCGCGCAGTTCCAGCAACTCTGCACCATACGCATCCACCATCGCACGCCAGTCAGAGGAACGGTCCCTGTCTGTCTGGATGGGCTGCTGCGCACGCAGGCTGAGGTCGATGCACCAGGCTAGCAGCAAGCTGCCCTCGTAGGGATAGTAGACTCTCCTGCAGCGCGGCTGGCTCTCTTCCCGCTTCTTCCAGGACAGTTGCGCGGCCACCACTTCCAGCGCTTCGTCGGCAGAGATCTCTCCTGCCTTGCCCGTTTCCACCTCCGGTGCCTTGGGCTGCAGGTCGCTGACGTAGAAGTACACACTGCGCTCTTTGGTCATGTGCACAACAGCACGCCCGCCGTAGATGGGGATGCCCTGATAGCTTTGTCGCAATTGCACGTGATAACCACTGGGGCTGCGTTTCACGGTGCCAGGTCGAACAACAGCCGATTGTTCAAGTCCAGGGATGGGTCGCGTCTGGCCATCGAGGACATAGGGCCCGGCGACCAGGTCGTTGTTGGCGCGTGTGAATTGGATGGCCACGTCGCTTGGCCTCGCTTTGGCTGCTGGCGGTGTGAGAAAGTCGCCCATCGTTCCGATGACGTCCTTCATCTGCGTATGTTCTTGTACCGCCACGCGCTCCAGGGGAACGGAGAGGTTGGAAAGCATTTCCATGGGGCGTTCCTCCTATTCCATCGAGATCTCGCGCTGCTGCAAGACCTTGCCACTGAGAGCATCTACCCACACGATCCAGTCCTCAGCAAGTTCCTCGGTGGAGAACTGTACCCTCCAGGCCAGCCGTGGTTCTTTCTGGCCCAGGATGACCAGTTCAGCCCTAGGTGACTCTGCCAGGCTCTCGGTCGCCTCGACGTGATCGACAGCAATGCGAGTTGCTTCGTCCTGATCAATGCCATCCTTGGCCATTCCCTTCACATCCAGGCGGGCCACCTGCGAATTGAGACGGCTGTAAGCGGCGTGCACCCGCTTATCCGGCGTCATGTGCACAGAAACCCTGGCCTCCTCCACGCGGACGCCCTGATGGACTTGCTGGAAGGTAACGTGATAGCCTGCTGGACTGCGTGAGACCTTGTCCACCCGCAGCTCACGCACGGTGCTGACCTTGGACTTGAAGAGACGCCGATTGGCGTCGAGGAACTCAAAGGCTGCCTCTTCCGGCGCTCCATCGAGTGGACCAGACAGGAAGCCCTTAATCCCATACACGCGACCGGTCTCTGGCTCGCGCTCCAGCTTCACACGGCGGCCGTCTATCTTTGCACGCTCAAAAACGACCATCTTGCTGGGTAGAGCCATCTTACTCTCACCTCCCCTACACGAACTACTGAGTAGATTGTACTACGAGGAATGGCAAACGACACATCCGAACTCGTCTCATTTGGGTCTTTCTTTCAGCGGTGGTATGAGCTGGGTCATTTGTCACTGGGCTTTGTCATTCGCAGAGCGTCCAGCACTGCGGTCAGGTCGTCGGGCAGATCGGAGTGGAACTCTGCTCGCTCTCCGGTACTGGGCAGGGCAAAGGCCAGGCGCACAGCGTGCAGGAAGTGACGGCGCAGCGGCAGGCGCTGCTTACGATAGCCGTACACGCGGTCGCCGGCCAGGGGATGACCAATGGCGGCAAAGTGGATGCGGATCTGGTGCGTGCGTCCGGTGATCGGTTTCGCTTCCACCAGGGTCTGTTGTGGGAAGTACTCGCGCACAGTGTACTCCGTGCGCGACTCCCGCCCGCCTTGCGGGACCACGGCCATGCGCTTGCGCTGCCGTGGGTGACGGCCGATGGGTGCATCGATCACGCCGCGCGCGGCAGACAGCCGGCCCTCGGTCAGCGCCAGGTAGGTCTTGGCCACCAGGCGCTGCTTAAACTGGCGCTGCAGATCGCTGTGTGCAGCATCATTCTTGGCTACCACGATCAGCCCGGAAGTGTCCTTGTCCAGGCGGTGCACGATGCCAGGCCGCAGCTCCCCTCCGATGCCTGACAGGTCGGGGCAGTGCGCCAGGACAGCGTTGACCAGCGTGCCGCTATGGTGGCCGTGGGCCGGATGCACCACCATGCCGGCCTGCTTGTCCAAGACGATGATGTCGGCGTCCTCGTAGACGATCTTCAGGGGGATCATTTCAGGGCGCGTTTCGATTGGCTGTGGCGGCGGTACGCGCACTACTACCCGGTCACCCAGCTCGACCTTGTAACTGGCCTTGGGCACCCGTCCGTTGACAGTGATCTGTCCATCCCGCAGCAACTTCTGCACGGTGGAACGCGAGAGTTCAGTCGTCTCCTGGGCGATATACTTGTCCACACGCGTGCCATCTTGCTCCACGCGCAGTTCAATCACTCGTTCCATAACATAAACTATAGCACGTTGGCTGGCGTTGTGCAAATCGAGGCGGGGCACCTGGTGCATGGTAAAGGATGCAAGGTGTTGAATTTGGGATTGGGGATTTCGGATTCAGGATTCAGTGGGCGGAATGCCGGTCAGTGAGGTGCTGCTTATATCCTGCACCCCGCCGTGCACTTTCAACCTGCCCATGTCATACTCCGCCTCCAGGAGGGGAACCATGGTGGACAACGCTATAGCTTTTCGTGCTCTGTTGCTTGACTTTGGCGGCGTGACGATGCTGCCCCCAACAGCTAGCAGCGGCAGCGCTGGCTCGCTCGCATCGGGCGCGCGAACGACGAATTCGAGACCTGGCTGTGGCACACGCCCAAAGCCCTGGCGGCGCTGCGTGGTGAACTAACGCCACAGCAGTTCTGGACCCGCATCGGCGCGCAAGTGGGGCTGGCTGAAGCGGAGAGCCTGCTGTTCTGATCACTCATCCGCGTATTATCTCCACATTGCATTGCCACTCTGGCCGCAAGAGCGATGAGCACCGCTGTGACCGCCAGGGCTTTTGTTTTTCTCGGCGTTCTCCGCGTTCTCAGCGGTCAAATCCGCGTTCTGCCCTCACGATACACAATCTGTCCGCCGATGACGGTCAGGGACGGCTGATAGTCGTCCTGGAGCACCACGACATCCGCGTCGCACCCCGCCGCCAGCCTGCCCTTGCGCAAACCGAGGACGCCGGCCGGCACCTCGCTGGCCATGCGCACGGCATCGGCAAAGGGCAGACCCACCTTCTCCACGATGACTCGCAGCATCTGGTTGAGCACCATGGCCGAGCCGGCCAATGCGCCATCAAGAAAACGGCTGGTCTCAGCGGCACGCACCAGGCGGCGGCCATTCCAATCATACTCGCCAGGAGGCAATCCGGCAACGAACATGGCGTCGCTGACCAGGCAGACCCGGTCCACACCCTTGGCGTGGAAAAGCAGACGCATCGCTGCCGGATCGACGTGATAGCCGTCAGCAATCAGTTCAGCCACGATAGCCTCGTGATCCAGCACCGCACCGACCGTGCCCGGGTCACGGTGGTGCAGCGGACGCATGGCATTGAAGGTGTGGGTAGCGTGGTTCAGCCCCAACGCCACCGCACGGCTCACAGTGTCATAGTCGGCGTCAGAGTGACCAATGGAGGGAATGATACCCTGCTCCACCAGCCAGGGGATGACCGCAAGGGCCTGGCCCTCCTCTGGAGCCAGGGTGATGATGCGCACCTTTCCGTGGGCAGCGACCTGGCAACGTTCCACGTCGGGCTGGTTGAGTGGATAGCAGCACTCGGCGCGCATCCCTCCCGAGCGCACCGGCGAGACCCACGGTCCCTCCAGGTGGATGCCGGCCACCTGCGCTCCCACAGGCGGTTCATCGAGCACTTTGGCCATGGCCTGCAGCGCCTCCAGCAGGTGATCCAGTGGCGCGGCAACCGTCGTGGGCAGAAAGGTGGTGCTCCCGTGTGCGGGCAAGGCGCGGATGACTTCGGCCAGGCCCGGCCCCATCACGTCGTGACCGCCAAAGCCATGCAGGTGCAGGTCAATCAGTCCGGGGATGATGCGCTGTCCAGCCACGTCAATGGTCTCAGCACCGGCTGGGGTTGGAAACGAGCCCACAGCGCCGGCAGCGCGGATGACCCCACCGTGCAACAATACGGCTCCTGGATCGTACACTCGGCGCGGTGTGTAGAGCGGGCCCCCGGTAATCAGCAATGCCATAGCCTTACCCTTCTTCTGTCAAGGCTTGTGAATATTGCAGCATTTCCAGCAAAGTCGTGCATAGGTGATGCAATCCCCCATTCTATTGCGCTCGTAGGCTGACGGCAATGCTGGATTGATCCGTGGCCACGCTCACAGGCCCGAATCCATATTCGAGCAGCATGTTGTTTGCCTGCCGGTTCAGATCTGCTCCCATGCCCTCTAACGTCGAACGCAGCGTGCCGGGAAGCAGCTCCAATGGAATGCTGAGGCCAACAAAGCGCATCCCAAGCAGCGACAAACGCAAGCGGTTCTCAGCCACGCGCACGGAACTGATCAGCTCGATCTTGAGATCCACCGGCCGGTTGAGAATGTGGATCCGCGCCATGACGACCATGTCTATCCGGCCCTCGGGTTGCACATCCACGGCAACGCTCTGGATGCTTTCTTCCTCCGACCGGGCCAGCTCTGTCGCCATCCTGCCCAGGTAGCTCTCCGTGACGGATACCACCATATCACTGGTCACAGCAGGTGGCGACTGCACAGGCCCAGGCAGCGGTCTCGTGGCGACGAATGCCAGCACGATTGCCACCCCCAGGAGGGTGATGACGACGCCGGTCAGTACGCCAAGCAGGAATTGCTTCACTCGCATTCAGAACCTCCGTTGGACAGCTGTTTGCTCGTTTGGCCATTGGGCTGCCGGGTCACGTGCGCTTGGGGGCCAGGAACCGCGCCGATCATCAGACTCAGGCTTATGCGACGATCTGGCTACCCGGCCCGGGGCCATCGGACTACCGGCCTGCAAGACATGGCTGTCTCCCTTGGCGGTGCTGGGTAGGGGCTGCATACGGGCTGGGCCGCAGGCCCGCTGCCACCCAGGAACGCAGTATAGGGCAAAGCAGTGCCCAAGGCAAGAAGCACTTGAACTGGAAGCAGGCTGCCGCGTACCACCCTGCAACCACTTCGGCCCCTGGGGAGATTGCACTCGAGACGTTTGCAGCTTGGGGAAAACCAGCAGAGGTGGCTCCTTGCGACATGGGCAGGCCAGCAGACAGCCGGCCGTGCCTACTCCGCTCCCCTTCGTGGCCTTTTGCTGCGCTCAAGATGCTTCGCAAGAAGCTCGGCCCGCTGTTTTCCGGATAGGTACTTGACCAGAGCGAAATGTGCTGAGATGACTGACGTTGGCTCACCGAGCCAACAGGCATGGATGGCCTCAGCCAGGCCGCGTTGCTGTCGGCAACGCGCACAGGGTAGATGTCGGCGTAGGACTCCGCGTACTGGTAGGGCTGGGCGTGCGCGTGCGAGTAGGCACCAAGGTATGCGTGGGGGGTGGGGGTAGTGTATTAGTAGGTGTTGGTGGAGGTGGCGGAGGTACTGTGTTCGTCGGCCTGGGTGTGCGCGTGCGGGTCTGCGTAGGCGATGCGGTTGGCGTCGGCGTGACGGTTGGTGTATGCGTTGGCATACGGGCGACGAAGGGGAAGTAGATTACGTGGTCATCCACAAACATCCCCAGGACAATGACACTGGACGTCACGAAGACTAAACTTACCAGCAAAAGTGCTTTCACTACCTTCATCCGATCCACCCTCCATCATCAACCGAGATTGTAGAGGGGACCGACACCTGCACAGGTGCCGGTCCCCTGGCGAAGGAATCGCTGCTACGTACCCTCCGCCCTCATCTTCTTCTTTTCCTCTTCCACCAGAATGCGGCGCAGGATCTTGCCCACGATGGTCTTGGGCAGCTCCGCGCGGAACTCGACGGCGGTGGGCACCTTGTACTTGGCTATCTTGTCCTTGCAGAACTGGATGATCTCCTCCGCTGTGGCCGTTTCACCTTCTTTGAGAATGATGTAGGCCTTGACCGTCTCGCCACGGTAGGGGTCGGGAATGCCCGCAACCACTGCCTCCATGACTTTGGGATGCTCGTAGAGCACTTTTTCCACGTCGCGCGGGTAGATGTTAAAGCCACCAGCAATGATCATGTCCTTCTTGCGGTCCACAATCTGGAAGTAGCCGTCTTCGTCCATCCTGGCAATATCGCCGGTGTACAGCCAGCCCTCCCGCAGGGCGATAGCCGTCTCCTCGGGCATATTCCAGTAGCCCTTCATCACCTGCGGACCGCGGATGATCAGTTCGCCAATCTCCCCAACCGGCAATTCCTTGCTGCCTGTCTCCAGGTCCACGATCTTGGCCTCGGTGTCTGGCCAGGGCAGGCCGATGGTGCCGATCTTGTTCTGGCCGTAGATCGGATTGGCGTGCGTGACCGGCGAAGCCTCGCTCAGGCCATAGCCTTCCACCAGGCGCGCACCCGTCAGCTCCTGGAACTGTTTCTGCACCTCGACCGGCAGGCCAGCCGCACCGCTGATGCAGGCGCGGATCGAGCTGACGTCGTACTTCTCGATCCCCGGGAAGTTGTTAAAGGCCACGTACATCGTGGGCACACCGGGGAAGAGGGTAGGGTGGTGCCTGTTGACATTCTTCATCAACCCGGGCACGTCGCGCGGGTCGGGAATGAGCAGCATTGCCCCTGCCAGATAGACCGACTGGTTCATACAGGTGGTCATGGCATAGCTGTGGTACAGCGGCAGCGCGGTCATTGTGACTTCCTTGGCCTCCCGGGCATCGTGCACCCAGTGCCTGCACATCACCGCGTTGGCCATCAGGTTGGCGTGGGTAAGTTCTGCTCCCTTGGGAACTCCGGTCGTGCCTCCAGTGTACAACAAGCACGCCGTGTCACTGGGTTGGACCTCGACCGGAGTGGGATTGGCCCGAGCTTTGCTCAACATGCCTTGGAACCAGTAGGTGTCGGGATCATCTGAGATGTCGACCCGATGACCGCCTTTCTTCTCTTTGAACAGGGTAAAGAGCAGCTTGGTGAGCGGCGGCAAGTACTCCTTGACGTTGGTTACGATCACGCGCTTGAGCGCCGTACGAGCGCGCACCTGCTTCACAATGGGATAGAAGGCGCTCAGCACCAGCATCGTCTCGGCCCCCGAGTCTTTGAGTTGGTGCTCTACCTCGCGCGCCGCGTACAGGGGGTTGAAAGGGACGACAATGCCCCCTGCTCTGAGGGTCCCATAGTAGCCAATGATGAACTGGGGACAATTGAGCGTATAGATGGCCACACGGTCACCTTTCTTGACCCCCAATTGCTGCAGGGCTGCAGCAAAACCATCGGCAAGCGCATTCAGTTGCGCGTAGCTGAGCTTGGCGTCGAGGAAGATGGTAGCCGTTGCCCCGGGGTACTTGCGCGCCGATTCCTGCAGATTGGCCTGCAGAGGGCGTTGGGGATACTGCAGCTTGGGCAGTACTTGCGGTTCATAGTTTTCCAGCCAGGGCTTACGCACGATCTCTTCCCTCCTTCGGAAAAACAGCCCCAGATAGACACCAGTAGTGTCTGTCGCACATCACCCATGCCTGATGCGGACGAAGACATGCTTCTCCTGTACCCCTCACCTCCTTTTCCACTGCGGCAGACGGGCAGCGATGGATACGTCATGCCTCGATCGCACCAACAAGTGCAGACCCACCGGGTCGGTTCCCTGCCTCCATCGCGCTATGTCAGCCGCACGTCCACGAGCAAGAGTTGCGCGTCTGTTTCTGCAGCCACAGAAATCGTTGACTCATCGGTGATCTTGGCCGCGCCAAGCGCTGGAAGGAGCTAGCCATTGACGTGCATTGGGCCGCCCCCCAGGAGGTACAGGTATGCGCCTCGCCCGGTCTTGAGCCGGTGGCCGACAAATCCCCTGTTCGGCAGGTAACAGGAACGAACCTGGGCATCCAAGAAGATAGGCAGGGCGTCAGGATGCCCGTTGGAAACCAGGGCCAGGAAACAGTTTGTCCTCTCCTCTGGATTTTACCTGTGATCTGGTAGATTTCTCCCGGCTCACGCACCACGATCATCGCTCCTCTCCCTCCTGTGCATAGCCTCGGAAACCATCTGCAGAAACGCAACTGGCCTATTCTAGCACAGAGATGGACTGGCTGGCAACTGCGCTCGGAACCGCCGACTGCGCACATCCTGGTGTGAGGAATGTCAGAGACGGGCTTGTTTGCGCCATCTGCGACGCGCTGGCGTTCTCTGGGGTAACGCCAGAGAAGGCGCTGGCGCTCAGACTTGCGACAACGGTCGACCGCAGTTGCCTAGTGGTCCAGTTGAGGTTATAATGTGCCCACGGAGGAAGCGAACAAGGTGGTCCAACGGACGAATGAGGAGTGGCTCGAAGCACTGCGCGGGCCCCAGCATGACAAAGCGCTGGCTGACCTGCGCGCACTCCTGCTGCGCGGTCTGCGCGCTGCCCTGCTCGGCAAGGGCAAGGTGAGCGAAGCAGACCTGGAAGACTTTGGCCAGGTTGCGCTGCTCAAGATCATGGCCGCGCTTGACTCGTTCCGTGGGGAGTCTCGTTTCACCACCTGGGCGTACAAAATCGCCATACGCGTGGCATTTAGCGAGCTGCGCCGTCGCCGCTGGCACGACGTGTCACTAGACGACCTGACAGCCTCGCCAGATAGCAATTTCATCCCCGACACACTGTCCGATCCTGCGGCTGGGCCGGAGCAACAAGCAGTGCAGCGCATGGTACTGGAGACGATGCGCCAGGTCATCACCGAGGACCTGACCGACAAGCAGCGGGAGGCGCTGGTTGCTGTGCGGGTGCATGGCATGCCCTTGGCCGAAGTGGCGCGACGGATGGGCACTAACCGCAACGCGCTGTACAAACTGCTGCACGACGCACGGCAACGGCTGCAAAAAGAGTTGAGCGCCAAAGGCCTTCCTCCTGAGGAGGTGCTGGCTGCTTTTGGATTGGCAGCAAAGGTAAGACCAGAGCAGCCTAACACGTCTATGTCTAAGGGTGCAGAATGATGAACCGCAAGCTTGAACCCACCGAAGTGAAGAAATGGGTGCGCGAGGTGCTCAGCACCCGCCCCGATGAAATCGATTGCGACGAGTGCATGGAGCAACTGGACCGCTTCGTAGAGATGACCATATCCGGCCGAAACGCCGCCGAAGCGATGCCCCTGGTGCACCACCACATGGAACACTGCGGTTGCTGCCACGAAGAGTTTGAGGCGCTGTTGGCTGTGCTGCGCGCGCTCGACTGATTCCCCGTTTTCTCCCCTGCCCGCCCGGCGATGATCGAACGCTGGACTATTCACCCCAACCCCTGCCGACAGCCTCTGCCGTCTGCTACCTGTGCAGCTACAGCAGGATGCGCCAGGGGGTAAGATATAGCCTCATCACCTCATCCAAGGGATAAGACAGATCACATGGCATTTTGTAGGAGTTATGTGATTCACCGTAATCTAGCCTGGCTGTCTTCGCAACCCTCTGGGTCATAGCCCATCGTTCGCCTGGCCCGCGCGATGTCTGCATATCCTTCGGGCCGCCTCAGTCTTGACGACCTGCCAACCCTTGGCCTGCTATCCTGAGACGAGGCCGGCCTCGAAAGTGCGACGCAAGGCGATGATAAAGCACTGGAGGCGCAAAACGATGGTCCAGGAGGACAGCAGGACTTACAACAAGAAGGAGACAAAATGTCACGCATAGCTGCAATTCTGGGGTTTGTGGCCCTGCTGCTGACCGGTTGCGCAGCGGCCTCGATCGCCCCTAACAATAGGGAACCGAGCCGGCGCCCGCCTGATACACCGCGAGCAGTGCCTCCGACAGCCGTCGAGTTGCCGCGCTCGTTTGTCCTTCCGACCGCAGATGGCGCATGGACACCACCGCAAGGGACCTACGCCAGCGACAAGCCGGCGGACACGGGTACTGTGAACATTGACGGCATCGGCTCATTCACTTTCGACGCCAGCCAGGTGACCAGCCAGCGCCCGGACATCTTCCAACCAGGGCACTTTTCGGTGTTCGACGCGCTGGTGCAGGTGGCCCGGCAGGGCGATATCACGTTGGAGTACCATTTTGATGAGACCTTGGACACGCACGTCGTTGATACCATCAACGGCGAGACCGGCTGGTGGTACCGGGCCTACTACTCGGGCGGGTGGGCGGAGGACAATGTCTTCCGCATGGACATGTATCCATACAAGAATCAGACGCACATCCGGTTGCTCAAGGCACGCTCCGAGTCTGTCGAGGCCATCTTCCACACCTTCGAGGAGGAAGTTGAGCGCCTGGAGAAGAACGGCGGACAAGTGATCATCCCCGAACTGACCGTCCGCGCGCCGCAGGCGAACTATGTCTTCCGCGACGTGGTGGTGACGCCACACAACGTGCGCAGCGACGTTCTGCAGCCAGGTGTGATCACCGCCCTGGACGCGCTGCTGAGCCTGGGCGAGCAGGGACAGCTCCCCGCTCTCAAACTGACCTGGTACGAGCGCATCGGCACCGCCGATCTCGTTCAGCACTATTGGGTGGAGCAGATTGGCGATGCGGTCGCCCACGGAGGTTGTGGGTTCGTGTACGAGACCGGGCCCCGAGAGTTCTCAGGATTCCGCGGCAGCCATATCCACATCCCCTCGGACCTGCGGGTCACGGTGTCGCCTGAATACGCACTGTGGTTCTGGATCTGCCTGTGAGGGAGGTGGCATGATGTCCAAGTCCCTGCGCAACTACCTGCTGTTAATCGTGCTGGCAGTCCTGTCGCTGAGCCTGAGCCTATCTTCCGTGCTCCTGTGGGTGGTTCTTCCACGGGGCTTTCACCCCGCCAGGAGGCTGTGGGTGGACATCCACAAGTGGGGCGGGCTGGCGCTATCACTGTCAGTGATGCTGCACGTTGCACTGCACTGGAGCTGGCTGACGCGCATGACCAGGCGTTATCTGCGGTTCGGCAAGGGCCAGCGGGGAGAGGCACTGCCTAGGGAACTGGCGGCTTGATGACAGATACAGAGTACTGCGCCGAAGGTCGCTAAACTCGAACAGCACTTTCATATCGCCGAAGGTCTCGTCGTAGATCTTGGCGAAGACAAGGCCGCAGGCGACAGCCGAAGGGTCCCGCACCGACGGGATGGCTTGACGGGACGATGATTCGGTGAAATGCGTTCAGCAACCTTCGGTGCACGAAGCAGTAGAATCGGATAGCCAATCAGACGCGTCATTCGGTCCCCAATCCTACTGCACAACCATATTGAGAGTTCGTGTGATTCGTGCTTTTTCGTGTCTTTCGTGTACAGAGCTCAGGCCTCGGCACCCACCACTACAAACGGCGCCCAAAAGCGTGGGTGGGCATACTCGGGCCTGTCGCGCAGGGCCTGCATCGCCCGCTGCAGGGCCAGGGCTTTGTTGTCCCACTGGATGTAGCCGCGGTAGAACGCGGTCATCAGCGCGGCAGTGGCCGCGTCGCTGACGCTCCATTGGCTGACCAACACTGCCCGCGCGCCAGCCACCAGGAAGGCGCGGCTGAGACCGATCATCCCATCACCAGAGATCCGGCCCAGTCCCGTCTGGCACGCGCTGAGCACCACCAGGTCGGCTGGCAAGGATACCGATAGCGCCTCCCGTGCCGTCCACAGGCCGCTGCCCTGCTCAGGCTCCGCCAGGGCCACGAAGGAGGCCAGGGGATCGTCCGCGTAGGCCACGCCATGGGTCGCCAGGTGCAGAACGCCATGCCTTGGCGCCAGCTTCTCGACCGTCGCCCGGTCGGCGTCAGCGCCCAGCAGCAGGGTGTGCCGCTCGGGGAAGAAGCCGGCAATGGCGTGGGCTTCCTCCTCGGCCCCCGGCAGTGGCTGCAGCGTAATCTCCAGGCCGTCCTGCGGCGGCACCGCAGGCATGAGCGGGTTGCCGACGATGAGCGCCTTCAGATCGGCCGGCCCGCCATAGTCGGGCTCCTTGCGGATCTCGTCCAGCACTCTTTCTGAGGGCGAGTACAGGAGCGGCCACTGGTCACCCAGCCAGGTGCCGTCGTCTGCCAGCAAGGCGCCAAAGGGCAGCAGCCACAGCGGGCCATGGGGCTCGATGACCACCGGCGTGCCGTCGGTGGGGAGCGCTTTTGCCACAGGCGCAACCAACTCGGCGTATAGCTCCCGCAGCAACGGCTTGGGATCGGTGGGCGCCGCTGGCTGTGCAGCCAGCACCATGTGCCGGGCCAAGCGCAGGCCGCGCGGCGCGTCATCCACGCCCAGCGCCCTTCGCAGCTCCGCAACGCGCTTGGAGAGTGCATCGCGGCCCAGATCCGCCACGTGACCCCGCACCGCACCGTGGGGTGCGACAGCAAAGACCGCCGTGCGATCGGCCAGGACGTGGAACACCAGCCGCGCCAGCAGTGGAGGTTTGGGGACGGGGGACTCGGGCGCTCCCGACAGCTCCCCGTCGGCAGGCAGAGCGCCAGGCCCCACTTGAACTGCCCCCGCCAACTGCTCCCGCGTGTCCTGCCCTGGGAAACCCGACTCGATTCCTGGCGCCATCTGTGCTATGGGCCTGAATGCTTCGAGTGGCGGCGAAACCGGGACGCCCGGCGCCATTTGCGCGGCGGAATCGCGCACTTCCTCAAACGAGCGGAGCCGGCTGGGTCGCACGCTGCCTTCGCGTGACAGTTTCCGTCGCCCCCGGCCGCCCATCAGATCGCGCAGCGCGCGGCCGCGGGCGTCTTCGGCCACCCCCAGTGCCTGTGCATAGGCTTGTGCATCGGTCTGCGCTCGCTCCAGGTGCACAGCGATGAGCTGCTCGAAGACGTCCTGCACGCTGTCCAGGAAGGTGACCTTGCCCTCGTCGGTGCGCAGCTCCTCCTGGCGGGCGGTGATGAGGTTCAGGCTGCGCTGCAAGGATGCGGCCGCTTCGTCCAGTCGCCCTGCCTCTCGCTGGCAGCGTCCCAGGCCCCAGTGCGCGTGCCAGAGCGTGTCTGGATCGCGCACATGCTTCACCAGCTCCAAGGCGCGCTGATAAGCGGCCTCCGCCTCGGCAAACCGCCCCTGCTCCAGGTAGAGACGCCCCAGCCCAGCGTATGTGCGGCCCTGGCCCCGTGGGTCGTCGGCCTGAGCGTAGAGCGTTAGCGCCTCCTGATAGGCCCGTTCGGCATCGTCGAGCTGCCCGCGGTCGCGCGCAATGCCTGCCAGCAGTGCCAGGGCGCGCCGCTTCTCCAGTGGATCACCGTGTTGATCGAGCAGCCGGATCGCCTCGCTGAGCCTGACCTCAGCCTCCTCGACGTCACCGCGCCGCCGCAGGATCTCGCCGCTGTTCGCCAGCGCGTAGGCCCGCAGCACCGGCGCCTCCTCAATCTCGGGGCGCTGCAGCGCCTTTCGGTAGCGGTCCAGAGCCACATCCTCCTGCGGCTGGCGCAGGTAGGCGTTGCCGCTGTTGATCAGCAGTTGCACCGCCAGGGTGCTGCTCTTCACCGCGGTATCGAGGTCATCGGCAACGGTCGCGCGGTAGAGGTCTGGCACTGTTATGTCATGCACCTGGAACCCTTTGCCCACGGCGCCCATCTCAACCAGGAGATGTTCCAGATCTAGCGACTCCTCGGCCAGGGCTTTCAGGCCGGACTCGTAGGCGATCACCGCCTCCTGGATATCACCCCTGGCTTCCAGCGCCTGCCCGAGGCGGTTGAAGAGCACCGCCGTCAGGCTGGGCTGCTCCAGCTCCCTGGCCAGGACCAGGGCGCGGCTGTGTGCCAGCAGGGCGTCCTCGTAGCGGCGCCCCGCTTCAGCGGTGAGCGCTGAGTTTTCGAGTGATACGATGTCTTCGTATTTGCCCATGGTGGCTCCCTCGGTAACTGTCTGTCAACGGAAAAAAGCGGACAAACGGACCAGAGCGCGCTGCATGCCCCGAGCCAGTTTTGTTGGACTCCGGCCTAGTCGCTGTGACCAGCAGCACAAGGTCGCTGACAGTTACCGGTCTGATGCATCACAGGCCAACGACAGCAGGCCAGGATCGCCCTGGCAGATGAGGGCGTCCCAGTACAGGGAGTGGGGGGACTTGCCTCTTGCGCGGCAACAACGACTAAAGTCGTCACTACGAACCTTTGTCATTGGAATTTCGTCATCGTTCATCCTGCACTGACGGGATTGGTCATTCGCCACGTTCGATGCGCACTTCCACGTGCTCCGTGACCCATTCCTTGCTCGGATACGCAGCCGGATCCAGGTGACGCGTCGTTGGCTCCTCCGCTGCGACGGCAGCCAAAAGTTCTTCCAGAGGACTGCTGGGTAGGCCACGGGTGGCTGCGCTCGCCTTGGGCGGCTGGTCCAGGGCTGGCAGCTCCAGCCAGCGGAAGTTGGTCGTCCCCAGCGTGGCAAAGACCTTGAGCACGTCTGTGCCTTCCTGGTAGTCCTCTGGCAGGCCTGCCCGCAGCGGCAGGACGATCTCCTGGCCGGGATCCAGTGGCTCAAAGGAGCCCGCACCCGCCGGATAGACCTGCTGGACGCCCCAGTCGGGCTGCAGGTCCAGCACGGTGATGTTGAGGATGCGCGAGGGATCGTCTTTCCTGCCCGGCGGCATCTTGTTGCGCACGCGCAGGAAGGTCCATTGGTCCACCTTGAGAGTTGGCGTGTGGCCCTCATCGTCAAAGGGCAACGGTTCGGGCGGGTCTGCTGGATCGTAATCCACCTGCACACCGACCAACTCGACCTCCAGCTTGCGCGCCAGTGGTGACATGGTATCGTGGTTGCGGAGCTCTCGCACGTTGCGGTATTGGGTCAGGTGCACCAGACGCCGCACCACGAGAGCAGGTGCCGTGTCGTCATCGATGCGCAGCGCAGGGCGCAGGTTGGACAGCGGCTCGCCGGCCGAATCCCAGATCTCGTATTCCTTGTCGGCGTTGACGACCACCTGAAAATCAGCGGGTTCCTCATCTTCAGCCAACCGTACCCAGCCGGTCGCGCTCTCCTTCAAAGCGTCCACGACCGCTTTCAGCGCCGCATGCTGATCGATGTTGGGTGGCACCTCCCCTTCGGAGCGCCGCACCAGCCGCACCTCCCGCTGCAGGCGGGTCGTCCCCGGCTCCAGCAGCACGGCCTGCGCACCCTGCTCGATGGGATCGGGCCGGAGTTGCGTCGTGATCTTGGCCCAGGAATCTACTGCGCCGAGGTCGGCAATCTCCACCAGCACCAGGCGCTGATCCACCTGCGTATAGTCTATCGCGCCTGGAGGATACACAGCAAACTGCGCCCCTTTGCGCAGGCCTTGCGCCTGCCCGGCATTCAACAGCACCCGTTCCTTCTTCTCGTCAACCCGCACCACAGGCACAGCGTATTGCGGCTGAACCCGCTCGCTGCCAAAGACCGCGCGGTCGGCCTCTCCCTGGAGCTGCGGCGTCTGGCGCTCGAACTGGCTGTGCACGTTGGCCAGGACGCGGTCGTGCAGCAGCTTATAGCTCAGGCCAGGTCCGAGCTGCTTGAGCGCGTCGAGCATCCAGTAGGTGAGCGCCCCATTGCGGTGCTTGCCATCGAAGGCGTACTCAAGAGCCGATTCAGAGGCCCGGCAGGCCGCCAGCAGGACGTAGCCTTTGGGCTCGAGCAGCCAGCCGCTGGCCGGCTTGACGGTGCGCGTTCCCGCCGCGGACAGCTCTTGCCACGTCGTGGCCAACTCGTCGTGCGATGCGACCAGGCTCTCCGTGGGCGCTGGCCTGGTGTCGATGCTGTCGATGCTGCGCGCTACCGCTCCACCCTCGCCACGCGTGGCCCCACCGGAATGGCAGCTATCCAGCACCACGGTGACGATCAGATCCTTGTCCACCATGGCCTTGAGCAGGTGCGCCAGCTCGATGTCGCGCAGATAGCGCGGTTCCTCCTCGCCAACGTCCGTCGGCACCAGCGCCTCATCGATCCCGGCGTCGCCTTTGAGCTCCGGGAAGGCCGTAGAGGCGCGCCCGCCGTGTCCGGAGTAGTGGATGAACACCTGGTCGCCGGACCGGGCCATGTCGGTGACCTTCTTGAATGCTGCCACCATGTTCTCGAGGGTGGGCCACTGGTCTTTGGGCTCGGGCGGTTCCTTCTTGCCGGTATTGGTGGCCGTTAGCTTGAGGATTCGTTCTTGCGGCAGTCCGAGCCTGCGCTGCAGGAACTCTTCCATCTGGCTGATGTCGCGCACGCACCCGCCCAGGCTCTTGTAGTAGTTGCCATCCGGCAACTGGTTGGGCAGGTAGCCATCCACGCCGATCAGCAGGGCGTACAACTTGGAATCTGCACTTCCTTGATCAGGCATCCGTTCCTCCTCAGTGAGCTATTGGGTCTCACAACCATTCCCTGAGAGGGTTGCCACCGAGCGCTGGCATGAAGAAGGGCGAAAGAGGGGCAGTGGTGAACGACGCGTAGTGGGACCAGAGCCGGGCAGCACTCCTTTGTTACCACAAGTGTATCACATTGACATGTTTCAGTCAAGTGCTCTGTCGGCTTGCCGTTGCCCGCCAAACCAGTTGTGCACTGAAGCGGCAGCCTGTGGTATAATGCCTGCCACTATGAGAAGGAAATCCTGCTTGTCCTTGCTCGCGCTCTCCATCCTGCTCGTGGCATACGCTTTTCTCGAGCCCTATTGGTTGACAGTGCGAGAGGTGCGCATCGTTGATCCCGACGTGCCGGAGGCCTTTGACGGCGCGCGGATCGCCTTCCTCACCGACATCCACCACGGCCCCTACTTTTCGCTGGCCAGGGTGAAGAATGCCGTGGTCACCACCAACCGTCTGCAGCCTGACATCATCCTCCTGGGCGGAGACTATGTTTTCGAGGATGCGCAGTACATCGTCCCCTGCTTCAGTGAGCTGGCCAAGCTGGAGGCGACGATAGCCGCGTTCGGCGTGCTCGGCAACCACGACCACTGGCAAGACGCCGTGTTGACCAGTAAGAGTATGGTCGAGGCGGGGATCGAGTGGGTCAACAACAGCGCAGTGTGGGTTGAACGCGATGGGCAGCGGATCAAGATTGGCGGAGTGGGCGACCTGTGGGAAGGCTCCCAGGACATCGCACCCACCATTGCAGATGTCACAGAGGAGGACTTTGTCATCCTCGTGTCCCACAACCCTGATTATGTCGAGATGATGGCCACGCGCAAGGTGGACCTGGTCTTCAGCGGGCATACGCACGGTGGGCAGGTGACCTTCTTCGGTTTGTGGGCGCCCTTCGTGCCATCGCTGTACGGGCAAAAGTACCGCACCGGCACGGTGAACCCGGGCTTCACAACAGTCATCATCAGCAATGGAGTGGGAACGATCACCCCACCCATCCGCTTCTTCGCCAGGCCAGAGATTGTGCTGGTTCAGCTAGAACGAGGGCCGTAGAGCAAGCCACTCACCTCCTCATGATGCTGCGAGGCGTGAGTTTGGCCTCGCTCAGCAGGCGCTCCACCCTATCAAGTCCTCCAGATCGAGAGCCATACCCGGTGTCGCTTCAAAGGTCAGGCGCCTTTCCCCTGCTGGGCTGGTTGAGGCCGGTGTCAGCTTCTTCCTCAGCTCGGCCAGGGCTTCTGTTGCCTCGTCCACCTTAGCGATGATCATTTCGACTTTGGCTTCCTTCTTGTGCTTCATATTCGACTCCTTTCCACACCTCTTTTGGACTGGGGCCTCGTTTGCCCCAGCTCCCACTGCGTCGAACAAACAGAAGCCGACCACCCACCGGGATTGCTCCCAGGATAGGGGTCGGCCTATCAATGCGTCAGACTGGCCTCCGCGCTCAACTGTGACTGCGACGAAGGCTGTGGCGATACGATAACTGCAGAACGTTGCAGTGTGCAACTACTACTGAAGGATTGTCAAATGAGGCAAGTTTCAGAGTATGGGCGGAAGGTGGTAAGATACTGCCGTGGTGTTGCCCGCATGGACTGCACGCCGCTGTTTTTCTGGCCTGCGGAGAGCCGGCGGGCAGGAGGAGATCGTTCATGATCCGTCGCTGCGATGAACAGGACTTTGAGGCCATGTACGCGTTGATCAACGACGCCGCTCAGGCCTACCGAGGCGCCATCCCTGAGGACCGCTGGAAAGAGCCGTATATGCCCAGGGAAGAGTTGCGGCATGAGATGACTGCCGGCGTGGTGTTCTGGGGCTATGAAGACATGGATGAGCTGGTTGGACTGATGGGGATCCAGGACGTGCAAGACGTGACGCTGATCCGCCACGCCTACGTGCGTACTGACCACCAGCGCCAGGGCATCGGCAGCCACTTGCTGCGGCACCTGCTGACGCTGACCACCCGCTCGAGGCTGATCGGCACCTGGGCCGATGCGGTCTGGGCGATGCGCTTCTACGAGCGGCATGGGTTTCGGCAGGTGTCCCGGGAGGAAAAGGACCGTCTGCTCCGCCAGTACTGGTCGATCCCGGAAAGGCAAGTGGAGACTTCGGTGGTTCTGGCGGACGAGCGGTGGTTTGCTGCACGGGGCGAAAAGAGCGACCAAACTCGCCCCTATGAACCCACCGACCCACAACGAGGTCAGTGAGATGGATTGCTTACCTCGTTTGCCGTTGGTTCGGGGTCCGTGCCAGTGCAGGGACTGCCCTGTTGCTCAGGGGCATCCTCTTCTCCTGTCTCATCCTCTTCCACTTCTTCGCTGTCAACCGAGAGCAGTGCCAGCCCGACGTCCCTCAGCTTGGCCAGGAGGCCATACAAGGCCGCCTGGTCTGGGACGAGGCCGGTTAGAAAGATCAGTGCCGTGCCAACCGAGCCTGCGGGATGCTGCGGCCACAGGCGGTTCGCCAGGCACATGAAGCCAGCACCGCGAGCACCGTTCCCCTATCAACCGCGGGCGACAGCGGGTGGATGGTTCATCTCTCTTGCCAGAGCGATAGATCCAGCCCAACCAGTGTGGCCAGCTCCTCGTTATGCGGCCTGTAGAACTCCTGCAATGAGTGGCGCGTTTGTGGGTGCATTTCCGGCCGCGGTTTGCCCAGCAGCTTGAGCAACTTTGCTCGCCAGTGTCGACGCGATCTGAGTGCCCGCCAGATCAAGCGCTGCACCATTCCCGGTCTGATGACTGGAAGGGCAGCATTCATGACTCTGCCGACTCGCCGACCTTCGAAGGCAGGATTCACTGCAAGAAAGCGGAAAACCGCACGCAGAGTGCCCTGCGGGTCGCTGAACAACCGCTCCGACAGGACGAACTGCATGTCATGAATGGGGAACACCTGTAGGAAGGCGCGAATCTGGTTCACGTACAGCCCGTGGCGGAGATAGCCATGTCCGGGCCCGCCTGAAGAGCGCAGCTCGCTCTGCACAGCGTCCTCGAACGACCTGCTCTCACGTCCGCGCATGAGGTCAAACCAGTAGTGGGAGTGGGCCCGGCTCACCGGGTTGCGCAGGCACCAGATGAGTTGCAGGTGGGGGATCATCTCGGCGATGCGCTGCGGGATCGGCGGCTGCAGGCCGAGCTGGTAGGAGTAGGCTGGCGTGTAGTCACCAATCCTCTGCTGGCCGCTGGCGCCAGAAAACAACGTCGAGTAGTACTCCGAACCCCGGCGCCACGTCTCATCGTGGTCGAAGAAGTGGACCTCCCCTCGCGGGATAAAGATTTCCGGATGCTCCCGCATATAGTGCGCCAGGGATGTGGTACCCCCCCTCTGGGCTCCCACGATCATAAAGTTGGGCAGGACGAGTTCTTCCCGCTGTTTCACCTGTCTGTCATCTCCCTGTGACGGCTCCTGGACAGGGCGAGTGCAAGGCTGCATCGTTCATCGCCAGATGTTTGGATTCAGTCCAACTAGCTCAGCCAGTTCTTGGTTATAGGGCTTGAAGAATTCCTCCAATGCTCTGCGCGTGTCCGGCTTCATCTTGGGTCGCTTGCGCCACATAAGGCCGCGCAGGAAGATGAGCCGACGGGGATACCTGCGGTACAGCTTGACGAGAATTCTGTGCCAGGGCAGAGGCCAAGCCACCCGCCTGGCAGGATTCCACTGCAGCTCAACCCGTTGGCCCTCGAAGGTCGGATCCACAGCTAAGAATTCGTACACCTCCCGTACGGTGGGGCGGGGGTCAGTGAAGAGCCGCTCCGAGACGAGAAAGTGCATGCGCTCCAGCGGAAACAGCGGCATGAAGGCGCGAATCTGCTGCACGTACACGCCCCGCTGCCGGTAGGCACGGCTGTGCTTCGTCGGTCGGCAGGACTCTCTCTGCAGAGCAGCCTCGAAGGACACCCGTTCCCGACCATGCCACATGGAGTGCCACCAGTGAGAATAGGCCCGATCTACGGGGTTGCGCAAGCACCAGATCAACTGCACACCGGGCAGCATCTCGGCAATCCGCTCAGGGATCGGCGGCTGGTGATCCGGTCGGAAGCAGTAGGCGGGCGTTTTCTCACCCATCCTCTTCTCACCGCTGTAGCTGGAGAAGACCTGGGCGTAGTATCTAGCACCTCGCTTCCAGTTCTTGCCCTTGTCGAAGAAATGGGCCTCTTTCCTAGGGATGTGGACGTCGGGATGCTCGTCCAGGTAACGGGCCAGCGAGGTTGTTCCCGCTCCCATGGCTCCCACAATCAGGAAATCGGGCAATCTGTACTGCTGTGGATCGTTCAATCAAAAGCCTCCATGCAACATGCGGCAGGGCCTGCGCTCACAAGCCAGGGAGCAGGCTGGACCGCCCCTCTGGGCTGCCACGATCATAAAGTTGGGCAGGACGAGTTCTTCCCGCTGTTTCACCTGTCTATCATCTCCCTGTGACGGCTCCTGGACAGGGCAGGTGCAAGGCTGCGTCGTTCATCGCCAGATGTTTGGATTCAGTCCAACTAGCTCAGCCAGTTCTTCGTTATAGGGCTTGAAGAATTCCTCCAATGCTTTGCGCGTGGCCGGCTTCATCTTGGGGCGCTTGCGCCACATAAGGCCGCGCAGGAAGCGGAGCCGCCAGGGATACCTGCGGTACAGCTTGACGAGAATCCTGTGCCA